>NZ_JBFAGK010000001.1:0-154520 GCF_040660135.1 Streptomyces sp. NPDC050997
GGCAAGACCCTGGTCGAGCTGTTCGGTCTGGCCCGTGAGCTGAACATCGACGCCGAGGGCATCGACATGGGCCCGTCCCCCACGGACGCCGCCCTCGCCGCCGACCTGGTACTGCCGATCGAGGACCTCGACCTCACCGTCCGGTCGTACAACTGCCTCAAGCGTGAGGGCGTCCACTCCGTGGGCGAGCTCGTCGCCCGCTCCGAGGCCGACCTGCTGGACATTCGTAACTTCGGTGCGAAGTCGATCGACGAGGTCAAGGCGAAGCTGGCCGGTCTGGGCCTGGGTCTCAAGGACAGCCCGCCCGGATTCGACCCGACCGCCGCCGCACTCGGTGCGGAGGACGACACGGACTCGGGTTTCGTGGAGACCGAGCAATACTGAACGCCGCGCTGAGCCGGTCATAGGGACACTCTCGGCGGGGACAGCAGAACCTCCACGCTGTTCCCTGCCCGCTGGGCGGCCTCGGCCGGTCCGCGCCCACGTACAAGGGCCCGGGGGACGACTGCCCGGGCTCGGCATGGACGAGGGGGCACGGTCGGGCCGCCTGCGATGTCGCGCTGCGCGACGGGTGTCCGGCCGGCCATGACGACGGCTCTGTTCACCGCGCGGTGCCAGGGGGCCTTGGCCCCCGTGACCGTTCCGCCTGTCCAAGCACGCGGTGGGGCGACCCGGCACGCCCGCCGGGTAGTGTCGCACCGCAGTGCTGGATGGTGGCCCGAGGACGAAGAGTGAGAGCACCGCGTCATGGATGAGGCAGACGGCCACACGGCTCGGTGGTGGGTGGCGTTGCGCCGGACGCCGGTGGCCGTCTGGGACGACGACGTCACGGACTGGGCCGCTGCGCTGACCTATTACGCGGTCCTGGCCCTGTTCCCGTTGCTGCTGGTGATTCTCTCGATCCTGGGGCTGACCATGCCCACGGCCAAGCCGGAGGTCATCGAACGCATGGCGCAGGCGGCCCCGGCCGCGTCCCGCGCTCTGCTGCGCAGCACCCTGCGGCAGATGGCCGCACAGTCGTCAGCGGCTTGGACGCTGATCTTCATCGGAGGGACGGGGGCCCTGTGGTCGGGATGCAGCTATCTGAGCGTCTTCCGCCGGGCGCTGTACGCCATGCACCGGATCAGCGCGGACCGACCGGTCTGGCGTACGGCTCCGCGCATCATCGCCACGGCCCTCGTCCTGATCGCCCTGCTTCTCACGTCGACCCTCGCGTTGTTGCTCACCGGCGGCCTGGCGCGGCGTCTGGGTCAGGCTCTGAATTTGGGTACGGGGCCGCAGTCCACCTGGGACGCGCTGCGGTGGCCGGTCGTGGCCGCGGTCGCCGTCGCCCTGGTGCTCGTCCTGTACCGGTCAGGACCGGGGACCTCCCGCCCTGTCGGGAGGATGGCGCCGGGCGGCACATTGGCGGTGGCGCTCCTGCTGACCGTCTCACTCGGATTCGCCGCCTACACCACCCATGTCAGTACCTATGACCGTCTGTACGGTTCACTGGCAGGCGCCGTGGTCTTCCTGGTCTGGCTGTGGCTGTCCAACCTGTCCCTCCTGATCGGTGCTCAGTTCAACGCAGAGCTGACGAAGCCCGCGCACGGGGAATGAGCCGGCCTTCTCATAGCTGCGGCTGACCAAAAAAGCGCCTGCAGGGACGGGTCAGCTTCCGGATCTCGAGAATTCAGGCCGCATCGACGACGGACTGGCGTACGGGCGTGCGCCGGGTCGCCGAAGAGGGGCTGCGTCGGCCTCGGGAGGAGGCCCTGCGCTTGGGGCGTTCGACCACCGGTGCGGTGATGACGACCGGGATGCCGGACGGAGCCTGGGCACCGGTGATCCGGCTCAGGGCCTCGTCGCCCGAGCGGATCTGGGTGGTCTGCGGCCGGATCCCGGCGTCCGACATGAGGCGGACCATGCCGCGGCGCTGATTCGGTGTGACGAGCGTGACGACGCTGCCGGACTCACCGGCGCGGGCGGTACGGCCGCCGCGGTGGAGGTAGTCCTTGTGGTCGGTCGGCGGATCGACATTGACGACGAGGTCGAGGTTGTCGACGTGGATGCCTCGCGCCGCGACATTGGTCGCCACCAGCACGCTGACGTGCCCCGTCTTGAACTGTGCCAGCGTGCGAGTGCGCTGCGGCTGCGACTTGCCACCGTGCAGCGCGGCAGCCCGGACACCACTGTTGAGCAGGTCCTGGGTCAACCGGTCGACGGCGTGCTTGGTGTCCAGGAACATGAGCACGCGGCCGTCGCGGGCGGCGATCTCGGTCGTGGCGGCATGCTTGTCGGCGCCCTGGACGTGCAGGACGTGGTGCTCCATCGTCGTGACCGCACCGGCCGACGGGTCGACCGAATGCACGACGGGATCGGTCAGATAGCGGCGCACCAGCAGGTCGACGTTGCGGTCCAAGGTGGCGGAGAACAGCATCCGTTGCCCCTCCGGACGCACCTGGTCGAGCAGCGCGGTGACCTGCGGCATGAACCCCATGTCAGCCATCTGGTCGGCCTCGTCCAGCACCGTGATGCCCACCTGGTTCAGCCGGCAGTCGCCACGGTCGATGAGGTCCTTGAGCCTGCCCGGAGTCGCGACGACGACCTCGGCCCCGCCTCGCAGCGCGCCGGCCTGCTTGCCGATCGACATCCCGCCCACCACCGTAGCCAGCCGCAACTTGACGGAGCGGGCGTACGGAGTGAGCGCGTCCGTCACCTGCTGCGCAAGCTCACGCGTCGGTACGAGGATCAGCCCCAGCGGCTGGCGGGACTCAGCGCGCCGTCCAGCGGTGCGGGCCAGCAGCGCCAGCCCGAAGGCGAGGGTCTTGCCGGAACCGGTGCGCCCGCGGCCCAGGACGTCACGGCCCGCCAAGGAGTTCGGCAACGTCGCTCCCTGGATCGGGAACGGTGCGGTCACACCCTGCCTGCCGAGTTCGGCCAGTAGGTGCTCAGGCATGTCGAGATCGGCGAAGCCCTCAACGGCGGGTAGCGCGGGGGTGATCGTCCTGGGCAGCGCGAACTCACCCTGCACTGCGGCGGGTCGGCGGCCATGACCACCGGAACGGGCAGGCCCGCGAGAACCGCGCGGTGCCTGCGAGCCGTAGCGGCTGCCGCCCTTCCCTGCGTCGGCACTGCCCTTACGGGCGCGGGCGGGGCGGTCGTTCGTGTAATCGTGGTTCATGCGGAACCTTCCTCGAAGTGTCACATATCAAGGAATTTCCACAGCAATGAGCGGCATGAAGAATCACGAGTATGGACCGACGGAAAAAGAAAGCAGATCTGGTCGGCGGAAATCTCCGGGAGCGCAGATGCTGAAAGTAGAGGGACTGCGGATTCCTCCGAGTCGTCCCGCGGGTGAAACCGCTGCGGGAGATGCACGCAGCTGGGGCCCGCACCCCGAAGGGATGCGGGCCCCAGCTACAGATTTTGCGTGAGCGTCAGGCGGGAACGATGTTCTCGGCCTGCGGGCCCTTCTGGCCCTGCGCGACGTCGAAGTTCACCTTCTGGCCTTCGAGCAGTTCACGGAAGCCCTGCGCCGCAATGTTCGAGTAGTGGGCGAAGACGTCGGGGCCGCCACCATCCTGCTCGATGAAGCCGAAGCCCTTTTCCGCGTTGAACCACTTCACGGTACCAGTAGCCATGTCATATCTCCTTTGGGGCAGTACATCGGCGTCCGCACTGTGCGAACGCCGTGTCGCCGTGATGATTGCCCCGCCCGGAAATGACCGGAAATACAAAAGTGCTCCCGACCGGCACAAGCCTGGTGGGGGGCACTTGAAGTTTTTGGGAACCACAACTGCAACTGAGATGGACAGTAGCACGCCGGAACGGCCCGTGTGCGCTGAAGAATGCCACTCTGCTCCTCGCGGCAAAAACTCCCACTGCGTGGTCCGTCAAACTCTGACCTCTCGGGCACAGATATTGATTCACTCGGAGTGCAACGTTTCAGGAAGAGTCGCCAACCGCGGCCGTCCGCCCGCCCCTCCCCGACACCGCCGCGCCCGCGAGCGCACCGAGCGCGAGTGAAGCCCGCGATCACCGCGCGGGACTCCCCCGCCTGCCCGCGGTGAGCAGGTGCCCGCTGGCTCCAAGGAGCGTCGGGTCGGACTCGATGCGGCGGGTCGCCGCCAGGACGGCCTCGCGGCGTTCCGGGTCGTCCAGCCAGTCCTCGACGCCGTCCATGAGCCAGGCGACGCCCTCGACGCCGTACTGGCCCTCGACGGTGAGCCCCGCGTCGGTGAACTCGGCCAGAGGCTCCTCGGGGCGGGCGAAGTAGGCGACGGTGAACAGGCCGTCCTCGGCGTGGTGACGGTGCCGGCCGTCCGCCGCGGCGGCATCGGTGCGCGCGCGTTGCTGAGGGTTGAAGTAGCGCTCCTGGCGCAGCAGGTCGTGCAGACCGGCGAACCGGTTGATGGTGGCCGCGACCACCGGCCCGCCCGGCCGGACCACCCGGTGCGCCTGAGCCAACGCCTGTACGCGGTCAGCGCGTTCGGTGAGGTGGTACAGCGGTCCGAGGAGCAGCACCACGTCGTACGAGGCGTCCTCGGCGGGCAGGGCGCGGGCGTCCCCGGGTCGGGCGGTGACGCCGGGCAGCCGGGCGGCCTGTTCCAGGTGGAGCGGCACCGGGTCGACGAGATCGACCTGGTATCCGTCCCGCGCGAGCCACTCCGCGTGGACGCCGCTGCCGCCGCCGACGTCCAGGACCCGCGCGGGAGCCTCGGGCATCAGGCGCCGCAGGACGTCCTGGGTGCGCCAGAACTCCAGCCGTCCGGAGCCCTCCCGCAGGCGGGCGTCCTCGTTTCCCTGGGCGTAGTAGGCGAGGATCTCCTCGCGTACGGAGGGTTGTTGCTCGTGTGTCGTGTCGGCTGTCATCACCTCAGGTTGCTGATGGCCGACCGGGGCACGCAACGGAATATGTCCGGCGGTCAGGTGGCGCGCGCCGTCACCAGCCCCGACTCGTAGGCGAACACGACCAGTTGGGCCCGGTCGCGGGCCCCCAGCTTGGTCATCGCGCGGCTGATGTGCGTCTTGGCGGTGAACGGGCTGATGACCATGTGCGCGGCGATCTCCTCGTTGCTGAGGCCGCGGGCGGCCAGGGCGGTGACCTCGCGTTCGCGGCGGGTGAGGTGTTCCAGGCCTGGGGCGGTGGCCCGGTCCGGGGGCCGCGAGACGAACTCGCCGATCAGGGCCCGGGTGACCGACGGGGAGAGCAGGGCCTCTCCCCGGGCCACCACCTCGATGGCCTGGAGCAGGTCGGCGGGTTCGGTGTCCTTCAGCAGGAAGCCGCTCGCGCCCGCCCGCAGGGCCTCGAAGACATACTCGTCGAGGCCGTAGTTGGTGAGGATCACGACCCGGACGGCGCGGAGGGCGGGGTCGGTGGCGATACGGCGGGTCGCCTCGATGCCCGTCATCACCGGCATCTGCACGTCGATCAGCGCGATGTCGGGCGTGTGGGCACGCACCAGGGCCACTCCCTGTTCACCGTCCGCGGCCTCGCCGACCACCTCGATGCCGTCCTCGGCGTCCAGCAGGGCACGGAACCCGGCACGCATCAGCGCCTGGTCGTCGACGAGTGCCACCCGGATCATCCGGCCGCCTCCAGAGGCAGTTCGGCCCGCACCGAGAAGCCGCCCTCCGCGCGCGGGCCGGTGTGCAACGTGCCGCCGAGCGCCGTGACGCGTTCTCGCATACCGGTGATGCCGATGCCGGGTGTCGGCGGGCGGGCCGGGTCGGCCGTTCCCTCGTCGTCCACCCGAATCGTCAACTTGCCCTCCGTGTAATCTAGTTGAACTCGCACCTTGGCCGGACCCGCGTGCCGGGCCGCGTTCGTGAGGGCCTCCTGGACGATGCGGTACGTGGCCCGGTCGAGGGTGGCGGGCAGGGGGCGTTCGTCCCCGTTCACCGTCAGCTCGACGGCGAGGCCCGCCGCCCGGGCGCGATCCACGAGCAGGGCGGGTGTGCCGGTCGGTTCGTCGGTGCGCAGCACCCCCAGCGTGGCCCGCAGCTCACGCATGGCCTCACCGCCGGCCTCCTGGATGGCGAGCAGCGCGGGCGGCACCTCCTCGCCCCGCTTGCGGGCCAGGTGCACGGCGACACCGGCCTGGAGCTTGACGATCGAGATGCTGTGGGTGAGGGAGTCGTGCAACTCCCGGGCTATCCGCAGGCGTTCCTCTCCGGCCCGGCGCAGGGCCGCCTCCTCCCTGGTGCGTTCGGCCTCCAGGGCGCGTTGTTCCGTCTGGCGCAGGTAGGCCTGCCAGTTGCGGTCGGCGAGGCCCGTCACGACCGCGCACAGGAACCAGCCCGTGAACAGCGCGGCCTTCTCCACGGCCTCCCCCGTCGTGGGCCCCGTCGCCGCGTAGACCGCCAGATAGACCCCGCTCGCGGCGGCGGCCCAACCCCGGTGCCCCGCCCGGGACGCCGTGTGCACGGCGGCGAGGACGGGCAGGGCGGAGAGCAGGCCGGGGTGGGCGTGCACGACGTATGCCAGGCCGGTCGCGGTGGCCGCGGCCAGCACCGCCAGGGGAGCCGGTCGGTAGAACGCGAGAGCTGCCGAACCCAGCGCGATCAGCGCGTAGTCGACGGCCGTCGTGTCCGGGTCGAACGCGGCCGTGGTCAGGACCAGCGCGCCGACCACGACCGCCAGGGCGGCGTCGGCGAGACCCCTGCGTGTGATCAAGTGCCCGCTCATGCACGCACAGTAGCGCTCGGCGCAGACCTCGGCGTCAGCCCTGTGGACAACTCCCCGACTACTCCCGACGCAGTAGTCCAGGGCCCCGTGCCGCCCCGTCGGCGCAGCGCCGGCTGTCTTCGGCGGTACGACGACCGGGCCCGCCCCCGTGACGCACGCTGCTGCCCATGCCCACACCGTTCCGCTACACCGAGCCCCTGCCGCCCAGGTCGGCCACCGGCCGCGTCGCCGAGGTCTACGAGCAGCTCGCCCGTGACTTCGGCATCGACAGGCCCGTCACCTTCGTGGTCCTGTCCCCCGCCCCCGAGATCCTCGCGTCCACCTGGGCGTTGATGCGCGAGTCGCTGATCGCGGGCCCCGGCAGCCGTACCGGCAAGGAGCTGGCGGCGCTCGGGGTGTCGCTCGCCAACAGATGCCCGTTCTGCGTGGACGCGCACACCATGCTGCTGCACGCCACCGGCGACCACGCGCTCGCCGAACGCCTCGCCCGCGGGGAGCGACCGGAGAACGAGGAGCACGCGCGCGTGCTGGAGTGGGGCAGGCGGACCCGCGTTCCGGGCGGACTCGGCCCGGAGCCGTACCCCTTCCCGCGCGAGCACGCCCCCGGCTATCTCGGCACCGCTCTCGCCTTCCACTTCATCAACCGGATCGTGTCCGCCCTGCTGACCGAGAACCTGCTGCCGGGCAACGCCCAGCGGTTCCGGGCGGTACGCAGCCTGACGGGCCGCACGCTCGCCCGGACCGTACGCCGTCCCGCCCGGCCCGGCGAGGCTCTCGCGCTGCTCGACGGCGTCGACCCCGGCGAAGCCCCCGCCTGGGCGGGCGGCACGACCGTCGGCCTCGCGTACGCGGCGCTGCTCAGGGCGTCCATGGCGGGCGCCGGCCTCCTCGACGCCGATGACCACGACCTCGTAGAACAAACCCTGGGGGACTGGGACGGGGCTCATCCGCCGCTCGCGCTGAGCGGGTTCCCGGACCGGCTCGAGCGTCCCGGCGCGCGCCTCGCGCTGCTGGCCGCCCTGGCGCCGTACCGGATCACGGACGAGGACGTGGCGGCCTGGCGGCGGCCGGAGCACACCGACGACGCTCTGGTGCGCCTCGTCGCGTACGGGGCGTTCGTGGCGGTGGACCGCCTCGAATCGGCGCTCTACCACCCCATCGCCCGGACATAAAGGGACACATGGCGCATCGACAGCAAGGTGCGGTGACCGCACAGGCACGGAGCGAGTTGGCACTTCCGCCCCACAGGGAGTCATGTGAGACTGGCGTCCCGTCCGCAGTGCGGACTCGCTCCGCACCGTCCCCCACGAAAAGTGCGCCGTGCGTTCCTCTCTTTCCTTGCCGGTCGCCCTGACCGCCCGCCTGTCCCCGGTCATCGTGCTCGCCGCGGCGGGTTGGGCCCTGTCGTCCGGCCCGTTCGCCGCGACACCGGCCTCGGAGCACAAGGACGCCCCGAAGACCGGGACCCAGTCCGCCTCCGCCCCGGCGACATCGGCGGCGTCGAAGGCGTACACGGCCGCGCCCGCGCCGTGCACCAGCGTGGCCAAGAAGACGATCACGTCGCTGGTGCCGGGCGCGAAGACGGCCGGCCGAGAGATCCCGTCGACGAACTCCAAGCTGCGCCGCACCTGCTCCTGGAACGCGCTCAAGGGCTACGACTACCGCTGGCTGGACGTCTCCTACGAGCTCATGGAATCGGACGAGGCGGCGGAGACGTCCTACAAGGAGACGGTCACCGAGAAGAGCGGCGGCGGGGAGGTGCCCGACGTCGGCGACTCGGGGTACTCCGTCGTGAACCTCGTCACCGAGGACAAGCAGCAGACCCGCGAGGGCGTGGTGGTGATCCGCGCGTCCAACGCGCTGGTGACCATCACGTACAACGGCAGCGACTTCGAGTCCAAGAAGGCGCCCAGCACGGACGAGATCAACAAGGGCGCCATCAAGGCCGCCAAGGAGGCGGTCGCCACCCTGGAGGACGGCCAGAACAACTGACCGCCCTCCGACGACGGGCGTTGCCTCAGTCCGTGACCACGGAGGGGTTCAGGCCCTTGTCGTAGTGGTTGCGCGCGATCCGGATGCCCGAACTGCCGTGGAAGACGAACAGCGGTGAGGTGTACGGCGGTTGGTCCGGCCCGTCCAGCCGCCGGACGGTGTTGCCGGTGAACGCGAACCCGCCGACGCTCTTGGCGTCGACGACGGTGATGTCACCGATGTCGAACGAGTTGTGCTCGACCGAGATGTGGTGATGCACCGGGTTCGCCGCGTCGACGACCTGGTTGGTCGGCTCCACGAGGATGACCGGGCCGGCGGGCCGCGTGAACGAGTTCCCACGGATCGTGAGGTCGGCGACCGCCCCGGACTCGTACCACTGGTAGGCGTCGGCGGAGACGTAGATGCTGGCCATGGACATCCCGTCGAACCGGTTGCCGGTGATGAGGACGGGCTTGCGGGTGGTGACCAGCACGCCGCGGGTCGGCACGTTGCGGAACACATTGCCGGAGATGACGACCGACGGGGTGGCGGTGATGTTCTCGACGACCGTGCCGTTGATCTCGACCCCGTCGGGAACCGGCCGGTCGAAGGTGACGGTCATCGTGGTCAGCGGCTTGTCGTGGTCCATGCCGCTCGGCCCGTCGACCGCGGTGACCTTCGCGTGCGCGTCGGCCGGCGGCGTCATCGTGCGCTTGGCGGTGAACTCGACCTCGTCACCCGGGGCGAACTGCGGGAATCCGGCGGTCTGCGGGTGTTTGTAGGCGAGGGTGAGGGTGGACGGACCGGGTTTCCCGACGACCTCGAGGTAGGTGCCGTGGATGTTGATCGGGTCGTCGTGCGGGCCGTCGAAGAGACTCCTGGTGATCGAGACCTTTCCCTTGACGCCGGACATCTGCACGAAGTCCGCGAACGAGGCCGTCGAGCGGCCGGACGCCGGATCGGGTGCGAAGTTCACCTTGTCGATCGTGATGTTCTCGCTGAACTGCCCCACCACGCCGAATGATTGCAGGTAGTACGCGTTCATCGAGCGCAGGGTGACGTTCTTGGACTGCCAGATGAAGGCGCCCGGTTCCGTTCTTTCGATGAGGCGCATCTGGTAGACGAGCCCGGCGTCCGCCGGCCGTGCCGCCGTGGTGTAGTCGATCCGGATCCGGCGGTGGCCGAGGTCGGTGACCGCGGCGACGTCGTTGAACAGCGGGTTGTCCCCACGCCAGGTCCGCTGCGCTGTCGGATCGTGGATCTGCGTGTACTGGAGCCCGTCCTCACCCGACCAGTACGGCTGCCCGGTGACCGGACTGGTCTCGCCGAGCCAGGTGATGTGCGTGCCGTTCACCCGGTACGGGCTGCCGGCGGGGATCGACAGGACGCGGTAGGCGTGCCCGTCGGAGACACCGGCCGCGGCGACAGAAGCGTCGATGACCTCGGGGGCCGCGTAGTCGAAGGAGAAGTTCGTGAAGGTCACATTGGTCGAGCGGATCGACGCGAACGCCGTCTGAAGGCCGTGGTGGACGAGCTCGGCACCGCCGCCGTCGATGGTGACGTCGTGCATGTCCTCGACGAGCAGCCCGATCTTCTTGTCCTTGTAACGCTGGTCGGCGCCAACGGTGTTGGACACATAGAGCTCACGCGTCTCGGCCCGTTCGGGATAGAGCTGGTAGGTGCCCTTCGAGAACACGATCCGGACCGGCCGGTCGAGGCTCTTGGCGTGCCGCAGTGCCGCGGCGACGGCGGGCGCCGAGTCCGCCCGGCCCGTCGGGTCGGCTCCGTAGTCGTCCACGTCGACCACCACCGGCGCCGCCTTCGGCGCGGCGGCGACCGGACTGGCGGCGACCGGACTGGCGGCGACCGGACCGGCGGCGGCTCCGAGCAACGCGAGTGCCACCCCGAGAATCACGAACCGAGACATAGACAGCCCCTCCGGAGCATCCGTGAGCGGAACATCCAACGTTCTGTAAGTAGCGGAACATCCAACGAACAAGCGGGAATTGCGCTGTGCCGCGGCAGGCACTAGCTCTTCGGCGCCGCCGTGCTGGCGCGAATCACCAGCTCGGGGTCGAAGAGGAGTTCGCCGACCGGGACATCGCGGTTGCCGACCAGGGCGAGGATGCTGCGGGCCACCTCCGCGGCCAGACGGTCGGCCGGCTGACGGACGGTGGTGAGCGGGGGGTCGACGAAGTCCATGATCATGGACCCGTCGTAGCCGACGACCGACACGTCACCCGGGACGTCGTACCCCTGACGGCGTGCGCCGCGGATCGCGCCCAGTGCCATGTAGTCGCTGGCGGCGACGATCGCCGTGGCGCCACGGCCGAGGAGTGAGATCGCGGCGGACTGGCCGCCCTCGACGGTGTAGGACTGCCTCAGGACCCACTGTTCCGGGTCCGTCACCCCGCGCCTGGCGAGCGAGGAGACGAAGCCGCTGACGCGCCGGTCGGCCGGCCGGTTGCCGACCGGGCCCGATGCCATGCCGATACGGCGGTGGCCGAGCCGGTACAGGTGATCGACGGCGAGTTCGGCGGCCAGCAGGTCGTCGGTGGAGAAGACCGGCGCCTCGTCCACGCCCTCGAACTGGCCGTTGACCCCTACGAACGGGATCCTGCGGGAGCGCAGGAGTTCGTACGCCTGCGGGTCCGCGCCCTCGAGCGTGTTGCTGGCGGAGAGGAAGACCACGGCGGCGACGCCCCGGTCGGCGAGGGAGGTCAGGAAGTCCAGCTCCTGTACTCCGCCGGCGAAGCACGGGCACAGGATCGTCTTCAGGCCCTGCGGGGCGAGGGTGGTCTCGATCCGTTCGCAGACGTCGGCGAAGAACGGGTTGGACACCAACTCGGTGACGACCGCGACGAGTTGACCTCGCGTCTGCCGCTCGTACCCCAGGTCGGACATCGCCCGCTCGACCGCCTCGCGGGTCTTGCGCGACACGCCCTGACGCCGGTTGATGACGCGACTGACCGTGGCCTCGCTCACCTGCGCCCGGACCGCGACCTCGGTGATGCCGACCTTCATACGGTTCCCTCCGTCCCCCTGGTGCCACCAGCTAACAAGCTACCCATCTCACTTGCAATAGACAGGTGAAAGTTTTCAGCGTGACTGAGCATCGGATCTTGCATTCAGTCTGCCTGTTTTTCATATTTCTCGCGCACGACCATTGAACTGTCTCTTCGGCCCCTGCTAGCTTGCCGCCACTCGGCCGCACCCGCCGTCACTGAAGACCGGGAGACCCGATGAAGCCCTCACGGCTCATGCTGCTCACCGCTGTTGCACTACTCGCGCCGATGGCCCCCGCGCTGTCGGCCACGGCGGCGCCGCGTACCGCCGCCGACTCGCGTCCCCAACTCGCCCTGCCCGACCCCGGCTTCGAGAACGGCGGTGTGGGCTGGACCTTCGACCCGGGCACCGGGGTCGGCGCCGGCAACGTCCACAGCGGCAGCCGCTTCCTCTATCTCGACGCCGGCGCCGGCAGGACCGCCAGACAGTCCCTCGTCGCGCCGCGCGACGGCAGTTACGACTTCTCCGCGTGGGTGGCAAGCGCCGGCACCGGAGGCACGTACACGGTCCGGCGCAACGGCGAGACCGTCGGTACGGTCGAGCTGCCGCAGCGCCCCACCTACGCCCGGTACACCATCAGCCGCGTCGAGCTGAAGGCCGGCGACCGGCTGGAGATAGCCTTCGGCTCCGGCAGCGCCTGGGTCAACGCCGACGACCTGATGATCTCCCCGGCCGCGCCCGCCGACCCCAAGGTCACCTCGTCCGACCCCGAGGTCGTCGCGATGTTCGACTGGGCCAAGAGAAAGGCCAACAGCTGGGTGCAGCTGCCCGGCACGGTGGGCCCGATCAACGTCGACGAGTACCACACCGGCGGCACCGGCACCGGGACGTACGAGCCCACCTACTGGGCCGGATACGCCAACCGCAGCGCCTACTACTCCCGCGACATGACCCACCAGCTCGCAGGCGCCCACCTGATCGGCCTCGACACCGAGAACGAGACGATGCTCCGCTCGTACGCGGCGTCGGCCACCGCCGAGCACAAGTACTTCCCGGTGTGGTCCCTCAACTTCGACGCCAAGACGTACCTGAGCATCGACTACCACGGCCCGGACGACTTCGTGCGCGAGGTGCCGGCCACCTTCGAGCTGGTCGAGAAGGCTGCCCAGGCCTACCTCTGGACCGGCGACCGCCGTTACGTCGACGACCCGGTGCTGTGGGCCTTCTACCGGCACGCCACCGAGGACTTCGTCGACCTGCACAACAGCGCCAAGCCCAACGGCAAGGTCAAGGTCGCCGAGGGCACGGGCGACGGTATCTTCGCCGGCGCCGCCAGCTACAACGAGCAGGACGGCGACGGCCTCGCCGAGGCCGGGGACGGCATCGCCTCGCAGTACCAGGCGTATCTGGCGATAGCCGTGCTGGCGCGCGGCAAGGGCGACACCGCGCTGGCGAAGAAGTACGACCGTCGGGCCGCCGATCTGAAGGCGTACTTCAACGACGAGTGGAGCGGCACCGGCAGCGGAGCCGGCATGGTCCGCGCGTACACCCTGTCCGGCACCCCGGTCACCGGCTGGGGCAAGGAGAACAGCGTGTTCATGCCGATGAAGCAGATCATCGATCCCGGCCCCCGCAGAGACGCCTACCTCGACTACATCGAGGCGCAGGAGCTGGGTCCGCAGGGATCGCCCAACATCGAGTCGACGACGTACCTGCCCGACATGTTCTTCAGGAACAACCGCAATGACACGGCCTGGACGTGGATGAAGAAGATCTACGGCCAGCGGGAGACCCAGCACATCAACTCCGCCCAGGGCCCCAACGGTGACTACCCCGAGGTGTCGTTCACCCTGGTCAGCCAGACCGTCGAGGGTCTGATGGGCATCGCGCCGGACGCGGCGGACCACAGGGTGACCACGCAGTCGCGGCTGCCGTCCGGCATGAAGTGGCTCCGGACGGCGGACGTGCCGATCGGTACGGGCTCGATCACTGTCCGCCACGACGGCACGACGAAGACCACCCTGACGAACAACTCCCGCCACGACGCCTACCAATGGGAGGCCCGCTTCCCCGGCGTCCACAGGAAGCTCACGGTCAACGGCGTCCCACAGCGGGCCCACACCAAGACAGTGAACGGCGTGACGTACACCTACGCGACGCCGACCGTGGGGGCGGGGGCGACGGCGGTCGTCCAGGTGACCGGCTGACCGGAACGCCACCTTTCGGTCAGGCCGTGCGTCGAAGCGGGCCATGGTGATCGGGGAGATCAGTTCGGCGGCGTGACCCACGGAGTCGATGCCCGAGGTCCGCGACAGGAGCGCGGCGTCAGACAGGTGACCGGGTCGATGCCGGAGGTGTCGGTGACGACGAGGAACGGGACGGAAGCGCTCAGACCGCCCGCAGGGCGCCGGGGCGGCGGCCGGTGAGGCGGTCGAGTGCGGCGGCGCTCGCGTCGTCGGCCGGCAGGTGGACGACGAGCTGCTGGTCGTCGTCGGCGGGCAGGCCGAGCATTTCGTACGCCAGCCGCACCTCCCCCACCTGCGGGTGGGCCATGCGCACCACCCCGTTCGCCCGCGGCAGCCCCGGCAGCGTCCGCAGCCTGCGGGCGAACGGTTCCCCGGAGGACACCGTCAACTCGTCCATCAGCGTGCCGACATGGACGTCGGTCTGCCCCGGCCCCTCCTTGAGAGCCGCGACCTGCTCGTCGGCGACCGTGTCCCAGTCCGGGTAGACCGTGCGCGCCCGCGGGTCGGTGAAGACGAAGCGGGCGAGGCTGGGCCGGACGCCGTCCAGCAGGCCGAGCGGTTCGGCCAGCCGCCGGTACCCGTCCGTGCAGGCCAGGATCTCGCTCAGCCGGTTCACCAGCACGGCGGGCGCCGGTTCCAGCCGCTCCAGCAGCGCCCGCACCGTGGGCCTGACCGCCCTGTTCGGTCCCGTCCCGCCCCGGCAGCTGAAGCCGGGGTCGGCACCCTTGGCGAGCCGGTGCAGATGGACCCTTTCACCAGGGGTGAGGAACAGCGCGTCCGCCAGGGCCGCCAGCACCTGCACCGAGGGCCTGCGGTCCCGCCCCTGCTCCAGCCTGGTGACGTACTCGACACTCACCCCGGCGAGCGTCGCCAGTTCCGCGCGGCGCAGTCCCGGCGTACGGCGGCGCGGCCCGGCGGGCAGCCCCACCTTGGCCGGTGTGACGGCTTCCCGGCGCAGCCGCAGGAAGAGGCCGAGCTCGTTGTCGCTCATCCCGCGAACGTAACACCGGCCGCCCCGGCGGATCGTGGCCCTGTCGCTACCACCCTCCGCCCGGCCTCCCTCGTCCGCCACCCGTCCGGCACCGTGGAGCGCGCGCCCCAGCTGGGGCAGCATCAACCCCTCCGTAGGAGAAGCACAACCATGTCCAACGCACGACTGAATCTCGCAGTGATCGTCGGCAGCGTCCGGGAGGGCCGCTTCGGCCCGGTGGTGGCCGACTGGTTCGTCGAACAGGCCAAGCGGCACGACGAGTTCACGGTCGACCTGATCGATCTGGCGGACGTCGTTCTCCCGCTCGCGCTGCCGTCCACACCGCCGGCCCTGCAGCCCGATCTACCGCGCCCCGAGGGCATGGCCGAACTGACCCGGCGGCTCGACGCCGCCGACGCGGTCGTCATCGTGACGCCCGACTACAACCGCAGCTTCCCGGCGTCCCTCAAGGCCGCCATCGACTGGCACTACACCCAGTGGAAGGCCAAGCCGATCGGCTTCGTCGGCTACAGCGGCCTCAGCGGGGGTCTGCTCGCGATCGAGCAACTCAGGCAGGTCTTCAACGAGTTGCACGCCCACACCGTGCGCGACTACGTCACCTTCCCCAGCTACTACCTCCTCTTCTCCCCCGACGGCACGCTCCGGGACCCCCAGGGCCCCGAAGCCGCCGCCACGGCCATGCTCGATCAACTGCTCTGGTGGGGCTCGGTCCTCCACGACGCCCGCCGCGACCGCCCGCAGATCGCGAACCGGTAGCCCTCCGGCCGGGGGCTGTCAGGGCCGGGTCCGCGACCCGAGGCTGAGGAGGGTGTAGAGGAGGAGGGAGGAGGCGAGGCCGACGGCCCAGCCGTAGTCGGCGAGGGGCTGGAGGAAGGGGATGAGTCCGTCGGCGGGGAAGGGGCCCTGTGCGGCGCCGTTGGCGTCGAGGGTGGAGTACGAGCCGCCGATGGCGAGGACGCCGCCGACGAGGAGGGCCAGCAGGGCGCGAAGGTTCCAGCCGGCTGTGTACCAGTAGCGACCGGCGGGCCGGTAGAGCTCGTCGAGGGCGAGATGGGTACGGCGGATGATCCAGTAGTCGGCGATGAGGATGCCCGCGACGGTGCCGAGCAGACCGCCTACGACACCGAGCCAGGTGAAGATGTAGACGTGCGGGTTGGCGATCAGCTTCCACGGCATGATGACGATCCCCACCACACCTGTGATCAGCGCGCCGGTACGGAAGTTGATGAACCGTGGCACCAGATGCGCCAGGTCGTACGCCGGACTGACGACGTTCGCCGCGATGTTCACCGACAGGGTCGCGACCAGGACCACCAACAGCGCGAACAGCGTCCCCGCGACGCTGTCCATCTTCGCGGCGAGCGCGATCGGGTCCCAGATCGGCTCGCCGTAGACAGCCTGTGAACCCGAGGTGACCAGCACCGACAGCAACGCGAACAGCGTCATCGTCGTCGGCAACCCCAGCGCCTGGCCGCGGATCTGCGCGCGTTGGCTGCCGCCGAAGCGGGTGAAGTCCGGAATGTTGAGCGACAGCGTGGACCAGAAGCCGATCATGCCCATCAGGGACGGGAAGAACACCTTCCAGAAGCCGCTCCCCCACCCGAGCGCCGACGGCTGCGACAGCAGCGGACCGAATCCGCCCGCCTTCACCGCGATCCACACCAGCAGCGCCAGCGCACCCACGATCACGAACGGCGCCGCCCAGTTCTCGAACCGCCGCAGGGTCTCCATCCCCCGGGCGATCACGGCGATCTCCAGCGCCCAGAACAGACCGAACGACAGCCACAGCGTCCACGGCTGCCCGGCGACGTGACCGGCGGTCTGCCAACCGCCGCCGAAGAGCTTCCCGGCCAGCAGGAAGATCCCCTCGCCGCCGATCCAGGTCTGGATGCCGAACCAGGCACACGCCACCGCCGCCCGGATCAGCGCGGGCAGGTTCGCGCCCCGCAGCCCGAACGACGCCCGCGCGAACACCGGGAACGGGATCCCGTACTTCGTCCCCGCATGCCCCGTGAGCAGCATGGGCACCAGCACGATGAGGTTGGCCAGCGCGATGGTGAGGACCGACTGCTTCCAGTCCATGCCGAGCGCGATCAGTCCGGAGGCCAGGGTCCAGGAGGGGATGTTGTGAGCCATTCCCACCCAAAGGCTCACATAGTTGTAAACACCCCATGTACGTATCTCGACGGGCACCGGCGCCAGGTCGTCGTTGGCGAACCTGGCGTCATCGAGTACGACTCCCTCGGCGAGGGCGACTCGGCCATCGGGGTGGGTCTGCTGGATCGTGAAGGTGTCAGGTTTTGACGGGGCGTTGGAGGACATCGAAGCCACCTCGGTTCGCGGAGTCTCGTGCGGGGGAACATGACCTCCCCGAGGGCTCGGCACTGGGCCCTCGGGGTCACACGACGGAGCGGGACGACAGGACGACAGTCAGTCCCTGACGCTGTCTCGCAGAAAAGGGGCCGAGGCCTGCAAACGTGCGGGGTTCAGCCGTTGAGGGCCGGGATCACCTGCGTGCCGTACGCGTCGATGGTGGCTTCCTGCGCGTCGTGCATGTCGTAGACGGCGAACTGGTCGACGCCCAGCTCCCGTAGGGCGTTCAGTTTCTCGATGTGCTTCTCGGCCGGGCCGATGACGCAGAACCGGTCGACGATCTCGTCCGGCACGAACGCGGTGTCGGGGTTGTCGGCGCGCCCGTGGTGGGAGTAGTCGTACCCTTCTCGCGCCTTGATGTAGTCGGTGAGTTCGTCCGGTACGGCGGCGGAGTGTTCGCCGTACTTGGACACCAGGTCGGCGACGTGGTTGCCGACCATCCCGCCGAACCAGCGGCACTGTTCACGGGCGTGGGCGAGCGCCTCGGGCGAGTCGTCCTCGGTGACGTACGCGGGGGCGGCGACACAGACCTTCACCTCGGACGGGTCACGGCCGGCCGCGACCGCCGCGTCCTTGACGGCCTTCACCATGTACTCGGTCAGGTAGAGGTCGGAGAGCTGGAGGATGAAACCGTCGGCCTCCTCGCCGGTCATCTTCAGCGCCTTGGGGCCGTACGCGGCCATCCAGACGGGGAGTTCGGCGCCTTCCTTGATCCAGGGGAACCTGATGACCGTACCGCCGAGGTCCGCCTCCTTCCCGGAGCCGAGGGCCCTGATGACCTTCATGGCCTCGCTGATCCGGGCCAGCGTGTTCGGGGCACGGCCCGCGACCCGCATCGCGGAGTCGCCGCGGCCGATGCCGCAGATGGTGCGGTTGCCGAACATGTCGTTGAGGGTGGCGAAGGTGGAGGCGGTGACCTCCCAGGTGCGGGTGCCCGGGTTGGTGACCATCGGTCCGACCGTCAACTTGGTGGTGTTCGAAAGGATCTGACTGTAGATCACGAACGGCTCCTGCCAGAGCACGGCGGAGTCGAAGGTCCACCCGTACGTGAAGCCGTTGCGCTCGGCCCGTTTCATCAGGCTGATGACCTTGGAGGCCGGCGGGTCGGTCTGCAGGACGAGTCCGAAGTCCATTGGCACCACTCCTAGTTGAGGTACTGACAGGTGGAGCGCGGGGTGTACGCGCCGTGCCCGGCGTGCCCGGTGTACTCCCGCTCGGTGATGACGAGTTCGCCGCGCGAGAGGACCGTCTCGACCCGACCGGTGACGCGCTTGCCCTCGTACGCCGAGTAGTCGACGTTCATGTGGTGCGTGTCGACGGACATGACCTGCTCGGCGTGCGGGTCGTAGATGACGATGTCGGCGTCGGCACCCGGCGCGATGGTGCCCTTCTTCGGGTACATCCCGAACATCCGGGCCGGACTCGCGCAGGCGATCTCGATCCAGCGGCGGCGCGAGATGTGTCCGTCGACGACGGCCTGATGGAGCAGGTCCATGCGGTTCTCGACGCCCGGCAGGCCGTTGGGGATCTTCGAGAAGTCGCCCCGGCCCAGCTCCTTCTGGCCCACGAAGCAGAAGGGGCAGTGGTCGGTGGAGACCACCTGGAGGTCGTTGGTGCGCAGGCCCCGCCACAGCGCGGCCTGGTGCTCCCTGGGGCGAAGAGGTGTGCTGCACACGTACTTCGAGCCCTCGAAGTCGGGTTCCGCGAGGTTGTCCGTCGACAGGAACAGGTACTGCGGGCAGGTCTCGCCGAAGACGTTCAGCCCCTCGTCCCGCGCCCGGGCCAGCTCGGCGACCGCCTCCGTCGCCGAGACATGCACGACGTAGAGCGGGGCCCCGGCGACCTGGGCGAGCTTGATGGCGCGATGGGTGGCCTCCGCCTCCAGCAACGCCTTCCGCACCTCCCCGTGGTAGCGGGGATCGGTCTCGCCGCGGGCCAGCGCCTGCTCCACCAGCACGTCGATCGCGATGCCGTTCTCCGCGTGCATCATGATCAGGCCGCCGTTGTCGGCGGAGCGCTGCATGGCGCGCAGGATCTGGCCGTCGTCGCTGTAGAAGACGCCCGGGTAGGCCATGAACTGCTTGAAGGAGGTGACGCCCTCCTCGACCAGCAGGTCCATCTCCTTGAGCGTCTCCTGGTTCACATCGGAGACGATCATGTGGAAGCCGTAGTCGATCGCGCAGTTGCCCTCGGCCTTGGCGTGCCAGGCGTCCAGGCCCTCGCGCAGGGTGTGGCCGACGCTCTGCACGGCGAAGTCGACGATCGTCGTCGTACCGCCCCAGGCGGCGGCCCGGGTGCCGGTCTCGAAGGTGTCGGAGGCGAAGGTGCCGCCGAACGGCAGCTCCATGTGGGTGTGGGCGTCGACGCCGCCCGGGATGACGTACTTCCCGGTGGCGTCGATGGTGCGCTCGGCCTCCCAGGCCTCCGCGGCGGAAGTGCCTGCGGCGGCGAGGGCTGCGATGCGGCTGTCCTCGATCAGGACGTCGGCGTGGATCTCGTCGGACGCGGTGATGACGAGGCCGCCGCGGATGACTGTACGGCTGGTCATGGGTTGACTCCGCTGGGTTGTGGTCGGGTGCGGGTCGTCTGTGGCTGGTCGCGCAGTTCCCCGCGCCCCTTTGGGGCGCGGGTACTGGCCCTCGGTTCGTTACGGTGCCGTCAGCGGGCCGTACGCGTCCGGGCGGCGGTCGCGGAAGAACTGCCAGCGGTCGCGGACCTCGCGCAGTTTGGCCAGGTCGAGGTCGCGGACGACGAGTTCGGTCTCCTTGTCGCTCGCCACCTCGCCGACGAACTGGGCCTCCGGGTCGACGAAGTACGTCGTTCCGTAGAAGTCGTTGTCGCCCAGCTCCTCGACACCCACCCGGTTGATCGCGCCGACGAAGTACTCGTTGGCGACGGCCGCCGCCGGCTGCTCCAACTGCCAGAGGTAGCCGGACAGGCCGCGCGAGGTCGCCGACGGGTTGAAGACGATCTCGGCGCCCGCCAGGCCCAGGGCCCGCCAGCCCTCCGGGAAGTGCCGGTCGTAGCAGATGTACACGCCGATCCTGCCGACCTTGGTGTCGAAGACCGGCCACCCGAGGTTGCCCGGGCGGAAGTAGAACTTCTCCCAGAAGCCGGGCACCTGCGGGATGTGGTGCTTGCGGTACTTGCCGAGGTACGAGCCGTCGGCGTCGATCACCGCGGCCGTGTTGTACAGGACGCCGGGCTGCTCCTCCTCGTACACCGGCAGGACGAGGACCAGGCCCAACTCCTCGGCCAGCGCCTGGAAGCGCCGGACGATCGGGCCCTCGGGCACCTGCTCGGCGTACTCGTAGAACGCCTTGTCCTGGACCTGGCAGAAGTACGGTCCGTAGAACAGCTCCTGGAAGCACAGGACTTGGGCACCCTGTGCGGCAGCGTCGCGGGCCGCCTGCTCGTGCACCTGGATCATCGACTCCTTGTCGCCGGTCCAGGTGGTCTGGAAGAGGGCGGCACGGATCACTGTGCTCATCGGGACCTCCGGTCACTCGGTGTGCTGGGGCGGGCGTCGGAAGTGCCGTCGTCCGCCCGAAGGGCGGGCCCTGCGGCGTCCGGTGCGTGCTCTCGGCGTGCCGCGCGCAAGCCCTCGTACCGGATGTACTCGGGCTTGTGCGCGGTGCGGTGAGAGTGCGTGCCGGGCGTCGTGGGGCAGACGGAACTTCCGACGCCCGTCCCAGGAGCTTAGGAAGGCCGCGGAGGCGGTTTGAGTTGCACGGTGTCACGTCTGTGGGCGTGCGGCGTGCCACGGTGTCACCCTGTCGCGAGCCCATGTTTCACCGCCGTTCTCCCAGGTGGTCCGGTGTTTCTCCGCTGTTTCGCAGCGCCCTGCCGACACTGCTGTCAGCCCTGTTGCGCGTCGTGCGCGAGGAGCGCGATATGCACCGAGGCGGCCTGCTCGAAGTCGTCGAGGTCCACGCCCAGCCGCGCCTGTATCGCCTCCAGCCGGCGGTACAGGGCGGGGCGGGAGACGTGGTGGAGCTGGGCGGTGCGGGACTTGTTGCGGCCGGTGGCGAGGTACGTGCGCAGCACGGCGAGCAGGTCCTCCCCCGCCGCGCACAGCAGCCCGTCCAGCTCCCGCTCCGCGAACGACTGCACCTGCGGGTCGTCGCGCAACAGCCGGATCAGGCCCCGCAGATGGACGTCCTTGAGGCGCACCACCGGGGGAAGGTCCAGGACCGCCGAGGAGTCCGCCACGGCGTCGGCGACGTGCTGTGCCTCGCGCAGGCCGGCGGGGACCTCGTCCCAGACGGTGCGCGCGTCGGCGGCGGCGATCACCGTCCCGCCCGACTCCGAACGCACCCGGGCCGCGAGATTCGCCGTGAGCACCGAGGCGTCCTGGTCCCGGGCCAGGCTCAGCAGCACCGCGGTGACGCCGTCGGCGAGTTCGGCGACAATCCCGGACAGCCCCAACAGCCGTAGCACCCGGTCGAGTCGCGCCGGATCACCGTCCCGGACCACCAGCGGGACGAAGGTGCGCCGGTTGACCGGCAGTCCGGCCGCGCGGGCCCGGGGCAGCAGCTGCCGCGCCGGTACGACCCCGCTGACCAGGTCGGTCAGCAGGCTCTGCGCGGACTGTTCCTCCCAGGTGTGCGCGGAGGTGCCGCCGAGCATGCGGTGCAGGACGAGGGCCTCGGCGGCGCGGTCGGCGAGCAGCCGCCCGGTGCCGCTGTCGCCGCGGTAGCCGCACAGCACGATCCTGCCCCAGCGTTCCCCGCGCCCGCCGAGCTCGGCGCGGATCCAGCCGTCGCCCTCGGTGCCGCCGGCCTGCCGGGCGATGCGCTCCCAGTCACGCAGCACGTCGGCGACCGCCGGCCGCTCCCCCGCGGTGGCGAGGACGCGGTGGGCGAGGTTGGTGACGACGAGGGGGCAGCCGCTGTGCTGGGCGACCTCGTCCAGCAGGCGTTGCAGGGGTGCGCCCGCGGTGATGAGTCCGGTGAGCGCGGTCCGTACGGCCTCGGACATGCTGACGGCCGCGAACTTCCGTCGTACCAGGCGCGCTTGGACCTCCTCGGTCAACTCGGCGAAGGGGAAGGGCCGGTGCAGAACTACCATCGGCAGTCCGCACCGCTCGGCCGCCCTGCGCATCACGTCCGGGGCGGACGGGAACGCCCGGCCCAGTCCCAGCACGACGGCGGCGGCCTCCGCGCGGTGCAGGGACTGTACGTACTCGGCCTGGGCGCCCTCGTCACCGGCGAGCAGCACCCCGGTGGTGAGCACCATCTCGCCGCCGCTGAGCATCACCCCGACATCGGCGGCCTCGGCGACGTGCACCCAGCGCACGGCCCGGTCCAGCTGGCTCGCGCCGGCCACCACCTCGGGCTCCCCGGCGAGGACCCGTTCCAGCGTGAGGACCTGCCGGACCGACAGAGCCGGCTCCAGGGACTCCGAGGGCTCCCAGGTGATGGTCATGGCGGTGCTTCCCTTGTTCGGGCCTTGCCGGGATGCTGCTAGTGGATGCTCCTCAGAGCGTCTTCGAGGATCGCGGCGCCCTCCTCGGCCTCGGCCACGGTCAGGGACAGCGGCGGGGCCACCCGCAGCGCGCTGGTGTTGTGCCCGCCGCCCTTGCCGATGAGCAGCCCGCCCGCGCGGGCGGCTTCGAGCACGGCGGCCGCCGCGTCGGGGTCGGCCTCGTCGGTGCCGGGTTTCACCAGCTCGATGCCGAGCATCAGCCCGCGCCCCCGCACCTCCCGGACGCCCGGGGTCTGCGCCCCGACCGCCCGCAACCGCTCGATGAGCAGCCCGCCGACCCGCCGGGCGTTGCCCTGGAGGTCGTGTTCCAGCAGGTACGTGAGGTTGGCGAGACCGGCCGCCATGGTGATCTGGGTGCCGCCGAACGTGGAGATGCTGTTGGCGTCCAGGCAGTTCATGACCTCGGCGCGGGCCACCACCCCGCCGATGGACATGCCGTTGCCGATGCCCTTGGCGAAGGTGAGGATGTCGGGCGGACCGTTCCCGGCGTGCGCCTGCCAGCCCCAGAAGTGGTCGCCGGTGCGGCCCCAGCCGGTCTGCACCTCGTCGGCGATCCACAGGATGCCGTGCTCGTGCAGCACCTCGCGGAAGGCCGCGTACAGACCGTCCGGGGGTGAGGTGAAGCCGCCGACGCCCTGGACAGGCTCGGCGATCAGGGCGGCGGGCGGGCGGGTGTGGCCGAGCAGGTCCTTGAGGTCGTCCACGCAGGCCGCGATGAAGTCGTCGTCACCGAGATCCGCGTACGGGCCGCGGGTGCGGACGCCGCCGTGGACGTACAGCGTCTGGAGGGGGGAGAGCGAGGTCGGGGACCAGCCGCGGTTGCCGGTGATGCCGACCGCGCTGAAGGAGCGGCCGTGGTAGCTGTTGCGCATCGCCAGGATCGTGTTGCTGCGGCGGTATGTCGTCGCCAGCATCAGGGCCGTGTCGTTGGCCTCGGTGCCGGAGGTGGTGAAGAAGACGCGCGCGTTCGGGATGCCGCTCAACTGGGCGATGCGCTCCGCCAGTTCGACCATCGGCCGGTTGAGGTAGAGCGTGGAGGAGTGGATGATCCGCCCGGCCTGCTCGGTCACCGCCTTGGCGACCTCGGGCAGGGCGTGCGCGGTCATCGTCGTCAGGATGCCGCCGAAGAAGTCGAGATACCTGTTGCCCTCGGCGTCCCAGACGTGGCGGCCCTCGCCGTGGGTGATCTCCAGCGGGTCCTCGTAGTACAGGGCGAGCCAGTCGGGCAGGACGCTCCGATGACGACCCATCAGATCCCTGGTCATGGCCGCACCAGCCCCTCGTATGCGTCGGGCCGGCGGTCGCGGTAGAACGCCCACTGCCGGCGTACCTCTTCGATGACGTCGAAGTCGAGGTCGCGGACGACGAGTTCCTCGTCCTTGTCGCTGGCGGCCTCCCCCACGAACTGTCCGCGTGGGTCGACGAAGTAACTCGTCCCGTAGAAGTCGTTGTCCCCGTACTCCTCGACGCCCACCCGGTTGATCGCGGCGATGAAGTACTCGTTGGCGACCGCGGCGGCGGGCTGCTCCAGTCGCCACAGGTGGGAGGACAGCCCGCGGTGGGTGGCCGACGGATTGTAGACCAACTGGGCGCCGTTCAGGCCGAGTTGCCGCCAGCCCTCCGGGAAGTGGCGGTCGTAGCAGATGTAGACGCCGACCTTGCCGACGGCGGTGTCGAAGACCGGCCAGCCGACGTTGCCCGGCCTGAAGTAGTACTTCTCCCAGAATCCCTTGACCTGCGGGATGTGGTGCTTGCGGTACTTGCCGAGGAAGGTGCCGTCGGCGTCGATCACGGCCGCGGTGTTGTAGTAGAAGCCCGACTGCTCGACCTCGAAGACCGGGACGACGATCACCATGCCGGTCTCGCGGGCGAGCTCCCGCATACGACGCGTGGTCGGCCCGTCGGGCACCGGCTCGGCCCAGCGGTAGTGCTCCGGCTCCTGGACCTGACAGAAGTAGGGGGCGTTGAAGACCTCCTGGAAGCCGATGACCTTGGCACCCCGGCGGGCCGCCTCGCGGGCGTGCTCCTCGTGTTTCGCCACCATGGACTCGGTGTCGCCGGTCCAGGTGGCCTGGACCAGGGCGGCACGTACGACGTTCGCCATGAGCTGCTCCTTCGACGGGACGTCAGAGCTTCTACGCCCGTAGACGCAGGCCGTAGAGGGACGAACGTAAGCCTCCTGAAGGGCCTTGCCAAGACCATTGTCGTCAACCCGCGGAGTCGATCACGTTTCGCACCCCTGTGGGTGAGCCGCTCGGCCGGTGAGTGGAGCCTCCGCGGGTGTCAGGGGCGCGTCAGGCGGTGAATCCTGCCACCCGGAGTGCGTGCACCAGGTCCCAGTGGCACTGGTCCGAGACGCCCCGGGCGGCCTCCAGCAGCAGCGGCACGAGGGTGTGCGGGTCCGGTTCGGCACTGCGGGCGGCCTCCTCCGGGGCGCGGACGCGGACGTAGGCGTCGAGCAGTGCGCGGACCTCCCGGTGACGGTCCTCGGCGGCCAGTGCGAGTACCGCCTGCCCGATCTCGCCGGCGGGCCGGGACACGCCCTGCCGCAGGATCTGTTCCCCGTCGGCGCCGCGACCTGCCGCGACCAGCGCGTCGGCGGCCGCGACCAGCCGTCCCGCGGGCAGCGAGGCCGCCTCCCACAGCAGGGTCGCCCAGTCGGCGCCCAGGCCGGCCCGCTGCATCTCGACGGCGAGCAGCGGGTAGCGGGCGGCCGGCCAGCCGGCGATCTCGGCGAGCAGGGCGTGCGCCTCGCCGCTGCGCCCCTCCCCGCGCAGCCGCACCAGCCGCTCCACGGCCTGTGCCGTCTCCCGCCCGCCCACCGCGTCCAGCGGCTCGACCTGCGGCTCCGGGCGGGTGTCCACCCGCGCGGCCCCGGCGAACCGGGCCCCTCGCGGGGTGTGGCCGCTCCCGACGGGCGTGGCGGGGAGATCCGGTACGGCGGTCGGCGGTACGACGACGGGGGCGGCCTCCTCCTCGACCATCCCGGCGAACCGGGCACCGCCCCGACGACGCTTGCGCTGCTTGGGCGAGGGCTGCTGCCCGGCAGGGGGTTCCGCGGGCGCCGGCGGCCGACCGGCAAGGGCCTCGGTGGGCGCCGGGCGCTGCTGCTCGTACGCCTGGTCGCGCGGGACGGCGGGCGCCTGCGCGCCGAAGCGGGGGCCGTACGCGGGGCTCGCGGTGGGCTCGGCACCGTGGCCACCGGACACGGGACGGACGGTACCGCCGGGCTCCGGCCGGCCCTCACCACGGGCGTCCCGGTCGCGCTGCGCCGGCATGCTCGGGAACCCGCCCCCCTGCGAGCCACCCGCGCCGGACGGCTCACCGCGCGCGGGCCGCCCACCGTACGAGGCACGCTCCTCCCACCGCGCCCCGGCGCCGGTGTTGCCGGGGCCGTGCGGACCCGAGCCGAACGCGTTCGTGTCGTACCGGTCCGTGTCGTGCCCGTCCGTGTCGCGCTGCCCCATGTCGTGCCCGTCCGTGTCGCGCTGCCCCATGTCGTGCCCGTCCGAGCCGTACCGACCCTCGCCGGGCCCGCCTGCACCAGCTCGGTCCGTGTCGCGCCCGTCCGAGCCGTGACCGGCCACGCCACGGCCGCCCGAGCCGCTCGCGTCCAGGCGACGCCCGTCCGGGCCGTATCCGCCCGGCCGTCCGCCGTACGCGTCGCGCCCGTCCGACCGCTCCTGGGCGTCCGCGCGGAATTCGGGCCGCGCACCGAACGCGGCGCCGTCGCCCCCGGGGGCCCCGCGTCGGATCGCCTGGGCCTGCTCGCCGGTGACGCGTCGGTCCAGTTGCTCCATGCGGGACCGGAGTTCGGCGCAGCGGCGGGTGGCGCGTTCGTGGTCGTCGTGGGCCCAGGCGAGGTCGACGCGGAGGGCGTCGGCCTGTTCCTGGGTGGGGGCGGAGGCCAGCGACCGGCCCAGCTCCGCCTTCCGCTCGGTGGCGTACCGCTGCTCACGGAGCATGACGTCGAAGCGGTCACCGAGGGCGTCACGGCCACCGGAACGGGCGTCGTACGCGACGACCGCGGCGGCGTGCAGGGCACGGGCCCGTGCCGTCTCCGCGGCGGCGATTTGAGGGCCGTACATCACCGCGAGGTCCTGGAGCAGTGCCTCCACGACGTCCCACGGCGGCATCTCACGTCCGTCGAGGCAGGCCTGCATACCGTCGGGGTCCCGTTGCCAGAACACCCCGCACCAGCCGCCGCCCTGGTCGAGGCGCGCCAGCAGACCGTCCAAGTGGTTCGCGAACTCCCGTACTTGTCTGGGGAGTTGATCCACAACCATCGCCCAACTCCCGCCCGACCGGAGCACTCCGCTTCGTAGGCAACACCAGCCGTGTTACGGGCGCGCTACGGGAAGTTTTCCGGCACCGCGCAGGACCCTGATCGCGGGATACCGACCGCGGGGCGGCGGCGGCCCGGGACCCGCACCCCGAGACCTCGAACCGGCACCTCTCACGCATCCGCCGGCACGCACCGCACCGCCGGATCGTCCACGGACAGACCGAGCGCCCGGCCCGGTCGGCCGCCCCGCCCTGCCACTCCCCGCCCGGTGCTGTTCGGCGCTGTTCGGCGCTGTTCGGCGCTGTCTGCGGGAAGCCCTCGGGCGGCCGCCCCGAGGGCCTCCGGAGGTGCCCCCTCCCCTCGATCGTGCGAGGGTGTTCTACGAACGCGCGCCCAGGGGGTGTAACCGGCTGCCACTCGGGTTACCCGACTCCGGCACGTCGATCAGCGAGGGCGTCCCGGGCCCTGCCCCAGTTGTCGGGCTTCGCCCGAACCGGGAGGCACCCCCGTCGGGACGCCGGATGGGAACGCCATGACCAGCGGCTTCACCGGCTCAGAAGGCTACGACCCCTTCGGAGAATTCCTCGCCCGCTTCTTCGGCGGGCCGCACCCCGGTCCGCGCCAGGTCGACATCGGGCGGCTGCTCAGTCAGCCCGCCCGTGAGCTGGTGCGGGGCGCCGCCCAGTACGCCGCCGAGCACGGCAGCCGGGACCTGGACACCCAGCACCTGCTGCGGGCCGCGCTGTCCGCCGAGCCGACCCGGACGCTGCTGAGCCGGGCCGGCGCGGATCCCGACTCGCTCGCCACGGAGATCGACGAGCGGTCCGGCCCGGCCCAGCACCCGCCGGGCGAGGTCCCGCCGCCGACCTCGCTGTCCCTGACCCCGGCCGCCAAGCGCGCCCTGCTGGACGCGCACGACCTGGCGCGGGCGCGCGGCGCCGGCTATATCGGCCCCGAGCACGTGCTCAGCGCCCTCGCCTCGAACCCGGACTCGGCGGCCGGACACATCCTCAACTCGGCCCACTTCGCGACCTCCGGACTGCCGCCCGAGCCGGCCCCGGACGGAGGGCGTACCCGCGGCGAGCGGCCCCGCTCCACCGGCACGCCCACGCTGGACAAGTACGGCCGCGATCTCACCGACCTGGCCCGGCAGGGCGGCATCGACCCGGTGATCGGCCGGGAGGAGGAGATCGAGCAGACCATCGAGGTGCTGTCCCGGCGCGGCAAGAACAACCCGGTGCTCATCGGCGACGCCGGTGTCGGCAAGACCGCGATCGTGGAGGGACTCGCCCAGAAGATCATCGACGGCGATGTGCCCGACGTGCTCACAGGACGGCGGGTGTTCGCCCTGGACCTGACCGGAGTGGTCGCGGGCACCCGCTATCGCGGGGACTTCGAGGAGCGGTTGACCACCATCGTGGGCGAGATCCGCGCCCACTCCGACGAGTTGATCGTCTTCATCGACGAACTGCACACCGTCGTCGGCGCCGGAGGCGGCGGCGAGGGCGGCTCCATGGACGCCGGCAACATCCTCAAGCCCGCCCTGGCCCGCGGCGAGCTGCACATCGTGGGCGCGACCACGCTGGAGGAGTTCCGCCGGATCGAGAAGGACGCGGCGCTGGCCCGCCGCTTCCAGCCGATCCTGGTGCCCGAGCCCACCGCCGCGGACGCCATCGAGATCCTGCGCGGCCTGCGCGACCGCTACGAGGCCCACCACCAGATCCGCTACACCGACGAGGCCCTGGTGGCCGCCGTCGAGCTGTCCGACCGGTATCTCACCGACCGCCGCCTGCCGGACAAGGCGATCGACCTGATCGACCAGGCCGGCGCCCGGGTACGGCTGCGGGCACGGACCAAGGGCACGGACGTACGGGCCATGGAGCGCGAGGTCGAACAGCTCACCCGGGACAAGGACCAGGCGGTCGCGGACGAGCAGTACGAGCAGGCCACGCAACTGCGCGACCGGATCGGCGAGTTGAAGCAGCGGATCGGCGAGGCCGACGGCGACACCGAGGCCGACGAGGGGATGGACCTGAAGGTCACGACCGAGGCCGTCGCCGAAGTCGTGTCGCGGCAGACCGGCATCCCGGTCAGCAGCCTCACCGAGGAGGAGAAGGACCGCCTGCTCGGCCTGGAGCAGCACCTGCACGAGCGGGTCGTCGGCCAGGACGAAGCGGTCCGCGTGGTCGCCGACGCCGTCCTGCGCTCCCGCGCCGGGCTCGCCAGCCCCGACCGCCCGATCGGCAGCTTCCTCTTCCTCGGCCCGACCGGTGTCGGCAAGACCGAGCTGGCGCGGACGCTCGCCGAGGCCCTGTTCAGCAGCGAGGAACGGATGGTCCGCCTGGACATGAGCGAGTACCAGGAGCGGCACACCGTCAGCCGCCTGGTCGGCGCCCCGCCCGGGTACGTCGGCCACGAGGAGGCCGGCCAGCTCACCGAGGCCGTGCGCAGGCATCCGTACTCGCTGCTTCTCCTCGACGAGGTGGAGAAGGCGCACCCGGACGTCTTCAACATCCTGCTCCAGGTCCTCGACGACGGACGGCTGACCGACTCCCAGGGCCGCACGGTCGACTTCACCAACACGGTCATCGTGATGACCAGCAACCTCGGCTCCGAGGCGATCACCCGGCGCGGCGCCGGCATCGGCTTCGGACCCGGCGGCGCGGAGGCGGACGAGGAGGCGCGGCGCGAGCAGATCCTGCGCCCGCTGCGGGAGCACTTCCGGCCCGAGTTCCTCAACCGCGTCGACGAGATCGTCGTCTTCCGTCAGCTCACCGCCGGCCAACTGCGGGAGATCACCAACCTGTTGCTGGTGAAGACCCGTCGACTGCTGCACGCGCAGGGCGTCGCGGTCGACTTCACGGACTCCGCCGTCGACTGGCTCGCCGAGCGCGGCTACCAGCCCGAGTACGGCGCCCGGCCGCTGCGCCGCACCATCCAGCGGGAGGTGGAGAACCAGCTCTCCCGGTTGCTGCTCGACGGCCGGGTCGCCGAGGGCGGCACGGTGACGGTGGACGTGGCGGACGGGCGGCTCGCCTTCCGTACGGAAGACCTGCCGCCCGCCCCCGAGTTGTGACGGCCACCTCGCCGGACGCGCCCCCGCTCCCGCCTACTTCGCCGGGCGCACCACCATCGCCGAGCCGCCGCCCCGCCGTACCGTCTCGGCGGCGGCCAGCCATTTCCCGTTCGGCAGTCGCTGCACGCCCGTCGCCGCGCCGATCTCGGGGTTCAGCTTGAAGGAGTGCCCGATGGCTTCGAGTTGCTTCTGCACCTCGCTGCCGTAGAGCCCGGGTTCGAGCTCGGTCTGGGCCGCGTTGCGCTGGCTGGCGCGCGGCGTGGCGATCGCGTCCACGAGCGGGAGCCCCCGGTCGAGGAACTCGGTCAGCGTCTGCAGCACGGTGGTGATGATGGTCGCGCCGCCGGGCGAACCCAGCGCCACTACCGGCTTGTTGTGCGGGTCCAGCACGATGGTCGGTGAGATCGACGACCGCGGCCGCTTGCCCGGACCCGGCAGGTTCGGGTCGTGGACGGCCGGGTTGGCCGGGGCGAAGGAGAAGTCCGTCAGCTCGTTGTTGAGGATGAACCCGCGCCCCGGGACTGTGATCGCGCTGCCGCCGGTCTGCTCGATGGTGAGGGTGTAGGAGACGACGTTCCCCCACTTGTCGGCCACCGTCAGATGGGTCGTGTTCTCGCCCTCGTACGTCGTCGGCGCCGTCGTGCCCCCGGCCCCGCAGGCCGCAGGGTGGCGCGGGTCGCCGGGTGCCACCGGGCTGGTGAGCACGGCGTCGTCCTTGATGAGGCAGGCCCGCGAGTCGGCGTAGCGCTGCGACAGCAGCTCCTTCGTCGGTACGTCCTCGAAGGCGGGGTCGCCGACCCAGCGCCCCCGGTCCGCGAACGCGATCCGGCTGGCCTCGATGAAGTGGTGCAGGTACTGGACCTCGCTCGCCTTCGAAAGGTCCGTGTTCTCCAGGATGTTGAGGGCCTCACCGACCGTCGTGCCGCCCGAGGAGGAGGGCGCGATGGAGTAGACGCCGAGACCGCGGTACGAGGTCCTGGTGGGCGCCTGGAGCTTGGCGCGGTAGGCGGCGAGGTCCTTCTCCGAGAGGTCTCCGGGGCGTGCGTTCCACCCCGAACCCGGGTCCACCGGCGGGTTGTTCACGGTGTCCACGATCTCGTCGCCGAGGTCGCCGTGGTAGATCGCGCCGACGCCCTTCCTGCCCAACTCGGCGTAGGTGCGGGCGAGATCGGGGTTCTTGAAGGTCGAGCCGACGACCGGGAGCCGCCCACCGGGCAGGAACAGCTTCGCGGTGTCCGGGAAGTAGCGGAACCGGGTCTCGTTGGAGGCGGTCTGCGAGCGGAAGGTGTCGTCCACGACGAAGCCTTCACGGGCGATCCGCTCGGCGGGCTTGAGCACCGTCCCGAGCTTTCTGCTGCCCCACTTGTCGAGTGCCGTCTGCCAGGTGGCGGGCGTGCCCGGCGTGCCGACGCTCAGGCCGCTGCTGACGGCGTCCGCGAAGGCGAGCGGCTTGCCGTTCTCCAGGAAGAGGTCGGAGTCGGCGGTGAGCGGTGCCGTCTCACGTCCGTCGATCGTACGCACCGTACGGGACTTGGCGTCGTAGTAGACGAAGTAGCCGCCTCCGCCGACACCGGAGGAGTAGGGCTCGGTGACACCGAGCGCGGCGGCGGTGGCGACGGCCGCGTCGACGGCGTTGCCGCCCTTCCTCAGCACCTCGATGCCGGCGGCCGAGGCGTCCGCGTCGACGCTCGAGACGGCACCGCCGTAGCCGACGGCCACGGGGACTTTCCCGACAGGGGCGTCGGGTGCGGCGGGCGGAGCCGCCGCCCCCACCGACACCACGGCGGCCGAGACCGCCAGCACCGACAGTTTCCGTGCGACAGGGCGACGCATCCGAACCTCCAGCAAGAGACCGTCCGCGCAGCCTATGCGATCGCCATGCCCCCGTCAGGAAGGCGCGTCGACCGGTCTCGAACACGGGTTTGCGTTCGCCCGCTAGCATGCGCGCCCATGAATGACGACGTGCGCAACATCGTCCTGGGCGTGGTGGCCGCCGGTATCAGTGCCACGCTCGGCTGGCTGGCCCGGACCTACCTGTGGAAGCGGAAGCTCCGCCGTAAGCAGGCCTTCTTCGGGCTGCCCGACAACTCCGAGTCCCTGCTGGTCGTCAACCGTGACGCGGGCAGCCCGGACCTCGCGGTGCACCGCTTCGACGTGTTCGCGCTCCTGGAACTCTCCGCGCTCATCAAGGACTGCGGCGCGCACACCGAGGTGATCACCCAGGACGCGGCCCGGCAGGGCTTCGGTGAGCGGACGGAGTTCTGCGTGGGCGGCCCGGGGTCGAATCGGCGTATGGCGGCCCATATGCACGCCATGCTGCCCGGGGTGCGCGTGAACACCGACCCGGACCCGGGCCCGGACCGACTCGCCTTCCAGATAGGCAGTGAGCGCTACCGCATAGAGACCGGCGTGACCGAGTACGTGCTGCTGGCCCGGCTCACGGCCGGAGAACCGGGCCGGGCCCGGCCCGTCTTCCTGTTCTGCGGCCAGCGCGCGATCACCAACCAGGCCGCGACCCGCTATCTCGCCCTCAATCACGAGCGGCTGGCCCGCAAGCACGGCCACAACTCCTTCGTACTGCTTCTGAAGGTCGTCAACTCACAGGCGTACGGCCCCGATGTGGTCGAACTGGTCGCGGACGTGACGCGGTCGGCACAGGCACCTCTGCCGACCCCCGCGGCTCCGCGCAACACCCACCGGGCCTCCTAGGACGCAACACATTCCAACAATCGTTACTCCCGCGTAACTTACCGACGGGTTACCTCCAGTAAGAGAGCGAGGTTACCGTCGGGTCACTTAGCACTGACACGAGTGACCGGATGAGGGAGTGGCCCGTGGGACACCGCCATCGCAAGGCCCTGCGCACGACCGCCATGGGTGCCGTCTCGGCGACGCTGATCGCCGGCAGTGCCCTCGGGCTCGCCCCCGGCGCCCAGGCCGCGACCGGCATCCGATTCGTCGACATCGCCGGGGACGGCGGCACGGTCCTCAAGGCCAACGTCATCACGCCCGCCGACGCCGACGGCACCCGCCGCTACCCGCTGCTCGTACTCCCCACGAGCTGGGGTCTGCCCCAGGTCGAGTATCTCGCCCAGGCCCAGCAACTCGCGAACTCCGGTTACATCGTGCTCAGTTACAACGTGCGCGGCTTCTGGCAGTCTGGCGGCGAGATAGAAGTGGGAGGCCCGCCCGACGTGGCGGACGCGTCCAAGGTCATCGACTGGGCGCTCGCCAACACCCCGGCCGACGCGGGGAAGGTCGGCATGGCGGGCGTCTCGTACGGCGCCGGCATCAGTCTGCTGGCCGCCGCGCACGACAAGCGCGTCAAGGCGGTCGCGGCCCTCAGCGGCTGGGCCGACCTGGTCGGCTCGATCTACTCCGGCCGCACCCAACACATCCAGGCGGCCGGCCTCCTGGACGGCGCGAGCCTGGTCACCGGCCGCCAGAGCGCCGAACTCCGGCAGATCTTCGACGACTTCTACGCCTCGAACCTGGACAAGGAACCCGAGCTCGTGGCCTGGGGGAAGAAACGTTCCGCTGTGACCTATGTCGATCAGCTGAACGAGAACGACACCGCGGTCATGATGGCCAACGCCTGGGGCGACACGATCTTCTCGCCCAACCAGTACGCGGACTTCTACGAGAAGCTGACCGGCCCGAAGAGACTGGAGCTGCGCCCCGGCGACCACGCCACCGCCGAGATCACCGGCCTGTTCGGGCTGCCCAACGACGTCTGGACCGACACCGGGCGCTGGTTCGACCACTACCTCAAGGGCGCGGACAACGGCGTCGACCGCGAGCAGCCCGTACGGCTCAAGTCCCGCTCCACGGACGACTACGAGGGCTACCCGGACTGGAAGTCGGTCGGCGAGACGCGGAAGAAGATCGCCCTCGCGGGCACGACCACGATTCACACGAACATCGACTCGGGCGCGGACGGCGGGGTGCTCTTCCTGTCCAGCATCCTCGACCAGGTGGCCCGGGTGCCCCCGATCGCCTCGATCCCCCTGCTCCCCCGCCGCTGGGCCGCCGTATGGCAGTCGGAGAAGTACGCGAGCGCCCAACAAGTGCGCGGAACAGCTAAGTTGCACACCACTCTCACTCCTACCAAGGAGAGCGGCACCCTCGTCGCGTACCTCTACGACGTGGGGCCGCTCGGCCTCGGCAAGCTGGTCAGCAACGCGCCGTACACATTCCACGGGCGAACGCCCGGGAATCCGTTCGACGTCGACCTGGAGCTGTTCTCCACGGCCTACGACGTCCCGGCAGGGCACCGGCTGGCCCTGGTGGTCGACACGGTCGACCCGCTCTACATCGAGCACAACCCGTCCGGCGCGCAGCTGACCTTCTCCTCGCCGGCGAACGACCCGTCGTACGTGTCGATCCCGCTGCGCGAGCAGTGATCTCCGGCTGCCGCCGGGCGAGTATGGGCTCTGTGAGCTGCCACCCCCCTACGGTTTCGGGGCCGTGGGGGGACCCCCACCCGGCAGCAGCGAACCTGGTCCGGCCGCACTGACCTTCGCGGCCTCGGTCTTGGGACCACGCCGCTCCCGCCAGGACACCCGGCCGGCGAACCGGGAGAGCAGCGCGCACATCCCGGCGCGGATCGGCGAGATCACCGACACCACCGGGATGAACGGCACATCGTAGTCGAGGTTCGACGCGACGGGCCGATCGATGTCGGGGAACTCCCCGTGGGCGAAGGGGGCGAGGAACGCCGGGCGGATTAACGCAGGGCGGAAGTACGACGCCGTCAGGAAGCCCGGCGCGAGCGCCGACAGCGAGGCGTGGACGGTCGGTTCGACGGGGCGGAGGAAGTCGGCACCGCGGGGGGTGGAGTCGGCGGCGGAGTCGTCTGTCAGTATGTTCATCAGCCGGCCCGGGATCGGTCGATGCCGGGCGGCGCCGGCGCGCGGGGCGTACGGGTGGTACGGAGCACGGTTCGCCCTCCCCCGCTCAGTGCTTGAGGATCTTGGAGAGGAAGTCCTTGGCCCGCTCGCTGTGCGGGTCGGTGAAGAACTCCTCTGGGGTGCGCTGCTCGACGATGCGGCCGTCGGCCATGAACGCGACGTGATCCGCGGCTCCGCGGGCGAAGCCCATCTCATGGGTGACGACGATCATGGTCATGCCGTCCCGGGCGAGTTGCTGCATGACCTCCAGGACCTCGTTGATCATCTCCGGGTCGAGCGCCGAGGTCGGTTCGTCGAACAGCAGCGCCTTGGGCTCCACGGCGAGGGCGCGGGCGATGGCCGCACGCTGCTGCTGACCGCCGGAGAGCTGCGCCGGGTACTTGTCCGCCTGGTCGGCGAGGCCGATGCGGTCGAGGAGTTCCCGGGAGCGCCGGTCGGCCTGCTCCCGCTTGCGTTTGCGGACCTTGACCTGGGCCAGCGAGATGTTCTGCAGGATCGTCTTGTGGGCGAACAGGTTGAAGGACTGGAACACCATGCCGACCTCGGCGCGGAGCCGGGCGAGGGCCTTGCCCTCCTCCGGCAGCGGCTGCCCTTCGAGCGTGATGGTTCCGGAGTGAATGGTCTCCAGCCGGTTGACCGTCCTGCACAGCGTCGACTTCCCCGAGCCCGAAGGGCCGATGACAACGACCACCTCCCCCTTGCCGACGGTGAGATTGATGTCCTGCAGGACATGCAGCTCCCCGTAGTACTTGTTGACGTCACGCAGTTCGATCAACGGATCGACGGCCATGCCCAGCCCTACCCACTCTCAGCTGTGTCGTAGGTGCCGCAACTTATCGGGGCAAGATCAGCGTTAATGCACGACACGCACTTTTCGGGCATTAGCCGTATTTACGTCAAGCTATGGCCAGGGATTCACGCTTCCGCGACTTCGGCGTACAGCTGGGAGAGCTCGGGCGCCCCGCTCGACGCCCACTCGTGACCGGAGTCGACGACGTCGAACTCGCGCCCGGAGGCGAGCCGGATCACGGGCTGGCCGTCCGGCCGCAGGTCCCAGGCGGCACCCGGAACGGTCCGCACGATGACCGTGCCGAGATAGAGCCCGGCGTCGTTACCGAGCCACGGCAGGACCTCCTCGTCGTCCCGCCAGCGCGGCACCAACTGATCCAGAGCCTCCAACGAGGCCGCGGTGTCGTCGAGTTGGACGCCCTCCCGGGACGCCTGGGAGCGCAGCAGCTCACACTCGGCGAGGAGTTCGGCGATGCCCTCGGGGTCGCGGGCGCCGGGTTTCACGTGCCGGTTGCCCAGAAAAGGGATCTTCATATGCCCAGCGTGTCATTCACCCTGCCGTGCGCACCACAGGCGCGCGGGCCGTCGATTCCGGTCGACTTCACCACGACTTCGCGCATGGCTCGTTGACGCGTACCCGCTGCCTCTTTAGCTTCGCTATAGGTCTTTTGTTCCATCAGACACCTCTGTCCCTCTGCGTCACTCCTTCCCCTCTGTTCCTCACTCCTTCCCCTCTGTTCGCTCTGTTCGCTCTGTTCGCTCGTGAAGCCAAGGAAGCGGCTGTGCGCCGAAGCATCCGGTGGTGGGTGACCGTTCTCGCCCTGTGTGCGGCCCTCGTGCCGACGAGCTCGGTGTCGGTCGCCCCAACGGCCGCGGTGGGGCCGCTTCCGCTGGAGGAGCTGTTCGACACCACGGCGGTCAGTGACGACGCCCGGCCCTGCCAGGCGGACTTCGACGGCCTCGGCGCCTCCCTGTCGGCCCAGGACCTCATGGCCGCGGGCTGGACGCCGGGCCGGACCCTCACCGTGCTGGGCGCGCGGCTGACCTGGCCGCGGTGGCGGCCGGGCGCACCGGACAACGTGCGGGCCGCCGGGCAGGACGTCCGCCTGGACGGCCACGGCGACGCGCTCGCCTTTCTGGTGGCGGGCACCGGCGGCGCCGAGGCCGGCGGCCTGGGTACGGTCGAGTACGCGGACGGCACCCTCTCCCTGTACCGGCTGACCGCCTCCGACTGGCGTCGGGGACCACTCGGCGCCAAGGCGGTGGCACTGCCGCACGTCAACACACCCGACGGCCAACTCACCGAGAGGGCAAGGCTGTACGTCGTGGCCGTGCCGCTGGTCGCGGGGCGCGAGGTGGTCTCGGTGCACCTGCCGTACGCGACCGGTCTGCATGTGTTCGCGATGTCGGTACGGGCCACCACACCGCAGTGGACCGGGAGTTGGGCGACCGGGACCTCCGGCTACCCGGCGGTCGGCCCGTGGACGGACCGGACGCTGCGACTGGTCGTGCACACCTCGGTGGGCGGGACGCGGGTGCGGCTGCGGTTCGACAACACCTTCGCGGCGACGCCGGTGCGGATCGGGGGCGCCACGGTGGCGGTGCAGGCCTCGGGTGCGACGGCGCGGGGTGTGCCGGTGCGGCTGGCCTTCGGGGGCGCGGCGGGTGTCGAGATCCCGGCCGGGGCACAGTCGTTCAGCGATCCGCTGGCCTTCGCGGTACCGGCGGACGCCAATCTGCTGGTGAGCTTCCATCTGCCCGGGACGGTGACGGCGGCGCCCGTGCACCGGCTCGCGGCGCAGCGGTCGTACGTGAGCGGTGCGGGCGACCACACGGCGGACGGTTCCGCCACCGCGTACACCTCGACGCTGACGAACTGGCCCCTGCTGACCGGGGTGGACGTGGGCGGCGGGCCGGGGGCCGTGGTGCTGCTCGGGGACTCGATCACCGATGGGGACAAGTCCACGGTGGACGCGAACCGGCGGTGGCCGAATGCGCTGGCCACCCGGCTGCTGCGGCAGAGTGTGGTCCCCCGCTATGGGGTGCTGAACCAGGGGATCTCAGGAAACCGTGTGGTGACCGACCGCTATCCCGGGGACGGGGTCTCCACGGACTCGGCCGGGGTGAGCGCCCTGAACCGGTTCGACCGCGATGTCCTCGCACAGACGTCGGCGCGTACGGCGGTGCTGTTCGAGGGCGTGAACGATGTGCTGGGCGGCGCCTCGGCCCCGCAGGTGATCAAGGGCTTGCGGGAGCTCGCCGTCCGCGGCCGCGTCCGTGGTCTGCGGACGCTGGCCGCCACGATCCTGCCGTGCGCGGGCCACCCGCGGTGCACGGCCGCGGTGGACGCCGAGCGGATCGCGGTCAACGCCTGGATCCGGGACACCAGGGTGTTCGACGGCGTGCTGGACTTCGACTGTGTGGTCCGCGACCCGGCCTCGCCCACCCGGATGCTGACCGCGTACGACAGCGGGGACCATCTGCACCCGTCGGACGCGGGGTTGGCCGCGCTCGCGGAGTCGGTGGACCTGCGGATGCTGTCGGACTACACGTCGAGGTCGACCACGACCGGCGCATGGTCGGAGGCGCCCTTGCCCTTGCGCTCCTCGCGGTCGACGTAGGCGTCCTTCACGGCCTCGGCGAACGGCTCGTTGCCGTACACCAGGTCGATGCGCATTCCTCGGTTCTTGGGGAAGCAGAGCTGGCGGTAGTCCCAGTACGTGAAGGGGTGCTCGTACTTCAGGGGGCGCGGGACGACATCGGACAGGCCCGCCTCGCGCAGGGAGGCCAGGGCGGCCCGCTCGGCCGCGGTGACATGGGTGAGGCCCTCGAAAGCGGCCACGTCATGGACGTCGTCGTCCGTCGGGGCCACGTTGTAGTCGCCCAGGACGGCGAAGGGCCGGCTGCCCGCCGCGTCGCCCGCGACGGCCGCCTTCAGTGCCTCGAACCACTGGAGCTTGTAGGCGTAGTGCGGGTGGTCCACCTCGCGGCCGTTCGGCACATATACCGACCAGACGCGGACCGGTCCGCAGGTCGCGGAGATGGACCGGGGCTCGGTCGCGCCGTCGTAGCCGGGGTCGCCGGGCAGGCCCTTGACCACGTCCTCGATGCCGACGCGGGAGATCACCGCCACGCCGTTCCACCGGCCGGTGGCGTGCACCGCCGCCTCGTAGCCCAGCTCGCGCAGTTGGTCGAGCGGGAACTGCGCCTCGGCGACCTTGGCCTCCTGGAGGCACAGCACGTCGGTGCCGCTGCTCTCCAGCCAGGCCAGCAGCCTCGGCAGGCGGGCGGTGATCGAGTTCACGTTCCAGGTCGCGATGCGCATGTCCCACAACCTACCGGGCGGGTCTGACAACGCGGCCCGCCCCAGCCGACCGGGCTGCCCAGGCCGCCCGGGACCGTCACACGTCCGTCGAGGCGCCCGGTGCCAGCCGCAGGTGTTCGGTGCCGCCGAGGGCGCCGATCTGGTTGTCGTAGATCGGGCGGGCGAGGTCCGTGAGCAGGGCGTCGTGGATGTCGTAGGCGCGCTGTGGCTCGACCTCGCGGACGTAGTCGATGACCTCGGAGATCTTGCTCCAGGGGGCCATGACCGGGAGCATCAGCGTCTCGACGGCGTGGTCGGGGACGGTGAGCGCGTCTCCGGGGTGGAAGACCTTCCCGGCGTCGAGGAGATAGCCGACGTTGGTGATGCGTGGGAGGTCCGGGTGGATGACCGCGTGCAGCTCGCCGTGGACCTGGACCTCGAAGCCGGCCGCGGTGAAGGTGTCGCCGTGGCCGACGGTGTGGACGCGGCCGGGGAAGGCGGCGGAGATCTTCTCGGCGACCGACCGGAGGGTCCAGATCTCGGCGGCCGGATTGGCCTCCAGGGCGGCCCGCAGTCGTCCCTCGTCGAAGTGGTCGGGGTGCTCGTGCGTGATGAGGATGGCGTCGGCGCCGACCGCGGCGTCCTGCTCGCTGAATCCGCCGGGGTCGAGAACGAGTGTCCGGCCGTCCTTTTCGAGACGGACGCAGGCGTGCGACTTCTTCGTGAGCTTCATGGGTTCCATCCTGCCCCGGCCCGCCCCGGACTCGGGGCAGGGCTCACTCGGTGGGGGTCGTCTCCTCGCGGATGACCTGCTGGGCCACCTTGAAGGCGCTGTTCGCCGCCGGAACGCCACAGTAGACGGCCGCGTGCATCAGCACCTCCTTGATCTCGACCGGGGTGAGGCCGTTGCGCAGGGCGGCGCGGGTGTGGAAGGCGAGTTCGTCGAGGTGTCCGCCCGCGACCAGGGCGGTGAGGGTGACGCAGCTGCGCGAACGCCGGTCCAGACCGGGTCGGTCCCAGATCTCGCCCCAGGCGTAGCGGGTGATGAACTCCTGGAAATCCCCGGAGAACTCGTCGGCCTGCGCCAGAGCCCGGTCCACGTGCGCGTCACCGAGCACCTCGCGGCGCACCTTCAGACCGGCCTCGTACTGGTCGGGGCGACCCACGGCATGGGGGTCCACGACGGCCGAGGCGATCTCGGCGATCGGTGCGGGCTGCGGCGGCGCGGCGGCCAGGACCGGCTTGACCGGGGACGCCTGGATCGCCGTCATACCGGTGGTGGAGTCGAAGACGGGCTGCCAGGCGGTGGAGAAGTGTCTCACCAGGAGGTCGGTGACGGCGGCGGGCTGCTCGACCGGCACCAGGTGGGAGGCGCCGGGGACGACGGCGAGCCGGGCGTCCGGGATGCCCGCGACCAGGGTCCGGGCCTCGGCGGGGCCGGTGACCTGGTCGTCCGAACCGACGAGGACCAGGGTGGGCACGCCCACGCGCGCGAGCTCGCCCCGCACGTCGAACGACGCGAGCGCCTCGCAGGCGGCGATGTAACAGCCGGGGTCCGTGGTGCGCACCATCTGCACGGCCCACTCGGTGATCGCGGGCTGCGCCGCGGCGAACCCGCCGGTGAACCAGCGGTCGGGGGACATCCGGGCGATCGGGTCGAGCCCGTTCGTCCGTACGATCACCCCGCGCTGGCGGAACTCGTCGGCCGTGCCGAAGCGGGGCGAGGCCGCGATCAGCGCGAGCGAGGCGAGGCGCTCGGGATGGCGCAGGGCCAGCTCGATACCGACCGCGCCGCCGAGCGCGCAGCCCGCGTAGCCGAAGCGGTGCACGCCGAGGCCGTCGAGGGTGGCGAGCAGCCGCACGGTGAGGTCACTCACGGCGCCCGCCGGGTACGCGGGCGCGCCCCCGTGCCCCGGCAGGTCGAACCGGAAGACACGCCACTGCTTCGTCAGCTCGGGAACCTGGCGGTCCCACATGTGCCAAGTGGTACCCAGTGAGGGACCGAGGATCAGGACCGGGGCGTCTTCTGGCCCGTCAAAGCGGTATTGCAGGGCGCTCTTCGGTGTCTCACTCACTCGCCTGACCCTCTCATCTGTCACGAGATGTCACATCGCCGGGGTGGACTTAGCGGGCCTTGCCCCGCTCCGGCGCTGCCAAGACCTGCCGACGAGAGTCCAGGTACATGTTCTCCGGCGTGCACTCGCGGCCGTGTCGACAGTAGGTCCTCCGGGCGCGTGCCGTCCCTCAGTCGCTACGAGCAAGGCTCTGCCCCTTGGTCACGGCCCCCGGGCGGTTCGGGTTGCAGCATCGAGTGTGGTGGCACGTACGAGGCTCGGCGTGACTCACCTGGAAACCTTCCAGAGTCCCGCCCAACAGCAGCTTGAACACCACACGGTGAACAAGATCTGTCCTCGCTCGGCTCGGCTGGTAGTCCGCGTGGCTCACGCTTGCCCCTCCTCGGCAACCCCGTGCAGGCCATCCCAAGTGGTGGCAGCTTCGCGAAGATCCTCTACATCCGGCTTGACGTACCACCGCTTGGTCGTCTTGATGTTTGTGTGCCCGGCCCATCGCGCGAGGATGTGATCCGGGACACCGTTGTTGGCCAGGAAGGTGAAGCACGACGAGCGTGCGTCGTAGAGCCTGACGCGACGGAGCCCGAGAAGCTCCATAAGCGGGTACGCGCGTCGGCAAAGTTGCTTGATCGTGAAGGCATCGCCCGCCTCGTGAACCAGCACGTAGCCGGACACCGTGTACGCCTCCCCCAGAGCGAGCCTCTCCTGGGCTTGGAGAGGGCGAGGGAAGCTGCGGTAGTGGCCGATGGCTTCTTCGGCAGCTGCGCGTGCACGGTTGGCGTGGCTGAGCCAGCCGTACGAAGAGGCGTCATAGGAAGTGATGCGCACCGCGTCGACGCCGAACAGCCCGGTGCCGTGGAGCGGCAGCTGCGCTTGGTAATCACGGGCGCGTACGGCGGCTCGTTCGAATTCGTGGTGGTTGCCGAGCCGGGCATGGGCGCGGGCGACTTGAGCGGACAGGCGTACAGCGGCGTTGCCGTCCCGGGGAGCGACGGCCAGGCCACGGGTTGCCGCGAGCAGCGCATCCAAGGGACGGCTGTCGTAGAGAGCGTGGGTGCTGCGGACGTCTTCGGCCCAGGCACCGACCTCGGGGAGGTCGGCCTGCTCACCCTGCGCCCAGGCGTCGTCGCAGTAAGCCTGGACCAGGTCACCTTCGCCGAGGTCGTGTGTGACCCAGGCAAGGATCACCGAGAGCATGCCGGCGTGGCGGGCGAGTTCGCGGGCCTCGCGCAGGGTGTGCCGGCGCTCGTGCTGGAACGTGAAGACGCGGTGCCTCATGCGTGCGGCCGTCGGCCACAATTCGTGCGGCGGCTGGGAGGAGTACAGGGTGCCTAAGCCATCGACGGCCGCCTCGAGTTCCGCGATATCGGAAGGGCCGAGTTCCGTGAGCGTCGCATGCTGGGCGTAGGCGCGCGCAGTGGCGGCGCTCGCGGGGCCAGGGGTCATGAGCGGAGTCAGAGCCGTGCCGCCGATCAGCGCGAGGGCGGTGCGTCGCTTCGTGGGGATCACCTGCTTCGTCGGGCGTCGCGGCAGGCGACGCGGGATGGTCAGGGCCACGGTGGGATGCCGCGTTTGGGTCCATACCCAGCGGGCGTCAGAGCTTGGGAGAGCCCGCAGAGGCGGGTGAGGGTGTAGGCGAGGACCACCGGTAAGGGGTCTCTGGGAATCCAGCCGTCGAGGACCCAGTGGCCGATCCGGGTGCGGTGCTGTGGGCGAGCGTTGGTGTGGCCCGTGATCCACAAGTCGTTCTTCAATTCGAGGCACGACATCGGCTACACGCCGTCGCTCGCCACGACGGGGTTCCATCCGCTGGACGGCGCCCGCTACCTGCGCGACCGTTCGGCCGCGGACGAGCGCCTGGTACGGCTGATCGCCAACCACTCGTACGCGCTGCTGGAGGCGGAGGAGCGCGGGCTGCGCGAAGAGCTGGAGGCCGAGTTCCCGATCCTCGACCACGCCGAGCTGGTGGATGCTCTCGTGTACTGCGATATGACCACCACCCCGGACGGCACCCCCACCACCGTGGATGCCCGGCTGGCGGAGATCCTCACTCGGTACGACTGCGACAGCATCGTCGGCCGATTCATCCGCCGAGCCGATGAGGATCTCCGAGCTGCTGTACACAGAGTCGAAGCCCGGCTGATCTTGGCAGAGCGGTAAGGGAGGGCACGGTACTCAGTCGACGTGAGGGAACATCCCGTCCAGGTAGTGGGCGATCTGCTTCCGCATGGAGTTCGGTCGTCCTCACCTGCTCCGCATGCCCCCTGGGGCGCAATGCCGGACACTCCTGTATAGGGCTGGCGTATTCGCGCGGGCCATAGTGAGGGTGTTCGGCGTGCTTGAGGTCCCGCTCTGGCTGTGGGGGGCGTTCGCCGCGACGGTGGTCGTGTCGCTGGCGGTAGACCTGCTGTCCCACCGCACCGCGCACGTCATCCGCATCAAGGAGGCAGCCGCCTGGAGCGGCCTGTGGGTGAGCCTCGCACTGATCTTCGGCGCGGTCGTCTTCCTCGTCCTCGGCACGACGGCGGGCACCGAGTACACGACAGCCTGGCTGCTGGAGAAGAGCCTGTCGGTCGACAACCTCTTCGTCTTCGCCGTGATCTTCGCGTACTTCAAGGTGCCCCGCGCCTACCAGCACCGCGTGCTGTTCTTCGGCGTCATCGGCGCGCTCGTCTTCCGCGGGATCTTCCTCTCCCTCGGCGTGGCCGTGGTCAGCCGCTTCACAGCGGTGCTGTTCGCCTTCGCGGCGGTCCTCTTCTACAGCACCTACAAACTCCTCAAGGACGAGCAGGAGAGCTTCGACCCGGGCAAGAGCTTCGCCGTACGGATGCTCCGAAAGATCATCCCGGTGCGGAACGAGTACGCCGGGGCAAAGTTCTTCGTCAAAGAAGCCGGCAAACGCATGGCGACCCCGCTGCTCGCAGTGGTCGCCGCGATCGAGGCCGCCGACCTGATCTTCGCCGTCGACAGTGTCCCGGCCGTCCTCGCAGTCAGCGACGACGCCTTCATCGTCTACACCAGCAACGCGTTCGCCATCCTCGGCCTGCGGGCCCTCTACTTCATGCTCGCCGGCCTCCTGGACCGCTTCCACTACCTGAACAAGGGCCTGGCGATCATCCTCGCCTTCATCGGCGTCAAGCTCATTTTTCAGGCATCCCACAAGATGATCAGCCCCGGCATCCCGGAAATCCCCTCACAGATCAGCCTCGCAGTCATCGTCATCGTCCTGACAGGTTCCGTGGTGCTCAGCCTCAGGAGGCCCGCCCCGACAGGCGTTGTGGACCAGAGAGACGCCTCCGCGACCACCGAGCACCCCAGCCCGTCACCTGCGGTGGATGACCCTGAGCCCCCAACCGGTCCACCAGGTCGGGACACTTAACCCGCCCGCACGCATGGCAAGGAGGCGGGGCACTTCCCCCGCGCACCAGTACGGACATATCGTAAAGATATGGTCAAAAGGAAGCGCAAGGCCGAAGCGTACATGTGTCCGGCCTGCAAGCAATCCGTGCCGGTCACAGTCCACCGCCACAAGACCCTCGGCGTATTCGTTCCCGTGTGGGGCCCGGGTGCATGTCAAAACCACGACTGTATCGATTTTCGGTTGGACCCCAGGCGCAAGCACTCTCCGGCCCGGTAGCGAAATCGCGCGGCGATGGACTGCCAGCCTGGCCCGGTGGTGGGAGCGCACTCGATGCGGGTCGGCAACTGGCGTCGAGCACCCGCCGTGTCGGCCGCATGCGAGGACCCCTCGTCCACGCGGCACGGTTCCACCGTGTTGACGGGTCTTGGTCCCTCTCATGCGCTCAGCTGAGGCGAACGGTGAGCAGGACGACGGCGTCGGTGTCGGCGATGAGCCGATGCCGCTGGTCTGCGAACGGGGTCGTGTCTTCAGGACCCACTCGTGGTCGGTCGTGGCCATCCGGACCCGCCAGGTGAGGCAGCCGGGGGTGGCCGCGTCGGGGGCTTCGTGTTCGGCGAGTTCACACCCTGCGACGAGGGCAATCAGCGTGGTCCGCAGTCCGGGTACTGCGGCTCTCGCAAGCGCCGCAGTACCTCGCCTTACCCTTGCACGGGGTAGCCACCGGCACTGGAGCGGGCAGTCAGCTACGTGATCCGTACGGCGCACTCGCTCTTGAACTGTTCGGCAGAGCCCGGACATTCGACGGCGCGGCCAAGGCACCGCGAAGCCGCTCGATCTCCATCCGCTGGGCGGCGATCTGCGACAGTGCCCGCTCCCTGAAGTCGGTGAGACCGCCGATCTGCTCGTCACGCGCGGCGAGGCGCTGCTTCAGCCCGGATACCTGTTCTTTGAGGCGCTCGATCTGTGCAGCCCGCGGGTCCGGAATCACGCCCGTTTCCCGAAGCTCGGAGTCGGCGCTCGAACTCCTCCGCCAGGTGCTGGTAGGGGCCGGGCCGCGGCGCGCCGTCGCGATTCTTCTTGGGATAGAAGCCGGTGCGGGCGACCCCGGCCTGCGCCGCGAGGGTCTTGATGTCGCGCTTGCCGCCCTCGGGAACTTCACCGGCAAGGAGCCGCTCCATGACGTGCCGAATGGCCGCCTCGTTGTCCCGTCGGGTCTCGTCGCTGATCCCCGCCACGTCATGCCTCCATCCCGGCAGCGGTGTCGATCTCGGACAACACCCGTTCATCGCGGGCGAGTTCCGCACACACGCTCCCGCTCTGGGACGGCTGCTTCCTCGGCAATCGGCCGCACTACTAGCCCGGCTCGATTCCACATAAGGCGGGCGATGCCGGCCGACTTCCCGCGGTGGGACCGGGTGTACGCGTTCTTCCGCCGCTGGCGCGACCGCGCCCTGGTCAAGGTAGTTCCACGACCGGCTCCGGGCAACGGTCCGCGAAGAGCTGGGGCGGGATGCGGAACCGACGGCCGGGGTGATCGACTCGCAGTCCGTCAAGGCGGACGCCGTCGTCGGCTTGGACAGCCGTGGGTTCGACGGCGGCAAGCTGGTCAACGGGCGCAAGCGGCACGTCGTCGTCGATACGCTCGGCCTGCTGCTGGGGATGATGGTCACCGCCGCGGACACCGGCGACCGCGCCGCTGCCCGGGTGCTGCTTGCGCAGGTAAGAGACGCGCACCACCGCCTCGCCCTGGTCTGGCCGACGCCGGCTACAAGAGCATGCCGTCGATGGCCTCGTCGGCACTCACCGCCTCCAGGACTTCATACGTGGCCGGGTCGAAGATGCCGACCTCCTGCACTTCGTCGAGGGTGCGGATGCCGGGGATGAAGTCCGCCTTCTGCCCGACCAGCGCCCCCGTTCTCCCCAGGGCCACGACGACGCCGACTCCGCCGTCCCCATGGCCAATTACGAGGAGTTCCGCATGGGGAAATACGAGACCGTCGACACCGACGCGGTGGTAGAAGTTTTCGGCGGGAAGATGCGACACGACCTTGACACGGTCGAGCCCGGCGGCAATTGCTCGGACTGCATGTGCGCCACGAGCAGCCGTCCAATACCCCGTCCTTGCGCTTCGTCGGCAACGAACAGCAGGTCGGGCTCCGGTGGAGCGAGGACGAGCGAGTAGAACCCGAGGACCCGGCCTCCATGCTCGTCAGCGCCGACGGCCACAAAGGCGCGGTGGGCCTCGCACCGTGCCAAGAGGCCGGAACGTGGACGTCCGCGTCGAGGGCGGGGCGGGCTTCCACCCGTAGGCAATCCCGACGTTTTGGTCACGGTGAGTGATGGACGGGGCCGAGGCGAGCGCGACCAATCGAAAATGTGTATGTTTTGTGCTTTTCCGGACTCTGAATGAGTTCTACGCTCATGTACAGATGGCGGGCGGATGGCCGGCCAGTCGACCACCGCCGCCGTAACGAGCGGAGGCGGAGATGAAAGCATCGATACGGCGGTCCGCGATCTTCGCAAGTACCGCTGCTCTTGTGATAGCCGTCTGCGGTACGACGGGCACCGCCCAGGCCGAGCCGGGCGATGGTGAACTCCAGTTCGGCTACGTCCTGCCGGAGACGGGACAGCTGGCGTACCTCGGCCCACCCCAGATCGAGTCGTTGAAGTTCGCGATACAGGAGATCAACGACGCCGGAGGGGTCCTGGGCAAGTCCGTGCCGGCTGTGGTCTCCAGTGACGAGGCCGGCCAGGAGGCCGTTGCCGCGCAATCGGCGGACCGGGTCCTCGCGGCAGGCGTGGACGCGATCGTCGGCGCCGCGGCGTCCGGCATGTCGCTGGCGTTCATCGACCGGGTGACCGGAGCGGGCGTCGTGCAGTGTTCGGGGTCGAACACCGCTCCCACCTTCACCGACTACGAGGACGACGGCTTCTACTTCCGTACCGTCCCGAGCGACGCCTTGCAGGGGCCCATCCTGGCGGATGTCGTCCGCGATGACGGCCACGAGCGGGTGGCCCTGGTCGCACGGGCGGACGACTACGGGCGCGGCCTGATGGAGGCCACCCAGAAGACGCTGGAGGAACGCGGCGCGACGGTGACGCTCGCCGAGACCTACGACCCGGAGTCGACCAACTTCGACCAGGTCGTCCAGAAGGTGGAGAACTCCAGGCCGGACGCCGCCGTGGTGATCGCCTTCGAGGAAGGCACCCAGATCCTGCAAGGCATGATCGAGGCCGGACTCGGGCCCGACCAGATCGGCATCTACGGCGCCGACGGACTGCGCAGCGAGGAACTGCCCTCGCTGGTCGCCCCGGGCCAGCCCGAGAGGCTCTCCGGGATGAAGGGGACCGCGCCGGCATCGGCGTCGAACAAGCAGTACGTGAAGGACCTCAAGAAGTTCGCGCCGGATCTGAAGGAGCTCCAGTTCGCACCACAGGTGTTCGACTGTGTGACGACGATCGCGCTCGCCGCCGAGAAGGCGGAGTCCGACGACCCGGGCGAGTACGTGAAGGAGATGAACGGGATCACCAAGGACGGCGAGAGGTGCAACTCGTTCGCCGCCTGCAAGGAGCTGCTCGCCGACGGCACGGACATCGACTACGACGGTGTGAGCGGTCCGCTCGACTTCACCGACAAGGGCGAACCCGGCCAGGCGTCGATCGAGGTGTACGGCTACAACGACCAGGGACAGCTGGAGACCCTGCGTACCGAGACCAGCACGGCCCAGTAGTGACCGGGAGGACAGACAGCGGGAGTCAACGGACGCGGGCGAGCGTGCCGAGGTAGAGGTCGATCACCTTCTCGTCGTGCAGCAGGGCCGTACCCGTGCCGGTGTACGCGTTGCGGCCCTGGTCGAGGACGTAGCCGCGGTCGCAGAGCTGTAGGCATCTGCGGGCGTTCTGCTCGACCATGAGTACGGCGACGCCCGCGCTGTTGATCATTCTGCACCGGTCGAAGACGTGGTCCTGATGGAGCGGTGACAGGCCGGCCGACGGCTCGTCGAGCAGCAGCAGCTGCGGCTCCATCATCAGCGCGCGGGCCATCGCGAGCATCTGGCGTTCGCCGCCGGACATCGCGCCGGCCTTCTGCCTGCGGCGGTCGGCCAGCACGGGGAAGAGCTCCTCGACCGCCGCGACCCGCCGCGCGTGGTCCCTGGGCCGCAGATAGACCCCCATCCGCAGGTTCTCCTCGACGGTCAGCGTGGGGAACACGTTCTGTAGCTGCGGTACGTAGCCCACCCCCCGCCGGACCAGCTCGTGCGCGGGTCGGCCTGTCACGTCCTCGCCGCACAGCCGCACGGTCCCGCCGCGCACTCGCAGCAGCCCGAAGACGGCCTTGACCAGCGTCGACTTGCCGGCACCGTTGGGACCGATCACGCCGACCACCTCGCCCGGCCGTACCTCGATGCTGCATCCGCGCAGCACGTCGACACCGGGGACGTAACCGGCGACGATGTCGTCGGCCGCCAGCACCGGTGCCTGTTCCTCGGCGGACATGGCTACTCCTCCTCGCCCTTCTTCTCTGCAGCTTCCGGCTCGTCGTGCCGTTTGCCCAGGTAGGCGTCGACGACGGCGGCGTTCCGGCCGATCGTGTGCGGTGGGCCCTCGGCCACCAGGCGGCCGTCGGCCATGACCGCCACCCAGTCGCTGATGCCCATCACCACGTCCATGTCGTGCTCGACGAAGCACACCGTCAGCCCCTCGTCGCGAAGCTGCGTGATGTGTCCGAGCAGCGACTGGGTCAGCGCGGGGTTGACCCCGGCCATCGGCTCGTCGAGCAGGAGCATGACCGGCCGGGCCATCAGCGCGCGGGCCAGTTCCAGCAGTTTGCGCTGACCGCCGGAGAGCGTGCCGGCATGGTCGTCGCGCAGCGGACCGAGCCGGAAGCGGTCCAGCAGTTCCTCGGACCGGCGCTCGAACTCCCGCTCCTGCCCGCGCCACAGCGGGCGCAGCAGCGCGGGCAACACCCGCTCGCCGCGTTGCCCGGGCGCGGCGAGCAGCAGGTTCTCCAGCACGGTGAGCCGGGCGAGCGTCCTGGTGAGCTGGAACGTACGGACCAGTCCCCGCCGCGCCACCCGGTGCGCCGGGGAGCCGGTGAGCGGCTGTCCGTCGAACGACCACCGGCCGCCGTCGGCCCGGTCGAACCCGCTCACCACATTGAACAACGTGGTCTTGCCGGCGCCGTTCGGCCCGATGAGCGCCGTGATGGCCCCGCGCTGCACCTCCAGGTGCTCGACCTGCACCGCGACCAGGCCGCCGAAGGTACGGGTCACCTGGTCCAGGACCAGCAGGGGATCGGGCTTGCGCACCCCCGGCTCGGGGTCGATCGCGGAGAGCCGGCCCGTACGGGATACGACTGGGTCAGCGGCCACTGAGGAGCATCTCCTTCCGGCTGCCGAGAATTCCCTGCGGCCTGAACGCGACCAGCAGGATCAGGGCGACCCCGACCAGGGCGAAGCGCACTGCGCCGACCTCGGAGGTACTGATGAGGTCCGGCGAGATGTACTCGGCATCGATGGCCTGGCGAAGGGCGCTGTCGAGGAAGCTGAGGACGAACCAGAACAGGATCGAGCCGACGACCGGCCCGAGGATCCGCCCGGCACCGCCGAGGACGAGCAGTGTGTACAGGAAGAACGTGACGCCCGGGTCGTAGTTGTCCGGGTTCACGGACTGCACCTGGATCGCCTGCATCATGCCCGCGACCGCCCCGATGACGCCGCCGAGCACGAGGCTCTGCATCTTGTACGCGTAGACGTTCTTGCCGAGGCTGCGCGCGGCGACCTCGTCCTCACGGATCGACCGGATGACACGGCCCCACGGGCTGTGGATCAGCAGAGCTAGCAGAATTCCGACCACGAGCACCAGCGCCCATCCGACGATCATCACCCAGAGGTCGCGGGAACTGAATCTCACGAGCCAGCCGCCGTAGGTGCCGGGCTCGATGGGATTGAGTGCGTAGAAGTCGTTCGCGAACCTCTGGAGCCCGAACACCCCACCGGTGACCGGCTCGGCCCAGCTGGAGCGGTAGAACAGCCGTAGCGCCTCGCCCGCGGCGATCGTGGTGATCGCGAGGTAGTCGGCGCGCAGCCGCAGCGTGGGCAGGCCGAGGAGCAGGGCCAGCACGATCGCGCAGGCGATTCCGCCCAGGACGCCGAGCCACATCGGCCCGTTGTACGTCGACACCGTGATGGCGAGCCCGTAGCCGCCCACCAGCATGAAGCCGACCTGGCCGAAGTTAAGGAGTCCCGTGTAGCCGAAGTGCAGGTTCAGCCCCATCGCGGCGAGCGCGTAGACAGCGGCGATGGGGCCGATTCCCGAGCGCAAGGCGTCGGAGAGGATGGCGGAGAAGTCCATGGCGCACCCCTCACCCGACGCGTTCGGGCCGGCCGAGGATGCCCTGCGGCCGGACGAGGAGAACGACGATGAGGACGAGCAGCGCCCACGCGTACTGCAAGTCGACCGGGAACCAGAGAGTGGACATCTGGGCGACGACGCCGATGACGAGGCTGCCCACCATGGCACCGTAGGCGGAGCCGAGCCCTCCCAGGATGACCCCGGCGAACATGAGCAGCAGGAGCTTGAAGCCCATGTCCCAGGTGACGATCTCGACCAGGCCGAAGAAGACCCCGCCGAGCGCCGCCAGTCCGCCGCCGAGCATCCACACGAACAGCACCACCCGCTGCACGTCGATGCCCGATGCCTCCGCCAGGTCACGGTTGGCGGAGACGGCCCGGACGGCAGTGCCGATCCGCGTCTTCTGCAGGAGTGCGGCGACGCCGAGCAGCACCAGCACGGCGAGCAGGGTGACCGTGAGGTCCCGCGGGGTGATGCCGGCCGGTCCCAGGTCGATCGCGCTCTGGATGTCGTACTGCGCGTAGGAGGCGGGACGGGTTCCGTACAGCACGAGTACGACGTGGCGCAGCAGCAGCGAGAGCCCGATGGTGACGATGAACATGTTGATCAGCCCGGTGCCCCGAGCCCGCAGCGGGCGCCAGATGCCGCACTCGACCGCCCCGCCCAGCAGGGCCCCGAAGACCACCGCGGCGAGCGCGGCGGGAATCAGGTGCCAGCCCGGACCAGCCGCGGATGCGTTGAGGAAGAACGCGAAGGTGGCACCGATCGTGACGAACTCGCCGTGCGCGAAGTTGATCAGGTGGATGGTTCCGAAGATCAGCGACAGCCCGACCGATGTGATCGCGATGATCACCCCGAACTGAATTCCGTCGATCAGCGCCTGGAGAGCGCGCGCGGCGAACGTGGGGCCGCGCGGGACTTCCTCACCCTGGGCCCGAGCGGAGATCGCGAGCACCATGACGAGGACCAGGGCGAGGGCCGGTACGAGCATCCGCTGATAGCGCATGGCGTTTCCGTTATGTCACTGACATCCCTAATGGGATCAGTGTAGGTGCAGGTGGGGGCGGTGACACGGGTAGCCGGCACCGGCCCACGGGTGGGTGCCTCATGGGACGCGGGGGATGCGGGATGGGGGCGGCGCGGTGCGAGTGCCTACGGCGACGACAGCGTGCTCTTCCGGGTGCTCCGGCACCTCGGCTGGGACAGTCTGGCCATCCTGGAACTGCTCGCGCGTCAGGTCGAGCTCCACACCGCTGGGTAGTCGATTCCGCCAGTGAAATCCATGCTGTTGTCCGCTGTAGTGGACCTCCCCGGCCAAGAGGTCGCCACCGAAAGATGTCGTTCACGATCAGAGCCGTGATGTCACAGTGGCCCCACGCTGGGTTGCCGGGCTGCCAGCCAGCACGAGCGAGGTCGTCCGGAGAACAGGTGTCGGCGGCCCAACTGGCGCGCAGAGCTTTGTCGATGTCCAGCAGGTTCCAAGGGATCATGTCGGCAGCATCGCAGTGGGACGGCGAGCGTCGAGGACGCCGCCCAGGCGTTCGGCTTGTCGAGATCGAAGAGCTACGACCTCGTTCGCCGCGGAGAATTCCCATGCCGCGTGTTACCGATAGGCCGCACCGCCCGCGTCGTCACCGCCTCGCTCCTCCGCGTACTTGAGAGCGGCAAGCCGGAGTACAACGGAGCCTCCAGTGCAAACCCCGATCCGTCATGACCAACTGCACGACGACGCCCCGCCGCAGCAAGCCGGTGGAGCGTCGTCGTCGTATCAGGTCCCCGTCTATCCAGGACCCCCGCCAAAGCAAGCGACACTGTTGGCGAATCGGCCGGGTCAGTGCGAGCGGGCACCGAGGCTGCCTGTGTGTGACTGAGATCCTGAAACGGTTCCCCAGCTACCTCGCCCCGGGCGTTGGTTCGGGGCGGGTGCTGGGGGCCCATCGTCTGTGCCGTGCCGTAGCGGGTGGTGTCCGTCGTGGTGGTGACGTCGGGCTGGTGCCAGGTGTCGGGCTTGGCGAAGGTGAGGACACCGCCGTGCCGGCGGGGCCGCCCGCCCTTTGGCCCGGAGCGTGCGGGGCCCGGGTCGCGGAGCATGACGCGGTCCGAGCGCAGCCGCCCGAGCAGTACGACGGGCAGGTCGGCCAGGACGTGGGAGAGGTTGGTGACGTCGTAGCCGGCGTCCATGACGATCAGGATCTCCGGATCGCCCGGCTTCCAGTGCCCAGCCTGCGTCAACCGCTCGACGACGTCGCGCAGTTGGGCGGCGGTCACGGCGGTCGCGTCGTCCTCGGGGCCCAGGCCCACGGCGCCCAGCAGCGCGACCCAGGAGGTGCGGCCGGACTCCAGCGCGGCGACGAAGGAGTACGGCCAGCCGGGCACGAACTGGTCCGTCGTGCAGTCACCGCGTCCCTAGACGTGGCAGAACAACCGGTCCTCGCTGGTCGGAGCGTCGGGGCGGAGCCAGTTGCTCACGTCCACGGCCAGCACGACTCTGCCGTCGGCGGCCTTCGGCGGTGGCAGCGAGGCCAGGGCGCGGCGCAACCTGGTCGGCTCCAGCCAGCCCCGGTCCAGCGCGGCGTACAAGGCGCCGTGACCGCGCCGGTGCTCGATCGCCAGCGACAGCTCGACCAGGGTCTTCACCGGGCCGTGCGCGCACAGCACCGCGTCGGTGAGCTCGAAGAGCGCGTCCGTCCGGGCGTAGAGGCAATCGTGGAACTCAACCCGAAAGCGGGACAAGGCACCCAACGCGCCACCTGCGGACGTGTCGACGGGGAGACTCATGGGCAGCGGCCGTTCTCTCGTGCTTCGTTACTCGACATCTCGAAGCGTGGAGAACGGCCGCCTCCACTGTCCCGGGAAGAACCGCAGATCAGCAGGTCGAGTGACCCGCCAGGTCAAACGCCAAGCTTAGTAGCCTTTGAACGTGTGGTGTCTCTGCTGGCCCCGGGCGACTGGCCGGTGACGCGTTTGAAGGCACGGCTGAAAGCGGCCTGAGAGGTGTAGCCGAGGCGTTGCGCCACGGACTGGATCGGCAACGTGTCCTGGGCCAGCCACTGGTCGGCGAGGAGCATCCGCAGCTCCGTGGCGTAACGGAGGGTCGGCATGCCGATCGTGGTCTGGAATCGGTCTGCGAAGACAGACCGGGAGACATTACATTCCGCTGCCAGCTCTGCCACGGTCCAGTGATGCCCGGGCTGCCTGTGCAGGGCCAAGATGGCGCAAGCCAGGCGGGGGTCACGCAACGCGGCCACGAGGCCGGAGGTACTGTCGCATCCGCATTCGACCCAGCCCCGCACGATCATGGCCGCCGCCACTTCGGCCAGACGAGCAAGGATGCCGGCGAAGCCCACGCGCGCGGCGCAGACTTCGCGCCTCATGGACGTGAGAATCGGGATGAGCCCGGGGTGAACCGCTCCGGGTCTGATGGAGGCTCGATTCCCTGAGAGGATCGATTCATGGCGCGTCCGTCTCCCTACCCGCCCGAGCTTCGTGAGCGCGCGGTGCGCATGGTCGCGGAGATCCGTCCCAACTACCCAACCGAGTGTGCCGCGATGAAGGCAGTCGCAGCCAAGCTGGGGATCGGTGCGGCGGAGACGGTGCGGACCTGGGTCCGCAAGGCCGAAGTCGATGCCAGCCAACGGCCCGGCGTCACGTCCGAGGAGGCCGCGGAGATCAAGCGGCTGCGGGCCGAGAACGCCGAGCTGCTGCGGGCCAACGAGATCTTGAAGGCGGCGTCGGCCTTCTTCGCGGCCGAGTTCGACCGGCCGTCGAAGTGCTCGTAGCGTTCATCGACGCACACCGCGGTGTTCGGAGTCGAGCCGATCTGCCATGTCCTGGCCAGCCACGGACTGAAGATCGCGACGAGCACCTACTACGCGGCGAAGAACCGCGTGCCAAGCGCCCGGTCGGTCCGCGACACGGAGCTGAAGACGCAGATCAGCCGCGTCCACACGGACAACTTCAGCGTCTACGGGGTGCGGAAGGCCTGGCGGCAACTGCACCGCGAAGGTTTACCGGCGGCCCGCTGCACCGTCGCCCGATTGATGCGCGATCTCGGTCTCCAGGGCGCCCGACGCGGGAAGAAGATCCGTACCACCATCCGGGACGACGGCCAGGAGCGGGCTGGTGAACTGCTGCAACGCGACGGTCGGGGATCGTCTACGTGGCGTTCGTCGTGGACGTGTCCTCCCGGGCGATCGTAGGCTGGTCCGCCGCGGTGGTGCAGGCATCCGATCGCTCCGAACCCGGTGGTGCTTCAGGCTTCACCAGCCCCGTAACTCACCATTAGATGGTGCTTGGAGCCTGTTCGGGCACGGTCGACCGGGTGCGTACCGGGGTGCAGTGGCGGGATCTGCCCGAGCGGTTCGGGCCGTGGAAGACCGTTCAGTACAGCATCGGCTGTGCTCGTCCGTCGCACGCGCGCTCCCCGCCGCCGTGCCCACTCCGTCCCGAGCCGCCCGGCTGACCGGGGCCCAGCTGCGCGGTATGCGAACACACCATGCCGACCGGTACCTGGGACCGCGGCGTTGGTCACTCCGTATGGCCCTGGGAGTGACCGCCTCCGGCCCGCAACTTACAGTCAAGACGCCGCGAAGCTCACGCCCCACCGCCCTGACGCTCCCTCAGCCAGGCCACGCTTTCCGCGACCAGGTCGAAGATGTCCTCCCCTTCGGCGATGCCATCCGCTTCGATGATGTGCACGCGGATCGAGTCCCGGCCGGCGTCGAGCGCGTCCGCCAGGGCCACCGAGCCCTGTCCGGCGGCGACCTGCGGTTCGCCGCGTACTGCCGGGCCGTCTTTCACGTGGACGAGTTCGACTCGTTCGCCGAGCCTGGCGACCACGTCGGCGGGGACCTGGCCCGCGGTCTGTGCCCAGTAGAGGTCGACCTCGGCGACGACTGTCGGATCCAGGGCGTCCCACAGCACGTCGTAGCCGTAGCGGCCGTCGTCGAGCGGGGCCCACTCCCAGTAGTGGTTGTGGTAGCCGACCCGCAGATCGTGCGCGGCCGCCGCCTTGGCCAGGGCGTTGAGCCGGTCGGCGTACCTGCGCACCCCGTCGGCGGAGACCAGGGCGTCGCGGGTGAATCCGGGGAGCGCTTCGGGGGTGGAGGCGATGGCGATGGGCGCGCCCGCCTCGGCCATCTCCTCGAAGAACCAGCCGGGGTCTTCCGCGTCGGGCAGGCGGGCGTGGGTGGAGGAGACCGTGAGGCCGGCGGCGTCGATGTCGGCCTTGAGTGAGCGTGCCTCGGTGAGGCGCGCGGCACGGGTCAGCTCGCTGCGGCCCAGGCGGAAGGGTTCCACCGAGGTCACCCCGAGGCCTGCGATCCTGGCGAGGGTGGCGGGACGGTCCTCCAGGGCGTTCATCAGTGTGTAGAGCTGCAAGCCGATGTCCGGCATTCCGAGTTCCAATCTGTCGCGGTCACTTGGCCACTGGGTCACTGGGTCACTTCACCGCGCCGGCGGTGAATCCGGTGATGAGGAAGCGCTGGAGCAGCAGGAATCCGGCGACCACCGGGACGGACACGACCAGTGAGGCGGCCATGACCTGGTTCCAGTAGACGTTCGCCTCGGTGGAGTAGGCCTGCAGGCCTACGGCCAGGGTGCGGGACTGCGTGTCGGTGAGGACCGAGGCGAAGAGCACCTCGCCCCAGGCCGTCATGAACGCGTAGATGCACACGGCGACGATGCCCGGTGTCGCGGCGGGCACGATGATCTGGAGCAGGGTGCGCAGCGGGCCCGCGCCGTCCACCTTCGCCGCCTCGTCGAGGTCGCGCGGCACCGTGTCGAAGTAGCCGACCAGCATCCACACCGCGAACGGCAGGGAGAAGGTCAGGTAGGTGACGATGAGCCCGGTCCGGGTGCCCACGAGGTCGGTGCCGAGGTTCTGGTCGGCGTAGACGAACAGCAGGTACAGCGGCAGCAGGAAGAGGATGCCGGGGAACATCTGGGTCGCGAGCACCGCCGACTTGAAGCTCCCGCTGCCGGGGAACTTCCAGCGGCTCAGCGCGTACGACGCGAAGACCGCCACCAGCACCGAAAGGACCGTGGCGGACACGGCCACCACCAGCGAGTTGACGAAGTACTGGGCCAGCGGCACGGTGTGCCAGATGTCGATGAAGGACTGGATCGTCGGCGACGACGGGATCCAGGTGAACTCGCCCTGGACGTCGGGGAGCGTCTTCAGCGACGAGGCCACCATGACGTACAGGGGGGCCAGGACGAACACCGACAGCAGCGTCAGCGTGACGTACCGGAAGACCCGGTAGCCCGGGGTGTCATGATTCATGGCCGGTCCTCCGGGTGAAGGCGAGGTAACAGGCGCTGACCAGCGCCAGGAACAGCAGGAGCAGCACGCTCATGGCCGAGCCGAGCCCGAAGTTCCAGGTGGCGAACGAGCTTTGGTAGATGTGCACGGAGATCAGGTCCCCGGCCGGCGGGGCCGAGCCGCCGAACAGGACGAACGGGGTGCTGAAGTCGTTGAAGGTGTGCAGGAACATCACGAGGACCAGCACCTTGTTGACCGATGACAGCAGCGGCAGGGTGATCATCTGCAACTGCCGCCACGGGCCCGCGCCGTCGATGCTCGACGCCTCGTAGACCTCGCCCGGGATCGCCTGCATGCCGGCCATCAGGATCAGGAAGGCGAAGGGCCACATCCGCCAGATCGCGACGACGCACTCGGCCCAGAAGGCGTTCTGGCCGATCAGCCAGAACGGGTTGGAGTCGATCAACCCGAGCTGGCCGAGCAGGTGGTTGAGCATCCCGTTGTCGCGCTGGAAGATGAAACGCCAGGTGATGACCGCGGTGTACGCGGGCAGCGCGTACGGCACGAGGAACAGCGTCCGCAGCAACCCCCGGCCGCGGAAGCTGCGTTGCAGCGCCAGCGCCGCCGCCATGCCCACGAGCCAGGCACCGGTCAGGTCCGTCACGCGCGGGGTCAGCGTCGAGGTCGGAGAGCCGCAGGCGGAGCAGCCCGCCTGAGTGAAGGAGCGCGTGACGAGCAGGGCCGTGGTGGGCTTGACGGCCGGAATGGCGCTGGGCTTCGCCGCGTATTTCGGTGACTTCTGGGCCTTCCTGCTGGTGCTGGGGCTGGGCGTCCTCGGTCTCGCGATCGGGCGGTTCATGGAAGGTGAATTCGAACCGGGCGACTTCGTCCGCCGCAGGGACCGGCAGGAGCGGATCCGCGATGGCCGGCGACGGACTCGGGGAGACTGGCGGCAGTGACCGGTGAAGCCGATCGACGTCCGGGCATCCCCCGCGCGGAGCGCGGTGCGATCACCGTCGCCGACCGGGTCGTCACGAAGGTCACTTCCCAGGTGGCGCGCGAGGCGCTGAGCCGGTTCACCGAGTCGGCCGGCCGCGTACCGCCCAGCCGCCTGACGCCACGCGTGAGCACCTCCGCGCGGCGGGCACCGGAGCGGAACACCGCCGGAGAAGACGGCGACTCCGCCGTCGGACGACAGGCGGTTCTCGGCGAGGTAAGGATGCGCATCACCGTCGAACTCGGCTGTCCGTCCGACATCGGGGCGCAGTGCGCCGCGGTGCGCCGGGAGGTGACCGAACGGATCAGGACATGTGCCGGCATGGAGGTGTCCGACCTCGCGGTGTCGGTCGAGAGACCGCACTCGGTGCATGCGCGGCACACGGAACAGGAGAAGGTGAGATGAGCGCGAACACCTGGCGAGGGCAGACCGGTCACAGCGACCTCTCCTCCGGTCCGGAACAGGCGGCTCCGTCCGCCGACGGCACCCCGGGGGCGGCCGCGGACGCTACGGCGGCGAACGACGGATCAGACCGGTCGGCGCACCGTTTCTGGTCTGCGCGGCGGATTCCCGCGGCCTTGGTGGCCCTGCTGTCCGCCGCGGCCATTGGATTGCTCCTGTACGACGTGGTCTCGGTGCGGGCGGGCGGGCCTGCGATGCGCTGGCGTCGGCGGCTCGCCGAGGAACTGGCCACACGGCCACTGGACGACATCTGGGTGATCGTCGGGGCCGCGGTGGCGATGGCCCTCGGCCTGTGGCTTTTCCTGCTGGCGGTGACACCGGGTCTGCGCAGGCTGCTGCCCATGCGGCAGCCCACCGGTATCCCCGGGACAGGGGAGATCCGCGCCGGGCTCGACCGCCGCGCGGCAGCCCTGGTTCTGCGCGACCGGGCCATGCAGGTGCCCGGTGTCCAGTCGGCACAGGTCACTGTCGGCCGCCGGAAGGTCAAAGCCCGGGCGCGGGCACATTTCCGCGATCTCCAGGAGGTTCGCGCGGATCTGGACACCACGCTGGGGGAAGGCGTGTCGTCCTTGCGTCTCGCCCGGCAACCCACGCTGGCCGTGCGCGTCCGACGCCCGTAGAAGAAGGGCTGAGGTGATCCTGATGCTCAAGACGGTGAACCGGGTGCTGCTGGGGCTTCTCGGCCTCGGACTGTTCGCCCTGGGCGGCGGTGTGCTGCTGGGCGGGCTGGATCTGCCGCGCCGCTGGGGTTTCGGCATACCGGGCTGGTGGCCTTTCCGCGGGCCGGACGATGTGCTGCTGGGCGCCGAGGGACGCACCCGGTGGCGGGAAGAGGGCTGGTGGTGGCCGACCGTCATCGCGGCGCTCGCCGTGCTGCTGGCCCTGCTGCTGTGGTGGCTGATTGCGCAGCGCGGACACCGCCCGGGCCAGGTCCTCGTCAACAGCGAAGACGGCGCGGCGGCCCGACTCGACGGCCGCACGCTGGAGGTCGCCATCGAGGAAGAGGCGCAAGCCCTCCACGGGGTCTCGCGGGCTCAGGTCCGGCTGACGGGCCGACGCACTGCTCCGACCGCACGCGTGCGGCTGTTGCTGGAGCCTCGCGCGGATCCAGCGCGGGCTCTGGGGCAACTGAGCCGGGAAACACTCGCACACGCACGAGACTCGGCCGGCCTGGACCGCCTCCCGTCGAAGGTCCGACTCCGGGAAGTCCGCCACCGATCCCAACGCACCGCCTGAGATCCCCTGAGCCGAAGCCCATGGGGTACTGGCTGCGAGACGCCCCGGATTCCTGGCCTGCTCGACCGGGCGAGCGTGTGCTGTCGCCTGCGGTATTTGCGACCTTGGGTACGAAACTGCAGGTCAGCGCCATGCTTCAGTGAGGGAGCCAGTGCATTGGTGCGGGGACGCTGAGCCGCTTCGAGCCGACGAGGCGTCGAGCCGCACCATCTGCCCCGGTCCGGCATGCCTTCGCCGCGGGCTCAGTCGAGGCTGGCGAGGTGATCGGCGTCGCCGTCTCGCCACTCGATGAGGAAGATGGTCGCGTCGTCGGTCGACGTGCCGCCGCCTTCCTGTTTGAGGGCGTGGGAGAGCGCTCGTGTCACCGCCCGTACCTCGGTGCGGTCTTGGAGGATCCGGTTGGTCCACTCGATGAGCTGCTCCTCACCGAACTGTTCCCCGCCGGCCTGGTGCTCGTCGATCAGGCCGTCGGTGAAGCACAGCAACCGCTCGCCGGGTCGCAGCATCCGCTCGCTGACCACCGGCTCCTCGCCGCCGAAGCCGACGGGCAACGTGGTCGGGCTCTCCAGCCGGTCCAGCACGGTGCGGTCACGGATCAGGAGCGGGGCCGGATGGCCGGCGTTGACCCACTGCAGCCGGCCTGTGGTGATGTCCAGGATCATCATCTGTGCGGTGACGAAGTGGTCGGGGCCGAACTGGTCATTGATCGCCCGGTCCATGAACGCGTACACCTGGGACAGATCCGTATGGGCCCGTCGCGTGTGGCTCTCCGCGGTCGTGGACCGCTTTAAGAGAGCCCGTCCTGCGCCCCTTCGGGCCCACGACATCGTGGTCGCGACACTCCTGGCACCGGCGGAACGGATCACGCCCTGCTCCCGGCGGCCGCGTCCGTCGTGCTCCAACGACCCCGGCGTATACACACCGGGGTCGCCCTTCCGGGCCGGTCGCACGTGAGAGTGTGCCGACCCGCTTTCAGGCTATCCCTGGTGCACATTTCGGGCATCCGGCGCTTCGCGGTTCTCGTCTCCGTTCGGTTCCGTGCGGTCCGGGAAGGGCTTTCGCCCTGCGGCAGACGCGTTCCTCCTCCAGGGGGCGGTTCATCCGCCGACGGCACTGTCCGTTCGGCTTGGCCGAGGAGTAGCCTGAAGGCACCGAGGATATTTCGCGCACCGGCTACCACGCTCGTGTCGTTTTCGGCGATCGAATAGGCCGGACCGATCGCGGTCGGCCCGGGGCAGGGTTCGCGTCATGACTGCGACCATTTCCCTCTCGCCGACTCTCGACGAAGACCGGCTCTCGTCGTCCTCCCTCACTTCTTCTTCTCTCCGTCTGTCGCTGGCTCCCGCCGGTCCTGCCCCGGCTCTGCTGGACGGCGCATGGTGGCCCCGTTCCCGCGATCTGGTGGCGGAACTCCCCTCCCTGACAGCGGTACTGGATCCGCTGTGGGGGCGGATCACCCGGGTCACGGTGAATCCCACCCACTGGCCGGTCGTTCCGCGCAAGGTGCCCGTCGCCGGGCGTGTGGTGAACGTGGGCTGGTTCCTGCCCGAGCAGGATCCGCACGAACTGCTGCTGCTCTCCTACCGGATGGGCCGCTGGAACCTGCTGGTGATCCCGCCGCGGACGGACCTCGTCTCGGCCGCCTGGCTGATGGCCGCCGCGAGCGACCCCCTGGGCACGTCGACCGCGAGCCGGTTGATGGAGCAGGCCGCGCGCCGGCGGACGGTGACGGAGACCGACCGGGCCGTGGAGGCGGTCTGGGACTCCGAGGGAGGGCATGGGGCCCGCGATTCCACCGCACGGCCACGGATCCCGGCAGCCATGCCCGAGGGCGGAGATCGAGCCGCTGCCGCCGCCGCGACCCCGAATCGGCCGACGATGGGGATGTGAGGACCATGGAGACCTTCGTGACCGTGGTCGTGCTCATGGCGATGATCGCTCTGGGCGTGCTCCTCGTCCACATGGCCAACCGGCAGCGCGGCGACCGCATCGCCGCCTTCCACCGCGGCCGCTCCTGGGCGGCCGCGTGGGGACGCCGCACCTGGAAGGGAGTGGGGTGAGTACTCGTGATCCCCATCAGGCTTCTGGCAGACACCAGCACGGAGCCGATACTCCCGGGCACCGCGGTCCTGCGGATGGAGACGACGCCCAAGCGCACGGGGACGTTCGACGGCGCGTGGTGGCCGCGGTCACGCAACCTCGAGAGCCAACTCTCCGGACTGCTCGCCGCGTTGACCGCCCGACTGGGTCCTCTCGCCCGTGTCGGCCTCGACGCGGGCGCCTGGGACGAGAGGCCGGCCCAACTGGTCGTCGACGGTCGTACCGTCCGCATCGACTGGTCGGCCGTCGGCGACGACACCATGATCGTCACTCGGGGTGACCAGGACCACTTCATGTTCCTCGTGATCCCTCCACAGACGGCTCCGTCGCGCGCTCGCGCCGCGATGGCCATGGCCGTACGAGGCGACAACCACGCCTCGGCCGAACGGATTCTCGCAGCCACCGGCGTCACCCCCGCCGACCAGACGCGCGAACGGCGCGGTGCTCCCGGCTCGTAGCCCATCTGCTCGCACAACACGCACTCCGGTACCGGAGGCCGCCTTCAGGAACCGAGTTCAGGAACCGAGTTCAAGAACCGAAGGCAGGAACTCGGTTCGCCGGAGCGCAAGTTCATCCCGCCCCTCACCGCGCACGCACACCCACACCCTCATGCGTCGGGACAGAGGAGCCAGGCCCCTTCCACAGCTGAACGTCTACCGGCACGACCGCGAAACCCGAGCTCTGATCACCCTCGCAGGAGAGATCGACCTGGCCACAACACCGCGGGTGCACACGGACGACCGGAGCCTCGCCCGGCGCCTTCAGCAGCGCCTGCTCGCCGACCATCACGCCTCGCTCGGCGCGACGTTGATGGAACAAGCCGACTCGGCGGTCTGCGACGCCTTCCTGTCGTGGGGCTGGCAGGACAATGGGCTGGTTCGTCGGCCGTCGGACCAGCAGGTTCTCCGGGCGTCGGACCCCGTGGTGCTACGAGCGCTGAGGGGATCATCGCGTTGCCGGCGGCTCCGCCCGTTCATGGGGAAGGGGCACCTCGGTGAGAGGTGCCCCTTCCCCGTCTTGGTTATCTCCTCAAGGAGATACCGGCGAGGTTTCGCTTAGTCCCCGCATGCCGCCCAGGGCTTCAGCGACACGGCCCGTACCCAGGGGGACGGCCGTCGTGGTCGTTGCAACCGGGCTTGTGACCGCCGTGGTCGCCGTGGTCCCCGTGGTCCCCGTGGTCACCTCCACCGCCAGGTCCCTTGGGTCCGGTGTCTCCCTTGGGTCCCTTGGGTCCGGTGTCTCCCTTGGGTCCCTTGGGCCCGGTGTCTCCCTTGGGTCCCTTGGGTCCCTCAGGTCCGGCAACTCCGGCGTCGCCCTTGGGTCCGGCAGGTCCGGCGTCGCCCTTGGGTCCGGCGGGTCCGGAGACTCCGGCGGGTCCGGCGGGTCCGGTGGGCCCGGCAGGTCCGGCACCTCCGGCGTCGCCCTTGGGTCCGGCGGGTCCGGAAACTCCGGCGGGTCCGGCGGGTCCAGCGGGCCCGGCAACTCCGGCAGGCCCGGCGGGCCCGGAAGATCCGGCGGGTCCGGCAGGCCCGGAAGATCCGGCGGGTCCGGCAGGCCCGGCAGGCCCGGCGGGACCCGTGGGCCCGGCGGGACCAGTCGCGCAGAACGGCGTCGTGATGACGTTGCTGTCCAGTGTCACCGCGCCGATCCTCGCAAGGGCACGGCCTTGGATCGTGGTGCCCGTCGTCACCGTGATGGACTGGTCGGCCATGATGGTGCCGACGAAGGCGGAATTGGTCCCGAGAGTGGCGGAACTGCCCACCTGCCAGAACACGTTGCAGGGCTGTGCACCGTTGACGAGGATGACGCTGCTGGCCGAAGCGGTGGTCAGCGTCGTTCCGGCCTGGAAGATCCAGACGGCGTTGGGGTCACCCTTGGCGTTGAGGGTGAGGGCTCCGGTGAGTCCCATCGACGTCGAGGCCGTGTAGACGCCGGGCACCAGTACCTGTCCGCCGAGATCGGCCGTAACGGCGGCTCCGGGTCCCCGGCTGGCCGCATTGTTGTAGGCGGTGGTCAGATCCGACTTCGCCGTACCGGCCTGGGCGTCGGCCACGTGCAGGTCGCCGAAGATCTGCCCGGGGCCGGAGGGCGTAGACGTTGTGAAGCCCGTCACCGAAGAGCCCGGACTGAGTCCCAAGTCGCCGTTGATGACGGTGGGGCCGGTGTTGGTGACCGTTGAACCGGCCAGGACCGCGTAAGTCTTGGCGGTCCCCAGATCAACGGGGGCTTCTGCGGCGTGCGCGACGCTCGAAGCCAGCGTGACCGTGGCCAGCAGCACTACTCCGGGCAGGAGTGCGAGACGCGCCTTGAGCCGATGGTGAATACGGCTGCTACCTCGTGAACGGGGCGAGTGGGCAACCACTGCCATGCGAGTGACCTTTCTTGTCGCCGTTGAGCTCAGTCGCCCCGGCAAAGGGGACTCCGAACTTCCGTAGTGAGTTCCGGTCGGGCCGGAAGCCGCGTCTCTGCGGAGTCAGCCGCACATAGAGGTCCGCAGGGCGATCGCCTGCGGATGAGCTGATGAACCGTCACTCACCGGTCATAAATTAGCAATAGCCTCATAACGTACATACGGACAAAATGCTGAAGCGGGCGAAGAGGGGCGCGTAATTCACCCTGCTGGCCTTGCTGGTGCTTGATTCCGAGCCATCAGCTTGTTCTCGGGAGGCTGGACGCGAGTGATCGCAGCGGACAACAAAAAGGCCCAGGTCTATGGCCTGGGCCTTCGTCGTGGAGCGGGTGACGAGAATCGAACTCGCGCTCTCAGCTTGGGAAGCGACGGCGTCTGCGTGGCCTCCTGGTCTCGGACCTGGGCAGCTTCTAGGCGCTACGAAAGGGCTGGGGCCTGCTGGTACCGCCAATGCGGGCTCGAGTCCGGTCGATGACCTCCGGCGTTGGATGAGCCGGGGGCCGGGTCGGCCTGCCCGAGACCACGGAGGACCACCTGAGTGCCGCCCAGTCCGTCCGCGTCCGCTACGGCGCACTGGATCTGGACCTCGCCGATGCGGTGAACGTCGCGTCGGCCGCGACTACGACACCGACGCGATCCTCACCCTCGACCGGCGCGACTTCCGTGCCGTACGTCCTTCGGGCCGGTACAAGGCATTCCGGGTCCTGCCCGACGACCTGCCGCTGTGACGAGGGCTTCGGGAAGCGACGGCGCCGCACCGCGTCGATTCAGCGCCCCGCGTTCTTCGGTGCGGCGCGTTCCGGCCGGCCCGCGGTCGGGTCACCTGCGAGGCGGTGGCGGCCCGCACCAATGCGCAGGGGCCATCCACCGGCTCGCTGTGGGGGTTTGGGGCTCAGTGGTCGTCGCGGATGGTGGTCGCGATGCCGTTGCTGATCACGACCTCGGCGCTGAAGTTCTTCTCACGCTGCACCCAAGTGCCCTTGGGGTTCCCTTCCGCTGGAAGGCGCCCCGCATGGTCTTCGTGAACTCGATGAGCGACCTCTTCCACGCAAGGGTTCCTGTGGCCTTTGTGGAACAGGTATTTCAGGTCATCGCGAAGACACCGCAGCACACGTACCAACTGCTGACCAAGCGCGCCAGGCGCCTGCGTCGCCTTGCGGAGCGTCTCGAGTGGCCGCCCAATCTCTGGATGGGCGTATCCGTCGAATCGGAAGATCAGCTCGACCGCATCGACGATCTCCGTCAAGTCCCCGCCGCCGTAGGTTTCCTCTCCTGCGAGCCGCTCCTGGGACCGCTCTCCGGCCACAACCTGCAGGGAATCGGCTGGGTGATTGCAGGCGGCGAATCCGGCCCGAACCATCGGCCACTGAAAGAGGAATGGGTTACGGATGTCCGCGACATCTGCCGCGAAGCCGAGGTGTCGTTCTTCTTCAAGCTTCTCTGCACCAAGCAGAAGGGCACGTTCGCTGTCGGTGGTGCGTGGTGAGTACAGGAACGGCTGTTGAGTGGACCGAGGTCACCTTGAAGTCCCCGTGATGCTGGACACTCGATGCTTACCCTGTGAGGGCGTGTCCTTGTTCGTGTCGCTGTCTGATCTCCAGCGGGGTGAGGTAGCCCCAGCCCGGATGTTTCCGCAGTCGCCGCCGGTTGTAGAAGGTCTCGATGAAGGCGAAGATCTCCGCTCGGGCACTCGGCCGGTCCGGCCAGCAGCGGGTGCCGATCTCTTCCCGCAAAAGCGCGAAGAACGACTCGGCGGCGGCGTTGCCGAAACACGGCCCCGTGCGGTCCACGCTCTGCCGCAGCCCCAACCGGCTTATCTCACGCCGGAGTTCGTCCGAGGCGTATTCACTGCCGCGGTCCGAATGCACGATGCAGCCGGGCTGGAGCCGGCCACGTCCGGCAGCCATGCCCAGCGCGTCCACGACCAAGGATGCGCGGTGGCCAGCAGGGTGCCGGTTGAAGCGTTCGACCTTCCCGTTCGTTTGCGGCCAGTAGGGGCGGGTCCGCTTGTGGGCGATCCCGGCCGCGGCAAGGGCATCGCGCCAGTCGCATGAGCGGTAGCAGGAGCCGTTGTCGGTCAGCACCCGCTGGACGGTGATCCCGGCCTGGGCGAAGAACGTCTGGGCCCGGCCCCAGAAGGCGGTTGCGGCTTCCTTCTTCTCGTCGGTGAGGATCTCGCTGTAGGCGAGGCGGGAGTGATCGTCGACGGCGTTGTTCAGGTAGCTGTAGCCCACGCCGGAGCGGGTCTTGCGGCCTGCCTGGCGGCCCAGGGTCTCGTGGCCGCCGCCGTCGGGGATGTTGCCGAGCTTCTTGATGTCCACGTGCACCAACTCGCCCGGCACGGACCGTTCGTAGCGGCGAATCACCCGTCCGGTGGCGCGGTCGAGATGAGCGAGCCGGGCCAGCTTGTAGCGGGCCAGGACCCAGTGCACCGTGGACGGGTTCAATCGCAGCAGGTAGGCGATGCGGGCCGGTCCCCAGCGGCGCAGGACACGGACCTTGATGATCCGCCGCTCGGTGCGGGCCGGGGTCCGGCCCGGGCTGTGACGCGGTTGGGACGAGCGGTCGCCCATGCCTGCCGCGCCGAGCTTGCGGTAGCGGTCCGCCCATCGCTGAGCCGTGGTCGGCGAGACCTGGAGGCGTTTGGCGGCCCTGCGCAGGGTCCAGCCGTCCTCGACCACGCAGCGGGCCAGACGCAGACGGCCGGTCTCGGTCAAGGGTGCACTACGGTGGGGCACGAGGGCCTTTCTGTTGGTGTAGACGTCGCCATCCACACCGAACCGGAAGGCCTCACCCGTTCAAGGCCACCAAGCCTTGCTGTCCGTCTCCAACCTCCGTGGACAGAACAGCTAACCCTCATGCCGCTCAACTTCGGTGGTACGCGCTCAAGTCCGCGCCATGCCAATGAGGCTCCTGCGTCACCGCTGAACGCTGGCGCTGTGCCCCGCTCCGCGCGGCGTCGCTACAGCCACGCGCGCCTCGCAGCCCGGAAGAGCGAACCGGAGCAGCGCAAACCTCATCACACAGCCCCTATGAGCGGGGCCCGGCTGTAGCTGTTTGACCAGGTGGAAGACCTCCCGGGCAACTAGCGTTTGAGGCAACGGACGATTTCACGTCGGGTCTTGCCCTCCTTGGTGCGGCGCTCGTAGTAGTCCTGAGTGCGCGGGTCGATCCGCAGGCGGGTGAACACGATGCGATGGAGCGCGGCGTTGGCCTGCCGGTCGCCGCCGCGGTTGAGGCAAGACGCCCCTTAGGACGGCCGGATACAGTGCGCGCGACGGCAGTCTGGTTGCTTGAAAAGGGGAAGTGTGACCGCCACCAGCGAAACCCGATCCGCGGACGGTGCAGCGCACGCGACTCAGCAGAGCCGGCTGCGCCGCCTGATGCGCTACCTCCCCCTGATCGCCCCCGTCCTGCTGTGGACCGTGCCCTGCTGGCTGCTGCTGCACGCCGGCCAGCACTGGCCACTCCCCGTGGCGCTGGTCGGCACCGCCCTGTTCGTCCTCGGTCTGATCGCTATGCCGCTCGCGATGGCGCGCGGCCACGGCCGGCGGCAGCAGGACTGGGCGGCGATCGTCGGGGACACCCTCCTTGGGGCCAGCTGGGTGCTGTTCACCTGGTCCGTCCTGCTCGGCGTCCTGCTGCGCCTCGCCCTGACCGTGGCCGGCGTCGGCGACGGGCAGAGCCGGGCCCGGATCGTCACTTGGGCAGTCTTCGGCGTAGCCGCCGTGCTGCTCGCCTGGGGGTACGCCGAGGCCCGCCGGGTGCCACGGGTGCGCCGGCTCGACGTACAACTCCCGCGCCTGGGAGTCGGATTGGACGGCACCCGCGTCGTCCTCATCACCGACACCCACTACGGCCCGCTCGACCGCGCCCGCTGGTCGGCGCGGGTCTGCGCGAAGGTCAACACCCTGGAAGCCGACCTGGTCTGCCACACCGGAGACATCGCGGACGGCACGGCCGAACGCCGCCGGGCCCAGGCCGCTCCGCTCGGCACCGTGCAGGCCACCCGGGCCCGGGTCTACGTCACCGGCAACCACGAGTACTACAGCGAGGCCCAGGGCTGGGTCGACCTGATGGACGAGCTGGGCTGGGAGCCGCTGCGCAACCGGCACCTGCTGCTCGAACGCGGAGGCGACACCCTCGTGGTCGCCGGCGTGGACGACGTCACCGCCGAATCCTCCGGCCTCGCCGGCCACCGCGCCCACCTCGCCGGAGCCCTGAACGGCACCGACCCCGACCTGCCCGTCCTGCTCCTGGCCCACCAGCCCAAGTTCATCGACCGGGCCGCAGCCGACGGCGTCGACCTCCAACTCTCCGGCCACACCCACGGCGGCCAGATCTGGCCCTTCCACCACCTCGTCCGCATCGACCAACCCGCCCTCGCCGGCCTCAGCCGCCACGGCACCCGCACCCTCCTCTACACCAGCCGCGGCACCGGCTTCTGGGGCCCGCCGTTCCGCGTCTTCGCCCCCAGCGAGATCACCCTGCTCACACTCCGCTCCCCGCAGCGACCCCCCACGCGATAGCACGGAGCGGGCCGACAATCCCTCGTGGGCCGGTTCACCGAGTCAGATCCTGCCTCGTCCTCCCTTGCGCGGACGCCGCCGGTCGGCCATTTCAACCCAGAACGCATCCCTGACCTTGCGCCGCCGTCCGACGCGCACCGCTGTTGAAACCCTGGACAACGCAGACTGAGGCCAACCTTCCCGGTCAGAGCTCTTCCCCGCGTGCCGTTGTCTTATGGCGCTCAGGTTCCGAACGGACGTCGCGGTGGTTCAAGTGCGTGCTGTGTCGGTTTTCCTAAGCTTCGACGGCAGAGGGAACACCGGGCTGTTCCTGGACGGCTACACACCAAAGACGAGAAACTCGTGAACCAAGAGAATTCCGGCCGCGTGGGCCACCGGGTCACCTCGGTGTCCGTCAGCACCGGCAACGCCCCACACCAGCAGGGCGCGCGGCGGCCTCCATCCGCACAGCCCTGCTCCGCTGGAGCCCGCTCGCTGCTGATCAGCCGGTTCCACGCCTTCTGCGCGCCGAGCCCGGACGCGGCTGAGCGACCCACAGGGCCGACGTGAAGACAACCAGCCTAACTTTTAGGCCCCTTTAGTACATAAACGTAATCAGCTCCTTGATCGTCGAAGAGCTGTTTTTCTGAAATCCGGTGGTCGGACAAGGCTGCCGTGGAAAGCGGAGACATGATGGGCAAGAGTCCTTATGACTATGTCGTGGTGGGAGCGGGAACAGCGGGATGCGTGATTGCCTCCCGGCTTTCGGAACGCCCCGGCGTGCGGGTGTTGCTGCTGGAGGCGGGAGCCCGGGACGCAACCGAGACGATGGCATCTCCTTGGGGCTTCCTGGGGTTCGACCCGTCGTCCCTCTGGCTGGGCGCCTCGACCGTGCAGGCCGGTACAGGCAGGGCCGCTGACGTGCTGCGCGGCAAGGCGCTCGGCGGATCGTCGAGCATCAACGGCCTCTACCACCTGCGGGGGCACCGCTCCGGTTACGACGAATGGCCCGGCCTCGGTGCTCCAGGCTGGGGTTTCGACGATCTGCTGCCCTATTTCCGCCGCAGCGAGAGCACTAGCAGCCGTAATGCCTCCGTGCGAGGCACGGACGGGCCGGTCGTGGTCGCCCCGGTCCCGGAACCCCACCCCCTGGCCACGGCGGGCGTCGACGCCGCGGTGGAGGCCGGGTTCGCACGCGCCGATGACATCGGCAGCGGGCTGGAGACCGGGTTCGGGTGGAGTGACATGAATCTGCCCGGCGGCGCCCGCCAGAGCGCGGCCGACGCCTACATCCGTCCGTTCCTCGACCGGCCGAACCTGGACGTCGTCACGGACGCGACCGTGCGGCGGCTGCGCACCACCGTGGGCCGCTGCACCGGCGTCGAGTACACCATCGGAGGGGAGCACCTGTCCGTCGACGGCGCCGAGGTGGTACTGACCGCGGGAGCCATCGGTTCCGCACACCTCCTGATGCTGTCAGGGATCGGCCCGGCACAACACCTCGAGGAACACGGCATCGATGTCGTCGCCGACCTGCCGGGAGTGGGCTCCCATCTGCAGGACCATCCGATGGCGGGCGTGGTGTACGAGGCCATCCAGCCCGTACCGTTCGTTCCTGCCAACCCGCCGGCCGAAATGATGGGCCTGCTGTACAGCGACCCCGCCGCGGCCCGGCCGGACCTTCAGGTCTACATCGTCGCCGCACCGCTCCCGTCGGCATGGGGCCAGCCGCCGGCCAACGGCTACTCCATTGCCTTCTCCGCGATGGCTCCGCACAGCAGCGGCACCGTGCGCCTGGCGGACGCCGATCCCGGCAGCGCTCCCGTCGTCGACCCCGGCTACCTGAGCGACGACCGTGATCTGGAGGTCATGCGCAAGGGCCTGGCCCTGGCACGCCGTATCGGGGAGGCGGACGCGTTCGCCGACTGGCGCAAGCAGGAAGCGGTACCGGGCTCCGGGACGAGCGGCGAATCCGTGGACGAGTTCATCCGCAAGGCCACCGGCCCCTACTTCCACTTCACCGGCACCTGCCGCATGGGAACCGACACCGATGCCGTCGTCGACCCTGCGAACCTTCGCGTGCACGGGATGGCCGGACTGCGGGTCGCCGATGCCTCGGTGATGCCGTCCATCCCCTCGGCCAACACCAACGCGACCGTCTACGCCATCGCCGAACGGGCCGCCGAACTGCTCGACTGAGCCTTCTTCAGCGCCCACGGCGCTTCCATAACGCGCTCATCCCCGACGCCTGGGCCGCCGGTAACTGGTCGGAGTCTTCGACCAGTTACCGGCATCCTGCTGGGGGAGCTGACGCCGGTCCGTCGTCGGTCGGCCAGCGGCATCCGCTGAACTGCGGTCGCACCTCTGGTCACGCGCTTTCGGCCGGTCCGTGGCCCGGCGGGTGCCGGTTCGGCGAGAGCGAGGCTGCTCGGGTCGAGCGGGCGTACTCGGTGGGAGTCTGGCCGTAGTGCTTCTTGAATGTCCGGGTGAAGTGGCTGCTGTCCGCGAACTGCCAGTGTGCGGCGAGTTCCGAGATACTCAGGCGGCCTGACGGCGCGGTGAGGGCGAGCCGGGCCTCTTGCAGTCGCCGGTGGCGGATGTACGCGGTCACCTGCTCTCCCACCGCGGCGAATGCCCGGTGCAGCGTACGGACGGAGACGTTGAGTTCACGCGCAAGCATTGCAGGAGAGAGTTCGGGATCAGCGAGCCGGCGGTCCGCGAGGTCCTTGGCCGCCTGGGTGAGCGCGGGAGCCAGCCGGGGTTCTACGTCGTCGAACCGGCCCTTCGCCACTGCCTTGGCCAGCTCGATCAGGGCGCCGTGGGCGGCTTCCACACCGGCCGGGCCGAGGTCGGCCACAGTTGTGTGGATCATGTCCGTGAAGGCCGTCAGCAGGCGTATCTCGGCCGAGTCCGCCGGCCCGGTGATGACCCGGTTCCCGAGTAGGGGTTTGAGCTCGCCGGGGGGCAGGACGAAGAACTTCGCCGTGAGGTACGCCGTCGTCTCGAAGGCCGACAGGCGCCCGACGTGCCGGACGAGGAACTGCCCGGCCGATACGGTCTGATCGCCGCGACCGGGCGGGCCGCCCAGAGTCCATGCGCCGCGCTGCACCACGTACATTGCCACCAGATCCTGATCGCCGCCCGGGGCGTCCGCGGTCCGGGTTGACGACGCGGCGTGAAGGTCGGCGATCGCCGCGCCGTGCACCTTGGCCACCTTGCCCTTGACCCGGAAGTCACCGGTCGTGTCCGGGCTGAAGGCCGGCAGTTGGAAGACATCGTCGCCGATCTGCGTCTCCCACCCGAGCCGAAAGGCGTCGTGTCCCCGCGGTGCGGCGCCCGGGGCGGTCGAGTCCACTGCGAACACCCCGCGCGCGCCGTCGACCTCCGCTCCAGCACGGTTCGTCACTCTCCGATCCCCTCACATTGTTGTTTCAACGCCATCCTGTGGTGCCCGTGTTCCGTACAGGCGTCACCGTGGTTCATGTGGGCGCTGCGCCAATCTTCCTATGGACGGCCCTCAGGGCAGCGGTCGAGGGGCAGGGCTGATGCGCAACCGAGCAGCAGGAGGCCCCTGGTGCTGCGGTCTTCCGCGGCGGCATTGTTGGCGTCCAACTCGGCTTCCCTCACGTGTGATTGCCTCGCTCGCCGGTTCGGGAGGGGCCGACCGCCCGAGTTCCACGACCGGCTGCCCGACCGGGTCCGCGAGGCTGCGGTGAGGGCCTCGGTGCGTCGCGGTGGGGAGGCGGGGCTGTCAGACCCCTGTGCCATTGTTCGTGTCATGACCTCAGTCAAGGATCCAGAAGATTTCGTGGGCGTCACGGACACCATTGACGCCTTGTTACGGCAATGCGTGGATCACATCAACCGCAATCGCGAAATATGCACGATCAAAGCAGAATGGTTCTCCTACATAGGGGAGTTGACGCTAGCGGGGGAGGTTACCTGGTTCGGGATGGGTCGCGGCGGCTGGTGTCACGATGGGCTGCCCACAGGACTGAGCAAGGCTCCGGTATATGCGGGCTTCTACTGGTGCCGGGAGGACGACAAGCCTCCGGTTGCCCGGGCCAACATCGTCGTCGTGCCGCTGGCGGACGCCGCCCGTATCGCGGCGGCCGACTGGGGCGCCGGATATAACGGCTACGAACCGGCCCCGCTGGACGGATACGCCGTCTTGTGCAGCTCCCCGTTCGACCCGAAGCGGGCCGGAGTGGAAGGCGCCGAGGCCCATCTCCGCAATGCCAAGCGCATCATCGCGGCCGGAGACGCTGAGGGTCGCCAAGCCAACTATGCCGAGATCATCACCGATCCGGATCGCGGAGGCAACGCCCTGTTCTTTCCTGTCGAAGGGGAGGAGAGGGACGGCTACTCAGCAGTGGAGCCGGACGGAACCGTTGTCTGCCTCGCCTTCATCGACTACGACTTCGACTACTGAGGTTTTCGGCCCAGGGTGACGGTGATCTCGCTGATAGGTGTATCCCGGTGTCATGCGGTATCCCGATGGGGGTGGCCTGACCGCGGACCAGCGGGCCCGACGGGAGCAAGTGCGGTTCGAGGCTGCCGAGTTATTCACGCAAGGGGTGACGCCGCCGCAGCTCGCACGGCGGTTGGGGTCACGGGCCTGGCCGGCGTCGGAGCACCTGCCTCCCGAACATCGCCGGGAAAATCCCACACCGCCTTCACCGGATGCCGGACGACGGCGTCGAAACGACCGGCGGCATCGGGGCTCAGAGTCCGCCCGGTGCCCCCAGGCCCGTCAGGGCGCCGACCGGGTCCAGGTCGGGGGTGCCGCGGGGCCACCAGTCGTCGTGGCCCGGTTCCGATTCGTAGGCGTACCAGAGTCCGTCGCGGCCGAGGCGGAGCTGGACGTGGCCGCGGGGGTGGGTGAGGTGGTTGTGCCAGGGTCGGAAGGCCGGGAGATCGGCGGCGAGGAGGAGCGGGCGGGCACGGTCGAAGCGGCCGGCCGGCGGATCCCAGGTCTCTTCGAGGACGCTGAGGCCCTCCAGGCCGCCCTGCCGCCACGCGGCGACCGCGCGCGCCAGGTCGGCGGGGGTGCGGCCGGCGGCGGTGGCCAGCGAGGAGTAGAGGGTGCGGGTGCCCGCGGTGAGTCCGGAACCGGGGCGGGCCGCGGCGAGTCGTACCGCGTCCTGCCACAGGGTCAGTTCGCCGACCGGGTCGCGGCCGGTGGCGAGCAGCGCGTGGGCCCGGGCCGCCGCGTCGGTCGCCAGTTGGTCCAGGGCGAAGGGGTCCGGGCCGCCCGAGGTCGCGGGGTACACCGGCGGCTGGCCCGGGTGCGGGGGCACCGGCAACGGCGTCGGAAGCGGCGGGAGGCGACGGGGGGTGAGGGCGTCCGTGGCCCGTACGCCGGGTACGGGTGCCGGTCCCTGTTCCTGGGCGGCGCGGGCCGCGCGGGCGGCACTGAGGCGGGACAGGGCGTCGAGCAGTTCGCGTTCGCCGCGGCCGCGCAGGAGAAGCAGGACGAAGGGGTCGGCGTCCAGCAGGCGGGCGGTCTGATAGCAGAGGGCGGCGGCGTGTTTGCAGGGGTGACCGGAGTCGGGGCAGCTGCAACGGGGGTCCAGGTCGCCCGGGCCCGGGAGCAGCGGCACACCGGAGTCGGCCAGGGTGTGGGGCATCTCCTTGTCGAGCAGCGCGGCGATGTCCCCGGGGCGTTCGGCGGCGCGGTCCAGGAAACCGTCCCAGTCGGCGTCGTCGAGCGTGCGCAGCCGTACCTGGACGCGGTACGGCCTGGGACGGCTCCCCTGCACGTACGCGAGCACGAGCCCCGGTGTCACCGTGATGGCGTCCACGTGCCCCTGCTCGGCGTACGCACGGCCCCGCGCCAGCCGCTTGGCGTCCAGCGCGCCCTCCTCCAGCGCGGCGACCCAGGCATTGCCCCACCATGTCTCGGCGAACCCGGCATCGTCCGAGGCCCTGGGCGGGAACGCGGGGAACGTACGACGCAGCTCGCTGTCACGGGCGGGAGCGGCCATGGAGCGGGGATGGCGGGGCGGGGCGGGCGGGGGCGAGGAAGCCGCGCCTGTGGACGACTGCGGCGAGGCTGAGGCCGGCCACGTGAGGGCAGCGTCGGTGTCCCCGGGCGCCGGGTCAGACACCGACGTTCCGGCGGGCGGACTCGCCTGGCGCGCATTGGGGTCGCCGTCGGTTTCCACTTCCGGCGAGGCCACCGTGTCGGACACCCGAAAAGCACCCGGCGCCTGCGACCCCGCACGCGAACTCCCCGACCCCGAACCGGAGCCGTCACCGGAGTCCGCCTCCGGCGAGGTCGCGGTGTCGGGCATCCGGAAGGCGTCGGCCAGCATGGCCCGTACGTCCCGCGCTCGCCGCTCGGCGGTCTGTTCGGCCGTGTCTGTGCGAGCCCGGCCCGTGGCCGGGGTTCGCCCCGGTCGGCGCGCGGTTTCGCCCTTGAGGCGTGCGGCATTCCCGTCGGAGGGCATGGCGGCGCCACGAGCCTGCCGGGCCTCACTGCGCGCCGCACGCAATGCCTCGCGCACGACATCCGCGGGGCGCGCGTCCCGTCGCCAGGACGCTTCGGCCTCGGCCTCCACATCGGGTGCCTCGGGTGTCTCCGGTGCCTCGGCGCGGGGCTTCGCCGGACCCCCGGTGACGTCTGTCGCCCCGCCGGCGGCGTCATTTCCCCCGGGACGCTCCTCGGCGGCCGACGCCGCACCGCGTCGAGCGGAAACGGCCTGCCGGAGAGCCGCGCGCGCGGCGTCACCGGGGCGGGGCTGGGACGATGCGGGCTTCGCGGGCGCGGCGGGCCCGCCAGATCCGGCAGATCCGACCGCTCCGGCAGACGCGGCAGACCCGGCAGATCCACCAGGACCCACAGGTCCGCCAGGTCCGACAGGCCCGGCAGATCCAACCGGCCCCGCGAATCCGGCAGGCCTACCCGGCCCGGCAGGTCGGACCCGCTCGGCAGATCCGGCGAGTCCGGCAGATCCACCAGGCCCCACCGGTTCGGCAGGTCCGCCAGCTCCGACCGGTCCGGCGGATCCAGCAGGCCCACCCGGTCCGACGGATCCACCAGGCCCCACCGACCCGGCAGGTTCCTCGGGCTTCGCGGCTTCGGCAGGCCTCTCGGATGCCGTGCTGTCGTTGCCCGCACCGGCTTCGTCGGCCGTCGTCGCTGCCTCGGCCACAGTCGCCACCTCGGCCGCCTCAGCCGCCGCCTCAGCCGCAGTCGCCGCCTCGGCCGCCTCAGCCGCCTCCGGCACCTCGGCCGCGTCGGACGGCTCCGCGGCCCCGGGTGCCGACGGCTCCCCTGACGCCGTGGGCCGCTCGGACGGCCCGGTTACCCCCGTCGCCTCCGTCACCCCGGCCCCGTCGGACGGCTCCGCGCCCCCGGGTGCCGACGGCTCCCCCTGCGCCGTGGGCCGCTCGGACGGCCCGGGCACCCCCGTCGCCCCCTCGGGCGCCGCCCATTCCTCGTCCCGTCCGGACGGCGTCGTCGGCCCGTCGGTGGGCGTCGTCGTCTCCTGGGCGGCGTTTGCCCGCGCCTCCCGCAGGGCCCGGCGTACCTCGTCGGCGGGGCCGGCCGTCATGACGTCCTCCGGAGCGAGACCAGGTCGGTGAGCTCGCGGTCCGTCAGTTCCGTCAGGGCCGACTCGCCGGAGCCGAGGATCGCGTCGGCGAGGGCCCGCTTGGCCTCCAGCATCTCCGCGATGCGGTCCTCGACCGTGCCCTCGGTGATGAGACGGTGGACCTGGACCGGCTGGGTCTGGCCGATGCGGTAGGCGCGGTCGGTGGCCTGTTCCTCGACGGCGGGGTTCCACCAGCGGTCGAAGTGGATGACATGCCCGGCGCGGGTGAGGTTCAGTCCCGTGCCGGCCGCCTTCAGCGACAGCACCAGGACGGGGGTCGCCCCGCTCTGGAAGCGGTCCACCATGCGTTCGCGCTCCAGCACCGGTGTGCCGCCGTACAGGAGGTCGAGTGGGACCGCGCGGGCGGCCAGGTGGGAGCTGATCAGCCGGGCCATCCCCACGTACTGCGTGAAGACGAGCGCCGAGCCGTCCTCGGCCAGCAAGGTGTCCAGCAGTTCGTCCAGCAGGGCCAGCTTGCCGGAGCGGGCGGCGAGTCGGTCACCGGCCGTCGGCGGTACGTCCTCCTTCAGGTACAGCGCGGGGTGGTCGCAGATCTGCTTCAGCGCGCCCAGCAGTTTCAGCACCATGCCCCGGCGGGCGATGCCCTGCGCCGTCTCGATGGCCAGCAGGGACTCGCGGACAACCGCCTCGTACAGCGCGGCCTGTTCGCGGGTGAGCGGGACGGGGTGGTCCGTCTCGGTCTTGGGGGGCAGCTCGGGGACGATGCCGGGGTCGGACTTCTTGCGGCGCAGGAGGAAGGGGCGCACCAGACGGGCCAGCCGGGCCACCGCCTCCTCGTCCTCGCCGTTCTCCACCGCGCGGGCGTGCCGGGCGCGGAAGGACTTCAGGGGGCCGAGAAGCCCGGGTGTCGTCCAGTCGAGCAGCGCCCACAGTTCGGAGAGGTTGTTCTCGACCGGGGTGCCGGTCAGGGCCACGCGCGCGGGGGTCGGGATCGTGCGCAGGGCCTTCGCCGTGGCCGAGTACGGGTTCTTGACGTGTTGTGCCTCGTCGGCGACGACCATGCCCCAGCGCTGCTCGACCAGTTGTGGCGCCGCGGACCTCATCGTGCCGTATGTCGTGAGGACGAAGCCGCCGCCGGCGAGGTCGTCCAGGCTGCGGTCCGGGCCGTGGAAGCGGCGGACCGGGACGCCCGGCGCGAACCGGTTGATCTCCCGCTGCCAGTTGCCGAGCAGGGAGGCCGGGCAGACCACGAGAGTGGGCTCCTGCCGGGCCCGGCGCAGATGCAGGGCGATGACGGTGATCGTCTTGCCCAGTCCCATGTCGTCGGCCAGGCAACCGCCCAGGCCCAGGGAGGTCATGAGGTCGAGCCAGGCCAGTCCGCGGAGTTGGTAGTCCCGGAGGGTGGCTCGCAGGCCGGCGGGCGGTTCGGCGGGACGCAGTCCGGCCGTGAGGCGGTCGCGCAGGGTGGCCAGGGCGCCGACTGGTACCGCCTCCACCGTCTCGCCGTCGACCTCCGCGCTGCCCGTGAGGGCGACGGAGAGCGCGTCGACCGGGTCGAGCAGGCCCAGTTCGCGCTTGCGGGCCTTGCGGACGAGTGCCGGGTCGACCAGTACCCACTGGTCCCGGAGGCGGACCACCGGGCGGTGGGCCTCGGCGAGCGCGTCCATCTCGGCCTCGTCGAGCGGGTCGCCGCCGAGCGCCAACTGCCAACGGAACCGCAGCAGTTCCTCGCTCTCGAAGAAGCCGGTCCCGTCGGTCGCCGAGCCCGGCGCGGGTCGGACCACCGCGGTCGCGCTGAGGTCCTGCGCGAGGTCCCGGGGCCAGTGCACGGCGACCCCGGCCGCCGCGAGCCGGGTCGCGGCCACGCCCAGCAGATCACCCAACTCCTCGTCGGACAGGGCGAGTACGCCTGGTACGTCCTGTTCGGCGAGCCGGTCGAGCGGCGGCCAGACGCGGGCCGCGCGCCGCACGGCGAGGGCGGCGTCCACGCGCGCGCGGGGGCCGAAGGCCGCGTCCGCCCGGCCCGCCCACAGAGCCGCCGCGTCCGTCATGAGGGTGGGGTCGGCGAGGCTGTGCACCTGGACGATCGCGGCGCCCGCGCTGCGTACACCGTCGCCCGAGTCGTCGAACAGGTCGTACGCCGACAGGTCCAGGCGGAGCGAGATCCGCACGCCGGCGTCCATACCGGCGGCGACCTCCGCGGCCCAGTCCCGCGCGTCGGGCAGGCGCTGGGGCTCGCGCGCCGCGAAGGGCCTGCCGGAGGCGTACGGCGCGGCCGGGGTGCGGGGCAGGGTGTCCGCCACCGCGTCCAGGAAGGAGCGCATCAGCGCTTCCGGTTCGGGCAGCCGGATCGCGCCCGGGCCGGACAGCGGGACCGCGTGGCCCTCGTACGGCAGGGCGGCGGCGACCGCGCGCAGGTGGGCGATGTCGTCCGGGTCGAGGGGGCCGGCCCGCCAGGCGTCGTGGCCGGTGGCCGTCAGGCCCGGGAGCAGGCGGCCGCGGGCGGTGAGCCGCAGCGCGTGCAGCGCGGCCGCGCCCCAGCAGGCGGTGGCGGGATGGGCTGCTCGGTCCCCGCGGGCGCGCACGAGGAGGGGCAGGGCCTCGCCGAGGGGCAGCGACAGTGCGGGGGCGGTCCTGCGGCGCACTCCGGCACCATGCCGTCGTACGACGGTGATCTCGGTCTGGGCGACGGGCAGTTCGCCGTCCTCGGGGTCCCAGAACGCGACGCGGCCGTCGCGGGGCAGAGGCGCGGGCAGGAAGACGGCGGCGAGCCGGAAGGGGACGGTGTCCGGCGCCCGCCCGACCATCGAAGCCGTGTCGCTCATACGTCCTGCCACCTCCCGCCCTGTCGGATCAGTCGTCTTCGACTCTACGGGCGGGGTCTGACAATCGGCTCCGGTGTCCGGCCGCAGCCCCCTTGTCACGGAACCGTGCGCGAGACGACGTACACCATGGGGGACACCGGGTTGGACAGGTTGACGACTATGTCCTGGGTGGGGGCCGGGTTCTTCTGCGCGTGGTGGAAGCCCGACCAGGGGCCGGGGGTCTTGAAGGACCAGCCGGTGATGTGCTGGTCCCGGGCGCTGACGGTGACCTTGCCCTGCTTGAGGTCGCCCCGGTTCACGCCCAGGCCGGTGAGGAAGGCGTCCAGGCCCGCGCTCGAGGTGCGGAACTGGGCGTACAGACGGCTGGTCTTCCAGTTGTTGGTCTCGTAGTACGCGACCTGGTCCGCCGGGTGCGGGATCGGCACCTGGTACAGCCGGCGCTGGACCTTGGAGGGCCAGCCTTCGGTGAGGCCGGTCGCCGAGTACTTCGCCTCCTTGTCCTTGCCGCTGTCGCGGCTCTGGTTGGCGGAGATCACCAGATAGCCGGCCGGGACGCCGATGAGGAGCACGATGATGCTCAGCGTCAGCGCCCTGCGGCGGATCATGTGCCGGCGGTCCTCGGCCGGCCCGCCCGCCTCGTCCTGGGACGACGAGGCCTGATGTGGGAGCGCAGGGGTCACGCGGACCCCTGCGACGGGCGGCGAGCCTCCACGTACCGCTCGTAGCGCTCGTGGCGCTCCACCCGGCGGCGGTTGGCGCGCCGGAAGCGGCGGGCGACGAGGCGGGCGAGGTCGGCGGCACCGACCATGCCGGCCTCGGGGCCGAGCTGTGCGCGGGCGATGCGGGCCTCGGGGCGGTAGCCGCGCCCGGTGAGCTGCCGCTTGAAGGCGTCCCGCGCGGGGCCGATCAGCAGGTCGTCGGCGGCCGAGACGCCGCCGCCGATCACGAAGCAGGACGGGTCGAGGGCGGCGGCCAGGTTGGCGATGCCGACGCCGAGCCACTGTCCGATGTCCTGGAGCAGTTCGATGCACATGGCGTCGCCGTCGCGGGCCAGCTCGGTGATCATCGGCCCGGTGATGTCCGCGATGTTGCCCTTGACGTGCTCGATGATCCCGTACGCCACCGGGGAGTCGGCCGCGGCCAGTTCGCGGGCCTCCCTGACCAGCGCGTTGCCGGAGCTGTACTGCTCCCAGCAGCCGCGGTTGCCGCACGGGCAGCGGTGGCCGCCGGGGACGACCTGCATATGGCCGAACTCCCCCGCGACGCCGTACTTGCCGCGCTTGACCTGGCCGTCCTCCAGGATCGCGCCGCCGATGCCGGTGCCGAGCGTGATCATGACGAGGTGGTCCTCGCCGCGGCCGGCGCCGAAGCGCCACTCGGCCCAGGCGGCGGTGTTGGCGTCGTTGTCGACGAGGACGGGGACCGCGAGACGGCCGGCGATGCGGTCGCGCAGGGGCTCGTTGCGCCAGGACAGGTGGGGTGCGAAGAGCACACGGTTGCGGTCGGCGTCGACCCAGCCGGCCGCGCCGATGCCGACCGCGTGCACGTCGTGCCGGTCGGACAGGTCCAGGACCAGCTCGCAGATGGTGTCCTCGACCACCTTGGGGCTCTTGGACTTGTCCGGGGTCTCCGTGCGGAGCACCTCCAGGATGTTGCCGTCGGCGTCGACGACGCCCGCCATCACCTTCGTGCCGCCGATGTCGATACCGACCGTGGGCACGCGGGGGGCGGTGAGGTGCGAGCGGCGCTCCCTCGTGCCGACCGTGCGCAGCACTGGCGCGCGGCGGGAGCCGATGGGGGCGCTGAAGTTGCCGTAGGTGCTCATCGCGCCCGATTCTGCCTCACCGTCGGGGTGGGTGCCGTACGGGGGAGCGAAGGGGAGCGTTATCCGTACCGGGGGCGGGCGCTTTGTGGCTGGTCGCGCGTTTTTCCCGCGCTCCTGACGTTCTGCGCTCCTGGAGGACGTGCGCGGCTCGCATCTCACATCATCGAGCTTCTGACCTACGCGAGGGCCTGTTGCCGTGACCCGTCGGTCGATTTGTCCTGACATTGCGACGAAGTCAAGGGACGGTTCGCGCCCGGCCGGGACCGTCCGAGGGTGGGGATCATGACCGGACGAGCAGCTGGAACTCGAACGAGTAGCGCGTCGGCCGGTACGTGTGGGTGCCGAACTCGACCGCGCGGCCGGTGTCGTCGAAGGTCGTGCGCTGCATGGTGAGCAGGGGGGCACCCGCCTCCTCGGCGAGCCGCTCGGCCTCGACGGCGGTCGCCGCGCGGGCGCCGATGGACTGGCGGGCGCTGTGCAGGGTGATCCCCACGGAGCGCATCATCCGGTAGAGGCCGGTGCTCTCCAGCTGCGCGGTGTCCAGGTCCATCAGACCGGGCGGCAGGTAGTTGCACAGGTACGCCATCGGCTCGCCGTGCGCGAGACGCAGCCGTTCCACCCGGTGTACGTCGCTGCCCTCGGCCACACCGAGGGCGGCCGCGATCTCCGCGGGCGCCGGGACGACCGTGTTGACGAGGACCTTCGTCGCGGGGCGCTGGCCGGCCGCCTCCAGGTCGTCGAAGAGGCTGCTGAGCTCCAGCGGGCGCTTGACCTGGCTGTGCACGACCTGGGTGCCGACGCCGCGGCGGCGCACCAGCAGGCCCTTGTCGACGAGCGACTGGATGGCCTGGCGCACGGTGGGGCGTGACAGGCCGAGCCGGGCCGCGAGCTCGATCTCGTTGCCCAGCAGGCTGCCGGGGGTGAGCGCTCCGTGTTCGATCGCGGCCTCCAGCTGCTGGGACAGCTGGAAGTACAACGGCACGGGGCTGCTGCGGTCCACGCGGAGATCGAGCGTCACGGTCGGGTCCACTCCTGGTTTCGGCACGGGCCGAGCGTAGCTCCGTGCGCTGATGACGGGAAGTTGTGTAGTTCGATTGTCCGGACATGCGCATTGACAGCGCGGCGGGTCCGCACGCACTTTGTTCACATGCGCATCGGAGTCATCGGTACGGGTCGCATCGGCACCATTCATGCGAACACCCTCAGCAAGAACCGGGAGGTCGGCTCCCTGATCCTCACGGACGCGGACCCGGCACGGGCCCAGGACCTGGCGTACCGGCTGGGTGAGACGGCGGCGCCGGGGGTGGACGAGATCTTCCGGTGGGGCGTGGACGCCGTGGTGATCACGACGACGACGTCGGCACACGCCGAACTGATCGGTCGGGCAGCACGCGCGAAGCTTCCCGTGTTCTGCGAGAAGCCGATCGCCCTCGACCTCGCCGGCACCTTAGAGGCGATCCGTGAGGTCGAGACGGCGGGCACGGTCCTGCAGATGGGGTTCCAGCGCCGCTTCGACGCGGGCTACTCGGGCGCGCGCGAGGCGGTGCGTTCGGGGCGGCTCGGGCGGCTGCACACCGTGCGGGCGCTGACGTCCGACCAGGCGCCGCCGTCGGCCGCGTATCTGCCGGTGTCCGGCGGGCTGTACCGGGACGCCCTGATCCACGACTTCGACATCCTGCGCTGGGTGACGGGGCGCGAGGTCGTCGACGTGTACGCGGCCGGTTCCGACGCCGGTCCCGCGATGTTCCGTGAGGCGGGCGACGTCGACACCGGGGCGGTGCTGCTCACCTTGGACGACGGCACACTCGCGACGGCCACCGCGACCCGGTTGAACGGGGCCGGATACGACGTGCGGATGGAGCTCGCCGGGGAGCTGGACCAGATCGTGGTGGGCCTGGACGACCGTACGCCGATCGCGTCCACCGAGCCGACCGGGCCGCCGGCCGCGGACAAGCCGTGGACCGGGTTCCTGGAGCGGTTCGGGCCCGCCTACGAGGCCGAGCTGTGCGCGTTCGTCGATGTGGTGCGAGGCGGGCGGCCCAATCCGTGCGACGGCCGGGAGGCCTTGCAGGCGTTGCGGATCGCCGAGGCCTGTGAGGTGTCGCGGCGGGAGCGACGGGCCGTGGGGCTGACGGAGATGGTGGGCGGGGCGTGGCCGATGGCGGGCTGAGCGAACGCCTGGCGAATAGCCGCTCATCGGGGCGCTACCAGCGCACCGGCAGGCTGCGCAGCCCGCGGATCAGCATGCCGGGAAGCCAGTCGCCGGGGCGGCCGTCGAGGGCGAGGGCGGGGGCGCGGTCCAGGAGGGAGCGGATCGCCGTGCGGGCTTCCAGGCGGGCCAGCGGGGCGCCGAGGCAGTAGTGGATGCCGTGGCCGAAGGCCACGTGGCCGCGGGTGTCCCGGCGGATGTCGAAGCGGTCCGGGGCCGGGTAGCGGGCGGCGTCCCGGTCGGCCGAGGTGAGGCCGATCATCACGGTGTCGCCCCGCTCCACGGGGGTGCCGGCGATGTCCAGGGGTTCGGCGGCGTAGCGGAACGTGGCGTTCTCCACCGGGCCCTCGTAGCGCAGCATCTCCTCGACGGCGCTGCCCATCAGGCTCATGTCGGCGCGCAGGGCGGCGAGTTGGTCCGGGTGGGTGAGCAGCGCGTGGACTCCGCTGGTGATGAGGTTGACCGTCGTCTCGTGGCCGGCGATCAGCAGGATGAAGGCCATGCCCCGCAGTTCCTGCGGGGAGAGCCGGTCGCCGTCCTCGGCGGTGGTGCGGATCAGGTCGCCGAGGAGGTCGCCGCTCGGTCCGGCCCGTCGCTTGTCCTCGATCAGGTCGGTGAGGTACTCGGCGAGCCGCGTCACGGACTCGTACTCGGTGTCGCCGTTGGTGGGTGCGACCACTTCGGTCGACATCTTCCGGAACTCCGTCCGGTCCATCTCGGGCACTCCGAGGAGCTCGCATATCACGGTGATCGGCAGCGGATAGGAGAGCGCCTCCACGAGGTCGGCACGGCCCTGCGGCAGCATCGCGTCGAGCAGGTCGTCGGTGATCTGCTGGATCCTCGGCCGCAGTTCCTCGACCCGGCGCATGGTGAAGGCACGCGAGACGAGCCCGCGCAGCCGGGTGTGCTCGGGCGGGTCGGCACCCAGCAGATGCCTGCCGATCAACTCCTCGTCGGGGAACGTCACCCCCAGCCTTCGGCTGTCCTTGGACAGCCGGGAGTCGGCGAGCGACGCGCGCGCCTCCTCGTGCCCGACGACGAGCCAGGTCCAGTAGTCGGCACGGGATCCGGGCGGTCGCACCCGGTGGACCGGGCCGCGGGCGCGCAGTCGTGCGTACACGGGATGCGGGTCGATGCGGAACGCGTCCCCGTACTCCCCCAGGTCGATCACCTCTGTCATGGCACTCCCCCTTCTGCCACTTTCACAACGCCCGGCCTTCGCGGTTAGTGCCCGTTTCCCTCCGGTTCCTCAAGAAGCCCCGCGTCGTACGCCAACAGGGCGATCTGCACACGGTTGTTGAGGTCGAGCTTGGCCAGGATGCGGGAGACATGGGTCTTGACCGTGGCGACGCTCATGAAGAGCGCGGTGGCGATCTCGGCGTTGGCCATGCCCCGGCCGACCGCGACGGCGACCTCGCGCTCTCGGTCGTTGAGGGCCGCGACGCGCTCCCGCGCGCGCGTGCGGCGCGTGTCGGCGGTGGTGCCGGCCGCGTGGTCCATCAACCGGCGGGTCACGGTGGGCGACAGCACGGGGTCGCCGGCCGCGACCCGGCGTACGGCGTCGAGGATCTCGGCCGGCGGGGTGTCCTTGAGGACGAAGCCGGCGGCACCCGCGCGCAGGGCCCGCAGCACCTGCTCGTCGGCGTGGAAGGTGGTCAGGACCACGACCTGCGGGGCCTCGGCCCGGCCGCGCAGCAGCTCCGTGGCGGTCAGGCCGTCCACCAAGGGCATCCGGATGTCCATCAGGACGACGTCCGGGCGGGTGCGGTCGACGAGCGCCTCGACCTCGTCGCCGTCGGCCGCCTCGCCGACGATCTCGATGTCGTCGGCACCGCCCAACATCAGGGACAGGCCGGCTCTGACCAGCGGGTCGTCGTCGACGAGGAGCAGTCTGATCGCAGTCATGAGGCCTACGTAACCACGGTTGTGTCGTGTGGGATCACGGTTTTGGGCTTGCGGGATCAGGGTTGCGCGAGGCGTTGCGCGATGCGGAGTCGCGGTGGTGCCGCGGAAGTTGACGTGTGCCGGCGCTCAGGCCCACGGCAACCACGCCCGCAGCCCGAACCCCCCTTCTCCCTCCACTCCGTGCTCCAGCCGGCCGCCGGTCAGGGTCGCGCGTTCGGTCAGGCCGATCAGTCCCTGGCCGGAGCCGGGGACGTGCGGGATCTCGCCCTCGGGAGGCGGGTTGCGCACCGACAGGGTGAGGCCCTCTCCCGGGGCGCCGGTGACGGACACCGAGACCTCGGCGCCGGGGGCGTGCTTGCGGGCGTTGGTCAGGCCCTCCTGGGCGATGCGGTAGGCGGTGCGGCCGACCGAGGCGGGGACCGCGCCAGGGTCGGTGACGCGGCTGTCGAGGGTGACCTTCATGCCGGCCTCGCGGGACTCGGCGACCAGCACGTCCAGCGCGGCCAGCGTCGGCTGCGGGCGACCGGCGTCGTCGGAGTCGCCCGTCCGCAGCACGCCGATGATCTCCCGCAGGTCCTGCAGGGCCTCGTGCGCGCTCTCCCGGATGACCCCGGCCGCCCTGGCGACCTCCTCGCGGGGCGCGTCCGGCCGGAACTCCAGGGCGCCCGCGTGCACGCTCAGCAGCGTCAGCCGGTGCGCGAGCACGTCGTGCATCTCCCGGGCGATGGCCTCGCGGGCGAGCCGCTGCGCCTGCTCCGCGCGCAGCCGCGCCTCCGTCTCGGCCCGCCGGGCGCGATCGCGCAGGCTCAGCATCAGGTGCCGCTTGGCGCGTACCAGCAGGCCCCAGCCGACCAGCGCGGCGGTCAGCAGCACGAAGATGGCGACCGCGACGACATACGGCAGGTCGGGGTCGGGGCGCAACCGGTAGTAGATCGGGACCAGCGCCATGCTGATGCCGCCCACCCAGGCCACGTACCGGAAGGGGCGGTGCACGGCGAGCGTGAACAGGGCGATCATGCACGCGCCGCCCGCGGTGTCCGAGAAGGCCCCGGCGGGGATCGTCGCCACGGCCAGTCCGAGCGGCCAGCGGCGGCGCAGCCACACCGCGGCGCAGGCCAGGGCGCCGATCCACTGGTCCAGGACGGCGAAATCGTGAGAGACGTTCGGATTGTCGCTCACCGCGTCGGCGCCCAGCAGACCGACGCCCACGGCGAGGAAGAAGGCGGAGAAGTCGACGATCCAGTCCCGCCCGGTGCGCCGGGGCCGCCGCCCGGGTCGGTCGGTGTCCGGGTCGAACTCCGCCAGCAGGGCCGACGGCAGGAGCCATCGCGGCCCGGAGAGGGGCTGCGGCACGGCCACGTTCTCGTCAGCACTCATGGTCGACAAATCTACGCAGTACGGGGGCGGGGCACCCCTCCCTGCACGGGATGGTCGACCAAAGTCGCGGCGGCGGAGACTTTCGACGCGTCCGCCCCGGTGGGAGAGAGGCTTACGTCGGACGTGCCTCGCCCCGCGGCCGATGTGGGTGGGGGGTCCGCGGGGCGAGGGTCTTACCCATGAAGCAGTTGCTGGAGCTACTCGGATTCCTGGCCCTGGTGCAGGGTGCGATGGGCCTGCTGCACGAGTTCACCGACTGGCACATCGGTCTCGTACAGCGGATCGGTTTTCTCGACGGCTACGAAATCTACGCGAGCGTCGCCCTGATCGTGCTGGCGTTCGCGCTGTTCGCCGTGGCCGAGAGCCGGAGGTCCGACTGATTCCGCGCCGGTCCTCCGGCCGGGACCACCCGGCTCAGCAGCCGTAGTCGACCAGGTCGAACGTGACGTAGTGGTCCGCCGTGTAGTAGTCCTCCTGGGTCTTGTTGCCCGTCACGATGCGGCGGGCTCCGCGCGTGGACGAGCCAGGTGTCTTCACCGTGTACTCGTGGTAGTAGCCGCTGGACTGGCTGGGCAGGACTCCTTCCCGGTTCTGGAAGACGCTCCCGTCCTGCGAGTACGGGTAGGGACCGCCCTGCTCGATCAGTTCGAGCGTGTCGTAGGCCTGTGAGGGCAGGTCGCCGTAACAGATGCTGCCGACCGCGGTGGCGGTGGCGTTCGCCGAGGTGGCGGAGACGGTGCCGCCGATGAGGACGGCGGACAGGAGCGTGGCCGCCGCGCCGATGCGAGTGATTCGTGGGGGGAATCTCATGGCCTTATGATGACGCGCGTAGACAGTGACATGTCAATGACAACTCCAGAGATTTTTCCATGACGCCGGATGAGTTTTCCGGGAGTTAACCTTCGCCCCGGGTCAACTCTCCGCCCCGTCACCCGAACTCGATCGACACCTCGTCCGGGGGCTGCGGCAGATCGCGCATCCTGTACGAGAACACGTCCACCCCCGGTGACGGGCCCGACAGCGCCGGATCCGGCCGGGCCGCGCTCAGTACGACCCGTACTCCGGGCGGCCCGCCAGGTCGTACGACTGGATGGAGACGCCCGCTGCCGTGACGCGTCCGCCGGTGTGCCGGAAGGCGGTCGGTACGGCGCCCTCGGTGAACAGGCGACGGCCCGCGCCCAGCACGACCGGGAAGCTCAGCAGGTGCAGGGTGTCGACGAGGTCGAGGGCCAGCAGGGAGCGGACGAGGGCGCCGCTGCCGTGCAGTTGGAGCTCACCGTCGGTGCGCTCCTTGAGGGCGGACACCTCCTTGGCGAGGTCGCCGTCGATCACCGTGGTGCCGGACCACTCGGGCGCGTCGAGGGTGCCGGAGACGACGTACTTCGGCAGCGCGTTCAGCTTCGAGGCGATGGGGTCGGACGGGTCGGTCATCTTCGGCCAGTAGGAGGCGAAGATCTCGTACGTACGGCGGCCGAGGAGGAAGCCGCCGACGCGCTCGAAGACCTCGGTGACGAACCGGCCGAAGTCGTCGTCGCCGTACGGGACGCTCCAGCCGCCCTGGTCGAAGCCGCCGCTGGGGTCCTCCTGGGGGCCGCCGGGGGCCTGGTAGACGCCGTCGAGGGTGACGAAGATGGTGGAGACGAGCCTGCCCATGGGGTGCCTTCTCTCTGCGGTAGGGGTCTGTTGTCATCAGGGCAGACCCCATCGGCACCCGCAACTCATCGGAGAACACTCCGCCGGTCGGGCCCCGCTCGGATTGCTCCGGACAGCTGACGTCGATGTCCGTTCGCCGCCGGTCTTCCGGGGCGGGGGCGGCTGAGATGGACCCATGACGACGACGTACGGATCTCTGAACGGCAAGGTGGCTCTGGTGACCGGCGGCAGCCGGGGTATCGGCGCGGCGACGGCCCTGCGGCTCGCCCAGGAGGGCGCGCATGTGGCCGTCACCTACGTGAACGGCAAGGAGGCGGCCGAGGACGTCGTACGGGCCGTGCGGGCGCTGGGACGGCAGGCGGTGGCGCTGCGGGCGGACTCCTCGGACGCGGACGAGGCGGCGGGAGCGGTGGAGCGGGCGGCGGAGGCGCTCGGGGGCCGGCTGGACGTGTTGGTGAACAACGCGGGGGTGGGGCTTCAGGGGCCCCTGGAGAGACTGTCGGTCGGTGAGGTGGACCGGGTGCTGGCCGTGAATGTGCGCGGGGTCTTTCTGGCGTCCCAGGCGGCTGCCTCCCGGATGGGCGCGCGGGGCCGGATCATCACCATCGGTACGTGTATGTCACAGCGGGTTCCGGGGCCGGGTGGGACGCTCTACGCGATGAGCAAGTCGGCGTTGATCGGGCTCACGAAGGCGCTGGCCAGGGAGCTGGGGGCGCGGGGGATCACGGCGAACATCGTGCATCCCGGGCCGATCGACACGGACATGAATCCGGCGGACGGGCCGTATGCGCAGGCGCAGGCGGCGATGACGGCGTTGGGGCGGTTCGGGACGGCGTCGGAAGTGGCGGGGACGGTGGCGTATCTGGCGGGGGCGGAGTATGTGACGGGGGGCGAGTTCTCCGTGGACGGGGGTCATGCGGCGTGACGGGCGTGGGGCTTTTTCGCCCCCGCCGCCCCTACCCGTCCCGACCCGGGGGCGCCGCCCCCTGGGCCCCCTTCGCGGGGCTCCGCCCCGCACCCCGCTTCGACCCGAAGGGCCTCGTCCTCAAACGCCGGACGGGCTGGATTTGGCTGAGCTGAAATCAGCCCCTCCGGCGTTTGAGGAGCGGGGGTCCGGGGGCTGGCCCCCGGGTCGGGACGGGTAGGGGCGGCGGGGCCGTAAAAAGGTCTGGCTCAGCCGCCCAGCTCCTGATGGCGGGCCGTCAGGGCCGACGTGCCCTCTTCCGTCAGGGAGCCGAACAGGCGCAGTCGGGAGATGCCGCCGTCGGGATAGATGTCCACGCGCGCGTGCGTGCTGACGGCCGGGGCCGGGAGGACGAAGCGGTGGTTGGTGTCCGGCTGGAGGCGGGTGCGCGGGAGGATCTCCGTCCACTCGCCTTCCTCGCCGTCCCGGACCGAGACGGACGCCCAGCCCGCGCTGTTGCCCTTCAGGTACGCGGTGTCGATCTCGAGCGCGCGGATCTGGGACCGGGCCACCAGCCGGTAGCGGATCCAGTCGTTGCCCTGGTCCCGGCGGCGGCGTGTCTCCCAGCCGTCGTCCATCTTGCGGGAGCGGCCCGGCTGGATGGTGTTGGAGGCCGGTGAGTAGAAGAGGTTGGAGGCGTCCTCGGCCCGGCCGCCGTTCTCCAGGGCGACCACGTCGAAGGTGCCGAGGACCTCCAGCCACTTCGGGTCGGGTACGACCTCGCCGTACACCCGGAGCCGCGCGATGCCGCCGTCGGGATGCTGGTTGACGCGCAGGTGTGTGAAGCGCTGTTCGACCGATACGGCGAAACCGTTCGCCGCGTGGCCGCCGACCGGCGTGCGCGGGACGAGCGTCGTCCACTTCACGTCGCCCCCGAGGAGTTCCGCCGGGGACGGGTGCCCCGGCACCGACGTGCCCTCGATCGAAACCGCCTGGGGGTAGTTGCCGCGGAAGTGGGCCGTGTCGACGACGATGCCGCGGATCACGCCCGCCGCGCCGAGGCGGACCAGCGCCCAGTCGTGGTCCTCGGCCGTCGGCCACGGGTGGTCGGCGGATGTGCCCCGGCGGCGCCTTGTCTCCCAGCCGTCCATGATCTTGCCCTTGTGCCCGAAGTGTTCGGGGTCGAACTCGGCGGGTCCGGGCAGCAGCAGGTTCTCGCGCTGGGCGAAGAACTCGTCGTTGGCGGCGATGACTGAGGCACCGAGCTGTCGGTCGGCGAGGTTGGCGTACTGGGTGAAGGGAAATGCGGCGGTGCGGTAGTCCGCGTACGGGTCACCGCCTCCGTAGGGGTTCGCGTCGCCGGTGAAACTCTCCATCGCCGTCACGGTGATCAGGCCTTTCTGGGGGGCTCAGCTGGGCAGGCGGCCCATCGGTTCAAGGGGTTGAGGTCGGGGTGGGGGTTCGCGTGAGCATGTGCCCCTTCGGCTCGGTGAACTCGCCGTCCACGAAGACGCGTTGGCCGCGCAGCCAGGTGGACCGCACCACGCCGTGCAGTGTCTTCCCCGCGTACGCCGTCACACGGTTGCGGTGCTGGAGGGCGGCCGGGTCCACGGTGAAGGTGGCGTCGGGTGCGAGGACGGCGAAGTCGGCGTCGCGGCCGGCCTCGATGGCGCCCTTCTGCCGCAGGCCCACCAGATCGGCCGTCCGCGCGGACATCCAGCGGACCACGTCCTCCAGGCCGTGCCCGCGTCCGCGCGCCTGAGTCCACACCGCGGCGAGGCTCAGCTGGAGGCCCGAGATGCCGCCCCAGGCGGTGGCGAAGTCGTCGGTCTTCAGGTCGGCCGTGGACGGGGAGTGGTCCGTGACCACGCAGTCGATCGTGCCGTCCGCCAGCGCCTGCCACAGCAGGTCCTGGTTCGCGGACTCGCGAATCGGCGGGCAGCACTTGAACTCGCTGGCACCGTCCGGGACTTCCTCGGCGGTGAGGGTGAGGTAGTGCGGGCAGGTCTCGACCGTGACGCGGACACCCTCGGCCTTGGCGGCGGCGATCAGCGGCAGCGCGTCGGACGACGACAGATGCAGGACGTGCACGCGCGCGTCGAGGCGCTTCGCCTGGGCGATGAGCTGAGCGATCGCGGTGTCCTCGGCGTCGCGCGGGCGGGAGGCCAGGAAGTCGGCGTACCGGGGGCCGCCGTGCTGCGGGGCGGCGTCCAGGTGGCCCGGGTCCTCGGCGTGCACGATCAGCAGGCCGTCGAAGGACGCGATCTCCGCGAGGGACTGGGCGAGTTGGTGCCGGCCAAGGTGCGGGAACTCGTCCACGCCCGACGGCGACAGGAACGCCTTGAAGCCGAAGACACCGGCCTCGTGCAGCGGGCGCAGGTCCTTGACGTTGTCGGGCAGGGCTCCGCCCCAGAAGCCGACGTCGATGTGCGCCTTGTCGGCGGCCACGTCCCGCTTCGTACGGAGATGGTCCACGGTGGTCGTGGGCGGGAGGGAGTTGAGCGGCATGTCGACGAGGGTGGTGATGCCACCGGCGGCCGCGGCGCGGGTGGCGGTCCAGAAGCCCTCCCAGTCGGTGCGGCCGGGGTCGTTGACATGCACGTGGGTGTCGACCAGGCCGGGCAGCAGGACGTCGTCGCCGACGTCCTCCAGGTGGGCGCTCTCGGGTACGGGAGCGTCGTAGGGCAGGACGGCGGTGATCGTCCCGGCGGTGACCGCGACCGAGGCGGCGCGCGTCCCCTCCGGGGTGATGACCCGCGTCGAGCGCAACACCAGTTCTACGTCGGACACCGGGGCCTCTTTCACTCCGCTTCCACTCCGCCGTTTACTTCCACGTAACGGAATTCAACTTTCTGTTGAAGGAGTCTTCACTCCCGCTTCCGAGCCGTCAAGGGCACACTTCCCCACAAGGCCACGAGGCGCTCACTCTGGACGTTTCCACAAAGTGGAAATAGAATTCCGGCAAGCAGAACGTACTGACGTACCAGCAGGGAGTCAACCGACTGGCGGGTAGGCTTCTGCTCTTCCCGCCTGTGCCGAAAGGAACGCGCCGTGCCGACGTCCAGCGCCAGCACCACCGACTCCGCCAAGTCCGCCAGCGGCGGAGTCCAGTCCCTCGAGCGCGCCTTCGATCTGCTCGAGCGGATGGCGGACGCGGGCGGCGAGGTGGGACTCAGCGAGCTCTCCGCGAGCAGCGGACTGCCGCTGCCGACCATCCACCGGCTGATGCGCACCCTCGTGGTCTGCGGATACGTCCGCCAGCAGACCAACCGCCGCTATGCGCTCGGCCCGCGCCTGATCCGGCTCGGCGAGTCCGCCTCCCGTCTGCTCGGCACCTGGGCGCGCCCGTACCTCGCCCGCCTGGTCGAGGAGACCGGTGAGACGGCGAACATGGCGCTGCTGGACGGGGACGAGATCGTCTACGTGGCGCAGGTGCCGTCCAAGCACTCGATGCGCATGTTCACCGAGGTGGGCCGCCGGGTGCTGCCGCACTCGACCGGCGTCGGCAAGGCGCTGCTCGCCAACACCCCGGACGGCGAGGTGCGCGCCCTGCTCTCCCGCACCGGTATGCCCGCCGCCACGGAGAAGACGATCACCACGCCGGAGTGCTTCCTGGCCGCTCTGGAGGAGGTGCGCCGAGCCGGCTACGCGGTCGACGACAACGAGCAGGAGATCGGCGTCCGCTGCCTCGCGGTCTCGGTGCCCAACTCCCCTACCGCCGCCGCCATTTCGATCTCGGGCCCTGCGGGCCGGGTCACCGACGCGGCGACGGACAAGATCGTGCCTGTGCTGCAGCAGGTGGCGTCGGAGCTGTCGGAGGCACTGGCGAGCTCGGGGCCGTGAGCTCCGCTGGAGGACGGCGACAACTGCGGGCCGGTGGGGGCGCGCGGTTCCCTGCGGGCCGGTGGGGGCTGGTCGCGCAGTTCCCCGCGCCCCTTACGGGGCCCGGTGCCGCAAGCGACGCGGACACCTTGGGCCTAGCCTGGAAGCAGGGGGCCGGCAGTGGAGCGAGGTGTCCATCATGCTGCAGGAGAACAAGTACTGGTCCTCGGGGAAGTGGCAGGTCAAAGAGGGAAGCGCCGACGAGTTCATCGACCGCTGGCGGGAGTTCCTCACCTGGACCGGAAAGGAACACCAGGGGCTCCTCGGAGCCCGTCTGGTCCGGGACCTCAGGGACCCGAACGCCTTCGTGTCCTTCGCTTCCTGGCACGACCTCGACTCGATGCGCGCCTGGCAGGCCTCTCCTGAGTTCACAGAGCGCCTGAACGCCGCCTCCGCCCTGTGCGAGGACATGCAGAGCGGTGGCTACGAAGTGGTCGTCGACATCTGAGCCGGCCCGGGAGGGCGGTTCAGCGGCGCGGTGGTTCCCCGAACAGGTCCACCGCGCTGCGCACGTCCGACAGCCCCCGGGTCAATGCGCTCACGGATCCGATCGCCCCGGCGATCAGCAGCAACGACCGGCGCAGCCGCGGGATCTCGGGCGTCCCGTCGGTGGTCATCGCCGCCAGGGTGGCGAGTTCGTCCTCCGCGATGGCGCGGTCGGGGAACTCGGCCGGATGCGCGGCGAGTTCGCGGCGCAGCCGGGACACCGCGGCCCGTAGTTCCGCCACTTTGAGGTCCTCGTCGCCGCCGGTCTCCGGTCTCTGTCCCAAGCTCCGCAACACAGCCGTCCCCCCCTCGCACGCCGTCGTGCGCCCGCACGTTCCCGTCCCACCCAGCGCTACCCATGGGCGCTGGTCGGGCGCCGGGGGACGCGGGTCAGTAAACGCCACCAGATGACGGATGCGCCACCGTCAGGACCGAAATTCAGCCCTGCGGAACCGGGTGTCCGCCTGGGCGTCAGGTATGCAGGACGCATGACGGAGAACGAACAGCGGCCGGCCGGACTGCTTCTCGCGGCCGGCGGCGGACGGCGACTCGGCGGACGGCCCAAGGCCCTGCTGCCGTACCGGGGACGACCCCTGGTCGAGCACGCGGTCGGTGCGCTGCGCGCGGCCGGCTGCACCCGCGTCCACGTGGTCCTCGGGGCCGCCGCCGACGCCGTACGGGAACGGGCGGAGCTCGGCGACTGCGTGCTCGTGGAGAACCCCGACTGGGCCGACGGCATGGGCTCGTCGCTGCGGGCCGGGCTCGGCTCGCTCGCCGGGACGGGAGCGCGGGCGGCGCTGGTCTCGCTGGTCGACCAGCCAGGCATCGGGGCGGCGGCGATGGCCCGGGTGATCGCCGCCGGGTCGGACGAGACGTCACTGGTCTCGGCCACCTATGAGGGGGTGCGCGGGCATCCCGTCCTGCTCGGAGCCGCCCACTGGGCGGGCGTCACCGCGACTGCGACCGGCGACCGGGGGGCACGCGCCTATCTGAAGGCGCGTGAGGAGGCGATCACGCTCGTCGAGTGCGGGGATGTGGCGAGGCCGTACGACATCGACACCGTGGCGGATCTGAAACACCTTGAGTGAACGTGATGACACCGAGCGCCACCTTGCCTCGGTGCGGAGAGTCTCGATATCAACAAACCATTGAAGTTCCACGATGAGGAAACTAGTATCCACTGTTCAGAAGCGCCCGGCCCCTCCCGGGTGCTTCCCGCCTCACCCGGGTCGCCCGGCACCCGGTGCCAAGCTCGCTGAAGGAAGTGACAGCTCATGTCCGCACCAGCGCCGTCCCCGCTGGCCATCGTCGACGCCGAGCCCCTGCCCCGGCAGGAGGAGGTCCTGACCGAGGGGGCCCTCGCCTTCGTGGCCGAACTGCACCGCCGGTTCACGCCCCGGCGTGCCGAGTTGCTCGCCCTCCGCGCCGAGCGCCGCGCCGAGATCGCCCGCACCTCCACGCTCGACTTCCTCCCTCAGACGGCCGCGATCCGTGCGGACGACTCCTGGAAGGTGGCCCCATCCCCGGCCGCCCTCGAGGACCGGCGGGTCGAGATCACCGGTCCCACCGACCGCAAGATGACCATCAACGCCCTCAACTCGGGCGCCAGGATCTGGCTCGCGGACTTCGAGGACGCCTCGGCGCCGACCTGGGAGAACGTCGTCCTCGGCCAGCGCAACCTGATCGACGCGTACACCCGGAACATCGACTTCACCGATGCGGGGTCGGGCAAGTCGTACGCCCTGAAGGACGACAGCGAGCTCGCCACCGTCGTCATGCGTCCGCGCGGCTGGCATCTGAACGAACGTCACCTCGTCGACGCCGACGGCACCCAGGTCCCGGGCGCCCTCGTCGACTTCGGGCTCTACTTCTTCCACAACGCCCAGCGGCTGCTCGACCTCGGCAAGGGCCCGTACTTCTACCTCCCGAAGACGGAGTCGCACCTCGAAGCCCGCCTGTGGAACGACGTGTTCGTCTTCGCGCAGGACTATGTGGGCGTCCCGCAGGGCACCGTCCGCGCGACCGTCCTGATCGAGACGATCACCGCCGCGTACGAGATGGAGGAGATCCTCTACGAACTCCGCGACCACGCCTCCGGGTTGAACGCGGGCCGCTGGGACTATCTGTTCTCCATCGTCAAGAACTTCCGTGACGGCGGCGCCAAGTTCGTCCTCCCGGACCGCAACGCCGTGACGATGACCGCCCCGTTCATGCGGGCGTACACCGAACTCCTCGTCCGTACCTGCCACAAGCGCGGCGCGCACGCGATCGGCGGCATGGCGGCGTTCATCCCGTCCCGCCGGGACGCCGAGGTCAACAAGGTCGCCTTCGAGAAGGTCCGCGCCGACAAGGACCGTGAGGCGAACGACGGCTTCGACGGCTCCTGGGTCGCCCACCCCGACCTGGTCCCGATCGCCATGGAGTCCTTCGACAAGGTCCTCGGCGACCGGCCCCACCAGAAGGACCGCCTCCGCGAGGACGTCCACGTCGAGGCGGCCGACCTGATCGCCGTCGACTCGCTGGACGCCAGGCCGACGTACAACGGTCTCGTCAACGCCGTCCAGGTCGGCATCCGTTACATCGAGGCCTGGCTGCGCGGGCTCGGCGCGGTCGCCATCTTCAACCTCATGGAGGACGCGGCGACCGCCGAGATCTCCCGCTCGCAGATCTGGCAGTGGATCAACGCGGGCGTCGAGTTCGAGCACGCCGGGAACACGGTGAAGGCCACACCGGAACTGGCCCGCGAGGTCGCCGCCGAGGAGCTGCGGAACATCCGCGCGGAACTCGGCGAGGAGGCGTTCGCGGCCGGTCACTGGCAGCAGGCCCACGACCTGCTCCTGGAGGTCTCCCTCGACGAGGACTACGCGGACTTCCTGACCCTGCCGGCGTACGAGCAGCTCAGGGGCTGACGCTCACCCGGGTCCGTCCGAGTGGCCCAGGGACTTCCCCGGGGCCACTCGGTCGCGTACCGCCTGCTTCACGGCGGTCGGCTCCGGGAAACCCTGCTCCCGGCGGTCCCACACCACCTCGTCGTTCACCCGGACGACGAAGACACCGCCTTTGCCGGGCTTCAGGGACAGCTCGGTGAGCTCGGTCTCGAAGGTCGTCAGGAGTTCCTGGGCCAGCCAGGCGGCACGCGGCAGCCAGCGGCACTGCGTGCAGTACTCGATCTCCACCCGCTGGACATCCGGCTGAGCTGTCATCCCAGGTGCACCGACCAATCCTGTTCCGCGGCCGGTTCGCCGTGCAGGTCGGGGACCCGCTTGAGCCAGTTCGGCCGTCCTCGTTCCGTTCTCGCCGCCCGCTGGGCCTCCTCGGCGGCGCGTTCCTCCCGGGTGGGGAAGTCGGTGGGCAGCCAGGCGGCGGAGGCCCGCACGCGCGCGTGCAGATAGTCGATGTACGCCTCGCGGACGTCGTCCGGGGTCCGGAAACCCGCCTCGTCGGACAGCCAGGCGTCGGGGACCTCGGCGGCGATCCCCCGCAGCAGCTCCCGTGTGACCTTGGGCGCCAGCTCCGCGTCGGCGGCCCGCACGTCGGGCGCGCTGTGACCGAGCGCGTGGTGGCGGAAGTCGTACGCCTTCTCGGGGTCCGAGCCGTCCCAGCGGTGGTGGAAGACGAGCGCGGCGCCGTGGTCGATCAGCCACAGCCGCGGGGGTGCGACCCCGAGGGTCGGCCAGACCATCAGGTTGGAGCTGTGGACCGTACGGTCGACGTTGACGGTCAACGCGTCCAGCCAGACGATCCGGCCCGCCTCCAGCGGGTCCACGCGGAAGTTCTGGGCGATCTCCGGGGTGAAGTCCGCGGCACCCGGCAGGTAGTCCATGCCCAGGTTGAGTCCCGCGCTCGCGCCGTGGAGTTCCCGCACCTCCTGGTGGGGCTCGCTGTCGGCGATCGCCGGATCGAAGTCCACGAGGACCAGCTCGGGGAACCGCAGCCCCAGGGCGCGCGCCAGCTCGCCCACGATCACCTCGGCGACCAGCGCCTTCCTGCCCTGCGCGGAGCCGGTGAACTTGACGACGTACGTGCCCAGGTCATCGGCCTCGACGATTCCGGGCACGGAGCCGCCGGACCGCAAGGGTGCGATGTAGCGGGTTGCGGCGACTTCCCTCAGCATCTTCTCAGGCCACCTACCTCATAGACCTTGTAATCCACGGTCGACCTCACCGGCGTCAAACATCGGGACCTGCCCAACATCAGCCCTGGGGAGAATCTGGGGAGTTTGGACTGACCTGCGGATCTCCCTGCCTCCCCAGCAGTCCGTCAATGACAGTCCGCCCCTTGCTTCCGGCCTCCGGCATGAAGTGAGCATAGTAACCGAGGGTGATCGCCGACGAGGAGTGCCCGCGCCACGGTCACTACGGACTCTCCCGCCTCCAGCATGATCGAGGCGTAGGTGTGCCGCAGCATGTGGAAGCCGTCCTTCGGAGCCGCTTCCCACTGCCAGTCCTTCGCCCCCTCGGCGCGCGGCGGGATGACGCCTGCCTTAGCCAACGCGGGTTTCCAGGTGTAGGTGTTCCACGTGTTGACCGCAATGGCGTTGCCGAATCGTGTGGTGAGGAGCAGAGCGAACTTCTTCCGCTGCCCCTCCGCGTCCGGCTTCCCCCACGGCAACTCTACCTTCACCGGCGGAAACGCCTCGACATGGCGCTTGAGCTCGGCGGCCACCGAGGATGGCATGTCGACGAGACGGGTCTTCTTCCCCTTCGGCAGAGCGAAGTACAGCCTTCCCTTGATTGCCTGGACTTGGCGGCGGACGTGAATCACTCCTCTCGCGTAGTCGACGTCGTCTGGGCTCAATCCGAACACCTCGCCCTGACGAAGTCCGCATCCCAGACCGAGGACGACCGCTATCCGGTTGCGCGGGTTGATGACGTCGCGGACTCGCATCGCCGTCATCAACGGCCAAGCGTCGCGTCGCTCCTGTGGCGCCTTGGGCCACCGCACGGACTTCGCATGCATGGGGTTCCCGGCAAGCCGCTTGTCATCGACGGCCGCCTCCAGAATGGAGGAGAACTCGGACAGGATGCCACGCTGATAGTCGACCGAGGAGATAGTTGACTCCAACTTGGCTATGTACGCGCGCAGATCCGCTGCCGTGATGTTCCTGAGGGGGAGTCGGCCCAGGTGCGGAATGATGTGAAGGCGCGCTCTCCGCTCCTGGTTGTCCTGGGTCTTCGGAACACCGCCTCTGCCCGGCGCCCAGTGCATCGCGATGTAGTCGGCCAGGGTGATGGGTCCATCGCGCGGGTCTACGAACTCGCCCCGCTCCACGTCCCTGGCTGCCCGACGAAGCCACGCCTTGGCGTCCTCCAGGGTGTCGAAGGATGGGTCCCGGACCCCGGGGGGCCTTGGGTCAAGGCCCGAGGGTGCAAGCGTAAAAAGAATTAAGCAATTTCACGGCATAACGCTTACGGCGTAACGGTCACTGCGTACGTTTCGTAGCAGCCTGAAGCGCTCCGGGTCTGATGGAGGCTCGGGGCCGTAGCGTCTCCGGGTCCCGCCAACACGGAGAACGAACTGAAATCGAAGATCCCCTGCTCGATCCACGGGGCACGTCCCCGTTGGGATACTCCAGAGCATGTCTACTGCCTGGAACGTCGCTTGGCACGGCGGGGTATCAGCAGGGTGACGCAGGTGCCCTCGCCTGGGGTGGAACCAACGCTGAGGTGTCCGTCCAGCAGGTGGCCGCGCTCGCGCATGGCCGACAGCCCGGTACCTGTGGAGACCAGTGTGCGGAGCGTGGATCGGTTGGCCGATGCTGACGGTTGCTGGTCGATCCCGCGGCCGTTGTCCTTGACCACCACGCTGATCGCCTGGTCGTCGCTGCCGAGTTCCACGAGAAGGCGGCTCGCCTGAGCGTGCTTGACCGCGTTGTTCACCGCTTCCTGCACGATGCGGTAGACGTGGGCCTGGGCCTCCGGCGACAGTTCGTCCTCAAGCCCGCGCCACTTTGCGCCGACGCGCAGTTCGACGTTCAGTCCGAAGGTTTCCGTGGTGCGTCGGCACAGCGTCTCAAGAGCGGGCGCAAGTCCGAGCTGGTCGAGGGCGAACGGCCGCATTTCCAGGATCAGGTGCCGCAAGGATGTGATCTGGTTCGCGATCAAGTTCCGTGCCTGGTCGATGGCCTCGTTCATGGCGGCGGACTGGCCCGTGCCTGCGGCGGCGGACAGAACCATCTGAACAGCGGCAAGCTCTTGAAGGGTCTCATCGTGCAATTCACGGGCCCAGCGTCGACGTTCTCGTTCTTCGCCGTCACTGCGGGCCTGAGCCCGCTCCCGCGCGAGACTGTGGCGGCGCGCCACCGCACTGCGGCCGAGCATGACGGCGCAGCCGATCAGCAGCAGCGGGACGATGTTCAGGCCGTTGAAAAGCGGCTCCTTGGTCATGCGAACCAGCTGTGACACGGCGAGTATGAGTGCGAGCCCGCACAGGGCTGCCAGCCATGCCCTCCGGACGGCGTTGCTCAGTGCCGCTGCCACGACGAGGGCGACGGCGGCGCCTAGGGAGAAGCGCATCACCCAGCGAGGCTGCTGCTGGAGGACCTCGACCGCGAAGGCGATGACGAGCAGTGTGGCACCGGCGGCCTCCATGATCGGGCCGGCCTTGATCCGTGGCCTGCTGTTCATCTCAGCAGTCCGCGCTCGCGAGCGGCGGCGATGAGTTCCGCCCGCGTCTCGATACCGAGCTTGTCCCGAACCCTGGCGCGGTGGGTCTCCACGGTCCGAACGGAAACGTAGAGACGCCGCGCGACCTCCTGGTTGGTGTGGCCCAGGGCGAGCAGCGAGAGTACCTGAAGCTCGCGCGCTGTCAGAGAGTCATCCCCCTCCGCACCGTGAGCGCCGGTGTCCGCGATGGCCAGTCGGGCGCCCATGGCAGGTTGGAGGTATATGGCTCCCCGCGCGACCTGGCGAGCCGCGCCGACCAGCTCCTCCGCTGCCGCCTCCTTGAGCAGGTATCCGCCCGCTCCGATCCGCAGGGCCGCGCGGGCGAAAGCGGGATCCTCCTGCATCGTGAGGATCAGAATGCGGGTACTGGGTGACGCCGCGAGCAGGTCAGGGATCGAGGGCAGGCTGGATTGGCCCGCCATGGTGAGGTCCAGTACCAGCACGGACGGTTGCTCTTCTGCCACGGCCTGCACGGTCTCCGCGACCGTCGAGCTCTCGGCGACGATCTCGAAGGACTCGTCCCTGGACAACAGCGCGCGCATCCCCGCACGGACCACGGGATGATCGTCGGCGATCACCACGCTGAGACGCGACACCGCCTCCACCTCCTGCTCAGCGCGGTCGGCATTCATGGGAGCAAAGGTACTGCGTGAGGCCGGTCGGCCCGGGTCCAGGGGATTGGGTGGAGCGATCGGATGAACCCTCAAGCGACGGGTGCCGAAGGGCGGGTGCGGGAAACCCGAAGGACGACTGCGGACTGTCACTGAGGCCCCAAGGGCGTCGGAGCACCACGATGGCTGGTCAGAGACCTCGGTCGGGCGCGAAGCGCTCGGCCGGCCGACATGGAAAGAACGGTTCCCAGATGATCGACAGGCGTACCTTCGGCAAGGTCATCGGCGCAGGCGCAGCGGGGACAGCTGCGGCATCACTGATTGGCCTGAGTGGCCCCGCGGCAGCAGCGTCTTCGTCGTCCGGGCCCGGCGCCGAAAAGGCGGCAACAGCGCTGACGCCGGACAAGGGCGACAGGTCCTTCCCGGCGCTGAAGCAGGTCAGGGCCGGCGAGCTCACCGTCGGCTACGCCGAGGCCGGCCCGGCAGACGGACCAGTCGTCATCCTCCTGCACGGGTGGCCGTACGACATCCACAGCTACGTCGACGTCGCGCCTCTGCTGGCAGCCCAAGGCTACCGAGTCATCGTTCCCTACCTGCGCGGACACGGCACCACGACCTTCCTCTCGTCAACCACGTTCCGCAACGCGCAACAGTCGGTGATCGCCTACGACATCATCGCCCTGATGGACGCCCTGAGGATCAAGAAGGCCGTGTTCGGAGGGTTCGACTGGGGGTCGCGGACCGCCGACATCATTGCCGCCCTCTGGCCGAAGCGGTGCAGGGCTCTGGTCTCCGTGACCGGCTACCTGATCACCAACCGGGAGAAGAACAAGCTGCCGCTGCCGCCCGCGGCCGAGCGGGCATGGTGGTACCAGTACTACTTCGCGACCGAACGTGGCGCGCTGGGCTTTGAGAAGTACCGGCACGATTTCGCGAAGCTCATCTGGCACAACGTCTCCCCGTCGTGGAACTTCGACGACGCCACCTTCGACCGTACGGCGGCGGCATTCAACAACGAGGACTACGTCCCCATCGTGATTCACAACTACCGCTGGCGGCTGGGCCTGGCCCAGGGCGACCCCCGCTACGACGGCATTGAGGCCCGCCTCGCGGCAGCGCCCGACATCGCGGTGCCCACCATCACTCTCGACGGGGAGCTGGACCCCTTCACCCCGGCCGGCGACGGCGCGGCATACCGGGCCAAGTTCACTGGCCCCTATGACCACCGGACGCTCAAGGGAATCGGCCACAACGTGCCGCAGGAAGCGCCCGACGCATTCGCCCGGGCCGTCCTCGACGCCGGCCGATTCTGATCGGCGGTGTAGCTTCCGCTGCGGCACAAGTCGTCTGACAAGGAAGGCGAAGCCCACCAAGCTGCCCGATGCGGAGCCAGGCTCAACAAGATGATTCAAGGCACCCGTGGCCGAGGCGATGTCCCGCAGTCCAAGCATGATCCTGGGCTGCGGAGTCGTGGCGTCTCACAACTGAGGAGGACGGAATGACACCTGAAAAGGCAGGCTTCTCGGATGCCGCCGATACCGTGCGGCGTGCCCGGTTCGGTAAGTTGCCGGAGCGCATTAGCCCGGAGCAACTGGTGGAGGAACAGCCGGCCACGGTGCCGGATCCAGCCAGGGATACGTACAATTCCGACGACTGGCTCACCCGTACCTGTCTGTAGACGGGCGTCATGCCTCGCGGGTCGGTCGGTCAGTAGGGTTTACCCCTGTTTGTGGTCATCTTTTGAAGATCGGATCGCAGAGTCCAAGGGGGCGGTGTCCAGGAATGGGCCGAGGCCCCAGGCTGTGACCGACACGGACGGAGCCGCGTCAGCGGGCGTCATAGCGCTGGCGGGATTCCCCGATCTCGTCGTTGTGGTCGGTCGCCCACTGCACGAACGCGTAGACGGTTTCGCGGAGGCCTTCCCCCAGCGTGGTCAGCTCGTACTCCACCCGTGGCGGGACTGCGGCATAGACGGTCCTGGTGAGGAGCCCGTCGCGTTCGAGATGGCGCAGGGTGAGGGTCAGCATGCGCTGGGAGATGCCAGGGACCCGGTCTCGCAGGGCGCTGAAGCGCAGTGGGCCCGCCGCGAGGATGCCGATCACCAGCACGGACCACTTGTCGCCGACGCGGTCGAGGGTCTCACGGATGCCGGCACCGTTGTCCGGCCATGCCGCACAGGGGTGCGGTGGGACGAACCCAGGGCCGCCGTGGCTATCACCGGTGTTACTACCGAACATAAATGTGCCTTTTGTGAAGGTCTTCTTGCATCAGTATCGTGCGGTTACGTACAAAGCATAACTACGAAGGAGACCTTCCTTGTCCTCGTCCTCGTCCCCGTCCACCATCGCCGTCGTCGGTGCCGGCGCCAACCTGGGCCTCGCCATCGCCCGCCGCTTCGGCGCTGCCGGCCACTCCGTCGCCCTGATCTCCCGCAATCAGGCGAAGTTGGAGGCCCTCGCCGCCTCCCTCTCCGACGAGGGCATCACCGCCCGCGCCTACCCGGCCGACGCCACCGACGAGAAAGCCCTGACCGGCGCACTCAAAGCGGCCTCGGACGAGGTGGGCCGCATCGGCGTCCTCTCCTATAGCCCCGCTCCTGTGTGGGACCACTCCGGCGGCGGCCTCCCCGACATGGCCACCATGGGCATCACCAGCACCCTGGAGACCACGCCTGCCTCTGCCCGCGCCTCTTTCGACCTCGCCGTCGGCGGCGCCCTGACCGCAGTCGCCGCTGTCCTGCCTGCGATGCGTGAAGCCCGCGACGGCGCCCTGCTGTTCACTACCGGGCGCTCGGCCATCACTCCCATGCCGATCCTCGGCAACGCCGGCATCGCCCAGGCGGGCCTGCGCAACTGGGCCGGCGCCGCGCACACCGAACTCGCCCCCGAGGGCATCTACGTCGGCCACATGTGCATCGGACTGCCGATCCTGCCCGGCAGCGGCGACGGCGACCCCGCCGCCATCGCAGACCGCTGGTACCACCTCAGCCGCGCCCGCGACACTTTCGAGACCACCATCGGTTTCTGATCTCACCGTCCATGCCCGGCTTCCTGGACTAGAAGCCGGGGCCCAGCCGTTCCGGACGGGCGGCCTCTTGAGAGTGCGTCGAGGAGGATGATGAGGCCCTCGGTGATGACGGGGTGGTTGATGATCATGCCCCGGACGGCCGTGTAGGGCATCTTGCCGAGCACTGCGGTCTGCACTGCGGTGATCGCCTCACCGGCCTCCGGTCCGAGCAGGGTCCCGCCGAGGATCAACCCGGTGCCGGCGCCGACCACGGCCTTCCACAGGCCGGTTGCCCACGTAGGGGGATCGTCGCGACCGGGATGGGGTGTGGGCGAGCTGCGGGCCGCCGGTGGTGCCGTCCGGCGGCCAGGTGTGCTCGGCAGCGGTGCGCGGGTATTCGTCGACGACGAGGAAGCCGCGGGCATCGATCTCCACTCCGACTTTTTCCAGGCAGAGTTCGGCGGTCTCCGGGGCACGGTCTCGTGCGATGCGAGGCGTTACCGGAGTGGGAAGGGGACACCCAGCTCGGTCGCCGGCCGCGGGCCGAAGACGCGCCGGTCCGCTTCGCGGATGAGGATGTCGTTGATGCTGGCCTCCCGGCGGCGCATCAGGCCGTCGTCAGTGAACTCCCATAGTTCGTTGCCGTAGCTGCGCCGCCACTGGCCGGTCGCGTCGTGGCACTCGTACTGGAACCGCACCGCGATCCGGTTGCCCTGGAACGACCAGAGTTCCTTGCGCAGCGCGTAGTCGAGTTCCCGAGCCCATTTCTCGTGCAGGAAGGCCACGATGTCGGCGTGGCCGGTGACGAATGCGTCCCGGTTCCTCCAGACTGAGTCCTCCGTGTAGGCGAGCGCAACGCGTTCAGGATCGCGAGTGTTCCACGCGTCTTCGGCGGCCTGGACTTTCTGGATCGCGGTCTGCTCGTCGAAGGGCGGGAACGGTGGCCGTGGCGTCATGGCGAGCTCCTCTTCTCGTAACTTGTGTGGTGTATTCGGCGGTTTCGGCGACGGTGCCCCGCCGGGGTCCGCGACGTGTCCTGGGTCTTCGCTGGCGGTACGCTCGGCGACCGCTCTTCAGCGTGGTGGGCACTTTTGAGGCGGATCGGCCCTGGTGCCCGTGGCCAACCGGCGAGTTGGGCGTGCCCTCACACTCGAGGGCCCCTCCTGACCAGCATGTTCATGCGCTCTCCGGTAGGGGCGGGTTGGCGGGTGAGTACTCGGGTGCGGACCAGCGCAAGGGGCTGGCGTGCGGGGTCTCCACGGCTTCGGCGACCGTGAAGCGGGTAGTGCGGCCTTGTGCGCTGAACTCGGTTGTCGCGGTGCCGGTGAGTTGGAGGGTGGTGCCGGTGCTCCAGTCGAGGAAGAGCAGTCCGGCGCGCGGATCGTTCTCGATGTTGCCCAGGGTCAGGAACATCGAGTTGCCCGCGTAGTCCTGCCAGGTGAGTTCGTTCGGCGATGTCACCCGGACGAATCCAGGGTTGCCGCCGCGATGGCTGGCGTCGGCACCGTCGGCCGACGTGGTGGCGATGAAAAAGGTGTCGGAGGCGTGAACGAGCCTCTCCTGACCGGAGGTGAGTTCCCGGCCGCGCCGCACGGCGCCGGACGGGACCGGGACGGGCGGGCCGGGCTCCCGCTTTTGCAGATACTTCGGGCAGTTGGAGAAGACCTGCTCAGCCTCCACCGTGAACCCGCGCGCCGTCGGCCCGGCCGTGCCGTTGAGACGCATACGGCGGCGGGTCCGCGGGTCGAGGGCGATGGTGCCGACCTTGGTCCCCTCGGTCGCGAGAGCCCCGGCGAGCGGGTCGCTGTCCGGGAGGCCGTCCGCGACTGAAATCTGGCGGCGTCCCGTGGCCCTTACAAAACCGGGCCGACCGGTGAGCAACGAGCCCCACATCCGGCCGGCTCCATCTGCCGCGCCGATGACCAGCATCGGCTGAAGACCGAGGAACGTTGCGGCCACGTCACGGATGTCCCGCCCGATCGAGCGGCCGACGTGGTCGGCCGCTTCGCGTACGCCGACACGGTTCTGCACCGCGCGCGAGCCGTCGTGGTAGGGATTCACAACCGGCCCCTCAGAAGAATCCGCAGGTCGGTGCGCCTGCCACCGGGGCGGGTGCACCGGCCGCTCCGGTAGGTACGGAGATCTCCAGCCGGATGCCGTCAGGATCGTGGAAGAAGATGCCGCCAGAGGGCGCGCCCTCGCGGTGGGCGACGACCCCGTCGTATGCGAAGGTCACGCCCTGCTCCCGCAGTCGGATCTCGAACGCCTTCACCTCGTCGATCGTCCCGGCCTCCCACGCCAGGTGGTGCAGTCCGGCCAGATCTGGGGCGTATACGCCGTCCGCCTGCTGCCACAGCGTGAGCGTGAGCTGTCCGTCCTGCCCCAGGAAGGCGAAGCGTCGACCGTCCTCATCGCCTTCGCCGAGCACGTCGAACCCGAGCACCTCCCTGTAGAAGTCGAGCGAGCGCTCGAGATCGGTGACGTTCAGGCCGACGTGGCCGGTCCGCAGTGTGTTGGTCGCAGTCAAGACAGATCCCCTTCTCCTTCTCGGTTCGACCCCTTCGATCTAACCTCTCAATCAGACATTACTGGTTATGCGAAGGGGGGGCAACCGGTCACGTAGACTTGAGGGGTTAGTCCAGAGGTCTCGGCCAGGAGACCCGGAGGGGAGACGGACATGGGAAGGAGATACGGATGCCCGCGACAGACCCGCGCCCGCTGACCGGAGAGCCCGTCTCACTGGACCTGCTGAACACCCGCTGGATGCACGACGGCGTACGCCAGGACCTGCTGGTCGGCCCCGAGGGGCTGCGCATCTGGCTCGCAGGCAACGGCCTCGACCGCCGCTTCCCCGCCGACGCCGCAGCGCTGGAACATGTACTGCTCGCCCGGGAGGCGCTCGCCTGTGCCATCGACAGCCCGGGCGACAGAGCCAGCACAGAGCGCGTCAACGCCGTCCTCGGTCACGGCCGGATCCGTGTCGCCCTTACGACCGAGGGGCCCGGGGAGGAAGCGGAGTTCGACGCCCCGTCCTGGGGCGCGGCCTGGACCGCGGCGTACGACTACCTGAACCTGCTGCGCGCAGCCCCCGACAGGATCCGGGGCTGCGCGCACGAGGCGTGCATCCTTCGCTTCTTCGACACCTCGCGGAACGGCACCCGCCGCTGGTGCTCCATGGCAACCTGCGGCAACCGCGCCAAGGCCTCCCGTCACTACCAAAAAACACGCGAGACCTGAGGGCATCTGCGATCTCGCGGACCAGCGCGGCCCTGGACGAGCCAGCCACCGCCCTCCGCGCCCGACGCGTTGGAGAACCCGAGGTCGGTCTGCGCCGACGGGAGGGCGGGCCTCGGACGGGGGCGCCGCCCACCCGCCGCCGCGTCCTTCGCTGTCCTCGGTCGTGGCCTTGCCGCCTTGCAGGTGTATCAGAACGTGCGCTTTGCACACTCTGGGGCGCTGTTCCAGACCGTCACGGCGGTTGGCATGATCACCACTGCTCGGGCCTCAGCGATCTCCGAACGCATGCGGTCGAGCAACGAATTCATGTCGCCGATCCTCTGGGTTGTCTCCCCCGTCCGGACGTCGGTGCGGAAGGCGGCCATGGACAGAGCACGGTAGGTCTGAACGACGAGCGGGAGGATGACGGCGTCTTCCGCGCCACCCATCGGTGTTGTCGCCGAGAGCCTGGACGGGGGAAGCCGCCATTCCTGGAACAGGGAGTACACGCGCGCTCCCGCTCCCAGGTCGGTTCCATCGACCGTGAGCGCTTCAGCGATGGCTTGCAGAACGGCCCCGGGTCACCGGCTCGGCTCACGGGTATCGAGCTGCGGCGGTCCGACTGGCGGAGCCCGGCGCCCGGGGCGGCGGCCCAACGGGGGCAACGGATTGACGGACCTCGGCGGACGCACCCGGAAGTCGACCATGGTTGGCCTGGCCCGAGATCGCGACGTGTGGGAGCGTGGATGCGGTTTCGGTGAGGTCCTGGCCGCTGAAGTGGTCGACGAGGTCTCTCCACACGGTGAGCGGAAACGTCGGCCAGGCCTGTCTCGGGCGAGCGGAATCGATGTCGGTCAGTACGCCCTTCCACCCGCGCTCGTTCTCTTGGCACTTGACGCGTTGTCCCAGCCTTGCGTTGCGAGCCGGACGACGACGCGGGTCATTCAGCCGAGGGCGAGTCGCAGGTGGCAGCGAGCCGCTCATCAGCTTCCCCGGAGCCTCGGAGACCTCTCGCCCCCTGTCGCCGTGTTGTCCACAAGCCCCGAAAGACGGCCGCGCGTTGTCGAGGCCAATACCCGATCCTGGAGGAACACCCCTTGTTCAGCATCACCGTTCGCGATCACGTCATGGTCGCCCACAGCTTCCGTGGCGAGGTCTTCGGTCCCGCCCAGCAACTGCACGGCGCGACGTTCCTGGTCGACGCCACCTTCCGCCGCCGGGAGCTGGACGCCGACAACATCGTCGTCGACATCGGCCTGGCGACTCAGGAGCTCGGCGCTGTGCTCAGCGATCTGAACTACCGCAATCTCGACGACCATCCCGCCTTCTCGGGCATCAACACCTCGACCGAGTTCCTGGCCAAGGTCATCGCCGATCGGCTGGCCGACCGGGTACACGCGGGTGCCTTCGGCGAGGGGGCCAGAGGTCTGGCCGCGCTCGCCGTCACCCTGCACGAGTCCCATGTCGCCTGGGCAGGCTACGAACGGTCGTTGTGAGCCCGACGGCCCGTCGGCGGCGAACGTCCGGCCGGCCGGTGTCGCCCTGTTGACGACCCGGACCAACGGCACGGCATCGGGTCGATGACCAAGCTCACTCGGCATGACGGCTCGTGCTCGTGGAAGCCTCTGGCCGTCGCCTCGGCCGTCGACCGGGCCGCCCGGGAGCGGGGCCGGAGAGAGCGACCAGGGTCTTCCACGGGGGCGATCAGGCGGCGGGCGCGGCAGGGTTTGTGGCGAGCAAGTCACGAACCGCGACACAGCCCCCGTGGCGCCCGCGGCGTGCGAAGGACGATCCGCGCGACGGAGACGCTGAATGAACGAGATGTGTCGAACTGTGAGCTCCTCGCCCCTCCCCTCCTCCGTACGGCCAACCACCGTCCCGCCCGTCGCTCCGGCCAGACAACGGCTGACGGATCATCTGCTCGGGCATGTCGCCGCCGACGGTTCGGTGCGGGGCCGCTGCGCCAGCCGGGCGCTCGAATCGGCCCTGCTCCTCACCCTGCTCCGCGACTCCGGCCTCCATCCGCAGCAGGGGCAGGAGATCGCCCGCCACCTGCGCCACCCACCGGCCTCGCCACGTACCACCAGCGCCGCGCCGCGTCCCCTACGCCGGCCCTCGAACAGTCCGCCCAGCAGCGCGTACTCGCGGGGTCGCCCGCACAGTGCGCGGGGCGAGTCGATCAGCCGGCCGGATGCTCCGTCATCGGGCTTCGCCAAGCTGTCGAGTGACATCAGTACTCCGTACGTTGCTGGGGCGGTCCTCCGGCCTGGCCAGGGGGACGTGGGGAGACCTTGATCCGGGCCAGGGGGCCCGTCGGTCGTATGACGGCGTGTCCACAGGCCATGACGTTCATGTCCCGGCATCTGCCGGCCGCGGAGCGAGGCCACCGGATCAGGTCGAACCCGTGCGCCATCTCCCCGGACGCACGTCAGCCGGATGAGAGACGTGCGGAAAGCGATGTTGAGACGCTTTCCGCACAGTCGGCCGCGCTCTACTGGTGTGGTGAGTGTTTGATCTTCGCCATGGCATTCCCGTCGAACCAGGAAGCCGAGCGCAGCGTGGCCATCCACTGCTCCTGCTGCGCGGGAGTCAGCCTGTCGATGAACAGCACACCGTCCAGGTGATCGGCCTCGTGCTGGATACAGCGGGCCAGTAGTCCGTCCCCGACGACCTGGACCGGGTCGCCCCGCCTGGTGAAGCCCTTCGCCACGACGTTCATCCGACGCCTCGTATCCAGGTAGACGCCGGGGATGGACAGACATCCCTCTACGCCGTCCTGTTCCTCCTCGTCCGGGAAGTCGAGGACGGGATTGACCAGGTGGTCCAAACTGCCGTGGGACAGTTTGGGGCTCCAGACGAACACGCGGAGCCCGACACCCAGTTGGGGCGCGGCAAGCCCGGCGCCTCCGCTGTCGCGCAGCGTCTCGCGCAGGTCGCCGATCAATCTGCGCAACTCACCGTCGAAGTCGGTCACCGGCTTGGCCGACTCCCGCAGAACCGGGTCGCCGAGTTCCCTGATCGGCACAACCGTCATATGAAACTTTTCCTATCAAGCGGACATCGTCTGTGTTCGGGGGTGATGAGGCATTCGGCAACGGAACCGCCCGCTGTTCTGGATCCCCCAGTCCGTCCAGGTGCGGCTCGGCGACCACCGCGAGGGGTCAGGAGACCGGCGGCTCGGAGAGGTACGGGAAGTGGTCGAGGAGCGGACCGTGGTTGAGTCCCGAGGAGAAGTCCTGGTTCACGATCATCTTGATGATGTTGGACGCGATGTCCTCCCTCACGCCCTTGCCGTTGTGGAGGTCGCACCACGGGTCCCAGTCGGCGACGGTTCCAGGTGTGAACGTGAGGACGTTCGGGAGCAGCGTGTCCGCCGCCCACGCACCGTAGGCCCGTGCGGTCGGGAAGCGGTGGGGACGCTTCCCGTACGTCCCGCCGGCCTCGACGACCGCCGCGATGTTGTCCCGCACCTGACCCCAGATTCCCGAGGCGGGATCGGTCGCGGGGCGGGCGGGCCGGCCCACGAGGTCGTCGGTGGGGACGGAGGCGTTGTAGTCGACGTGCGCAGAGCCCTCGGCGAAGTCGAAGAAGGTGGTCATGTTGGGCTCGGCGGCACGCTGCAGCTGGACCCAGGTGCTGTGGCCCTTGTCGAAGTACGCGGTGGTCGCCCAGAAGTGCACCCGGCCGTGGCCCGTGACCTCGACGGGCACCTCAAGTGCGAAGGATCTGACGCTGGTGTTCGCGAAATCGTCGTGGGCGGGACGCAGCGCGTCGAAGTCGGGAAAGGTTCCGGTCAGCAGTGCGTTCCTCGTCGCGACGGGGAAGGGGATGAAGTTGTAGAACGGGTCGCGGCGTTGCCCGGCGAAGAGCTTGATGCCGTGGCGGCATTCGATGACCTCCCCAATGGGGGCGTTGGGAGGCGTGATGATCGAGCCGGAGGCGCTGCGGTCGGTGGCCGCCGCGCCGGTGAGCTGCTCCACCTGTACGTACTGCGTGCCGTCGGAGCCGATCGGGAAGGTGGCGCGATACGTGATGTTCTCGACGTAGTCGCCATTGGTGTCGATCTTCAGCTCGTAGTAGCCCGCGGAATTCCAGGGCGTGCCGTTGGTCGGCGAGGTATTCATCCCGAATACCGTGCGCGGGCCATGGCGGTCGCCGGCCCCGGCAAAGCAGTAGGCGTCGGTGATGTCCAGTGTTTCGTCTGCCGGGTAGTCGAAGTGGTGGGACATTGCGCTCCTACTTGGTCAGGGTGTTGCGGGAATACGGATTGCAGGAATGCGGTTGCAGCGCGAGCGTGTAGAACCAGTTGTGGTACGGAGCCTCTTTCGTGGCGCCGAACTCGGTGTAGAACCACAGGAACGGGAGCTTGCGAACATCCCACGTCACGCGGTCGGTTCTTCCGTTCGCGTGACTGAGCTCGTACCAGCCCTCGGTGAAGCCGCTCAGGATCGCGATACGGGTGGGAGCGCCGCGTTCGGGGATGATCGACGCGTCGACCGTGGTGCCGTCGGTCGCCGTCATGTGCGGCCACGTGGACTGGGCCGACGCGAGGTGCGGACGGTGGTAGTAGTCGTGGACGGGCACGGCCTTGATGCCCGTGGGCAGCACCAGACGGGTTCCCGCGGCCAGCAGCGGGGCGTGGTACCTCCGCTCCGTTCCACGCACCAGGTCACCGGTGGCCTTCGGGAGGCTGTCCGGCCGCGCCGCCGTGGCGGCCACGGCAGGGGTGGCCGAACCGATGCCGTACAGGACGGGAAGGGCGGCAAGACCGCCAAGAACGCCGCGACGGCCCAGGGTTCCCCCATCCGCGCCGTCGGCTCGCTCGGCTTCCGCCCGCGCTCGTCTGCCTCTGATCATGTTCGTTCACGTTCCTCTCTTGCGCTGGTCACAAGCCGCCGACGCTGTGAGCGCCCGATCCGGCCATGGACGCTGTCGTTCCGCGGGAACTCGGAAAGGGGCAGTGGCCCAGGCCCGACCTGGCCGGCAACGCTCGACAGGCCGACCTCGCTGATCTCACAAGCCAGGGTCTGTGCCGTACGAGTGGTCTCCTCGATCGCGGAAGCCCGGCGTCGAGGGCGTCGAACACTGCCGAAGGCAGTGGCGTTCTGACGGAATGCGGACCGTGTGACCGTGCGCTGCTCCTGCTGAGCCGACTCCTGCGCGCAGCGCAGCACGGTCCCCGCTCCGTCGGCGCATTCGAGCCTCGCTGCATACGCACCAGCAGACCGATCTTCACCGTCGCTCCTCGTGAACAATGGCCGGATCACCGGCTCGGCACGAACCTACGGTGCTGATCGATGGCCACGTCAGCGGCAGATACGACACTGCTCATAGCGTTTCCGTCATGCAGGGAGCGGCCTCGTCTACGACCGTGTGTTCGACACCAAGCTCGCGGGAATCCGCGACGCGCTGGATCATTCCCGTCACGGACCGTCCGCCTGCCCGTCGAGGCAGCCGACTGTGTCGACTCAGAACCGTCGCTGCCCGCCCAGAAGTTGCTGGTCCGGACGCGCGAGCACGGTACACCGATCGCCTTGGCGGGGGCGGGAGCGTTTCCGGTGGTCGAGGCCGTGATCCTGGACGGCCTGCGCTCGACGACCTGGTGGCTGTCCCGGCCTTCAGTGTCAGGTACGCCGCGGCGCCGCTTGAGCCGAGCCAAGTGGTCACCACGTCGGACGGCGTCATCACCGCGGGCGCGGCGCTCCGTCAGGTCGGCCTTGCTCTGGCGATTGTCCGAGGTTCCCGACCTGTATAGCCCGTAGCGGCGCGCGGTCGGGTTGGCCGCTCGTAGCGTTCCGTCCTGCGTGGAGGTGCCGGGTCACCTTCTGCCGCGGAGGGCTGACGTGGTCTTCCCGGTGCGTTCACGGAGGAGTACGCGCAAGGTGTTGGGGTGTTCGTAACCGACTCTCCTGGAGATGGTCTCCAGGGACAGGTCGGTGGTGCGCAGGAGGTGCGCAGCGCGCTCGACTCTCAGGTCCTGGACGAACCTGATGGGGGACGTTCCGACGGTGCGCTGCACGGCACGCTGCAGGGTCCGCTCGCTGACGCCGATGGCACTGGCCGCCTCGGGGATCCTGATGGGTTCGGCCAGATGCTCACGGGTCCAGCGTTCGAAGGCCGCGACGGTGGGATCGCTCTGGGCCAGGGCGCTGGGAATCGTGTACGCCGCCTGGGAGGGGCGTTCGTCGACCACGAGATAGCGGGCGACCAGGTCAGCGAGCGCGGGGCTGCCGTCCCGGACGATCGCCAGCGCGAGATCGACATGACCGAAAGCGGCACCGGCGGTAATCACGCCCTCGCCGCCGATGACCATCTGGCTGTGATCCAGTTCGACCTTGGGATACCTGTCCCGGAACACCGGCGACAGCCACCAGGTCGTCGTGGCGCGCAGCCCGTCCAGCACCCCCGCCTCGGCCAGCAGAAAGGTACCCGCGCACGCCGACGCGATCGTCACACCGCGGCCGCGAGCGCGCGCGATGAGGTCGCGGACGGCAAGAGACGCCTCGCCGCCGACATGGTCGAGCAGTACCGAAGGGTCGCTCCCCCCTAGGGCGGGTACGACCAACAGGTCCGCGGTGTCCGCCTGTTCGAGTGGCTCGGGCGCCACGAGGAATCCCGCCCCGGTCCGCACCTGCGGAGCGGGGCCGACCAGTGTCACGTTCCAGGTGGGCGACGACTCGTGGATCTGCCCGCCCAGCGCGTTGGCGTTGTCCAGCACGTCGAGGACGGCTGAGAGTCCCGAGTCGAACACCCCGTCGTATACGACGACTGCTATGCGCATGGCGGGAACACTATCAACCGTGTCGCTTCTGCCGCTGATGTGATCACCAGCCGCCGTCATAGGTTCGTTGTGCGCCGGGAGCCCGGCGGTCCTCACGCAAGGAGCGGTCACATGAAGGTCGGTCTGCTGGTACGCATCGAGGCCAAACCGGAGTTCGCCGACGAGGTGGCGGCGATGCTGCGGGGCGCGCAGGAACTGGCCGAACAGGAAGACGGCACGGTGGCGTGGTTCGCGTTCCGCGAGAGCGCCACCACCTTCGGGGTGTTCGACACCTTCGAGGACGAGCAGGGACGCCAAGCGCACCTGTCGGGCCGGATCGCCGCGGCGCTGGGGAAGGCCGCGCTGACGAAGCTCAGCGTGGCGCCGATGATCGCCCGGGTCGACCTGCTGGGGACCAAGGTCTCCTGACCGGCGCGCCGGGAGCCCTCGTTCTCCCCCTGAACTCGGCACATCAGAACAGCAGTTGAACAGTCAAGGGAAGTGGTTGGAATCATGGACGCTGTCTACACCGCGGTCGTCACCGCCAACGGCCGGGACGGCCGCGCCGCCAGCAACGACGGACACCTCGATGTGCGCCTGGCGTTCCCGCCGGCCCTGGGCGGCGACGGCCAGGGCACCAACCCCGAGCAGCTCTTCGCGGCCGGCTACGCGGCTTGCTTTACCAGCACGCTCGGAGTCGTAGGCCGGGCGGCCAAGGTTTCCACCGGCGACATCTCGGTGACCGCCGAGATCGGCCTCGCCAAGGACGCCTCGGACGGTGGCTTCGCCCTCACCGCGGTGCTGCGCGTGAAGCTGCCCGAGACCCTGCGCAACCGGACCGGCCGCAAGCTGGTCGAGCAGGCGCACGCCGGCTGCCCGTACTCCAAGGCCACCCGCGGCAACATCCCGGTCGAACTCGTCGTCGAGTAGCGGCTCGCCCATACGCGACGCAACTCGGCGCCACACCAACCCACTTCCGGTTCAAAGGCCATGGGGGCCGGCACGAACCAACCGTGCCGGCCCCCAGCCATGAGCGGTGTCGCCCGGCGGGCGGCCCCGCGGTTACGTGATGTGACGGCGGCGCCATGCCGTCGCCCTGTAGAGGAGACTGATTTGACCAGCGCACGAGCGTCGGCAGCGGCTCAGGACTATGAGCGCATGATGGGCATGGTGACGGGGTTCTGGGTCACCCAGACGGTGCGGGCTGCCGCGTTGTACAACTTCGCGGACCACCTCGCGGCGGGAAGGGACACCGCCGAAGCGATCGCCGAGGCGGAGTCCACCGACCCGGACGCGACCCGCCGCCTGCTGCGCACCTGCGCCTCCCTGGGCCTGATGACCTCCGACGAGGGACGCCACTTCACCGGCACGTCCCTGCTGAACACGCTGCAGCAGGACGACCCCCACTCTCTACGGCACTTCGCCATCTCCCAGTCCGCACCGGGCCATTGGCTGTCGTGGGGCAGGTTCCCCGACGCCGTCCGGACGGGCCGACACCAGGTCACGGCAGCGCACGGCGAGGCGAACATCTTCGACTACTTCGCCAAGCACCTCGACGAGGCATCTTCCTTCACCGAGTCGATGAGCAACCTGTCCCAGGCCGCCGCCCTCGACATCGCCGCCGTTCTGGACACGAAGGGGGTCACCCTCGCCCTGGACATCGGCGGAGCCGGCGGTGACGTCGTCCGGGCCATGATGAGGGCCAACCCCGAACTGAACGGCGGGGTGTTCGACCTGCCCCACATCGTCCCGGCCGCCGCCGAGGCCGCCAAGGCCGAGGGCCTCGACGACCGATTCACCACAGTCGGCGGGGACTTCTTCGAGTCGGTTCCGCCGGCAGACCTCTACGTACTCAAGTACATCCTGCACGACTGGGACGACGCCAGTTGCGTCCGCATCCTTCGGAACTGCCGGGCACAGCTGGCGAAGGGCGGGCGCGTCACCGTCATCGATCTCCTCGTCGGAGAGGTGGGACAGCCTGGACTCGCCCCCCTGATGGACATGAACATGCTCGGCATGACAGGCGGCAGGGAACGCCAACTCGCCGAATTCGACGCCCTGTTCACCGCGGCGGGCCTGCGCCGCGTCAACACGACTTCCGCGGGGGCCTTCGCCGTCATCGAAACACAACCCACCACCTGACCCCGCGTGCCGCGACCTTGCCCCTGATCCTGGGGCGATTTCGGCGGGAGTGAAAGCGCCCCTGCGTCCCACGGTCGCAGGGGCGCTCAGGGTGGATTCACGGGGCGAGACGGCAGCGGCTCGCGTGCTGCTCCACCTTCTCCCCGACACGGAAACCTTCGACAAAGGACCCCGGCCATGTAGGCGACGGAAACGAAAACTTTAATAGCGTTTCCGACACTGGTACGGTGCGCGGTATGGAGATCGCGGTTCTTGTTCATGACGGTGTCTTCGACTCCGGACTTGCCTCGATTCTGGATGTGCTGGACCAGGCCAATGCGATGGCGGGAGATGTCGGTGACGGCTTGTCCTGGCGTGTGCGCAAGGTCGGCTTCCACCGCGAGATCCGGACCGGGGCCGGACACCTGGTCACCGTCGAGCCCGTCGAGTGCGCGGAGGAGACGGATCTGTTGATTGTGCCCGCCCGGGCGGCGCGCGGCCCCGAGGAGGTGCTGGCCTATGTCGCGGACCACGAGTCGCTGCCAGTACGGAATCTGATAGCCGAGGCCCGTGGACGCGGCACCAGGATCGCGTCGGCGTGTGCCGGCACCTTCCTACTGGCCGAGTCCGGGATTCTGGACGGGCTGCGTGCCACGACGACCTGGTGGCTGTCTCCGGCATTCCGCGGCCGCTACCCCGGCGTGTACCTCGACGAGAGCCACATGGTGGTCTCGTCCGACGGCGTCACCACCGCGGGAGCGGCCTTCGGACACGTCGACCTGACGCTGGCGATCATCCGGGAGAGCAGCCCCGCGCTGGCCGACCTGGTCGCCCGTTACCTGATCCTGGACGAGCGCCCTTCGCAGTCCGCCTACACGATCCCCAGCGCACTGGCGCAGAGCGACCCGACGGTCAGCGCGTTCGAGCGCTGGGTCCGCGAGCGCATGACCGGGCCCATCAGCATTCCCGAGGCCGCCCGGGCCATCGGCGTCACCGAAAGGACGCTGCAGCGTTCGGTGCAGCGCACCTTGGGGACGTCACCGATCCGCTTCGTCCAGGACCTGCGGATCGAGCAGGCGTCCCATCTGCTGCGTACTACCGAGCTGTCCCTGGAAACCATCGCGCGCAAGGTCGGATACGAGCATCCCAACACGCTGCGCGTGCTGCTGCGGGAGCGGACCGGCAAGACCACCAGCGCGCTGCGCGGGAACGGCCTGCCCATGAAGGTCGCGCCCGCACCGATCTGACGGGGGCTCGTCCCCCAGTCGCTTGCTCGTCCTTCGGCCGAGGAGGTCTGCGCACACCAGCCCGCACTCCTCCGTGACTTCACCCCATACTGCCTCTTCCCATGACTCCTCCGGAGCCGCACCCCCCCCGCCGGGACGTGCGTGCGGGCGGCAGGTCCGCGTCGTGGTCGAACACGAGCAACTCCACCGACCGTCCCGCGCGACGGCGCAGGACGTAGGCAGCCACCCGGATGCGCATCGTCGACCCCCGCATTCCCGCGGCGTAGGGGTTACACCATCTCGATCACGAGAGATCCCCCAAGATCGAAGAGACCGGCCCTAGTTGAAGATCGGGCCGACTGCGCGGGTCCGTTTGATTTCGTAGAAGCCCGGGGTGGAGGCGACGGCGAGCGTGCCGTCCCACAGGCGGGCGGCCTGTTCTCCGGTGGGCGCGGGGGTGACGACGGGGCCGAAGAAGGCGATCCTTTCGCCGCCGTCGGGGCCGGGGACGGCGATGATGGGGCTGCCGACCTCCTGGCCGACCAGGGTGATGCCCTCCTGGTGGGACCGGCGCAGCGCGGCGTCGTAGGCGTCGGTTTCGCCGGCCTCGGCGAGGTGCTCGGGCAGTCCGACCTCCCGCAGGGCTGCTTCGATGGTGGCGCGATTCTTGGGCAGTTGCTCAGGGTGGTAGCGGGTCCCGAGCGCGGTGTAGAGGGGTTCGAGGACGCGAGAGCCGAAGGCCTCCTGTGCGGCGATCAGTACCCGGACCGGTGCCCAGGCCTGACCCATCAGTTCGCGGTTGTGCGGCGGGAGCTGGTCCAGGCGTGCTTCGTTGAGGACGGCCAGGCTCATGACGTGCCAGGTGACCTGGACGGGGCGGGTCTTTTGGACCTCCAGCATCCAGCGGGAGGTCAGCCAGGTCCACGGGCACACAGGGTCGAACCAGAAGTCGACGGTGGTGGTGCGGGAGTTGTTCATCGCGGGTGTCCAAACGACGGCCGCGGCCTCGGCGCGCGGCAGGTGGGTCACGTGCCAGCGGGGTAGCTGGTCGATGCGGTCAGGTCGGCCCAGGCGACGATGTCGTCGTTCAGGCGCTGCCGACCCTGTTCGATCAGGTTCAGGGCGTCGGTCCCAAGGACCAGGTGGACCGGTGGTTTGTCCGCGTCGAGCACGGTCAGCAGGGCCTTGGCGGCGCGGGCGGGGTCGCCGGTCTGGCTGCCGTCCTTGGTCTGGCGGGCGGCCCGGATCGGGTCGAAGACGGTGTCGTAGTCGGGAATGGTGCGCGGCACGCGGGTCATCGAGCGGCCTGCCCAGTCGGTGCGAAACGCGCCAAGGGCGAGGGCGGTGACATGGATGCCGAGGTGGGCGACCTCTTGCGCCAGGGACGCGGTGATGCCCTCGACGGCGGACTTGCTGGCGCCGTAGAACGCGACACCGGGCAGCGCGGTCAGTCCGGCCATGGAGGACACGGTGACGATGTGTCCGGTGCGACGGCGCCGCATGGACGGCAGGACCGCCTTGATCGCGGCGACGGTCCCGTAGACGTTGGCGTCGAACTGGCTCCGCAGGTCGTCCATGGAGGACTCCTCGACGGTGCCCTCGACACCGTATCCGGCGTTGCTGATCAGCACGTCCACCGGACCGATGCTCTCCTCGACGTACTCGACCGCCCGGGAGACGGCCGCGTCGTCGGTGATCTCCAGCAGCAGGCCGGTGGCGCGGCCCGGCGCCAGGGCCTCGAAGCCGGCGATCTGGTCCTTGTTGCGGACGGTGCCGGCGACCCGGTGGCCGGCAGCCAGGGCCTCCTTGGCGAACGCACGGCCCAGGCCGCTGCTGACACCGGTGATCAGGAATGTCTTGCTCACAGGGAACTCCTTGGTGGTGGCGGCGTCCTGGCCGTCCGGGCGGCGGGCAGGCCGCCTGCTCAGTGACCCGCGCTCTGTCCGCCGTCGACGTGGAGGATCTCGCCGGTGACGAAGGAGGCGCCCTCGAGGTAGACCACGGCCTCGACGACGTCGTCGACCTCCCACAGGGGCCGCCAGCGCCACGGCGGTCGCGCGGCATGCCTATTCTTCTGCTTCTTCTCCTCGGCGGTCCGCCGTTGGGTACGGTTCCACAGAAGCGAGGCGAGCCTGTTGGGACCGGTGAGCTGGTACTGGATGGCCTCCAGCACATCGAGGACGATGCTGGCCAGTTGGGCGGCGTCGTAAACGATGTTGCGTTGGAGATCAGCAGCCGGAGCAGACAGAGTTGACCAGCTGGGCCGCTCCCAGACGTTCCCGGCCCCCTCGGACACGGCCTGCGCGAGACCTCTTACACCTTCGTGCAGTGGGCAACCGACCACAACGACGGATCGCAGCGGCCCGGCGCAACTCCGACGAAGCGACGTTAGCCCGAGTCACCGTGACGTCGGCAGTACTGGTTCCGTGGAGGGCGGGACGGCGGTGGCCCAGAGGCGCCCCGCCCTGAACGGCGACGCCGTCTTTCAGCGCGCCTGGCGCAGGAAGTCGACGACCAGGTCTGTCGTCGCCTGCGGCTGCTCTTCCGTGATCCAGTGCCCGCAGTCCGGGATGACGGCGTCTTCGACGTTGTCGGCGACACACCGGATCACCTCGCCGATTCCGGGGCCGAAGGTGGCTTCGCCGCCGAAGGCCAGGACGGGCATCTGGAGCTTGCCCTGGGCTAGGAACTTGTTGTTGTCGGCGGCGTCCTGCGTGAACGCCAGGAACTGGGCGAAACTGGCTCGCATGGCGCCGGGGTGTGCGTAGAGCGCCGCGTAGTGCTGGCGCTTGGCCTCGTCGAACCGCTCCGGGACCACGGAAAGCTCGTTCCAGAAGCGGTCGAGATAGATGCGCTCGCGGCCGTCGACCAGGCGTTCCATGTCGTGACCGCCGAAGCCGAAGTGCCACATGGTCGGATCCTGTGTGATCTGGTCCCAGGGCCCGATGCCGGGCAGCGGCGCGTCGATCGCCACCCAGCGGCTGACGCGCTCGGGGTGGGTGGCGGCGACCGCGTAGCCGACCATGATGCCGATGTCGTGCGTGACCAGTTCGATCGAGCCCACGCCCAGGGCGTTCAGCACGCCCCAGATGTCCGCCGCCTGGTTCTTCTTGTCGTAGCCGCCCTCGGGCTTCGAGGAGAGGCCCAGCCCTCGCAGGTCCGGCGCGATGACCGTGTGGTCTTCGACGAGTGCGTTCGCCAGATGACCCCACATGTCACCCGTCGTGCCGAAGCCGTGCAGCAGGACGACCGCCGGCCCCTGCCCGCCGATGCGTACGTGGATCGTGGCGCCGTTGGCTTCGATCTCACGTGTCCGCATGCCGGCCGGGAAGGGGTGGATGCCGTCCTGACGTCCGTTGTCGTTCATCGCTTTACTCCAGGTTTGAAGCGAACAGGGCTCCCATGGCGAGGACGGCCGGGAGGGCAGAGCTGCGTCCAGGCGCGGAAGCCCTGCCTCGACGGCACGACCCGCCGGCTGTACGCGCTCATGGGTACGTCCTCATGAGGAACTGGATCTGGAGCGGTCGCAAATCCGCGCCACACCCTGAAGCTAGCCGACCGGTCATCTAACTTCCATCGCGTGCTGGACGCCGTTTCCGCAGGGATAGAGCGCTGACCTGCGATGGAAGGAAGGGGCTATCAGCTGGGAGGAAGCCGGTCGGTGATCTCGCCCCGCTCGGAGCGCAAAGTGGCCCATGGGTGCCTGGAGAGGGGCCCCGTCCACTGGAAGGATTCACCGTGAGTACCAACGACCCGTTCGCTCGCCTCCCCGAGGTGCCTCGCTTCACCGTCACCAGCACAACGGTGTCCGACGGGGACGCCTGGCCCGCCGCGCAGATGTCCGGCCTGTTCGGAGTCCCGGCCGGCAAGGACATCTCCCCGCAGTTGTCGTGGAGCGGCGCCCCCGAAGGCACGAAGAGCTACGCGGTGACGGTGTACGACCCGGACGCCCCGACCGGCTCCGGCTTCTGGCACTGGGCGGTGGCGGACATCCCCGCGACGGTCACCCAACTGTCCGAGGGCGCCGGTGACGAGACCGGCCCAGGCCTTCCCGAAGGCGCCTACCAACTACCCAACGACGCCCGCGCGGCACGCTACATCGGCGCCGCCCCACCGGCCGGGCACGGCCCACACCGCTACGTCATCGTCGTGCACGCCCTTGACGTCGAGCAGATCGGCGTACCCGCCGAGGCCACGCCGGCCTACCTCGGCTTCACCATGACCAACCACATTCTCGGCCGCGCGGTCCTGACCGTCACCGCCGAGATCCCCGCCTGACGGCCCCCGCACAGGCGACCGGGCCTTGACCCAAGGCCGGTTCACCCACCGAGTGTTTCCGTCATGCGGTCCAGGTCGGTGAGAAGGGTGTCGAGGCGTTTCGGCGGGACGGCGTCGGTCATCTGCTGGTCGATGGCGTAGACGGCAGAGCGTGCCGCGGCGAGGCGGCGGTGGCCCTCCTCGGTGAGGTGGGCGGGCAGGGCGCGGCCATGGTCGGCAGTGGTCGCGCGGATGATGAGGCCGGCGTCCTGCAGTCCACGCAGGACGACGTTCATGGACTGCCGGGTGACGAAGGTGCCGCGGGCCAGTTCGGCGTTGGACAGCCCGGGTTGCTGGTCGAGTAGTTCGAGGCAGGCGTATTGCGGCACGGTCAGTCCGTACTCGCGCAGGGCCCTGTCCATCGCGCCACGTAGGGCGGCCGCGGCGCGCTTGAGGCGATAGCCCAATCGCTCGGTCACGTCGGCGGCCGGGATCGGGTCGGTGGTTGTTCCCTCACTCATGTCAGGAGTTTGACATAGGCGAGGAGAGGTACCTACCGTCACCCATGTCAAAGTCCTGACATCGAGCATGGGAGCACCCTATGACCATCGCCGTTTCCGTCACCGGGCCCGACTTCATCGCACTGCAGGTGCGTGACGTCGACACGGCCGCCGCCTTCTTCGAGACGCAGCTCGGGCTGCACCGGGCCCCCGCCTCACCCCCCGGCGCCGTGGTGTTCAGGACCGAGCCGGTCGCCTTCGCCGTCCGCGAGCCCCTGCCGGGCGTGGACCTCGACAGTGTGGAGCGGCCCGGCCTCGGCGTCGCCCTGTGGTTCAAGACCAGCGACGCCCAGGCCCTCCACGACCGCCTCCAGGCCGCCGGGACCCCCATCGTCAAGACACCGGAGGACGGCCCGTTCGGCAGGATGTTCACCTTCCTCAGCCCCGAGGGCTACGCCATCACCGCGCACGGGAACTGACCGTGCACGCCATCACCCCGCGGACCCGGACGGCCCACCCCTTCTGACCGACGCCACCGTGTTCAAGACCTCCTGAACCCGTCAGAGTACGGGCGGCCGGGGCAAGCAGGCCCCGGGGCCGCCGGGCGGAGACACCCGCCGAGGCGCCCGTGCCCCTGAAGGCGGAGAACGCGGCCCTGCGCAGGAAGCTCGCGAACTGGAGAAGGAGCGCGAGAGTCCGGGTCACCGACTCGGTGCACGTGGGTGTCGAGCGGTTGAGGGAGGCTTCGGGGCTCACCGCGCGGCTGCGTGACCGGGGCGTAACCGAGGCGGATCTCGATACCCGGGTGGCCGGAGTCAGCGGGAATCTGGGCAACGGCCCGGTGGGGGCGACTGCGGACGCGGGCTGGCCGCGCGCCCTTTCGCGGAGGCCCTCTAGCCGTTCACGCAAGGGCTCCGCAGTCGTCGTAGGGTGCTCGCCGCCCCTCATCCGAGAGTGACACCGCCGCCGGTGCCTCCCACTCCTTCGGTGCCCGCCAGTCGCGCCACGGTTCCCACCAGCCGGCGCCGCGTTCCACGAGATCGACGACCGACGCGGCGGCCGACCTGACCGCGGCGGCTTCCTCCTCGGTGAAGCCCCCGGAGCGGCGGCGGGCCTCGAAGTGGTCCTCGTCCTTCCAGCGGTGGGGCGAGCCATCGGCGGGCAGCAGCAGGTCCAGTTCCTGGTCGAGGGTGTCGAAGCCCCGGTCGGTGCGGCGCATCGGCTCCTGGAAGTTGACGTACCAGTCGGTGAACTCGCCGCCGCTGCGCCGCGCCCACACCGCGTACCCGTCGCCGGGGCGCTGGAGTTGGAGCACGCCCTCCGACCGCCAGTACGGTTCGAACGCCGTCCAGGGGTGCGGCCCCCAGCGGAACTCCCCGCCGCCGAAGGTCAGGGGAGTTCCCTGCGCCAGGTGGACCGCGAGGAGGTCCCCGGTGTCCTCGACCACCCGTACCGGGTAGACCATCCATTCCCGGCCGTCGAGGATCTCGCGACGGACGATCACTTCGTTCGCGGAGAATGAGCGCGCCACCATGCGCGGCACCGTAGCAGCCGCCGGTACGGGGCCCGGCGCGAACGTTCCGTCCACGCACTGTGGGCGTTCGCCGCCTGTCACGGCCCGTGGAGCATCGGTCCACGCCCGCTCGGGAGTCCGGTCCGTGGCACCAGAGCGGCGTCAACCGATCCGGCCGCCCGGGAGAGCCGTCGCCACCGTTTCCGCGCTCCTGGGCAACGGCAGCGCCTCCAGTACCAGTACGGCGAGGTCGTCCTCGATCGGCTCGACGCTGAAGTCGTGAACGGCTCGCCGGACGTATTCCGCCACGGCCTTCGCGCCGAGTCCCACGCATCTCCGCAGCACCTGCGCCAGGCCGTCGTCGTCGTCCAACTGCCGTGTGCCCCTGCGGCGTTCGGTCACACCGTCGGTCACACACAGCAGCGTCTCACCCGGCACCAGGGTGAGGGAGTTGGCGTGAAACTCCGCATGCTCCTCGATGCCGAGCAGCATCTGCGGGCCCGCGGCCGGTGTCACCGAGCCGTCCGTCCCCAGCCGCAACGGGGGCGGGTGCCCGGCGCAGGCTATGGTGCACCGCGCGCCGCCGGCGACCGAGTCGGGCTCCAACTCCCCGTACAACAGGCTCAGGAAGCGGGAGCCCTCCCGCTCGCCGCGGAGCGTCATGGCCTCGGCGACCTCCTCCGCCATCGCGTGGTTCAGCCGGTTGAGCAGGGACTCGACGCCGTGTCCCTCACGTGCCAACATCCGCACGAGGTGCCGGACCAGGCCGGTGACGGACATCGCCTCCACGTCGTGGCCGCTCACGTCACCGAGCAGGAAGCACCACTTGCGGTCTTTTATCGGGAACAGGTCGTAGAAGTCCCCGCCGACGGTCTGGCCCTCACCCCAGGGCTCGTAGACGATCGCTGTGTCGACGCCCGGAATGGCGGCGAGGGACGCGGGAAGCTGCCTGCGCTGGAGCGTCCGGCTGATTCTCGCCTGCCGTGTGTAGTGGCGGGCGGTGACCACCGCCTGGGCCATGCGCCGGGCCACATCCCCCGCGAGCCGTACCACGCCGTCGGTCAGCTGCGGCAGCCCCGCCTGGCCGATCATGAGTGTGCCGTGGTAGAGGCCGCCCGCGACAAGGGGGAACGCCAGCGCCGAACCGCCTGTGTTCCCATCGCCTCTGGACGCGGGCCAGGGCCATGAGACGCCGGTCGTACTCAGCCCGGCGGGCGGACGGTCCTTCTCCAGTACCTGGCGGAGTGCGCGGATCTTTTGTTCGTCCATGTGCCAGACATGGGAGAGCCGCACCTCCGCATTGTCCGTGGTCAGCCATACGCCGCACCAGTCGGCGAGTCTGGGGACCAGGAGCTGTCCGGCGAGCGCCGCGACCATGTCCTCGTCCAGCTGTCCGGCGAGGAGCTCTCCGGCCTCGGCGAGGAACGACTGCCCCGCACGCTCGGCCCACTCGGCGCTGCGGGCCGTGCGGTCGCGTGGCAGGACGGACTCGGGGACGGACGGCCCGCGGCGGACGGCCTCGGTGAGGGGGCCGGTGAGGCCCTGCTCCGTGGTGGCGAGCGGGGTCACCATCACGCACTCCAGACGGAACCACGTGACCGTCCCCGTGCGCCGGTAGGTCACCCCCCAGGAGTCGGCCAGTGCGCGCATCAGCTGTCGCCCATGGCCGCGCACGGGGCTCTGTACGCCGTCGTCGCCGTCGAGGCTGCCGGCGGAGCCGCGCTCCGTCACCTCGACCACCACCCCCACCCCCTCGCCCTCGGACTGCGCGGAATCGGCCGGGGGGCCAGGGCCGGTCTCGATGCGGCAGGCCACCTCGACCTCGAACCCGGCGTGCGCGACAGCGCTGGTGACCAGCTCGCTGGCGAGGAGCACGGCGTCATCGACGGACCGACCACTGATCATCGGCGCCCCTGGCACCTGCGGCGCGGTCCGCTCGGCGAGCACGGCACGCACGAACCTGCGCGCCGCCGAGGCCGCGAGTTCGTCGGCGGGTACGCGCATCCGAGCCGCCGCTGCGCGCGGATCAAGGGACGGCCCCACTGGCGACCCCCTGCCAAGGTCTAGCTGTCGACGGATACAGGACGAATGTAGCCTAATTGGGAAGTACTCGTATGTTTGTCCTGAGAAATGTGTTGCCATGGAATCTCACCCCGAGTCCGAACTCGCTTCCCCTGAGCCCGAATTCCGGGAGCGGGAGCCCGCCGAAACCAGACCTGAGGCCACAGACCGGCCCGCCCCGGCCCGGGAAACCCGGGACGGCGAGTGGGTACATGTGTCCGAACTGCGTCCGCTGCTCGCGGCGATGAATTCCCTTTGTGACGGCGACTTCACCGTACGCATGGGAAATCCTCGCGAAGGGGTACTCGCCGAGATCGCGGGGGTGTTCAACCAGGTCATGACGCGGAACGCGCACCTGGCTTCGGAGCTCGAGCGGGTGCGCCGGGAGGTGGTCCGACCGGGGCGGCTGGACGAGCGGCTCACGGCGAGTCCCGGGGCGGGAGGGTGGACGACGAGCGTGGATGCGGCCAACACGCTGCTGGAAGCGCTGGCCGTCCCGATCGTCGATGTCACACGCGTCCTGGACGCCGTCGCGGACGGTGATCTGACGCAGCGCGCCGAGCTGCACGACGGCAGACGCCCGCTCCGCGGCGAGCTACGGCAGCTGGGGAGCGGAGTGAACCGCATGGTGGAGCAGTTGTCGCTGTTCACCGGCGAGCTGACCCGCGTCGCCCGGGAGGTCGGTACCGAGGGTCGTCTCGGCGGGCGTGCCACGGTGGAGGGGCTGACCGGCGACTGGCGCTATGTGACCGAGGCCGTCAACACGATGGCCTCCCGGCTGACCGCGCAGGTGCGCGACATCGCGGTGGTGACCACGGCGGTCGCGCGCGGCGATCTGACCCGGCAGGTCACCGTGGAGGCGACCGGCGAGCTGCTGGAGCTGAAGCTCACCGTGAACACGATGGTCGACCAGCTGCGCGCGTTCGCCGACGAGGTCACCCGGGTCGCGCGCGAGGTCGGCACGGAAGGGCAGCTGGGCGGCCGGGCACAGGTACCGGGCGTCTCCGGGGTGTGGAAGGACCTCACCGACAACGTCAACTTCATGGCGTCGAACCTGACCTCGCAGGTCCGCAACATCGCCCAGGTGACCACGTCGGTCGCCAACGGCGATCTGAGGCAGAAGATCACGGTCGATGCGCGCGGCGAGATCCTGCAGCTCAAGAGCACCGTGAACACCATGGTCGACCAGCTGTCGGCGTTCGCGGGCGAGGTCACCCGCGTCGCCCGTGAGGTCGGTACCGAGGGGCAGCTCGGTGGCCGGGCCCAGGTCCGCGGCGTCTCCGGGGTGTGGAAGGACCTCACGGAGAACGTCAACTTCATGGCCGACAACCTCACCTCGCAGGTCCGCAACATCGCCCAGGTCGCCACGGCCGTCGCCGAGGGCGACCTCGGCAAGACGATCACAGTGGAGGCAAAGGGCGAGATCCTGGAGCTGAAGTCGACGATCAACACGATGGTCGACCAGCTGTCGGCGTTCGCCGACGAGGTCACCCGGGTCGCGCGCGAGGTCGGCACCGAGGGCAATCTGGGCGGGCAGGCGCAGGTCCGCGGGGCCTCGGGTGTGTGGAAGGAGCTGACGGACAACGTCAACTTCATGGCGTCGAACCTGACCTCACAGGTCCGCAACATCGCCCAGGTGACCACGTCGGTCGCCAACGGCGACCTGTCGAAGAAGATCACGGTCGATGCGCGCGGCGAGATCCTGCAGCTGAAGGAGACCGTGAACACGATGGTCGAGCAGCTGCGCGCGTTCGCCGACGAGGTCACCCGGGTCGCGCGCGAGGTCGGCACGGAGGGGTCGCTGGGCGGCCGGGCCCAGGTCCGCGGGGTGTCCGGGGTGTGGAAGGACCTCACCGACAACGTCAACTTCATGGCCGACAACCTCACCTCGCAGGTCCGCAACATCGCCCAGGTCGCCACGGCCGTCGCCCAGGGCGACCTGTCGAAGAAGATCGACGTGGACGCGCGCGGCGAGATCCTGGAGCTGAAGACCACCATCAACACGATGGTCGACACGCTCTCCTCGTTCTCGTCCGAGGTCACCCGCGTCGCCCGGGAGGTCGGCAGTGAGGGGCAGCTGGGCGGTCAGGCCCGAGTCGAGGGCGTCTACGGAACGTGGAAGCGGCTGACCACCAACGTCAACGAGCTGGCCCTGAACCTCACCACCCAGGTCCGGGCGATCGCGGAGGTGGCCAGCGCGGTCACCCAGGGCGACATGTCCCGCGCCATCACGGTCGAGGCACAGGGTGAGGTCGCCGAACTGAAGAACAACATCAACCTCATGGTCGCCAACCTCCGCGAGACCACCCGTGCCAAGGACTGGCTGGAGTCCAACCTCACCCGCATGGCCGCGCTCATGCAGGGCCACCGCGACCTGGTGGAGGTCGCCGACCTGATCCTGCGCGAGCTGACCCCGCTGGTGAACGCACAGTTCGGTGCGTTCTTCCTGGCCGAGACAGGGGCGACTCCCGGTGAGGGCCTCCAGTTCATCGCCGGGTACGGCGCCGATCAGGCCGACGGGGACAGTCCGCTCCCCGGCACCGGCACCCCGGGCCGCGGACTGATCGCACAGGTCGCGCAGGAGAAGAAGCGCATCATCATCATGGACGCCCCGCCCGACTACATCACCATCAACTCGGGTCTCGGCACGGCCCGTCCGGCCAGCATCGTCATCCTGCCCATCCTGTTCGAGGACCAGGTGCTCGGAGTGATCGAGCTGGCCTCGCTCAGCAGGTTCAGCGATGTGCACCTGGCCTTCGTCGACCAGTTCGCCAACACGATCGGCGTCTCGATCAACACGATCATCGCCAACTCGCGCACGGAGTCGCTGCTGTCGGAGTCACAGCGGCTCACCTCCGAGTTGCGCGAGCGGTCGGACGAACTCCAGCGCTCCAACGCCGAGTTGGAGGAAAAGGCCGCTCTGCTCGCGACCGCCTCGCAGTACAAGTCGGAGTTCCTCGCGAACATGTCGCACGAGCTGCGCACGCCGCTCAACTCCCTGCTGATCCTGTCCCGGCTGCTCGCCGACAACCCCGACGGACACCTGGCCGAACAGGAGGTGCAGTTCGCGACCACCATCTACCGCTCGGGTTCGGACCTGCTCCAGCTGATCAGCGACATCCTCGACCTGTCGAAGATCGAGGCCGGGCGGATGGACGTGCGTCCGGGGACGCTCCCGCTGATCAAGCTGCTCGACTACGTCCATGCGACCTTCCGCCCGCTGACCATCGATCGCGGTCTGGGCTTCGAGATCGCGGTCGACAAGGACGTGCCGGCCGAGCTGTACTCCGACGAGCAGCGCCTCCAGCAGGTGCTGCGCAACCTGCTGTCCAACGCGGTGAAGTTCACCCACGACGGCACCGTGGAACTGCGCGTCGACCGGGTGCCGGGGAAGCAGTTCGCTGAGGAGACGCTCAAGAACGCGGAAGCCGTCATCGCGTTCTCCGTGAAGGACACCGGGATCGGTATCGCCCCCGAGAAACTTCCGATGGTCTTCGAGGCGTTCCAGCAGTCCGAGGGCACCACCAACCGCAAGTACGGCGGCACCGGCCTCGGTCTGTCCATCAGCCGGGAGATCGCGGGGATGCTCGGCGGCAAGATCGTCGCCGAGAGTGAGCCGAGTGTGGGCTCGCGGTTCACTCTCTACATTCCCTCGTGCCACCCCGGCGCCCCTGCCGCGCAGGGCATGGCGGACCTGCGCAGCGTCGCGCCCGTGCTTCCTTCGGAGATCCGGGAACCGGCGGCCGTCGGGGAGGACGTGTCACGCGAGCAGGTGCTCGACAGCGCGAGGACCTACAGCGCCGACGTCCTGGCTCCGGACGGCCACGCGGACGACCTGCCGGGCAAGGGATCCACGGGGACCGCCGAGGGCCGCGAGGACACCTGGCCGGAGACGACGCGGCTCAAGGAATGGCTCACCGGGCGCCCCGGCCGCGTCCTGGCGGGCCGTCGCATCCTCATCGTCGATGACGACATCCGCAATGTCTTCGCCCTCACGCACGCTCTGGGCCGGGTCGGCGTCACCGTGCGGTACGCGGAGAACGGGCGGGAGGGCCTTGAGGTCCTGGAGCGGTTCCCTGAGGTGTCCCTGGTCCTGATGGACATCATGATGCCCGAGATGGACGGGTACGAGGCTATTCGCGCCATCCGGGACACCCCTCGTCTCGCTCACCTGCCGATCATCGCGCTCACCGCCAAGGCGATGCCCGGAGACCGCGACAAGGCGATCGACAGCGGCGCCGACGGCTACGTACCCAAGCCGGTGAACATGGACCGCCTGCTGTCGGTCATCTGCGATCTGCTCGACCCGCAGAGCGACTCCCCGGCACCGGCGCTGGACCTCGGCGTCGCCGATGGACCGCCGGGCGCGCACGACAGCGCCGACGATCCCCCCGGAGACACGCCATGAGCCCCAAGCAGGCCGACACGGGCAGCATCCTCATCGTCGATGACATCGAGGAGAACCTCATCGCGTTCGAGGCCGTGCTCAGCCCGCTGCACCAGAACCTGGTCCGCGCGCGCTCGGGGGAACAGGCACTGAAGGAGATGCTGCGCCAGGATTTCGCGGTCGTCCTCCTGGACGTCCGGATGCCCGGCATGGACGGTTTTGAGACCGCCGCCAACATCAAGCGACTCGACCAGACCAAGCACGTGCCCATCATCTTGGTGACCGGGACCGAGAGCACTGCCGACTACGCCTACCGGGGATACGCGATCGGAGCCGCCGACTTCATCGCCAAGCCCATCGATCCGTGGGTGCTGCGCACCAAGGTCAATGTCTTTCTCGATCTCCACCGCAAGAACCGCCTGTTGGCGATGTGCGCGGTGGCGGAGGACGCGGACCGGCTCACGGACATCATCGAGCGGCTCACCCAGATCGAGCTGCTGCTGCGCGACCGGCCGGAAACCGAAACGGCCGAGCTCGCCGACCGCGTCGCGGAGATGGAACGCGCCGTGGGAACCCTCCTGCCCGGTCGCACCGGGATCGAATAGAAGCGCCCTTCCCTGCCGACCCTCACCCGGCGAGCGGGTTGGGCAGCGGCCGGTAGCGGGCGTCGGCGCCGTCCGCGCCGGTCCAGCGCAGCAGCAGGTTCGTCTTGCCGGGCAGAGTGGGCGAGGTGAGCAGGGCGGCGATCTCCGGAAGGTGGTGCCGGGACAACTCGCGGCGGACGGCGGGCCAGGGATCGAGGCCTGGCGTACGTTCGGCCAGGGCCGCGGCGACCTCGGTGAGATGGTTGACGACCAGGCAGTACACGAGCCGCTCCCAGCCGGCCGCCCGGGACACCTCCGGCACCAGCTTCACCCCCTCGGCGTCCCGGAACAGGGCCTGCACGGGTGTGCCGTCTGCGTCGACGGCGACCAGCGTGTTCTGCAGATGTGCCTCGAGTACGACGCCGTGGTCGGCGAAGGCCGTCAGAGCCGGGGGTACGACCTGGGCGAGGTACGCCTCCCACCATGCCGCCGGGTCCCTCGCCCCGTCGAGCGGGCTGCCCTCGAAGCCCTCCACCAACCCCGCCGCCAGCAGCGGTGTCGCGCCGGGCACGAGGTGGCCGCGCAGTCCGTCGCGGACGAGGACGGCGAGTTCCTCGAAGGCGAAGGCCGCGGTCCGGTACCCCGTGTCGCTCAGCCAGGCCGCCGGGCCGCCGATCGCGGCGAGGGCCTCGCGTGCCGCCGCGTCCGTCCGGCCGAGCTTCAGCAGGTCGTGCCGCCACAGCCGGCGGATGTCGTTGGTGATGCGGACGTCGAGGCTGAACTTCAGGAAGAGGTCGCGGTCGGGCGCGTACACGGTGCGGATCGCGGCGGTCGGCCAGGTCTCGAACGTGGTGTCGCCGAGCCGGATCAGACGGCCGTCCGCGAAGGCCGGGGCCAGGGCGGGGGCGGCCAGGTCGAGCTGCCAGGGGTGGGCGGGCAGCAGTCGGTAGCCGGGCGGGGCCTCGCCGAGCGCGTCCAGCGCCGAGGTGTCGCCCTCCTCGACGACCGTGTCCGCCCGCAGTCCGAGCAGGGTCAGCGGGAAGCGGGCGCGCGCCTCGGGGGCGTAGGGCAGCCAGCCGGCGACGGGGCCGCCGCCGCGCGCCTTCGGAGCGGGATGGTGGGGGTGGCCGGTGATGAGGGACTGCTCGGAGCGCAGATAGGGATCGCCCGGCGGGGTCACGCGGGCGCGGGCGGTGAGCAGCGCCGCGACCGCGTCCCGGCTGTCGATCATCTCGGTGGGCAGGTCGAGGTTGGACAGGCCGGTGTACCGGTCCAGTTCCTCGGCGACGAGTTTCACGAGTTCGCTGTGGCCGACGCGCCGCCAGCCGCCTTCCGTGTGGACCTCCGGATCGGCGGGCCGCCGCTGCCCGCACACGCGCAGCAGTCTGCCCCCGGGCAGCCGGTACACCCGATGGGCGCCCTGTGCGGCGGACCGGTCAAGGGGCTCGGCCACCTCCCGCAACAGACAGTTCAGAAGGGGCGCCGCCGCGTAGGCGTCGGCGCGGTCCGAGATGTCGTCGCGGGGGGCGGCGTCGGGCGAGGTAATGGGATCCACGCGTTCCACTCGTTCTCTACGGTCCGTTCGGGCGGCGATCATCAGTATGTCTGCCGTCACCACCTGCCGTGACATCCCATGCGTACCCGAGGAGCCCGCCCGTGCACCGTCCCCCCACCGCCGAGGCCGAGGTCGCCGAGGAGCTGGCCGCCGTACGCCCCGGCCTCGTGCCGCGGTACGAGGCCGAACTTCCCGGTGCCCGCGCGGCCGTCCTGACCCGGTTGTGGCGTGCCCTCACCCATGAGCCGCTCCCCTGGTTCACGGACCGCGCGGCCGGCCCCGACGGGCTCACGCTGCGCCTGTCGGACGGCCGCCGGCTGCACGGCCCGCGACCGGACCCGTACGCCACCGCCGCGTACGTCTCCGTCGTACGACTCGACGAGGTGGCGTACGACGATCCGGCGCGGCTGATGACCGACCTCGCCGTAGCGCACGGTACGGACTTCGCCGTCGAACTCGGCCACAGTGCCGTCTCGTTGGCGCTGTCCCGGGCCGGGCAGGAGCGGCCCGCCGCCGAGGAGGGGCCGGTGCACGACTGGGAGTGGGAGCGGCGGGTGGTCGACGGGCATCCGTACCACCCCGGCTGCCGTTCCCGGCCCGGCTTCTCGGTGGCCGAACAGCTCGCCTACGGGTCCGAGCACGGGCCGCTGGTGCGGCTGGGGCTGCTGCCGGTACCGGCGGGCGAGTGCCTGGTGGCGGGTGACTGGCCGGACGAACTGCGGGACGGTGAGCGGTTGTTGGTGCCGACGCATCCCTGGCAGGCGGAGCATGTGCTCAAGCGGGCGTGCGACACCGGGATCGACGCGCGTCCGCTGATGTCCCTGCGCACGCTGGAGCTGCCGGGCGGGGCCCACGAGCCCCGCGGTCCGCATGTGAAGACCGCGCTGAGCGCCCGGCTGACGTCGTCGGTGCGGGACATCTCCGTGTACTCGATCGCGCTGTCCGCGACCCTGTCGGCGTTCGCTCAGACGCTGGCCGCCCGGCTGGACGGCCTGCTGCACATCACCCGCACCCTGGGCGCGGTCACCGCCAACAGCCCTGACCTGGGGGCGGTGTTGCGGGAGTCGCCGCAGGCGTACGCGACCCCGGGCAGCGGTGAGCGTGTGGTGCCGGTGGCCGCGCTCGCCACCACCGGGCTGCCCGACTCCCCGGCCTGGCTCGCCGACTTCACCCGGCTCGCGCTCACGGTGGGCCTGCGGCTGCTGGATCTGGGGGTGGCGCTGGAGGCGCACGGCCAGAACCTCCTGGTGGTGCTGTCCCCGACGGGCGCGCCCGTGCGGTTGGTCTACCGGGACCTCGCCGACATCCGGGTGAGCCCGGCCCGGCTGACCCGGCACGGCATCCCGGTCCCGGAGCTGACCGGACGCATCGTCACCGACGACGTGACGGCCCTGCGCCGCAAGCTGTTCGGCTCGCTGGTGGCCGGAGCGCTCGCCGGTACGGCGGGGTCGGCGGCGGCGCTGGGAGGGGCGCTTGAGACCGCCGTACGGGATCTGGCGCGCACGCCGGACCTCGTCGCACTCCTCGAAGAGCCGCTCCCCGCCAAGGCGTTGACGCTGATGCGGCTGTCACCGGGGACGCCCGGGGACCAGTGGACCGGGCTGCCCAACCCGCTGCGCTGAGCGGCCGTTTTGGAGCCCGGCACCCCTGATCAATAGGATCCGCCGATGATCACAAGTAAACGGCTGGCGGCGGGAGTGTGCGCCCTGCTCGCCGCCCTGACGGCCGGGATCGCGTTCCCGGTCGCGGCAGTCGCCGACGAGACCACCGCCAACGCGCCGAAGGTCGACCTCGTCCTCGACGTGAGCGGTTCGATGCGAGCGAAGGACATTGACGGCCAGTCGCGGATGGCCGCGGCGAAGCAGGCCTTCAACGAGGTGCTGGACGCGACGCCCGAGGAGGTCCGGCTCGGTATCCGCACACTGGGCGCCAACTACCCGGGAGACGACCGCAAGACGGGCTGCAAGGACACCGCGCAGCTCTACCCGGTCGGCCCGCTGGACCGCACCGAGGCGAAGACGGCGGTGGCGACCCTCACGCCCACCGGCTGGACGCCGATCGGACCCGCCCTGCTGAAGGCGGCCGACGACCTCGACGACGGCGAGGGTTCCAAGCGGATCGTGCTGATCACCGACGGCGAGGACACCTGCGCCCCGCTCGACCCCTGCGAGGTGGCCCGCGAGATCGCCGCCAAGGACATCGGTCTCACCATCGACACGCTCGGCCTGGTGCCGAGCACCAAGCTGAGCCGTCAGCTCAGCTGTATCGCCGAGGCGACCGGCGGCACCTACACCTCGGTGGAGCACACCGACGAACTCACCGACCGGGTCAACCAGTTGGTGGACCGGGCGGCCGATCCGGTGGTGACGCCGGTGGCGACGCAGGGCGCGGACGCGTGCGCGAAGGCGCCCACGCTCAAGTCGGGTCTGTACACCGACCGCGAGGAGTTCGGCCAGGAGCGCTGGTACCGCGTGGATGTCCAGGCGGGCCAGGAGCTGCGCGCCTCGGTGAGCGTGGCCGCCGACCGGGCCGTCAACCCCGACTACGGGACGCTGCTGCGGGCCGTCACCGTGCACGGCCGCGAGATCGTGCGCGGCGAGGCCGCCGGAATCGGCCGTACGGACGTCATCTCCACCGGGCTGCGCTACCCGAAGCCCGAGCGGGACGACGACGACAGCGACAAGCCGGCCGCCGAGACCGTGTGCCTCCAGGTGACCAACTCCTTCTCGGCGGCGTCCGGGGTGAAGACCACGCCGGGCATGCCGCTGGAGCTGACGGTCGACCTGGTGGACGGTCCGAGCAACGCGAGCGACGTGGCCTCCTTCGGCCTCGGACGCGGCTGGTGGCTGCTCGGCGCACTGATCCTCGCCGGCTTCCTCGCCGGTCTCGTCTGGGGCTGGCTTTCGCGCTGGCGGGTCGCGGTCTGGAGGACCAACTGATGCGAATCACTAGCGTGTTGAGCGCTTCACTGCTGATGCTCGGGCTGGCGGTGGCTCCGGCGGTCGCCGACTCCTCGCCGTCCCCGAGCGCGTCCGACGACAGCTCGGCGCCCACCGCCGCGGGCACCTCGTTCCGTACCGCGACCGAGATCGAGCAGGGCCAGGCGGCCACCGCGAACGGGTCCGCGGGCGACTACATGTACTGGTCGTTCCCGGCGGACGCCGGCCAGCGCCCCACCGTCGGGGCGACGGTGAAGCTGCCTGCCGCGCACGCCTCCGAGACCTGGCAGATCGACGTGTACGACGGCTTGCGCCGACGTCAGTCCTGCCAGTACGGCGCGCAGACACGCACCGCCGCCGCGGGCACCGCCTCCGTGCGGCTGACCTGCGTCCTGCGCACGGTCCGCGCCTGGTCGGAGCAGTGGGCGAACGACCCGCTGCCCGGCACGTACTACGTCCGGCTGACGGCCGTCGACCTCACCACGGCCGACCTGGGCCTTTCCGTCGACACGGAGCTGCGGGTCGACTCGAAGGACATCGGCGGTTCGGCCGCCGTGGACGGCTCGCTGGCGGAGCCGCTGGTACCGGGCATCGCCGTCACCTCGGAGTCCGACAACTCCGAGTCCGACGAGGACAGTTCGTCGGACTCGGCCGTGCTGTCCGCCATCGAGCCCGATGACGGCTGGTCCTCCGGGTGGTGGTCCGACCGGTGGGTGTGGACCGCCCTCGGCGGGGTGCTGGCCGCGCTCGCGGGGGTCGGCGGGTACACGCTGACCCGGGGCGCGGGGCGGCCGTCACGGGTACCGCCGGGCGCCTGACGGTTCGTGGAGAGGCCCGCCGTGCTGCCGCGGCGGGCCTCTCCCGTGTCCCGTGACATGTCCCGTCGCATGTCCCGTCACATGTCACGTCCACACGTCACATGACCCGTCACATGTCCCGCAGCGCCTTCGCCAGCGTGCCCTCGCCGGTCACCTCGACACGGCCGTCGCGCACCGCGTCGGTCATGCTCAACTCGCCCCGTGCGACCGCCGTGCAGGTGGCCACGTCCAGCACCAGCCGGGCGTCGGGCTCACCGGGAGCGGGGCCGTCGCCGTACACGGGCCCGTCCTCGGCGCCGAGGAGGAGATGGAACTCCCCTTCCTCCAGCCGGACTTCGACGACACCTTCGCCCTCTATCGCGCGCAGCAGCGGCAGCGCGAACCAGTGCGCGCGTACCGCGTCCGTGGGCCGCCGCTCCCCCAGCTCGGCCACGCCCCACGCCCCCAGGGCCTGCAGCACCGGCAGCAACTCCCGCCCGCGTCCGGTGAGTTCGTACACCGTGGCCGCGCCGGGCGGCGGCAGCCTGCGCCGGGTCGCGAGGCCGTCCCGCTCCATGTCCTTCAGCCGTGAGGCGAGGACGTCCGTGCTCACGCCCGGCAGGTCGGCGTGCAGGTCCGTGTAGCGGCGCGGGCCGGCCAGGAGTTCGCGGACGATCAGCAGGGTCCAGCGGTCGCCGACGACGTCGAGCGCCCTGGCCGCGGAACAGTACTGGTCGTAGCTTCGGCGAGGTGACATGCGACGCAGTCTAGACAAGTTGTTGGACTTTCCAAGCCGATACTTGGTAAAACCAAGCAACACCACGAACCGGAGGGGCGTAAGCGCATGGAGTTCCGGCAGTCGAACAAGCTGAGCGAGGTCTGTTACGAGATCCGCGGCCCGGTGATCGAGCACGCCGACGCACTGGAGGCGGCGGGCCACAGCGTGCTGCGCCTGAACACCGGCAACCCCGCGCTGTTCGGCTTCGAGGCGCCGGAGGAGATCCTCCAGGACATGATCCGCATGCTGCCCCAGGCGCACGGCTACACCGACTCGCGCGGCATCCTCTCCGCCCGCCGGGCCGTGGCGGGGCGCTACCAGTCGCTGGGCCTGGAGGTCGGCGTCGACGACGTCTTCCTCGGCAACGGCATCTCCGAGCTGATCTCGATGGCCGTACAGGCGCTGGTCGAGGACGGCGACGAAATCCTCATCCCGGCCCCCGACTTCCCCCTCTGGACGGCCGTCACCACCCTCGCGGGCGGCAAGGCGGTGCACTACCTCTGCGACGAACAGGCCGACTGGTACCCGGACCTGGACGACATGGCGTCGAAGATCACGGACCGCACCAAGGCCGTGGTCATCATCAACCCGAACAACCCCACCGGAGCGGTCTACCCGAAGGAGATCATCGAGGGCATCCTCGATCTCGCCCGCCGGCACGGACTGATGGTCTTCGCCGACGAGATCTACGACCAGATCCTGTACGACGACGCCGTGCACCACTCGGTCGCCGCGCTCGCCCCCGACCTGGTGGTCCTGACCTTCTGCGGCCTGTCGAAGACGTACCGGGTGGCCGGCTTCCGATCGGGCTGGCTGGTGGTCACCGGCCCGAGGCAGCACGCCAGAAACTATCTGGAGGGCCTGACCATGCTGGCCTCCATGCGGCTGTGCGCCAACGCGCCCGCGCAGTACGCCATCCAGGCCGCGCTCGGCGGCCGCCAGTCCATCCACGAGCTGACCGCGCCCGGCGGCCGTCTGCACGAACAGCGCACCGTGGCCTGGGAGAAGCTCAATGAGATCCCCGGCGTGTCCTGCGTGAAGCCGAAGGGCTCGCTGTACGCGTTCCCACGTCTCGACCCCAAGGTGCACAAGATCCACGACGACGAGAAGTTCGTCCTGGACCTGTTGCTGCGGGAGAAGATCCAGGTGGTCCAGGGCACCGGCTTCAACTGGCCGACCCCCGATCACTTCCGCATCCTCACCCTCCCCCACGCGGACGACCTGGAGGCGGCGATCGGGCGGATCGGGCGGTTCCTCGGCGGGTACCGGCAGTAGCGCCCACCTAACCTGGACCGTATGAGTGATCTCTTCCTGGTGCGGCACGGTGAGACCGAGTGGTCGCGGTCGGGCCGGCACACCGGCCGGACTGACGTCCCGCTGACCGAGCACGGCCGGGCCGAGGCGCGCGCGCTGGTTCCGCTGATCCGGTCGCACCGGATCGGGGCCGCCTTCGTCAGCCCGCTGCAGTGGGCCCGGGAGACCGCGGAGCTGATCGGGCTGCACGACGTGCGGGTCGACACCGACCTCTACGAGTGGGACTACGGCGGGTACGAGGGGATCACGACCGTCGAGATCCAGCGCACCCGGCCGGACTGGTTCCTGTTCACGGACGGCGTCGTACCCGGGCCGCCGGACCGCCCCGGGGAGACCCCGGAGCAGGTCGGGGAGCGCGCCGATCGCGTGCTGGCCAGGGTGGACGCCGCGTTCGCCAACACCGAGGGCTGTGTGGTCCTGGTGGCGCACGGCCATTTCCTGCGTGTCCTCACGGCCCGTCGGCTCGGACTGCCGCCGTCGTCCGGGGCACTGTTCCAGCTGGCGACGGGGGCGCTCGGCCGGCTCGGCACGGAGCACGGGCGGCCGGTGATCTCGGGGTGGAATGTCAGAGCCCCGTCGTAGTCTTCGAAGGGTGATCGCAGCGAGGCGACCGGGGGGTCGCAGCGGTGTGACGCCTTCGAGAAGGCCCGACGGGGAGGAGCAGGCAGTGACCCGACCGCCGACCGCCGCGCAGCGGCGTGTCATCGACGCCGCCGATCCCGTCACCGGGCGGCTCCGGGGGACGGACGCGCAGCTCGCGGCGCTGGTCGCGCGAGGCCTCGCCTTCCGGCACCCGCGGCCGCCGCACGACCACTTCCTGACCCCGGCCGGACACCGGATACGCGAGGCGGCCCCGGAGGCTCCCGCCCCCGCCGTCGCACCACCCCCGGCACCCGGCGTCTTCACCGCCCGCATCGGCGGCGAGGAGGACGCCCCCGACGACGCCCAGGTGGCCGGTCCGTCCCGGGCCCGTGAGGTGCACAGCGCCTGGCAGGGGCTCCTGGAGCTGCGCCGGATGACCGACCCGCACGGCGCGACGGAGCGGCCCTGCGCCTGGGAGCGCACGCATCTGGTGCAGGCCGCCGCCCTCGCCCTGGAGGCCGCCGGACACCGCCCTGCCGGGCGGGACGGCGCCGGGGGCTACCGGGTGCGCGCGACACCGCAGCCGGAGGCCGTCGCCGTGCACGCGCCGGACACCGAGGAACTGCGCGCCTGCGCGGCCACGTTGGAGAAGGCGGGCTGGCAGGCCGGCGAGCACACACAACCACGGACGAGAGCCCGCTATCTGCTGGCGTCCCCGCGCCGGGCGTGATGGGCATGCCAAGATCGGTCGATCAGATCATCCATGACGAGAAGGGGAAGCCGTGACCGAAGCGTTTTCCGTCCCGGTGACCGTCCGCGGGTACGAGACGGACGTGCAGGGCCATCTCAACCAGAGCGTGTACATCAACTACGCGGAACACGCCCGCTGGTCGCTGCTGAAGGCCGCCGGGATCAGCCAGTCCGGCCTCATCAAAAGCGGCGTGGGCCCGGTGGCCCTGGAGACCACCATCCGCTACCGCCGCGAGTTATTGGCCGGCGACGAGGTCGAGGTGACGTGCGGCTTCGACTGGGGCGAGGGCAAGACGTTCCGGGTCGAGCAGGTGATACGCAAGACCGACGGCACGGTGGCCGCCGAGATCACCGCCGTCGGCGGCCTGATGGACCTCAAGGCGCGCAGGCTCGTGGCGGATCCACGGGAGCACTTCAAGCAACTGGCGGCGGACCCGGGCCTGTTCGGGCTGTAGGGCTGGGAGCGAGGCGGGGGGCAGCCCGCCCCCGGGGTCAGCCCGCCACGAACACCCCCTTGTGGTCCTCGGCCCACTCCCGGTAGGTACGCGCCGTGCGCCCCAGCACCTCGGGCACGTCCCCGGTGACGACGGCGTTCCCGCCCCCGCGCACGTAGGCGGTGCCCGCCAGGACACCGTCCGCGGCCTTACCGTCGAGGCCCCAACCGAGCACGTACTGCCGGACCTCCGCCGCCGAGAGGTCGCGTGCGGTGACGCGGCGGCCGAGGATCTCCGCGAGTACGGCGGCCTGACCGGGCACGCCGATCGTCTCCGGTCCGGTCAGCGTGTACGTCCGTCCCTCGTGCCCGGGGTCGACCAGGGCGCGGGTCGCCACTTCGGAGACATCCCGCGGGTCGACCACTCCCTGCAGCCCGTCTCCGGTCAGGTTCGGCACCGGCTCGCCCGCCCCGATGGGGTCCGCCCAGCTCAGCGTGTTGGACGCGAACGCCGAGGGGCGCAGGATCGTCCACCGCGCGCCGCTGTCCCGGACGGCACGTTCGCCGTCGAGGTGCCAGGAGCCGGACGGGCCCAGCTCGGGATCGCCGGTGCCGATGGCGGAGAGCTTCACCAGGCGGGACACGCCGGACGCCCGCGCCGCCGCCACCAGCGCCTGGTCGTGCCACGTCCCAGGGGCGGGCACGCCCACCAGGAACGCGGCCGTCACCCCGGCCATCGCCACCTCCAGGGAGCCCGGGTCCCGGTAGTCCCCGCGCAGCACCTCCACGCCCGGGGGCACCACAGCCTTTGCCGGGTCGCGGGTCAGGGCGCGCACCTTCTCGCCACGCGCCGCGAGTTGTCGTACGACTTCACTGCCGATGGTGCCCGTGGCACCCGTCACAAGGATCATGTGGACCACGGTGGCGGGCGGCGGGCGCCGGACTCTAGGAGATTCCGGCACGGTTGAGGCGCCCGCGCGGGCGGCCGGCGCGCTTACCGTGGTCGGGTGACGACCGCCCTGACCGAACGCCTCCTGCCGGTCCCCGACGCGCTGCGACCCTGGATCGCCGACATCGCGGCGGTGGCCGTGGCGGGCCCGCTGCCCGAGTCGTTCACTCATGTGCCGGACACCGCGACCAAGTTGGTCGTCCGGGTCGAGGACACCGGGCGGCGCGACACCCTGGTGGTCGGTCCGCGCACCCGTGCCTCGTACCACGCGGACGCGGACAAGCGGGTGGTGTCCTGCGTCCAGGTGCGTCTGGGCCCGGGCACCGCGCGCCCCCTGCTCGGCGCGTCGGCCGTCGAACTCGTCGGTCACGTCGTGCCGTTGGGTGCCCTGCCGACGGGGACGGCCCGGCGACTCGCGCGCGAGCTGGTCGACCTGGGGCCGGAGGAGATGACCGCGCGTCTGGCGGAGGTGCTGATCGACCGGCTCGCCCCGGTCGCCGACGGCACGCGCACCCGGCTGCTGCGGGCCGCCGTCGACGCCCTGTCGACCCGGCCGGGCCGCGCCCCCGCCACCGTGCGCGATGTGGCCCGCGAACTCGCTGTCAGCGAGCGGCAGTTGCGCAACCTCTTCGCCGAGGGCGTCGGCCTGTCACCGAAGCACTACGCCCGCATCAGCCGCGTACGCCATCTGCTGACGCACGCGAGGGACGCTCCCTGGGCGGAGCTGGCCGCCTCCACCGGCTACTACGACCAGTCGCACATGACGTCCGACTTCCGCACCGTGATGGGGGTGCCGCCCGGGTCGTTCTTCACCGGCCGGCTGCCGGCCCCCCGGCCCTGCCAGGCGATTCCGCGGGTGTGACGCCCGTTCGGATCCACGGCCACCGGTCGGGAGCCGTCCCTCCCGACCGGAGATCAAGTGCCGTACGTCGGTACGGGGTCAGGCTCCCGGCGATCTCCGCCAGCCTTCGCGCCTCGGCGCGCGTGGAGCGGGCGATCGCGTCCTCGTCGGCGGTGAGCAGCCGGTTGTCCTCGACGATCTGACGGCCGTTCACGAAGGACGCGGTGACCGGCGCCGCCGCGCCGAAGACCAGCGCGGTCACCGGGTCGGCGATCGAGGCGTGGGCGAGGGTGTCGAGCCTCCAGAGCACCAGGTCGGCGAGCTTGCCGGGCTCCAGGGACCCGATCTCGCTTGCGCGGCCCAGCACTTGGGCGCCGCCGTGGGTGCCCAGGCGCAGTGCCTGACGGGCGTTCAGGGCGGCTTCTCGGTGGGAGCCAAGGCGGTTGATGAGGAGCGCGTTACGCAGCTCGGTGTGGAGTTCACCGGACTCGTTCGACGCGGTGCCGTCGACCCCCAGGCCGACCGGGACGCCGGCGGCGAGCATGTCGGGGACACGGGCGATACCGGCGGCCAGGCGGGCGTTGGACGAGGGGCAGTGGGCGACACCGGTCCTCGTCCGGGCGAAGGCATCGATGTCGGAGTCGTTCATGTGGACGCAGTGCGCCATCCACACGTCCTCGCCGAGCCAGCCGGTGGACTCGAAGTAGTCGGTGGGGCCCATGCCGAACAGTTCCTTGCAGAACTGCTCCTCCTCCACGGTCTCCGAGCCGTGGGTGTGCAGCCGTACGCCGAGACGGCGGGCCAACTCGGCGCCCTGCCTCATCAGTTCGGTGGATACGGAGAAGGGCGAGCAGGGCGCGACGGCGACCTGGGTCATCGCGCCGAAGGAGGCGTCGTGGTGCTGCCCGACGGTCTCCTCGGTGGCGGCGAGGGCACCGTCCAGAGTCTCCACGGCGAAGTCCGGTGGCAGTCCGCCGTCCTTCTCGCCGCGGTCCATGGAACCGCGGGCGAGGGTGAAGCGGACGCCCATCTCGCGGGCGGCGCCGATGATCGCGCCGGACAGGTCACCGGAGCCCCGCGGGAAGACGTAGTGGTGGTCCATGGCGGTGGTGACACCGCCGCGGGCCATCATCGCGAGCGAGCCCTCGGCGGCCGCGCGGACCATCTGCTCGTCGATGCGCGCCCAGGTCGGGTACAGCGCCACGAGCCAGTCGAACAGGTTGTGGTCGGTGGCCAGCCCCCGGGTGATCCACTGGTAGTAGTGGTGGTGGGTGTTGACCAGGCCGGGGGTCACGAGGTGGCCTTCGGCGTCGATCCTGCGTTCGACGTTCGCCAGGCCCTCGGGTGCCCTGCCCGCGCCGACCGACTCGATGCGGTTGCCGACGACGACGACATGTCCACTGGCGTACTCGGTGTCGTGGGCGTCGACGGTCGCGATCGAACAGTTCTCGATGACGATGCGCCGGTCTGCTGCCATGGTGCGTCCTTTTCGCTCGTGGACTCAGGGGGAGGGCACGGCAGGACCCTGAAGTTTTGAGTGCCGTGGCCGGGGTTGCGGGTGGGCGGGTGCCCCGGCCACGGGTGCCGAAAATGGGGTGACGTCAGCGGTGGGTTCGATTGGTTTCAGCGGTGGGTTCAGAGGTTGGTGAGGTCCACCGGGATCTTCGCCTCGCAGCCGTCCCGCAGGACGGTGGCCTCGATCAGGCCGTAGGGGCGGTCGGCGGCGAGGTACACAGCACCGTCCTCGGTCTCGTTCTTCAGCCCGAACGGCTCCAGGTCCACCAGGAAGTGGTGCTTGTTCGGGAGCGAGAAGCGGACCTCGTCGATCTCGCCGCGGTTGTCGATGATCCGCGAGCCCATGGCGTAGAGGCTCTGCTGGAGCGACAGGGAGTACGTCTCCGCGAAGGCTCGCAGGAGGTGCCCCTTGACCTGTGCGTACGACTCGTCCCAGGCCGGCATCCGCTGCGCGTCCTCGGTCCAGTTGAAGCGCCAGCGGCTTGAGACCTCGGTGGCCAGGATGCGGTCGCGGGCCTCGGGAAGGGTCGTGTACTTGTCCTTGACGTAACCCCAGAACTCGGAGTCGGTCGAGTTCATGACGGTCAGGTCCTTGAGACCGGAGACGACCTCCCACGACGAACCGTCGTACGTGATCTGAGCGAGACGGGTCTCCTGGCCCTTGCGGACGAACGAGTGCTCGCCCTGCCCGGTGTGCTCGATCCGTTCCCAGGCGTACTCCTCGATGCGGATGCGGGCCCGGTGGATCGGCTCCTGACTCGTCACGAAGTGGCGGGCGAGATGGATGCCGAACTGCTCGGCGGACTCGATGCCGTGCTCCTTGGCGAACGCGTACACCGTGTTCTTGGTGGTGTCGGTCGGCAGGACGTTGGCGTTCGAGCCGGAGTAGTGGACCTCTTCCATGTCGCCGCTCAGCGACACCGAGACGTTCAGGTCCTTGATGTGGTGGGTGGCGCCGTTCCGCGTGATCTTGACGACTCGGTTCTCGGCCTTGCCGTACTGGTTCTGTCCCAGGATCACAGGGCGGGAAGGGCGGGAAGTGTCTGTCATTTAGCTAGCTCCCTCGGTAAACGGAGTAGCCGAACGGGTTGAGCAGCAGCGGTACGTGATAGTGCTCGCCGGGTTCGACGGCGAAGGTGATCGCCACCTCCGGGAAGAACGCACCGCTGTCCCGATTCGCGGGGGCGTCCTGCTGCGCATCGGCTTGCTTCTTAGCGGATGTCTCGAAATACGGCTCCACCGCGAAGTCGAGCCGTACGTGTGTGGTGCCCTCCGGCAGCGCCGGCAGGTCCTTGCACCGGCCGTCCGCGTCCGTCGCGGAGCCGCCGAGTGCCTGCCAGTGCCCGTCGCGTCCGGAGCGGGCGGCGAGCTGGACGGCGACGCCCACGGCGGGGCGGCCGATGCTGGTGTCGAGGATGTGGGTCGACACCGAGGCGGTGGTGCTGGTGCTCATGGGTCAGGCGTCCTCTTCAGTCGTCCTCAGTCGTCCTCAGTCGTCGACTTCAGCCCTCGTCGACCAGTCGGGCCAGGCGGATACGGTTGATCTTGCCCAGCTCGGTGCGGACGATCTCCCGCTCCTGCTCCGGCGAGTTCCCGATGCGCTCCTTGACCGCGTGCCGCATCTGTTCGCCGGTCCGTCCGGTGGCACAGATCAGGAAGACATGGCCGAACCTGTCCTGGTAGGCCAGATTCAGGTCGAGCATCTCCGCCCTGAGCTCCTCGGAGGCGCCGGCCATACCGCGCTGCTCGCGCGTCGACGCGGGGTCGCCCGGCTTGGGGCGGCCGATCGGCGGGTGCCCGGCCATCGCCTCCGCGAGGTCCTCGCCGGTCAGCTCGGCCATCGCGGTGTCACTGGCGGCGTAGAGGCCGTCGGCGTCGGCGTACGGGCGGGCGGCGACCAGTCGCTTCACCCACGCCGTGGACGCGCACGCCTCGTGGAGTACGGCGAAGGCAGCGCGCTGTTCCAGGGCGTTGAACCGGGCCAGGCCCGGGGGCGTGGAAGTCGACGTCACGGGAGCCTCCGTGGCCGCGAAGGGCCTTCGTGCTGAACGGGCTGGGGCCAGCTAACGCCCCTCCGCGACACCACGTCAACACTTTGTTGAAAATTCGAGGTGACGAAACCCTCGGGCTTCACTCAGCCCTCTTTGTCACGATTCAGGTAGTTGTAGACCGTGAAGCGACTCACCCCGAGCGCACCCGCGACGGTTTCCACGCCATGCCGTACCGAGAAGGCGCCACGCGTCTCCAGCATGCGGACGACCTCCTGCTTGGCCTTGCGGTCCAGGTCCGCCAGGGGCTTGCCCTTCTTGCGCTCCATGGCGGCCAGGATGTGGTCGAGGGAGTCGGCGAGCTGCGGCAGCCGTACGGCGATGACCTCTGCCCCCTCCCAGGAGAGCACGATGTCGTCGGGCCCCGCTTCGTCCGGCGCGAGTATCTCGCCGCCCATGGCGTCGACCAGCGGCTTCACGGCCCCGATGAAGGACTCACCCCCGGCGCCGGTCACTCGGCACCCTCTCCGATCACGTTGAGCTGGAGAGAGATACGGGTGGCGCCGGAATCCAGGGTCCGGCGCAGCACGGCGTCCACGGCGCTGAGCACGGCGTCGGCGCCCCCTTCGGCGGTGTTGCCGAACGGGCCGACGTCCACCGCGTCCAGCCCGGCCGTCTCGACGACCTGGCGGGCCACCACCGCATGCGCGGGCGCCTCGTCGAGGTCGAAGGGCTCCGTAGTGAACTCCACTCGCAATCGCATTGTGCCCCCAGAACACGCCTATGACCTGCACCTTTACCCAGACCGCCCACCGCGAGAGCACATCGGGGCACAACGGAGGTCACATTAGTCGACTGCTTCCCAGCCGCGATGCGCCAAGCCCCATCCTGCCGGTCACGGCCTGCCCTGGCGCAGGAAGCTCCGTAGCCGCCGTTCCGGCCAGGTGTTGATCACGTCATCCTTTGCCAGCCAGCCGCGCTGGGCGGTGCCGATGCCGTAGCGCATGACGGCGAGGTGGGGGACGGCGTGGGCGTCGCTGTTCACGGCGAACCTCACGCCGTGCCGCCGGGCCCGCAGGATGTCCTCGTCGCGCAGGTCGAGGCGGTCGGGGTGGGCGTTGATCTCCAGCGCCGTGCCGGTACGGGCACAGGCGGCGAAGACCGCGTCGAGGTCGGCGTCGATGCCGGGCCGTCTGCCGATGAGGCGGGTCGTGGGGTGGCCGATGATGTGAACGTACGGGTTCTCGCAGGCCCGTACGATGCGGCGGGTGAGGGCGTCGCGCCCCTGGTTGAAGTGCGAGTGCACGGAGGCCACGCACAGGTCGAAGCCGGCGAGGAATTCCGCTGGCCAGTCCACCTCGCCGTCCGGGCCGATGTTCAGCTCGGCGCCGTGCAGCAGCCGCAGCCCGCCGCGCCGGCCCCGGGCGGGATACGTGCCGTCCAGCTCACGCACCCGCTCCCGCTGGGCCAGCATCCGCTCGTCGGTCATGCGCTGCATGGCCAGGTCCGGGCCGTGGTCGGTGATCGCGTAGTAGGCGTAGCCGCGCGCGGCGGCCGCCTCGACCATCTCCTCCAGTGGGGCCAGCCCGTCGGTGAGGTCGGTGTGGGTGTGCAGGTCGCCCCTGATGTCGGCCTCCGTCACCAGGTCGGGCAGCTCGCCGCGCAGCCCGGCCCCGATCTCCCCGCGGTCCTCGCGCAGCGTCGGCGGGATCCACGGCAGGCCGAGCCGGGCGTACACCTCGTCCTCCGTCTCGGAGACGATCTTCTTGCCGCTCTCGACGTCGAAGATCCCGTACTCGGAGAGCTTCAGCTTCTGGTGTACGGCCAGCTCGCGGGTGCGGATGTTGTGGGCCTTGGAGCCGGTGAAGTACTGAAGTGCCGCGCCCCAGGAGTCCGGCGGTACGACGCGCAGGTCGACGGCCAGCCCCTTGGAGGTGCGCACGGACGTCTTCTTCTCGCCCCGCGCGATCACCTCCGTGACGTACGGCAGCTCAGTGAACGCCTGCATGATCGGCGCCGGCTTCTTCGCCGCGGCCAGGATGTCGATGTCGCCGATGGTCTCCCGGACCCGGCGCAGCGACCCGGCGTACGCGCACCGCAGGCAGCCCGTGACCTGGGACAACGCGGCGACGATGGCGTCGGCGAGGTCGCTGGCGACGTCGAGTTGGACGCGGTTGCCGGCGGATTGCAGGAGCTCGATGCCGTGGAGGATGTTCTCCTCCGTCTTGGGCCCGAAGCCCTTCAGGTCGCGGAGCCGTTCCTCGTGGATGGCGTCGGCCAGTTCCTCGACCGACGAGATACCCAGCTCCTCGTACACCGTCAGCGCCTTCTTCGGGCCGAGGGTGGGGATGGCGGTCAGGCGCCGGACCCCGGCGGGGATCTTCGCCCGCAGCTCTTCGACGGCGGACACGCTGCCGCTGTCGAAGTATTCGAGGACCTTCTGGGCGATCGACTTTCCGACGTTGGGGATCGCCTGGAGGCCCTTGAGGTCGAGCGTGGAGACATCGGCATGGTGGCCGCCGACCGCTCTGGCAGCCTTCTCGTAGACACGTGCCTTGAACGCGTCTCCGCCGGTGATCGAGATCAGGTCCGCGTACTCCTGCAGCAGCGCGGCGACCTCGTCGTTGGACCGGGCCACACCTTCAGGGTAGGCACGCCCCTCGCGCATCGCGTGCGGGGGCGGATGTGCGCGGGCGGTCTTGACAGGCCTCCCCAGCTGCGTGCAATCTTCCATTAGGTAGAAATAAACTTCCGCTACACGGAATTAAGTCAGCCCGGAAGGGAGCGCCGACCCAGATGTCAGGTCTTGAATGGGGCACAGCCTCAGACCAGCGCTTCAACGTCAACCTGTCGATTCTCTTCACAGAACTCCCGCTCCTGGAGCGCCCCTCGGCCGCCGCCGCGGTCGGCTTCACCGCGGTCGAGCTGTGGTGGCCCTGGGTCGACTCCCCCACCCCCGAGCGGTCCGCGCTCGACGCCCTGAAGAAGGCGATCGAGGACGCGGGCGTCCAGCTCACGGGCCTGAACTTCTACGCCGGCCGGCTGCCCGGCCCGGACCGCGGCGCCCTGTCGATCCCCGGCGAGGAGTCGGAGAAGTTCCGCGCCAACATCGACGTGGCCGCCGACTTCGCCGAGTCGCTGGGCTGCAAGGCTCTCAACGCGCTGTACGGCAACCGCGTCGAGGGCGTCGACCCGGCCGAGCAGGACGCGCTCGCGCTGGAGAACCTGGTGCTCGCGGCCCGGACCGCGAACACCATCGGCGCGATCCTGCTGATCGAGGCCCTCAACCAGCCCGAGTCGCCGCTGTACCCACTGGTGAGCGCACCCGCCGCCGTGGAGATCGTCGACAAGGTCAACGAGGCGACGGGACTCGGCAACGCGCGCTTCCTGATGGATCTGTACCACCTGTCGATGAACCGCGAGGACCTGCCGTCGGTGATCGAGCGGTACGCGTCGAAGACCGGCCATGTACAGATCGCCGACAACCCCGGTCGCGGAGCGCCGGGCACCGGCTCGCTCCCCCTCGAAGACCTCCTCGGCCGGCTTGGGAAGGCCGGTTACGAGGGCTGGGTCGGCCTGGAGTACAAGCCGGGCGACGGGCCGAGCGCGGCGGCGTTCGACTGGCTGCCCGCCACGGCCCGAGCCGCGCACTGAGCGCCGCCCCACAGACGTAGCGAAGCAGCCAGAGAGGCGCCCGCATGACCACGAACCTTCCCAAGATCGCCTGGATCGGCCTCGGCATCATGGGCTCCCCCATGTCCGAGAACCTGATCAAGGCGGGTTACGACGTCACCGGCTTCACCCTGGAGCGGGACAAGCTGGATCGCCTGGTCGCAGCCGGCGGCACAGCGGCCGGGTCCATCGCCGAGGCCGTGCGGGACGCCGACGTGATCGTGACGATGGTGCCCGCCTCCCCGCAGGTCGAGGCGATCGCGTACGGCCCCGACGGCATCCTCGAGAACGCCAGGTCCGGGGCGCTGCTGATCGACATGTCGTCGATCACCCCGCAGACCTCCGTCGGCCTGGCGAAGTCGGCACTGGCGAAGGGCATCCGCGTCCTGGACGCCCCCGTCTCCGGCGGTGAGGCCGGGGCCGTCGAGGCCGTGCTGTCCATCATGGTCGGCGGCGGGCAGGCCGACTTCGACGAGGCCCAGCCGATCTTCGAGGCGCTCGGCAGGACCATCGTGCTGTGCGGTCCGCACGGCTCGGGCCAGACCGTGAAGGCCGCCAACCAGCTGATCGTCGCCGTGAACATCCAAGCGTGCGCCGAGGCCGTGGTCTTCCTGGAGAAGTCGGGCGTGGACCTGAAGGCGGCCCTCGACGTCCTGAACGGCGGGCTGGCCGGCTCCACCGTGCTGACGCGCAAGAAGGACAACTTCCTGAACCGCGACTTCAAGCCGGGCTTCCGTATCGACCTGCACCACAAGGACATGGGCATCGTCACGGACGCCGCCCGCGACGTCGGCGCGGCCCTGCCCGTCGGTGCCGTGGTCGCCCAGCTGGTCGCGAGCCTGCGGACACAGGGCGACGGCGGCCTCGACCACTCGGCGCTGCTGCGGGCGGTGGAGCGCCTGTCCGGCGCCCGGATCTGAACCGCCCCCTGCGAACTCCGGACGGCGTCGGCGCTGACATCTGTCCTGTCGCGCCCAGGCGTCGGCGCCGCCCGGAACCCACGTCGACAACCGGAACCCACGTCGACAACAGGTGTCCGAACTCCCTGGCCGCGCCCGACCACTGGGTGACCCGGATGACGGTGACACGGATGACGGGTGACCCGGATGAAGGGTGCCCCCTCAGCGGCGTGACACGGCCAGGGTCAGACCGCGGCGGCGTGCGAGCCAGTGCGGTGGTGAAGGACCCGGGACGCCCCTCCCGACCTGAGGGAGGTGCGCTCCCGGCTCCGTCGCGGCTGTCGCGGTCCCAGCATCGGCGGGTCCCCGGGGGCGCCGGGGTGCGGAGACGCCCCTCCCGCAGGAGCCTGAAGGCATGGCACCAGCACACCCGGCACACCACCCGCACATCGTGGTCCACCCCCCGGCCCTGGACGGCTCCCGGCGGGTCACCGCGGACGCCGAGAACCTCGGCGTCGCCTCGCACCTGGACGACGTCGTGGAGCTCCTGCGGCTCGCCGATCTCGACCAGGTCGAGGTCGAGGAGAGCGACATCGTCGAATGGCAGGGCGGCGGTCCCGACGACTGGCCGGGACTGTCCGAGCACCACGAGCACCACGAGCGGTGAGCGCGGCTACGGCAGCGGTCGTACGCCGACTACGGAACCCTCAAATCAAGCTCTGAACCCACGCCCGAAGGCTTCAAGTACCCCCGGGTGCGGGCACATTCTGGTCACACGGGGCCCGCCGGCACGGGGGCGGTGGGTCCCGTGCCAGGGGGTGCCATGGGCAGCGGTACGACGGTCCGGCTGAAGCCGCACGAGGTCGCGCTGCTGCGGGGCGGTCCCCGCGCCGCCGTCACGGTCGCCGTGCTGGCCCTGCATCTGCTGGGGGCCGTCGAGGCCGGCCGACCGGGCACGGTACGGGTCTCGGGGGAGCCCGCCGGCGCGGGGCAGGCCCTGTCCCCGCTGTCCGAGGCAGTGCTCACGAGCCTTCAACAGCCCGCCGGGGTAACCGAGTTGCTCGACCAGCCGAGCGTACGACAGGCACTGGACCACATCCGCGGCAGTCTCCTGTCCGCCGACCTGCTGCGGACCCTTCCGCCGCGCCGGACCCGCGCCGCCCGGCGCGCGCTCGACGCCCTGTACGCGGCTCATCCGCTTCCGGCCGGCCGGCGGGGTCTGTCCGCGGACGACACCCTGATGGCGGTGGCCCTGTACGGCGATCCGGCCCTGACCGTCCTCGCGGCGCGCTTCGCCCTGCGGGCCGGCCTGACCGCCCGCGTGGAGGTGGCGGACAAGGGGCTCCTGCGGCACTCAGAACGCTCACCGTACTCCTGCGGCGGCGTCTCGGACTGAGGGCACGCACGCCGTAGGGGCGGCCCTCCCCCGGCGGGCCGCCCCTTGGTGAGGCGAGTGTCCGCTGTCAGACCTTCAGCGTCCTGATCGAGGTCGGGGCATGCGCCGGCTCGGTCGCGATCTCCTCGAACTCGACGACATCACCGATGTCGTTCGTCCTCGACATCGCGATGTTGGTGACCCGCTCCAGGATGACCTCGACGACCACCGGGACCCGGAACTCGGCGGCGAGCTTCTTCGCCTGCTCGAAGGCCGCGCCCAGCTCGTTCGGGTCGGTCACCCGGATCGCCTTGCAACCGAGGCCCTCGGCGACCTTGACGTGGTCGACGCCGTAGACGCCCAGCTCGGGCGAGTTGGCGTTCTCGAACTCCAGGCTGACCTGGAAGTCGATGTCGAACGCCAGCTGCGCCTGGCGGATCAGGCCCAGGTAGGAGTTGTTCACCAGGACATGGATGTACGGGATCCGGTGCTGCGCCCCGACCGCCAACTCCTCGATCATGAACTGGAAGTCGTAGTCGCCGGAGAGGGCGACGACGGACGCCTCCGGGTCGGCCTTCGCGACGCCCAGCGCGGCCGGGACGGTCCAGCCGAGCGGGCCGGCCTGGCCGCAGTTGATCCAGTGCCGCGGCCGGTAGACGTGCAGCATCTGGGCGCCGGCGATCTGCGAGAGGCCGATCGTGGAGACGTAACGGGTCTGAGGGCCGAAGGCCTTGTTCATCTCCTCGTAGACGCGCTGCGGCTTGATCGGGATGTCGTCGAAGTGCGTACGGCGCTGGAGGGTCGCCTTCTTCTCCTGGGCCGAGCCCGCCCAGACCGAACGGTCAGGGAGCCTGCCCGCCGCCTTCAACTCCCTTGCCACCTCGACGAAGAGCGTCAGAGCCGCCTTCGCGTCCGACGCGATGCCGTAGTCCGGGGCGAAGATCCTGCCGATCTGGGTGGGCTCGATGTCGACGTGGACGAACGTCCGGCCGGCCGTGTAGACGTCCAGTTTGCCGGTGTGGCGGTTGGCCCAGCGGTTGCCGATGCCGAGGACGAAGTCGGACTCCAGGAAGGTCGCGTTGCCGTAGCGGTGCGAGGTCTGCAGGCCCACCATGCCGGCGTTGAGGTCGTGGTCGTCGGGCAGGACGCCCCAGCCCATCAGGGTCGGAACGACCGGAGTTCCGGTCAACTCGGCGAACTCGACCAGGAGTTCGGCCGCGTCGGCGTTGATGATCCCGCCACCGGCCACGATCAGCGGCCGCTCGGACGCGTTCAGCATCCCGATCGCCTTCTCGATCTGGGCGCGGGTCGCGGCGGGCTTGTAGACCGCGAGCGGCTCATAGGTCTCCGGGTCGAACTCGATCTCGGTCAGCTGGACGTCGATCGGCAGATCGACGAGGACCGGGCCGGGGCGGCCGGAGCGCATCAGGTGGAAGGCCTGCTGGAAGACGCCCGGGACCTGCGCGGCCTCCAGGACGGTGAGCGCCAACTTGGTCACCGGTTGGGCGATCGAGGCGATGTCGACGGCCTGGAAGTCCTCCTTGTGGATCACGGCGGTCGGGGCCTGGCCCGTGATGCACAGGATCGGGATGGAGTCGCCGGTCGCGGAGTACAGGCCGGTGATCATGTCGGTGCCGGCGGGGCCGGAAGTGCCGACGCAGACACCGATGTTGCCCGGGTGGGTGCGCGTGTAGCCCTCGGCCATGTGCGAGGCGCCCTCGACGTGCCGGGCGAGGGTGTGGTGGATGCCGCCGGAGGCCTTGAGAGCCGCGTAGAAGGGGTTGATCGCCGCGCCCGGGACACCGAACGCGTCGGTGACGCCCTCTCGCTTGAGGATCTCAACTGCCGCGCGGGCAGCGGTCATTCGAGCCATCGAGTACTCCTGCTTCGGCTGCCGGATGGGCACTCCCGTCGCGCCCCGCGGTGAGTACTTCCGTATTGCAGAAATTAACTTCTACGATCTGGAAATAATGTAAGTGGGTGGATGAAGGCAGTCAAGAGACGGACAAGCGGGGGTTTTCTGGAGGACGATGTGGGCCATGTCCGAGAGCGTTCCGGTGCGCTGCCCGGCCTGTCGGCGCGAGCATCTCTACGCGGCACCGTCGTATCCGTGCGCGTGCGGCGCACCCGTCAGTCCCCACCTCGACCGGCGCGGGACGGCCACCGCCGTCACCCACCGCGCCTGGGACGAGGAGTGGGTCACCGTGCGCTGCGACTCCTGTGGCCGCAGCGACCAGTGGCCGTGTCCGGAGCTGGGCTGCCCGTGCGGGACGATGCTGCGGGTCACGGTGGCGGGGGCGCCCGCCGAGGCACCCCCGGACCCGGTCCCGCAAGCCGCCGCTCCGGCACCCCGGCGCCCCTTCCAGCCCGTGGCGATCCGCACCGCCCGGGACGCGGTCACGGCCACCGCCCTCTATCTGCGCTGGCTCGGCTACCGGGACATCCGTCGCGCCGACCAGCGCCCGCCGTCCGGTATCGGCATAGCCGCGCGCGGCCTGCTGGCCCAGGTCGACCCGACCGTGCGGCCCGCCTCCGTGCGCGACGTGGAGTGCCTGTGGCTGACGGCCATGACGGAGTCCTCGTGCTGCGCCTATTTCTCGCTCGCCGGGTACGCGGACGACGCCCGCCGTCGCGCCGACGGCCTGGGGGTTCCGTTGTTCGTGCTGGACCTCACGGGCACGCCACGCGCGGTCAACGACATGGCGGACCAGCTCGACGCGTCGGGAACGGCGTGACGGGTCGAGTTGACGCCCGACCGGTCTTCCCGGTCGGGCGTCAACTCCTTGTCGAGGCACAAGTCGGCTGCTGTGGCTGGGCTGCTAGGCCGCTTCGTTGACCACCTGCGTGTCCGTCGCGGTGTCTCCGGCGAAGTTGACGTCCCCGCCGTACGAGGCGCTGATCGTGTACGGACTGCCCGTCGTGTCCGTGTAGACGTGGGTGGCCGTGGCCGTCCCGCCTGCCACCGTCGCGGTGGTCGTCCCCGACCCGTCACCGAAGTCGAAGGTGACCGTCCCCGTCGGCGTCCCCGCACCCGGAGCATCCGCGGTCACCGTCGCCGTCACCGTCACCAACTCACCCACCACCGACGGATCGGGAGCCGACGTCACCGCGACCGTGGTCGCAGCCTGGTTCACCGTCTGAGTGTCCGTCGCGGTGTCCCCGGCGAAGTTGACGTCCCCGCCGTACGAGGCACTGATCGTGTACGGACTGCCCGTCGTGTCCGTGTAGACGTGGGTGGCCGTGGCCGTCCCGCCTGCCACCGTCGCGGCGGTCGTCCCCGACCCGTCACCGAAGTCGAAGGTGACCGTCCCCGTCGGCGTCCCCGCACCCGGAGCATCCGCGGTCACCGTCGCCGTCACCGTCACCAACTCACCCACCACCGACGGATCGGGAGCCGACGTCACCGCGACCGTGGTCGCAGCCTGGTTCACCGTCTGAGTGTCCGTCGCGGTGTCCCCGGCGAAGTTGACGTCCCCGCCGTACGAGGCACTGATCGTGTACGGACTGCCCGCCACGTCCGTGTAGGTGTGGGTGGTCGTCACGGTTCCCCCGGACAGCGTTACGGTGACGGCCGGCGACCCGTCACCGAAGTCGACCGTGACGGTCCCCGTCGGCGTCCCCGCACCCGGAGCGGTCGCTGTCACCGTCGCCGTCACCGTCACCGGCTCACCCACCACCGACGGATCCGGCGCCGACGTCACCGTGGCGGTCGTCGCGGCCTGGCCCACGGT
>NZ_JBFAGK010000001.1:154616-286875 GCF_040660135.1 Streptomyces sp. NPDC050997
GTCGAAGGTGACCGTCCCCGTCGGCGTCCCCGCACCCGGAGCCGTCGCTGTCACCGTCGCCGTCACCGTCACCGGCTCACCCACCACCGACGGATCCGGCGCCGACGTCACCGTGGCGGTCGTCGCGGCCTGGCCCACGGTCTGGGTGTCGGTACCGGTGGAGGCGTTGAAGTTGACGTCCCCGCCATAGGTCGCGGTGATGGTGAACGGGCTGCCCACCGTGGTGGCGTACGCGTGCGTGACCGTGGCCACACCGCCCACCAGAGTGCCGCTCTGGGTCGGCGACCCGTCACCGAAGTCGAAGGTGACCGTCCCCGTCGGCGTCCCCGCACCCGGAGCCGTCGCTGTCACCGTCGCCGTCACCGTCACCGGCTCACCCACCACCGACGGATCGGGAGCGGACGTCACCGTGGTGGTGGTGTCCGCCGCGCCGACCGTGTGAGGGTCGGTGTCCGAGGAGCCTGCGAAACTGATGTCTCCGCCGTAGGTGGCGGTGATGGTGAACGGGCTGCCGGTCACCGTGGTGTAGGTGTGAGTTGCCGTGGCCGTGCCGCCCACGACGACTCCGGGGACCGGCGGGGAGCCGTCGCCGAAGTCGAAGGTGACCGTCCCCGTCGGCGTCCCCGCTCCCGGAGCGGTCGCTGTCACCGTCGCCGTGGCCGTCACCTGTTCACCGACCAGGGACGGATCGGGCGCCGACGTCACCGAGGTCGTCGTGGCCGACTGGTTCACGGTGTGGGTGTCGGTGCCGACCGACGGGTTGAAGTTGCTGTTGCCGGTGTAGATGGCGGTGATGGTGTGGGGGCCGACCGTCAGGGCGCTGGTGGTGACGGTTGCCGTGCCCCCGGTGACGGGAGCGCTGAGGACCGGTCCACCGCTGATGACGAAGAACACCGTCCCGCCGGGCGTTCCGGCTCCGGGCGGGGTGGGCGTCACCGTGGCGGTGATCGTCACCTGCTCGCCGAAGACGGAGGGGTCGGGAGTCGAGGTGACCGTGGTGGTCGTCGCGGCCTGGTTGACCGTCTGGGTGTCGGTACCGATGGAGGCGTTGAAGTTGAAGTCGCCGTCTCCGGCATACGTGGCGGTGACGGTGTAAGGGCTGCCCACGGTGCTGGTGTAGGTGTGGGTGAGCGTCGCCGTCCCGCCGACCAGCGTCACGGTTTGGGCGGGTGACCCGTCCCCGAAGGCGACGGTCACGTTTCCGGTCGGCGTTCCCGCACCGGGTGCCTGGGCGGCGACCGTCACGGTGATGCCGACCGGTTGGCCGACCGGCGAGGGGTCGGGGCTGGTGGTGACCGTGGTGGTGGTTCCGGCCGCTGCGACGGTCTGGGTGTCGGTGCCGACGGAGGTGGTGAAGTCGGCGTCGCCGCTGTAGGTGGCGGTGACGGGGTAGGGGCTGCCGGAGACACTGGTGTAGGTGTGCGTGACCGTCGCCGCTCCGCCTGTGGCCGGCACGGTCTGGGTGGGGCTGCCGTCGCCGAAGTCGAAGGTGACCGTGCCCGTCGGCGTGCCCGCGCCCGGCGCCACCGGAGCCACCGTCGCGGTGAAGGTCACCGACTGCCCCACCACCGACGGATCCGGCGCGGAAACCACCGTCGTGGTCGTCGCCGCCGCGGCCACCGTCTGCGTGTCCGTACCCGACGAACCGGCGAAGTTCCCGTCGCCGCCATAGACCGCCGACACCGCGTACGGGCTGCCGACGGTGGAGGCGTAGGTGTGAGTCACCGTTGCCGTGCCGCCCACCAGAGTGCCGCCCTGGGTCGGCGACCCGTCACCGAAGTCGAAGGTGACCGTGCCCGTCGGCGTCCCCGCGCCCGGCGCCACCGGAGCCACCGTCGCGGTGAACGTCACCAACTGCCCCACCACCGACGGATCCGGCGCGGAAACCACCGTCGTGGTCGTCGCCGCCGCGGCCACCGTCTGCGTGTCCGTGCCCGACGAACCGGTGAAGTCGCCGTCACCGCCATAGACCGCCGACACCGTGTACGGGCTGCCGGTCGTGGAGGCGTAGGCGTGCGTGGTCGTCGCGGTACCGCTGACGACCGGCACCGTGACCAGCGCGCTGCCGTCACCGAAGTCGAAGGTGACCGTGCCCGTCGGCGTGCCCGCGCCCGGCGCCACCGGAGCCACCGTCGCGGTGAAGGTCACCGACTGCCCCACCACCGACGGATCCGGCGAGGAAACCACCGTCGTGGTCGTCGCCGCCGGCAACACGATCTGCGTGTCGGTACCCGTGGAGGCCTGGAAGTTGGCGTCGCCGCTGTACGCCGCGGTGATGGTGAACGGGCTGCCGGTTGTGGTGGTGTAGGTGTGGGTGGCCGTCGCGGTACCGCCGGCGACCGGCACCGTCACCGTCGCGCTGCCGTCACCGAAGTCGAGGGTGACCGTGCCCGTCGGCGTGCCCGCGCCCGGCGCCACCGGAGCCACCGTCGCGGTGAAGGTCACCGACTGCCCCACCACCGACGGATCCGGCGAGGAAACCACCGTCGTGGTCGTCGTGGCCGTGGTCACCGTCCGGGTGTCGGTGCCGGTGGAGGAGCCGAAGTTGCTGTCCCCGCCGTAGGAGGCGGTGATGGTGAACGGGCTGCCGGTCACCGTGGTGTAGGCGTGGGTGACCGTCACCGCGCCGCCCACCAGGGGCACCGTCTGGGCCGGGCTGCCGTCGCCGAAGTTGATGGTGACATTTCCCGTGGGCGTGCCGGCCCCCGGTGCGACCGGTGCCACCGTCGTGGTGATGGTCACCTGCTGGCCGACCGTCGACGGGTCCGGCGCGGACGTGACCGTCGTGGTCGTGGCCGACTGGCTGACGGTGTGTGTGTCGGTGTCCGAGGAGCCTGCGAAGTTGCCGCTCCCGGCGTAGGTGGCGGTGACGGTGAACGGGCTGCCGGTCGTGGAGGTGTAGGTGTGGGTCACCGTTGCCGTGCCGCTCACCAGGGCGCCGCTCTGGGTCGGCGACCCGTCGCCGAAGTCGAAGGTGACCGTGCCCGTCGGCGTGCCCGCGCCCGGCGCCACCGGAGCCACCGTCGCGGTGAAGGTCACCGACTGCCCCACCACCGACGGATCCGGCGAGGAAACCACCGTCGTGGTCGTCGCCGCCGGCAACACGGTCTGGGTGTCGGTGCCCGACGACGTGGTGAAGCTGCCGGACCCGCTGTAGGTGGCCGTCACCGCGAACGGGCTGCCCGTGGTGGTGGTGTAGGCGTGCGTGGTCGTGGCGGTGCTACCGGCCAGCGGCACCGTCACCGGCGGCGACCCGTCCCCGAAGGTGAACGTGACCGTGCCCGTCGGCGTCCCCGCGCCCGGCGCCACCGGAACCACCGTCGCGGTGAACGTCACCGACTGCCCCACCACCGACGGATCCGGCGAGGAAACCAGCGTCGTGGTCGTCGCCGCCGGCAACACGATCTGGGTGTCGGTGCCCGTGGAGGGGTTGAGGTTGGCGTTGCCGCTGTAGGTCGCGGTGACCGTGTACGGGCTGCCGGTGACGCTGGTGTAGGTGTGGTTGGCCGTGGCCACGCCTCCCGCCAGGGGAACCGTCGTCGACGGCGACCCGTCGCCGAAGGTGAAGGTCACCGTTCCCGTGGGCGTGCCCGCGCCCGGCGGCACCGGAGCCACCGTCGCGGTGAACGTCACCGACTGCCCCACCACCGACGGATCCGGCGAGGAGGTCACCGTCGTCGTGGTGGCCCCCTTGGCCTGTACCGTGTGCGTGTCCGTCCCTGCCGACGGCAGGTTGTTGGCATCGCCGATGTAGATCGCGGTGATCGTGTGCGGGCCGACGCTCAACGTGTTGGTGGTGACCGTCGCCGTACCCCCCGCCAGCGGCGCCGTCAGGGTCGGCCCTCCGCTGATGACGAAGGTGACAGTGCCCGTCGGCGTGCCCGTTCCCGGCGCGACCGGCGTCACCGTCGCCGTGATCGTCACCGTCTGGCCGAAGGTCGACGGATCCGGAGCGGAGATCACCGTCGTGGTGGTGGACGCCTTGACGACCACCTCGACCGCAGAACCCGTCGACGACGTGAAGTTGGAGTCACCGCTGTAGGTGGCGGTGATGATGTGGCTTCCGGCGGACAGGTTGTTGACCGTCGTTGTCGCAGTGCCGCCCACGACGGGCGCCGTCACGGTCGGCCCGCCGCTGACGGTGAAGGTGACCGTCCCTGTCGGAGTCCCTGGGCCGAGCGGAACGATTGTCGCGGTCAGCGTCACCGGCTGACCGAAGACCGAAGGATTCGGCGAGGCGGTGACTAAGGTGATGGTCGCAGGCATGGATCGGCCCTCCAAAGGGAGTTGGGTTGGTCAGGGCCGCCTCTCGTATGCCACTTCCAGGGGGCGCTGCCGGGCGGACGGATGCTGGGCAGCACAACCGTCGTTCCTCGGCAGGAGCTGGGCGGCCCCGGCGGGTACCACCAGTACGCTCCCTGCCGATTCCGCCACGCCAGAACCGTGACGCCCAAATCCCCCGAAGGGCGGAGCGCACAAGCCGCTCGAGCGGCGCGGAGACCGCCTACGACACCGGCGCGCAACGATCGCTGTGCGCCGCGCAGTCAGACAGAAGGAGAGGACGCGCCGGTTCGGGAACTACCTCGACCGGCTGAAGAACCGCGCGGCAGGCAAGCCGAGGCGCCTTCGCCCTCGAGGATTTGAGGCGGGAATCGGGGGCGCGGGGCACCTCCGGACGCCGGTCCTCCGGATGCCGGTCCTCCGGATGCCGGTCCTCCGGATGCCGGTCCTCCGGATGCCGGTCCTCCGGATGCCGGCCCTCCGCTCCCGCCCTCCGCGTGAAGAGGCTGCCGGAGGCCGCGCACGCGTGCCGATGCTCAGTCCGCCACGTACTTCTCCCGCAGCTCCACCTTCCGCACCTTCCCGGACACCGTCATGGGAAAGGAGTCGAGGACCTGGAGCCGGCTCGGGATCTTGTAGTGCGCCAACTTCCCCTCGCAGAAGGCCCGCAGCTCCTCCAGGGTGAGAGGGTCGGCCGGATCGCGCGGGATGACACAGGCGAGGACCTCCTCGCCGTAGCCCTCGTGCGGTACGCCGACGACCTGGACGTCCGCGACCCTCGGATGGGCGTAGAGGAACTCCTCGATCTCGCGCGGGTAGATGTTCTCGCCACCCCGGATGATCATGTCCTTGATCCGGCCGACGATCTCGACGTACCCGTCCTCCCGCATCACGGCCAGGTCGCCGGTGTGCATCCAGCGGCCCGGGTCGACGGCCTCGGCGGTCTTCTCGGGCTCGTTCCAGTAGCCGAGCATCACGCTGTAGCCGCGGGTGCACAACTCGCCGTCGGTGCCGCGTGGTTGGGTGACGCCGGTGGCCGGGTCGACGACCTTGACCTCGATGTGCGGCAGAACCCGGCCCACGGTGGCCGTGCGGTGCTCCAGGTCGTCCTCCCGCCGCGTCTGCAGGGACACCGGGGAGGTCTCCGTCATGCCGTAGCAGATGGAGACCTCCGCCATGTGCATCTCGGCGACCACTCGTTTCATCACCTCCACCGGACAGGGCGAGCCGGCCATGATGCCGGTGCGCAGCGAGGAGAGGTCGTACGTGGCGAAGTCGGGGAGGTTCAACTCCGCGATGAACATGGTGGGGACGCCGTACAGGGAGGTGCAGCTCTCCTGCTGGACCGCGCGCAGGGTGGCCGCGGGGTCGAAGGAGGGGGCGGGGATGACCATGCAGGCGCCGTGCGAGGTCGCGGCCAGATTGCCCATCACCATCCCGAAACAGTGGTAGAAGGGCACCGGGATACAGATCCGGTCCTGCTCGGAGTAGCCCACCAACTCCCCTACGAAATAACCGTTGTTGAGGATGTTGTGGTGGGAGAGGGTGGCGCCCTTGGGGAAGCCGGTGGTGCCCGAGGTGTACTGGATGTTGATCGGGTCGTCGCAGGACAGGTCCTCGTAGCGGGCATCGGGGGCCGCGCGGGCGATCAGCGTCTGCCAGCTGGGGTCGCCGAAGTACGCCACGTCCCGCAACTGCGGGCATCTGCCCCGCACTTGGTCGACCATCGCCCGGTAGTCGCTGGTCTTGTGGCTGAGGGAGGCGAAGAGCAGGGAGATGCCGGCCTGCTGGAGGACGTACTCGATCTCGTGGGTGCGGTAGGCCGGGTTGATGTTCACCATGATCGCGCCGATACGGGCGGTGGCGTACTGGACGAGCACCCACTCGGGGCAGTTGACCGCCCAGATCCCCACCCGGTCGCCCTTGACGACGCCGCTCGCGTGCAGCGCGGACGCCAACCGGTCGATGTCCGCGGCGAATTGGGCGTACGTCCAGCGCCGCCCGGACGGCACGTCGACGAGCGCCTCGCGCTCCGGCCAGGCCGCGACGGCCCGGTCCAGGTTCGCGCCGATGGTGTCACCGAGCAGCGAGGTGTCACCGGTCCCGTGGGTGTACGACAGTCTGTCGGCCTCGTGGATGTACGACAGTCCGTCGGATCCGTCGGCCCCGTGCGAGTGCGTCTGGTTTCCGCTCACCAGAAGTCCTCCTCGCGGTACTCGGCGTCCGAACCCGTGGCCGTGGCCTCGCGCAGTTCGATGCGGCGGATCTTGCCGGAGACGGTCTTGGGCAGGGGCGCGAACTCCAGGCGGCGGACGCGCTTGTAGGGCGCGAGGGCACCCCGGGAGTGCTCGAACAGCACCTTCGCGGTGTCGGGGCCGGGCTCCCAGCCCTCCGCCAGCACCACATAGGCCTTCGGGACGGCGAGCCGCAGTTCGTCCGGCGCGGGTACGACGGCCGCCTCCGCCACCGCCTCGTGCTCCAGCAGCGCGCTCTCCAGCTCGAAGGGGCTGATCTTGTAGTCGGAGGCCTTGAAGACGTCGTCGGCGCGGCCCACGTAGGTGATGTAGCCCTCGGCGTCGCGCGCGCCGATGTCCCCGGTGCGGTAGAAGCCGCCGGCCATCGCCTCTGTCGTGAGGTCGGCGTCGCCGTGGTAGCCGGTCATCAGGCCGACCGGCCGCGCGGACAGGTCGAGCGCGATCTCGCCCTCGCTCGCGCCGGACGCTCCCGACACCGGGTCGAGGAGTTCGACGCGGTAGCCGGGGCTGGGCCGGCCCATGGAGCCGGTCTTGAGGGGCTGGCCCGGGCTGTTGGAGACCTGGACCGCCGTCTCCGTCTGCCCGAAGCCGTCCCGGACGGTCACGTCCCAGGCCCGGCGGACCTGCTCGATGACCTCGGGGTTGAGGGGCTCGCCCGCCGCGACGACCTCGCGCGGCGGGATGCGCAGCTGGGTCAGGTCGGCCTGGATGAGCATGCGCCACACGGTCGGCGGGGCGCAGAACGTGGTCACGCCCGCGCGGTCCATCTCCGCCATCAGCCGGGCCGGGTCGAAGCGCGTGTAGTTGTGGATGAACACGGTCGCCTCCGCGTTCCACGGCGCGAACAGGTTCGACCAGGCGTGCTTGGCCCAGCCCGGCGAGGAGATGTTCATGTGTACGTCGCCGGGCCGCAGGCCGATCCAGTACATGGTCGCCAGGTGCCCGATCGGGTACGAGGTGTGGGTGTGCTCGACGAGCTTGGGGCGGGCCGTCGTACCGGAGGTGAAGTAGAGCATCAACGGGTCGTCGGCGAGGGTCGGCCCGTCGGGCAGGAACTCGGCGGAGGAGGCGTACGCGTCCTCGTACGGCTGCCAGCCCTCCGGCACGCCGCCGACGGCGGTGCGCGTGTAGTCGCCGGGCACGTCGTCGAACTTGTCGGCGTCCTCCGCGCGCACGAGGACGTGCCGCACGTGGCCGCGCTCGACCCGGTCGCGCAGGTCGGCGGGGCCAAGCAGCGGGGTCGCCGGGATGACGACGGCTCGCAGCTTCATGGCGGCGAGCGCCGTCTCCCACAGCTCGACCTGGTTGCCGAGCATGACCAGGATCCGGTCCTCGGCACCGACCCCGCGCTCGCGCAGCAGGTTCGCGACCCGGTTGGACCGCTCGGACACCTCCGCGAAGGAGAGGCGGATCTCGGAGCCGTCCTCCTCGACGATGTGCAGCGCGGTCCGGTCGTTCCTGTCCGCGATCTCGTCGAACCAGTCGAGCGCCCAGTTGAAGTACCGGGGGCGGGGCCAGGCGAAGCCCTCGTACGCCGTGGCGTAGTCCTCGCGGTGTTCCAGCAGGAAGTCCCGCGCGCTGCGGAACAGCTCCGTGGCCGATGTCATCTGTCCTCCTGGGTGCCGGACCTTGCCGGGCGGCTCTCTGCCATCGTGTAATCCGTGATGCAGGTCTCACTACCCCCGAACGGGGGTGTGTGCCGCAGCGAAGGGGCGAGCAGGTGACAGCAGAGGTGTCGCAGTCGGTGTCGCAATCGGTGGAGATCCGCAGTGCGCTGGTGCGGCTGCGGCGGTCGACCGGCCTCCCGGTGGCCTTCGGCGGCCTGGTGGAGACCGGCCGCCGGCAGATGCGCATCAGCGAGCTGAACGGCACGGCCACGCCCGCCCTCAGCGCGCTCGCGGTGACCTCCGGCAACGGCCTGGGCGGCAAGGCGGTGGCGCTGGGCCGCCCGTGCGCGGTGACGGACTACTCCTGCTCGCGGCAGATCAGCCACGAGTACGACACCGCCGTCGCCGTCGAGGGCCTGCGCTCGGTGCTGGCGGTGCCCGTCGTGGTACGACGCCGGGTGCGCGGTGTGCTCTACGGCGCCCTGCGCGACGCCCGGCCGCTCGGTGACCGCATGCTCGGCGCGGCCGTGGACGCCGCGCGGGACGTGGAGCAGGCGCTGGTCGTCGCGGACGAGGCGCGGGACCTGGTGATCGCCGCGCGATCCGAACCGGCCCCGGCCCCTCGGGAGGGGGCCGCGTGGGAGCAGGTGCGGGAGGCGCACGCGGCGCTGCGGTCCCTGGCCCCGCGGATCACGGACCCCGCGTTGCGCACGGAGCTGCTGGACGCCTGCGGGCTGCTGACCGCGGGGACCGAGCCGGCCGAAGGGGCGGGGCCGGCCGAAGGGGGGCCGGCGCCTCGTGAGGTGGATGTGCTGGCGTGCGTCGCGGCCGGGGCGACGAACGCCATGGCCGCCGAACGGCTGGGGGTGACGTCCGAGACGGTCAAGGGGTATCTCCGGTCGGCCATGCGCAAGCTCGGAGCCCGGACCCGCGGCGAGGCGGTCGTCGCCGCACGTCGGGCCGGGTGGTTGCCGTAGCCGGCCGGGGAGGCGGCCCGGATCCGTCGGCCAGTTGTTCATGTGCGACGGCTCTGAATTTGACTATGCCATCACGTTGTTATTTCCCTCACCACCGCGTTCGGCCGAATTCCAATGTCCGTTGCCTAATATTGGCCAGGACACGACACACGGAGGGGATCGGTGACCGTGCGACGGGACTTCAAGGAGCCTGCCCGATGCCGCCCCGACCTGCTGATCGGCAGGGAGGAGCTGTTCACAGCCGCGCGTGAGCAGCTCGTCCGCGGCGGCAGCGTGCTGCTCCACGGCCCGGCCGGAATAGGAAAGTCGACCGTCCTGCGGAGTTTGGCCGCCGAATACACCGGCACGGCCGGCACCGTCCTGCGCTGCTCCGCCACCGAGTCCGAATCCCATCTCCCCTTCCTGGCCCTGGCCGACCTCCTCGGCCTGGTCGTCGACAAGGTGTCCGGGCGGCTGCCCGCCGCCCAGCGCACCGCCCTGGAGTCGGCTCTCACCGGCCGGGGCGAGTCCACCCTCCAGCGCGACGGGCTGGCCCTGCGTCTGGCCGTACTGTCCGCACTGCGCGCCCTCGCCGCCGAGGGGCCCGTCCTGGTCGTCGCGGACGACCTGCAGTGGCTGGATCCGGCCAGCGCGGAACTCCTCGGCTTCGCCGCCCGCCGCCTCGGCGACACTCCCGTCCAACTGCTGTGCGCGGTGCGGACGGAGGGCCAGGAGTACGACCGACATCTACGCGCGTTGCCCCCGGACAGCCTGGCGGTCCGGCTCAACCCGCTCTCCCGCCCCCAGGTGTCCGACCTGCTGATTCACCGCGGCTACACCGGTCTGCCGCGCTCCACCGTCCGGGACATCCACCGCACCAGTGGCGGCAACCCGCTGTTCGCGCTGGAACTGGGCCGGGCGCTGGCCGAGAACCCGACCCCGCCCCGGCCCGGCGAGCCGCTGCACGTGCCCACCTCGCTGCGGGCCCTGGTGCTCAGCCGGCTGGAGATGCTCTCGGACGAGGCCCGTCGCACCCTGCTGGTGGCCAGCGCCGGCGCGCGCCCCACGCTGGCGTTGCTGCACGCGGCCGGCCGGGACAACGCCGAGGCGGAGACCGCGCAGGCGGCGGCTCTCGGGCTGCTGGCGACGGAGCCGGAGGGGCCCGCCGTACGGTTCGCGCATCCGCTGATCTCGGCCGCGCTGTACGCGGAGGCGCCCGCGCTGGAACGGCGGGCCGCGCACGGCGCGCTGTCCACGGCGGCCTCCGATCCCATCGAGCGGGCCCGCCATCTGGCGCTGGCGACCACCGGAACCGACCCGGAGGTGGCCGCCGCGCTCGCCGAGGGCGCCACCCAGGCCCGGGACCGCGGGGCACCCTCGGTGGCCGCCTCGCTCGGGCTGCTGGCGGCCCGGCACACCCCGACCGACATCGTGCCGGGGCCGGACGAGCGGCGGTTGCAGGCCGCCGAGGACGCGATCACCGCCGGTGAGGTGGACCTGGCCCGGGACATCGCCCGGGAGGTACTGACCCGGGCGACCGTGCCCGCGGACCGGGTGCGGGCCTGGATGGTGGTGATCGAGTCCGCCGGGCAGGCCCTCGGGGACGTCGACGCCGTCTTCCCGCAGGCGCTGGCCGACGCGGGCGACGACCCCCGCCTGCTCGCCCTGGTCCACTACCAGCTGGCCTGGCGGGGCCTGGTCGTCCAGGGCGACTTCGCGGAGGGCCGGGAGCAGGCCGCGCACGCGGCGGAGCTGGCGGCGCGGGCCGGTGACCGGCGCACCGAACTGCTGGCACTCGCCTTCCAGGCCCAGACGGAGACCCTGATGGGCCACCCCGGCGCCCCCGCGACCATCAACCGGGCGCTCCGGGAACCCCAGGACCCGCAGGTGGCGTGCCATCACAACGGGCCGGGGCTGACCCGGTTCCGCTGGCTGCTGATGAGCGACCAGCTGGCCGAGGCCCGCACCACCGTGACCGCGCTGCTGCGCGAGGTGCGGCGGCGCGGCATGGTCGAGAGCGAGGTGCACTTCCTGCGGCTGGTCGCCGAGACGGAACTGCGCTCCGGGCACTGCGGCCGGGCCCTCGACCTGGCCCGGGAGAGCCTGCGGCTGGCCCGTGACTCCGGCATCGGCGAGGTGGCCTCCGCGCTGCTCGCCTCGTTCGCGGAGGCGGCCGGCGGGGATGTCGACCGAGCATTGGCGCTGGCCCAGGAGGCGGCAGACCACGCCGAGGTGGACGGCGATCAGATGTACGTCTCGCGGGCCCTGGCCGCCCTAGGTCACGCCCAGCTGGTGGCCGGGGACGCCCCGGGGGCGGTCCGGTCGCTGCGCCGGGTGCGGGAGCTGGAGCTCGGGCTCGGCATCACCGACCCGGCGCGCGGGCGCTGGCACGGCGACCTCGCCGAAGCCCTCGTCCGCACCGGTGAGCTCGCCGAGGCGCAGGAGCTCATCACGGTGACCCGCGAACACGCGCTGCGGCTGAGCCGCGAGTGCGTGCTCGCCGTACTGGACCGTGCGGAGGCACTGGTGCGGGCGGCCCGCGGCCAACACGAGGCCGCCCTCGGGCAGTTGACCTCGGCGCAGGACCGGCTCGCCAAGCTGGGCTACGGCCTGGAGGAGGCGCGGGCCGCGTTCGCGCTGGCCGCGCTGCGCACTCGACGGCCGGGACCGACGTCGTACGACGAGGCGGCACGGCTGTTCCGGCGCTGCCGGGCGCTGCCCTGGCTGCGGCAGGTGGAGGCCGCCGCGGTGCCGCCGCCGGCCGAACCGGCCGTGGTCCCCACGCCCACGCTCGACGCGCTCGACGGGCTGGCCGCGATGGAGCGTCAGGTCGCCGCGCTGGTCATGGAGGGCGCCACCAACCGGGAGATAGCCGGGCGGCTGTTCATCAGCGTCAAGACGGTGGAGGCGACCCTGACCCGGGTCTACCGCAAGCTAGGGATCCGATCACGGGTCGACATCGTCAGACTGGCGGCGGGCCGCCGTACGACGTGAACACGTGAGTACGTGAGTACGTGAGCCCTGTGGGTTTCCGGGATGTTTCCGCGCCCCACGCGGGGTTTGGATGGGGCCGACCGAGGGTTTTCCCTGCCCAACTCCCTTAGGGGGTTCCCTCATTGGGAAGGGGAACTTCGGGTTCTAGCGTATGAGACGTGCCGCTCGCCCGGTCACACGGGGGTCGGTCCCGAGACCCCCGTGCACAACCCCCCACCCGCGCGCCCCCCACCGGCAACCCCCAATGAGGAGACTCATGTTCGGGCTCAACCGCGCCAAGAAGACCGCCGCTGTCCTTGCGGCCACCGCTGCCGCCGCCACGACCGCGCTGATCGGCTCCCCCGCCGCCGTCGCCGCTCCCCAGCCCATCGTGGGCGGTACGACGACCACGACGACCGCCTACCCGTTCATGATGCAGATCACGGACGCCTCGCAGAACCAGTTCTGCGGCGGCACCCTGGTCTCGCCCACCAAGGTGGTCACCGCGGCGCACTGTATGGTCGGCGAAACCACCAGCACCGTCCGGGTGGTGGGCGGCCGCACCTACCTCAACGGCACCGACGGCACGGTCAGCAGAGTCAGCAAGATCTGGGTCCACCCCAGTTACACGGACGCCACCAACGGCGACGACGTGGCCGTGCTGACGCTGTCGACGTCGATGCCGTACACCACGGCGTCCTACGTCTCCTCCTCCCAGACGAGCATCTACGCGGCCGGCACCACCGCCCGCGTCGTGGGCTGGGGCACCACCTCCGAGAACGGCAGCTCCTCCAACCAGCTGCGCACCGCGACCGTGCCGACGGTCTCCGACACCAGCTGCGCGAGCTCCTACGGCTCCGACTTCGTGGCGAGCGACATGGTCTGCGCCGGATACACCTCCGGCGGCGTCGACACCTGCCAGGGCGACAGCGGCGGCCCCTTCCTTATCGGAGGCGTCCTGGCAGGGATCACTTCTTGGGGCGAGGGCTGTGCCGAGGCCGGTTACCCGGGGGTCTACACCCGGCTGACCACCTTCTCCAGCCTGGTGACCACACAGGTCAACTCGTAGCCCGGAAGGACTTCCTGAGTACCCCTCAGGTGATGTACCAGGGGGCGTTGCGGGCCTCCACGAGCGGCCCGCAACGCCCCCTATCCATGTGTCGCCGTCCCGCATCCATGTGTCGCTGTTCCAGTGAGGGCTTACCGTGTCCCTCTCTGAGCACAGAGGACGTTCATCACACGGATCGTGGGGGGTCTCATGTCGTACGGGTATCCGGGGCCGGGGGACGAGCAGCAACCGGCGCCGCCGCAGCCGGGGCAGCAACCGGCGCAGGAGTGGCAACAGCCGGGGCAGGAGTGGCAGCAACCCGGGCCGGGGTGGCAGCAGCCGCCTCCGCCGCCCGGCTGGCAGCAGCCCGGGCCGGGCTGGGGAGGGCCGCCGCAGCCGCCGCAGCCGCCGCACAAGAGCAACACGGGCCTGATCGTGGGCCTGACCATCGCCGGCGCGGTCATCGTCCTGGTCGTGCTCGGCGTGATCGGTGTCATGGCGGTCAGTGACGACTCCTCGAAGGACGGCGGTTCGGCCGCCCGGTCCACGGCCTCGGAGCAGAGCACCGCCGAGGAGGGGGACGCGAAGGAGTCGCCGGCCGAGGAGTCGGCGGCGGAGGAGTCGGCGGCGGAGGAACCGGCCGAGGAGTCCGGAGCCGAGGGCGATGTGAAGATCACCGGCTGCGAGGTGGACTCACTGACGACCTGGGCGTCGGCCGAGGTGCTGATCACCAACCGGACGTCCAAGAAGGCCGACTACATCATCAACGTCGAGTTCGTGAACAGTTCCGGCAAGCGCCTCGGCGAGGCCCTGGCCGCGGTCAACAGCCTTGCCCCGGGCCAGAAGTCGGAGGAGACGGCACAGGGGCTGGACACGATCAAGGGCAAGATCGAGTGCAAGGTGACCGAGGTGACGCGGTACCTGTCGTAGGCGAGGCGCTGGGGGGGGCCGGCCGCTGAGGGGGGTCGGCCGCTGAGGGGGGCCGGCCGCTGAGGGGGCGGGTGGCCGGTCCTTCCCTCTACCGGATGACGGTGCCGAAGTGGATGTCGTACGACGATCCCGGGTGCATCACACTCAGCAGGTGCTCGCCCTCCTCGGTCACCGCGCGGCGCTGATCCCTGGTGAGGTGGCCGAAGGGCTCGATGACGAGGTTGTCGTCCTCGAGTTTCCATACGCCGGCCAGGAAACCGTCGACCAGGAGGGTGCGGTGGGCCTGGTTGCCCTGCCAGGCGCGGCCCCGGTGCTCCGGAGGGACGACGCGGGTGCGGTCGGCGTGGGAGAGAAGCAGGTTGTCGAACTCGGGGAGGAAGCGCGGCGGGGCCGGGGTGTCCGGGTCGGGTCGGGGCGCGTCCGGGAGGTCGAAGAGTTCGACGCTCTGTTCGTCGCGGAAGGTGACCAGGTCCGGACGGAGGCGTTCGAAGGCGTCACGCAGGCGGGTCAGTCCGGCCCAGGTCTGCATGTCCTTGACGGACGCCGGGCCGAACGCGGCGAGGTAGCGCAGGGCGGTGGCGTCGGGCGTGGGCGCCGGCTCCGCGGGGCGGCCCAGCCAGTTCTCGGCGGTGGTGAGGGCGACCTGGCCGCTGCGTTCCCACAGCCCGCGCGGGGTCACCTGGACCAGCGGCAGCTTGCAGCGGGCGGCGATCGCGAGGGCCTGCGGATCGGCGTCCGGCCAGACGGCGAGCAGCGCCTCGCGCAGCTGTTTCATGGTGCGCGGCTCGGCCTCGACGAGGTCCCGGGCGAGCGCGGCCAGCCGGTCGAGGTCGACGCCCTGAAGTCCCCTGCGGAAGGTGGTGAGTTCACGGTCCCGGGCGGGTTGCACCAGGGGGCGCAGGGTGAGGCAGTCGGCGGCGGTGTGGGTGTGGATGGTCGAGCGCATGGTGACGATGCGCACCACCTCACGGTCGGCCATCAGCTCGGACAGCTCGCCGGGGGTGAAGCCGTCGAGGCGGGCGGCGAGGGCGTAGTACGGGGGCTTCACGTTCTGCGCCTGGAGGCCGAGCAGGTGCTCGACGGCGGCCTTCGCGGACAGCGGCGCGCGGCGCAGCAGCAGTTGCCTCTCGAGGGTGGCCCGGTTGAGGGCGCGGGTGTCGAGGACGGGTGCCGTGGCCGCCGACTGCGGGGTGTTCCGCTTCGTCGTCTTCGTCATGCCGGGCACGCTAGCGGTGGTCGCGGACAGCTTCTGTCCGCAACTCGCACGCGGATCACGGGAGCGGCCGGCCCGCTCGGGCCCTGTTCCCGGCCTCTTGCGCACGGTGCCGCGCGACCCTCGACCGTGGGGGCGTCGTCGGCCAAGGGACAGGGGCGTCCCGGGTGCCTTGCCCGTCCGCGTCCTCGTCCGGGCCGCGGGGCGCGTCCGCGTGCCACGCGGGGCAGCCCCCAGGTTCGCCGGTTTCTCAGTCCGGTTTCTCAGTCATGGGGGACGACGGCGACGGGGCAGCGTCCGTGATGGATGGCGGAGTGGGCGATGTGATCCAGGTGGGGTGCCACACCGTGCCGGTGTGCGCGCCGGCCGACGACGAGCAGTGCGGCGCCTTCGGCGGCCTGTACGACGGCCTTGGCGGGGCTCGCGAGACGGATGCTGTCGGCCACGTCCACCTGCGGGTACTTCTCGCGCCAGGGGCGGAGGGCCTTGCTCAGCTCCTGGTGCGCGTCCGTCGTCAACTCCTCGGTGACGTTGTGGTCCACTCCCCAGGGCACGCGCGCGTGGATCGGCACGCTGCGGCCGTGGACGGCCAGGAGCGAAAGATCCCTGGCCGCAGCACTGTGGAACGCGAAGTCGAGCAGGTCGTCGCTGGATCCGTGGAGTGTCAGGGCCACGACCACACGCCTCGGGGGAGCCGGTTGCGCGCCCTCCTTGCGGGTCTCGGCGCGGACCAGTACCACCGGCCGCTGAGCCCGGGCCACGACCGCCATGCTGACGTCGCCCAGGAAGTAGCTCTCGACGGACTCCAGCCCCCGCGAGCCGAGCACGATCATCTCGGATTCCGACGCCGCCTGGAGCAGGACGTTCTGGGCGTCCTCGGCCACCAGGCTCCCGACAACGGGCAGGCCGGGATGGCGTGCTTGGAGTTCCGACCGCGCGGTGTGGACGAGACGCTTCGACCAGTAGTTCTGATCGACTTCCGAGGGAGCGCGGGCCGGTTCCGGCGCGAGCAGGGGCCACGCGTGCAGCAGGCGCAGCGTGAGCCGGCGTTTCTCAGCCTCGTCGGCGGCCCAGTGGGCGGCGGCGAGACTCTCGGGTGAGCCGTTGAGGCCCACGGTGACGACTGGTTCCATGGCGGCGGCCTCCGTCTCGTACGAAGCTGGATACGACGATGGATGACGGTGGAGGGCGGTGAACAAGTCCGATCGCGTACACGGTCCTGACGTCGCCGACATGCCGAGCGCGGTGCTTCTCTCCTTCGAGGAGTACCCCAATCCCTTCCACGGCGCATGTGGAGCCATGGAGGAGGACGGGCATGTGGCACCCGCTCCGAGAGGAGAACAGGTGCGGCGGCGATTCCACTGGTGGTCGGCATCGACGGGTCCGAGTCGAGTCCGGAGGCGGTGAACTGGGCCGCCGACGAGGGCGGTTCGGCACGACGTACCGCTCCAGCTCTCGGCGGGGAGGTCTGACAGCCCCTTCGCGTCCAGGCGCCGACCGACGCCCCGGCCGCTACGCGATCGAGCGCACCGCGGCCCGGGTCAGGGTCTTGGCGGTCCGTACGGCGCTGGACACGGCCTCCTCCGGATCGAGCCCGCACAGATCGGTGAGGGTGAAGAGCGCCTCGGCGCTCACGACGATCGCGAGGTCCCGTGTGAGCTGGGCGAAGGCGTCCGGGTCCGTCGCGCCGAGGGTGTCCTGAAGAGGGAGGAGCGCGTGGTCGATGAGTCCGAAGCGGATACCGGGGCGCCTGGTCACCGTCTCGGGCCGGGTGATCGTGGCGGCGATCATCGCGCGTACCGAGCCCTGGCGGGCGAGGATGCCGCGGAGCAGGAACTCGCAGGCGAAAGCGATGCGTTCGACGGGGTCGGCGGAGTCCGCGACCGGTGCGAGCGCCTCGGCGGGGGGTGGCCAGACCCCGGCCAGGGCCTCGCTGATCAGTGAGGGGAGGTCGGGGAAATATCGGTAGGCGGTGGCCTCGGAGACCAGGGCCGCGTGGGCGATCGCGGGCATGGTCACCTCGGCGCCCGTCCCGATGAGTTCTCGTGCCGCCGCCACGATCGCGTTGCGCGTGCGCTGCTTCTGGTTGGTGCGGCCGGTGCCCGCCTGCGCCGTCATGGGGTGCTCCTCCTGTTGACCCACCCACACGGTAGCAGCCGACCTTCGTTATGAGAGTGGACTTGCATTATGAAACTCGACCTCACTATCTTATGAGAGTCAGCTCTCACGAAGGGGGAGTAATGAGTGTGACGGCGACCCACCTCCCCCTTCACAACCCGGCCCGTTCAAGGAGCACCGAATGACCCACACCACCCACACCCTCGCCCTCGACCACGGCAGTCTCGACGTCACCGTCGACCTCCAGGGAGAGCAGGGGCACCCCTTCCTACTCCTGCACGGAGGCGGCGGCCCGCAGACCGTCACCCCGTTCGCCGGCCTCCTGGCCGAGCAACGGCCGGCCCGGGTATTCACCCCCGTCCACCCCGGCTACGGCGGCACCACTCGCCCCGACTGGCTGACCGAGGTCACGACCCTGGCCCAGGTCTACGCACATCTGCTGGACACACTCGACCTGCGGGACGTCGCCGTCGTCGGCAACTCGATCGGCGGCTGGATCGCCGCCGAGCTGGCGGCCCTGGGCAGCGACCGGATCAGCAGCGTCACCCTGGTCAACGCGGTCGGCATCCACGTCCCCGACCACCCGATCGCCGACACCTTCTCCCTGTCGCCCGTCGAGCTGTCCCGCCTCTCCTTCCACGACCCCTCGAAGTTCCGCTTCGACCCCAGCGCGCTGACCGAGGCGCAGCGAGCGGTCATGGCCACCAACCGCGCCGCCCTGCAGGTCTATTCGGGCCCCCACGCGATGGCCGACCCCACCCTCACCGAGCGCCTCGCCAAGATCGCCCACCCGACCCTCGTCGCCTGGGGCGCAAGCGACCAGGTCGTGGACGCCGACTACGGACGCGCGTACGCGCAGGCCGTCCCCGACGCCGAGTTCCGTCTGCTGGAGGGCACCGGCCACATGCCCCAGTCCGAGACGCCCGAGCAACTCCTGCCGGTGCTCTGGGACTTCGCCGACACCCACGCCGACGCCCGGCCGCGGCACTGACTCCCGAAGGACGCATGCCTCAAAGCCCCTTCACCGCAACGCAGTTGACGGCATGTGAGCACGATGCGCTCGGCTATGCTCAGCCCCGTTCGAACGAAGAGCGACCGAACGAACGACGATCGAACGACCACGTTCGATCGATCGAACGATGGCCGAGCGAGCGATGACCGGCGGGCACCCAGCCCTCCGGGAAGGAAACGTGAGAGAGCGCGTGATATCGGAACATGGCGATGACCAGGCGGCGACGCGTTCGGAACGCCGCTCGGAGCGACTGATCGCCGGTCGTTATCTGCTCCACGACGTTCTCGGCAGAGGCGGCATGGGCACGGTCTGGCGCGCCCACGACCAGCTGCTGGACCGGCCGGTCGCCGCCAAGGAACTGCACATCCTCACCCACGGCGACGACGAGCACCGGATACGGATGCGCCGTGCCGTCCGTGAGGCGCGCGCGGTCGCCCGGGTGCCGCACCCGCACGTGGTCGGCGTCCACGACCTGGTCGAGTCGGAGGACCGGCTGTGGATCGTCATGGAACTCGTCGAGGGACCCTCGCTCGCCCACCGAACAGCGGAGACCGGGCCGCTCACCCCGCAGCACACGGCCGCCCTCGGTCTGCAGATGCTCGACGCGCTGGAGGCCGTGCACGCGGCCGGCACGCTGCACCGCGACGTCAAACCCGCCAACGTCCTGCTGCGCCACGACGGCAACGCCGTCCTCACCGACTTCGGCATCGCGGCCCTGGACGATGGCGAGTTCCTGACCACCACCGGCGAACTGGTCGGCTCTCTCGAGTTCATGGCGCCCGAGCGGGTGACGGGATCGGAGACCGGCCCGGCCTCCGACCTGTGGTCACTGGGCGCGACCCTCGCCACGGTCTGCAGCGGTCAGTCCCCCTTCCGCAGGCCGGGAGGACCCGCGACGCTGCACGCGGTGGCGTACGAGGAACCCGTTCTGTCGGAGCGGCTCGGCCCACTGCGGCCGGTCGTCGAGGCGCTGCTGCGCAAGTCCCCGGACGAGCGCCTGTCGGCGGCCAGTGCGCGTTCCGCGCTGCGGCGGGTCGCGGCGGGAGAGGCGCACGCCGGGCCACTGCCGTCGCCGACCGTGCGCGCGTTCCGGCCCTCGTCCGCCCTGGCCGACGCGGACACCATGACCAGCGGCCACGAACGGCTCGTCCCGGCCGGGCAGACCGTGCCGACGGCGCGACACACCACGTCACTCAAGCCCGCGGGTCATCAGTCGTCCCGCTCGTCGGGGCCGAAGCGGCTGTGGTGGGCGTTGGCCGGTACGACGGTGCTGGTGGCGGGCGTCGCAGGCGGTCTGTTCCTCACCGGGGTACTGCCGTTCGAGGAGGAGCCGAAGACGACGACCGTCAGTCAGGTCGTCCAGGGGGCGACCGGCTGGCAGCCGGTGACCGGAGCGGTGGTCCGGCAGGGAGACCAGGTCACCGTGCGCTTCGTCACGGGACAATGGACCGCCGACCACCGGAACATGCCCATGACCGGACCGGCCGGCTACAACGCGGACACCGATGCGCTGCTGACCGGCGCGACGGACTGCAAGGTCAAGCCCGCGGCACCTTTCGGCGCCCTGTTGGCGGTCCTCGCCGGCGAGAAGGACTTCCCTGTCCACACCGTCGGCAGGCAGCTGACCTTCCGGGCCGCCGGGAACGGCACGCTGCAACTCGGCATGAACGACACCGCCGGGTCCTGCTCCGCGGACAACCGGGGCACGCTGACCGTGAAGGTGAGCGTCACACACCAGGGTTGAGGGGCGGCTGCCGGCGCACTGGTCGCGCTGATCGCGTCGTCGAGCCCGCCGGTCTTCGGGTGTCATGAGCTCAACGCGGCAGTTGGGCGTCGGGCGTTCAGCCCCGCTTCCCGACGACGGAACCGACTTGCCGCGTCCGCCGCCGAGTTCGGCACCGACGAGGACGAAGGCCATCGTGACCGGTCGGTCGCTGCGGTTGCGCCGGCCGTGGCGGGTGCCGTTCTGGATCACTATGTCCCCCGCCGGGAGCTGGGTGCGGTGACCGTCGTCGAGTTCGAGGACGATCTCGCCCTCCAGCACGATGCCGTAGTCCACGGTCGGCGTGGTGTGCGGCGTCCTCGCGTGGGTCCCGCTGAGTGCTTGTCGAGGCAACAGCGGGCGGTAGACGGCCGATCCGGTGGAAGGCCGATGAGGATCTTGTCGTCGGGAGCCGCCCTGCCCACGCCCGGACAGCCTCTGTCGTGAGACACCGACTCGGGTGTGGCGCCGCGCGCCGCGAGGGCCAGGTCAAGGCCTCGGGGGGTTGGGCTGGACGAGGCCGGTCTGGTAGGCGACGACGACGAGTTGGGCGCGGTCGCGGGCGTGGAGTTTGGCCATGGCGTGGTGGATGTGGGTGCGGACGGTCAGGGGGCTGAGGTACAACTGCCCGGCGATTTCCGCGTTGGTGAGTCCTTCGGCGGCCAGGGCCATGACTTCGCGTTCGCGGTCGGTGAGGTCGGCCAGACTCTTCCGGGCCGCGGGGTGGGTGCCGGGCTGGGGGGCGGTGAGGAAGCGGGTGATGAGCTTGCGGGTGGCCTGAGGGGAGAGCAGCGCGTCGCCGCCGACGACCGTGCGGATGCCGGCGACGAGTCCCTCGGCGCCGACGTCCTTGCCCAGGAAGCCACTGGCTCCGGCGTGCAGGGCCCTGGCGACATGTTCCTCGGTCTCGAAGGTGGTCAGGATGAGGACGCGGGTGCTGGAGAGGCCGGGGTCGGCGCAGATCATGGCGGTGGCGGTAAGGCCGTCGGTGCCGGGCATGCGGATGTCCATGACGACGATGTCGGGGTGATGGGCACGAGTGAGGGTGACCGCCTCGTCGCCGTCGGCGGCTTCGCCGACCACCTCCATGTCGGAACGGGAGTCGACGAGGATCCGGAAGGTCTCGCGCAGCAGGGCCTGGTCGTCGGCGAGCAGGACGCGGATGGTCATGGGGTGCTGTCCTCGGCGGGAGCGTAGGGATGGAGGGGGAGTTCGGTGCTGACTTCGAAGCCGCCGGTGGGGCGGGGCCCGGCGCGTAGGTGACCACCGATGGACAGGGCGCGTTCGCGCATGCCGATGAGGCCGTAGCCGCTGTCGGGGGTGGAGGCGGTGGCGGCGGGCCCGGTTCCGTGGTCGGTGATGGTGATGGCCAGCCGGTCGTGGGTGTAGGTGAGGGCCACTTCCGCGGTGCTGGTGCGGGCGTGCTTGGCGACGTTGGCCAGCGCCTCCTGGACGATGCGGTAGGCGGTGAGGTCCGCGCCGGGGGAAAGCGGTCGCTGCCGGCCGTGGGTGGTGAGGGTGACGGTGAGTCCGGCGGCCGTGTGCGCGGTGACCAGGTCGGCGAGCTTGGCGAGGCTCGGCGCGGGCTGGGTCGAGTCCTCGCGGTCGCCGCTCCGGCGCAGGAGTCCGACGGTGGCCTTCATCTCGCGCAGGGCCGCTGTGGTGGTGTCGCCGAGGGCGTTGACCATCTTCTCGGCCTGGGCGGGGTGGCTGCGAATGAGCAGGGCGGCGGTGGTGGCCTGGGCGTTGGCCAGGGCGAGGTGGTGAGCGGAGACGTCGTGGAGCTCGCGGGCGATGCGCATACGTTCTTCGGCGACCCGGTGCCGGGCCTCCTCCTCCCGGGTCCGCTCGGCGTATTCGGCGCGGGCGTGCACCGATTCCAGGTACGCCCTGCGGAACCGGGCCGTGGAGCCCAGGGCGGCCGGCAGCAGCAGCCAGGCGACGGGGCCGATCACGTTGAGGGCCAGTCCTTCCCCGGCGGGGTCGGCGATCAGGGCGGCGCCGGCGACGAGGAGCACGGCGGCGAGGGTGACGTTCCTGGTCGTCGTACGTTCGGTGTGCGCGGCCAGCGTGTACAGCGCGACCATGAGGGGCGCCAGCAGCAGCACGGTCATCACATAGCCGGCCAGGGCCATGCCGGTGGCACCCAGGACCGCGACGGCGGTGACGGGGCGGGGCCGGGTGCGGCGCCACAGCAGCGCGGCGCAGGAGATGCCGGCCAGCAGCACGCAGGGCCACCACCGGGCAGGGGCGGCAACGTCGGAGACGCTGTACCTGCTGCCCGGGAAGGCCAGGACGAACAGCACCACGGCCACCACGGAGTCGACCGTACGGGGATGATCGCGCGGGTGGCGCTGCCAGTTGATGGTCATCGTGCTTCCTGTCGGGTGTGCTGATCATGGTGTGCGACGGCCCGGCGGAACACTCGCCGGGCCGCCCCAGGCTGCCACTCAGTGGACCGGGAGATTCTGTCGCTCCGCTTCGTCGGTCGTCGTGGCGTCGGTCACTACGGCGGTGGTTGCCGCGTCACGGGTCAGGGCGTGCCCCTCGACGTCGACCTGGGGCACGATCCGCTCCAGCCAGTGAGGCATCGTCCAGGCACGCTGCCCCAGCAGCGCGAGGACGGCGGGCACGATCGTCATCCGCACGACGAACGCGTCGAACAGCACGGCGATGGCCATGCCGAACCCGATCATCTTGATCAGCGTTTCGCTGACCCCGATGAACCCGGAGAACACCGAGATCATGATCACTGCGGCGGCGACCACCACGCGGGCACTGTGGCGGAAGCCGGAGACGATCGCCTGGCCGGGGCCTTCGCCCTGGAGGTGGGCTTCCCGGATGCGGGTGACGAGGAAGACCTCGTAGTCCATGGCGAGGCCGAAGACGATACCGACCATGACGATCGGCATGGTGTTCATGATCGGGCCGGTCTGCCGCACACCCAGCAGGCCGGCGAGCCATCCCCACTGGAAGACGGCGACGACCGCGCCGAGGGCCGCGAGGACCGACAGCAGGAATCCCAGGGCCGCCTTGAGCGGAACCAGCACGGAGCGGAACACGATCAGCAGCAGGAGGAACGCCAGGCCCACCACCAGCCCGAGGTAGGGCACCAGGGCGCCCTGGACCTTCTGGTCACTGTCGATGTTGCCCGCCGTGCCGCCGCTGACCATGAACGTGGCGTCGGTGGCCTTCTCGATCGCCGGGCGGTCGCCGCGCAGGGTGTGGATCAGATCGATGGTCCGCTCGTCGGTGGGAGCGGTGGCCGGTGTGGCGGTGAAGATCGCCGTGTCTCCCGCCGTGTTGAAGCTCGCCGCCGAGACGGACACGATCCCGTCGGTGGCGCCGATCTCCCGGACGGTCCCGGCCACGGCGGCCTTGGGATCCTTGGCCGATTCGGCGTCCACGACGATGGTCAGCGGGCCGTTGAAGCCGGGGCCGAAGCCCTTGGCAAGGTCGTCGTACGCGCGGCGCTCGGTGGTCGAGGTCGGCTTGGACTCGTCCCCCGCCGTACCCAGGTGCAACTGCGCCGCGGGCAGGGCGATCACGCCCAGGACCGCCACCGCCACGAGCAGCACGGGCAGCGGCCGGCGGACGATCGGTCGGGCCCAACGACTGCCCATGTTCGGCTTGTCCCCGTCGGCTGCGGGGTGCGCACCGGCGCGTGCGGCTCGGCGTGCCGAGCGCGCCAGGACCGCCCGGGGAAAGACCCCGAGCATGGCCGGGATCAGGGTCACCGCGACCAGCACCGACAGGGCCACCGTTCCGGCCGCGGCCAGTCCCATCTGGGTCAGCGTCGGGATCCCGACGACCGACAGCCCGGCCAGACCGATCACGACGGTCAGGCCCGCGAACACCACCGCCGACCCGGCGGTGCCCACGGCCACTCCCGCCGCGTCCTGCGGGGCGAGACCCCGGGCGCGTTCCTCCCGGTAGCGGGAGACGATGAACATCGCGTAGTCGATCCCGACGGCCAGCCCCAGCATCAGCGCCAGCGTGCTGGTGGCGCTGGAAAGCCCCAGCGCGCTGCTCAGGGCGAGGATGGTCGCGGTGCCGATCCCGACACCGATCAGCGCGGTCAGCAGCGGCAGCCCGGCCGCGGCGAGCGATCCGAACGTGATCAGCAGAACCACGGCCGCCACCACGACTCCGGCCACCTCGGCCACGCCGCCCGACGGCTGGGACGCCAGCACCGAACCGCTCACCTCGACCGTCAGCCCGGCGTCCCGGCCCTCTTCGACGGCCTTCTCCAGGTCCTGCTTCGCGGCGTCGCTGACGTCCTTCGCCTTCACCTCGAACGTGACCGCCGCATACGCGGTCGACCCGTCCTTGCTCACCGCACCCGCCTTGAACGGATCGGCCGCTCGGACGACCTGATCGACCTTGCCGACCTGTCCCACGACCTCGTCGATGACCGACCGGTTCCGCTGCTCGCTCACCCGCTGTCCGGCAGGCGCCACGAACACGATCTTCGCGCTCGCGCCCTCGGCGCCACCGCCGACGCTCACGCCCGGGAAGCGCTGCTCGATGAGATCGAACGCCCGCTGCGACTCCGTCCCCGGCATCGAGTAGCTGCCGTCCGGTGCGGCAGGCGCCAGGGCCGACGCCGTTCCCGCGGCGACGAGCGCCACCACCCACATCAACAGGACGAGCCAACGCCGCCGGAAGGCCAGCCGGCCCAGTCGATCAAGAAAGACAGCCACAGAAGGGTCTCCACATCCGAACTCGGGGTACCTTTCCAGGCTGTCCGCGCGGGCCCCGCCCGTCTTCGTGCGGCCGCCGGTACGCCCCTACTGCATGCGCAGTAGACGAGCCCTGACGGCGTATCACCCCGCGACGAGCTCCGCCCAGGGCTCAGCCGTGCAGCGAGCGGTACGCCGCGGCCGCCCCCGGGTGCAGGGCGATGCCGCCCGTGCCGATCAGGCTGCCGACGTCGAGGAACTGGGTGCCGACGGCGTACCTCAACGCCGACACCACGGCGTTCATGCAGCTGGTCCAGGGTGACCTGTTCGCCGACTTCCCGACCCTGCGCTTCGTGATCCCGCACGGCGGCGGCGCCGTCCCCTACCACTGGGGCCGCTTCCGGGGCCTGGCGATGGCGCTCGGCAAGCCTCCGCTGGAGGAACACGTCCTGGGCAACGTCTACTTCGACACCTGCGTCTATCACCAGCCCGGCTCGGACCTCCTCTACGACGTCATCCCGGCCCGCAACATCCTCTTCGCCTCGGAGATGATCGGCGCGGTCCGCGACATCGACCCGTGCACCGGGCACCACTTCGACGACACCCGTCGCTACGCGGAGGCGGCCAAGCTGCCCCCGGACGACCTGGCGGCGGTCCAGGAGCACAACGCCCGTGCCGTGTACCCCCGCCTGGACGCCCTGCTGAAGCGTCAGGGCCGGTGAGACACATGAGCACTCCCTCCCCTGAGACCTCCGAGACCCTCAAGACCCCCGAAGCCCCTGAGACCCCCGAGGGTTCGCTCTCCCCCAAGTCCCCCGGCTGGCTTGACTGGTACCGCAATCCGTCCAAACCCACCTTCCCGCTGCCGCCGGGGACAGTCGACGCCCACTGTCATGTCTTCGGCCCGCAGGCCGAGTTCCCGTTCGCGGCGGAACGGAAGTACACGCCCTGCGACGGTGGCAAGGAGGAGTTGTTCGCGCTCCGCGACCACCTGGGCATCGCCCGCAACGTCATCGTGCAGGCCACCTGTCACGGCGCGGACAACAGCGCCATGGTCGACGCCGTCCGGGCGGCCGGCGGCAGGGCCCGCGGCATCGCGACCGTCCGCCCGGACATCAGCGAGGGCGAGTTGCTCGAACTCGACGCGGCGGGTACGCGCGGAGTGCGGTTCAACTTCGTACGGCGTCTGGTCGACACCTCGCCCAAGGACGACCTGCACACGATCGCGAAGAAGGTCGCCCCGCTGGGCTGGCACGTCGTCCTCTACTTCGAGAGCGCCGACCTGCCCGAACTGGAAGACTTCTTCGTGTCGTTGCCCGTCCCTCTGGTGGTGGACCACCTGGGGCGCCCGGACGTGACCCAGCCGGTGGACGGGCCGCAGTTCACCCGGTTCCTGCGCTTCGTCGACGCCAACGACGTCTGGGTGAAGGTGAGTTGCCCCGAGCGCCTCAGCGTGACCGGACCCGCCGCCCTGGACGGCGAACAGCACGCCTACACCGACGTCGTCCCCTTCGGCCGCCGCGTCGTGCGGGAGTTCCCCGACCGGGTGCTGTGGGGCACCGACTGGCCCCACCCCAACCTCACCGGCCTCATGCCCGACGACGGGCTCCTCGTCGACCACCTCTCGCAGGTGGCGGTTACCGACGAGCAACGACACAAGCTCCTCGTCGCCAACCCGATGGGCCTGTACTGGCCCGGCGAGGACTTCTGACGTCCCTCCCCGCACTTCACCCCACTTCGACAAGGGCCGCTCATGCAACACTCCAACGCGCTGAACCGGCTGGACAGGCTTCCGGTCTCCCGGTTCCACAAAGTCACTCTGCTCGCCGTCGCATTCGCCTACTTCTTCGAGTTCGCGGACATCAACAGCTTCGCCACCACCGCGCCGAAACTGATCAAGCTGTGGGGCGTGACGGTCGACCAGATCGCCTACGTCACCTCGCTGTCGTTCGTCGGCATGTTCGTCGGGGCGATCGTCGCGGGGTCCATCGCCGACCGGTGGGGCCGCAAACGGGCGCTGCTGTGGACGACGCTGTTCTTCGGCCTGTCCTCGTTCGCGGCGGTGTTCTCCTGGGACCTCGTGTCCCTGGGTGTGTTCCGCGTCCTGACCTCGGCGGGACTGTCGGCGATGACCGTCGTGGGGGTCGTCTACGTCAACGAGATGTACCCGTCGGCGATCCGCGGCAAGTACCAGGCGTACGCCATCGTCATCGGCATCTGCGGCACGCCCGTCACGAACCTCATCGCCAGCGCGGTGGTACCACTCAACGACTGGTCGTGGCGGCTGGTCTACCTCTGGGGTTCCCTGGGCATCCTGCTCATGCTGTTCACCCGGCACCTCAAGGAATCACCCCGCTGGCTCGAAAGCAGGGGAGAACACGCCGAGGCGGACGCGGTCCTGAGGGAGATCGAGGCGAGCGTCACCGCGGAGAAGGGCCCCCTTCCCGAGCCCGCGCCCCCGATCGGTGAAACGCCGTCGACGAAGGCGCCGCTGCGACTGCTCCTGCAGAAGAGGTACCTGCTCCCGACGCTGCTGCTCACCGTGCTGTGGATGACACAGACCATCGGCTTCTTCGGCTACTCCAGTTGGGCGCCCACCCTGCTGGCCAAGGAGGGCTTCAGCGTCGAGAAGTCCGTCTTCTACGTGGCTCTGACCACGGTCGGCGCACCGCTCGGCTGCTATCTGGCGTCCCTGGTCACCGACCGGTTCGAGCGCAAGTGGTGCCTGGTCGCCTTCGGCACCGTCATCGCGGTGTGCGGTCTGCTGTACGGGCTCACCTTCAACCCGGTCCTCATCATCGTGTTCGGCTTCCTGGTGAACCTGTTCGAGCGCGGCTACACCGCCCTCGCCTACGCCTACTCCCCCGAGCTCTTCGACACCCGCAGCCGCTCCCTGGGAACGAGCGTCTCCTACGGCCTCGGCCGGCTGTCGAACGCCGCCGGTCCGTTGATCGTCGCGGCGCTCTACAACGGCCACGGCTACCAGAGCGTCTTCTACTTCATCGCCGGCACCTGGCTGCTCGGCGCGATCATCCTGGCCGTCTTCGGCACCCGGACCCGCTCGGCGCGTCTGGCCGAGGCGGAGCGGCAACGTGTGAGCGCCCCCGCCTGAGGCGGGCCTGCCGGCCGGCGGTAACGCCGGTTCTCGGGTCGGTCGGAGTGCTACTCGGCTGCCTGTTCGGCGGGTTGGGCCAGGTCCGCGGTCCACTTCTCCTCGATCCGGCCGTACTTCCACACCAGCAGGGCGACGGCCCAGGTGGCGAAGAACAGGCCGACGATGACGTAACCGATGATGTTGAGGTCCAGTCCGGAGATCCAGTCCCAGAAGGCGCCGTGCAGACCGGCCTTCTCCGCGATCAGGCCCAGCAGTTCGACGGTGCCGATGATGAGGGCGACGGCGACGGACAGCCCGGTGATGGTGAGGTTGTAGTAGACCTTGCGGACCGGCCTGGAGAACGCCCAGCCGTAGGCGAAGTTCATGAACGACCCGTCGATCGTGTCGAGCAGCGACATACCTGCCGCGAAGAGGACGGGCAGGGACAGGATCGCGTACCAGGGCAGCCCGGAGGCCGCGCCCGAGCCGGCCAGGACGAGGAGCGCGATCTCGGTCGCGGTGTCGAAGCCGAGGCCGAAGAGGAGTCCCAGCGGATACATCTGCCACGGCTTGGTGATCGACTTCATCAGACGGCCGAGGAGGCGGTTCATGAAGCCCCGCTTGTCGAGGTGCTTTTCCAGGGCCGCCTCGTCGAAGTGGCCGGAGCGCATCTGCCGGAAGACCTTCCAGATCCCCGCCATGATCACGAGGTTGATGACGGCGATGACGTACAGGAAGGTCCCGGAGACGGTCGTGCCGACCCAGCCGGTGACGTCGTGCAGGGAGGAGTCGTCGTGCGCCACCGGCCCGGCCAGCCTCTTGACGCCGAGGGAGAGCAGGAGGGCGAGCGCGAAGACGATGCTGGAGTGGCCGAGCGAGAACCAGAAGCCGACGGAGAGCGGGCGTTGCCCTTCGTTCATCAGCTTCCGTGTCGTGTTGTCGATGGCCGCGATGTGGTCGGCGTCGAAGGCGTGCCGCATGCCCAGGGTGTACGCGGTGACACCGATGCCGACACCGAAGGTCTTCGTACCCAGGCTGTAGTGCTCGGGGGCGACCACAGCCACGAGCGTGAACCAGCCGATGACGTGCAGCGCCACGATGAACGCGGTCATCCCGCCGAGGCTCGCCCACTCCTTGCGGGTCATCGACGTACGGATGCGGTGCCACGAGAAACCGCGTCCGCCGGGCGGTGTCCGGCGGACGGAATCTGGAGCGGTGGTCATGGGGACGTGGGCCTCACTGGTCGGCGAGCGGCCGGCTCCAGCCGCACGCCCCCACGTTTGTGCACATGGTTCGCATGTACAACATGGGGGCGGTAAAGGTCGGGTCAGGTCCTCTTCGGACGGTCCCCGGCGCACGTGCGGCGGCGGTGGGGATCCCGCTCACCGGACCAGTTCGGCCGGCTTGGTGGCCATGCCGAGCAGCCACTCCAGTGGTCCGCGCCGGAAGGAGCGGGACCAGAGCGTCGCGAACACGGTCACGGTTCCGAGGAAGCCCAGCAGCACCCGCAGCGAGGAACCCGGCAGCTCCTCGATGCCGAGCAGGCGGATGCCGACGACGTGGAGGACGTACGCGGTCAGGGACATCGAACCGACCGCGATGACGGGGCGGACCAGGCGGTGGAAGCGCGGGAAGGCGTCGACGGCGGCGAGGCAGCCGACCAGGACGGTGAGCGCCACTCCCGTGTTGGCCAGGACCGACAGACTCGTCTCGCTGTGCGGGGAGGCGACCAGGAGGCCCACCGGGGTGTCGCCGTCGGGGTAGCCCCAGGTGTCGGACCACCAGGCCGACGCGGCCGATCCGCCCTCGCTCCCGTCGGACGCGCCGAGCACCGACACGGCTTGGGGGACCAGGCGCAGGGCCAGCCAGGATCCGCCGTATCCGAGGACGGCCAGGCAGCCGCCGGTGATCGCCAGGCGTATGCGGACGGCGGTGGCGGCCAGGTCCAGGCGGGCCACGGCCATCCCCGCGATGACGAACGGGATCCACGCCAGAGCCGGGTAACTGCCGGTGAACAGCAGCGAGACGATGCCGTCGGCGTTCGCGGGCCAGGCCCAGACGCCGCTGGGCTCACGAATGGAGCGGGCGTGCTGGATGACGTACAGGAGCTGCGGCAGGACCAGCGCGCTCGCTCCGGCGATGACCGCCAGCGGGCGCGCGGCGAGCCGGTACAGCGGGAGCGCGAGCAGGAAGTACAGGCCGTAGAAGGCGAGAATCACCTCGACCGGGGTGCCGGTCCTGGTCAGCAAGGTGCCCACGGCCAGCAGGACCAGCGCCCGGATCACCACCTTGACGACCGCCTGCCGGCCCGCCCGGCCCGTCTTGGGGGTACGGCGTCCGGTGATCAGCATGATCGAGAAGCCGGCCAGGAAGGCGAACAGCGCGGAGGCCCGTCCGTGCGCCAGCTCCATGACGAAGCCGGTCGCGCCGGGCTCGGACGGGTCGGGGCCGACATGGGCCGCGTACATCCCGAAGACCGCGAGGCCCCGGGCCAGGTCCACGCCGATCAGGCGGCCGGTCGAGGGCCGGTCCCCGGCCCGGTCGCTCTCCGCGGCCCGGGGGCGGGGGACGGATGGCGCGGCGAGCGCCGTGTCGTCTGTGTTGTGGGTCATGCCTCCACGGTGGAGAGCACCGCGAGCACGGAGTATCCGGCAGGTGTCCGGTCCGCCCCCGCCGTCCGGTCAACGCGTCTCCCCCGTACGGCCGGAACCCTCCCCCCGATAGGCGGGAGTCTGCTGCCGACCGCATATCGAGACGTTTCCCGTTCTACGGTCGGAGCCGTGACAATCCACATCGACATGCGGCCGACGACGATCGGCGTGCGCCCGACGGCATACGCACGACGACGGCATACGCACAACGAGGACGAGGCGGGACGCAGTTGATCCGGGTCATGGTGGTGGACGACGAGGCACTGGTGCGCTCCGGCTTCAAGCTCATCCTGAGCGCGGCCGGTGACATCGAGGTCGTCGCGACCACGACGGGCGCGGAGGCGGTCGACACCGTACGGCGCGAACGTCCGGACGTGGTGCTGCTGGACATCCGGATGCCGGACGTCGACGGACTCACCGTGCTGCGGCGGTTGCGCACCCTGCCGGAGCCGCCGGTGGTGGGGATGCTGACGACGTTCGACGCCGACGAGTACATCCTGACCGCGCTGCGCTCCGGCGCGGCCGGCTTTCTGCTCAAGGACACCGAGCCGGACCAACTGGCCCTGCTGGTACGGACGTTGGCTGCGGGCGGGGTGGTGATGTCACCGAAGGCTTCCCGGGCCGTCTGGCAGAGCCATCCCGGCGCCACGGCGGTCGACGACGCCGAGGCCGCCCGCGTCGGACGGCTCACCGAGCGCGAACGCGCGGTACTCGTGCTGATCGCGGAGGGACTGTCCAACGCCGACATCGGCAGGCGCATCCATCTGAGCGCGGGCACCGTCAAGGACCACGTCAGCGCGATCCTCACCAAGCTGCGGGTCGGCAGCCGGGTACAGGCCGCACTGCTCGCCCAGCGGGCCGGGCTGCTCGACGAGCGGCGGCGCTCGGAGTCGGGCCGATGACCGCGCCGAGAGCCTGGTGGGCGCGCGTGCCCGACCCGGTCGTCGACGCCGTCGTGATCGCGATCGCGATCGCGGACGTCTGGATCAGCCTCTGGGACTCGGACGCGTCCATGGCCGCGCGGTCCATGGCCGCGCTCGCCTGCGTGGCGCTCGCGGCCCGTCGGCGCCTCCCGCTCGCGGTGTTCCTGCTCACCCTCCCCGCCAGCCTCATGCAGGACGTCGTCTTCGCCCCGTTCGCCGCCCTGTTCACCCTCGCCGAGCGCTCCCGCGACCGCCGTCTGCTCGCCGTGTGCGCGGTGCTGTTCGCGCTCGCGTCCGCCGCCCCCTGGCCGCCGGACGACCTCTCCTCCCACGACCGGGCGTGGACCGTCGTCTCCTTCTTCTACACGCTCGCCACCGCAGCCGCCCCCGTCCTGCTCGGCCAGCTCCTCCAGGCACGAAGAGACCTGGCCCGCCGCCTCATCGAGATCGAGGAGGCCCGCGAACACGAACGGCTGCTGCACTCCCAGGCCGTCCTCGCCCGTGAACGCGCCCAGCTCGCCCGCGAGATGCACGACGTGGTCTCCCACCAGGTCAGCCTGATCGCCGTCCAGGCCGGTGCCCTCCAAGTGGCCGCGCGGGACCCGGACTTCAAGGAGGGAGCCCGCACCATCCGGTCCCTCAGCGTCGACACCCTCGACGAACTGCGGCACATGGTCACGCTGTTGCGCGCGTCCGGGGGGCGGGCCACCGAGCTCACCCCGCAGCCCACCCTCGCCGACCTCCACCAGCTCGTCACCACCAGCGGCATCGACACCGAACTGTCCGGCGAACTCCCGCCGGACATCAACCCCCCGGCACAGCGCGCCGTCTACCGCACGGTGCAGGAAGCCCTCACCAACGTCCGCAAACACGCGCCGGGCGCGAGAGCGACCGTACGGCTGTGGAGCGCCGACGACGGTGGCGGCTTCGGCGTGACCGTCACGAACACACCGTCCAGCCGCCCGTCCCTCCCCCTGCCCGGCTCCCACCAGGGCCTCGTCGGTCTGAAGGAACGCGCCGAACTCCTCGGCGGCACCTTCGAGTCCGGCCCCGCCCCGGAGGGCGGCTACCGGGTGAGCCTGCGGATCCCGGCCCGCGGTGACGCCTGAGGTCCGGGTACCGCCATGGATCAGGGCTTGCGGCCCATCCCGCAGTAGGCGTCGACCGCGACACGGCCGGTCGTGTCGCCGGAGTCGGGGCGCCACTCGGTCACCTGGACGACGCCGGGCTCCACCAGGTCGAGGCCCTCGAAGAACCCGGCGATCTCCGCGACCGGCCGTACGTGGTACGGCACCGCGCCACTCGCGTTGTAGGCCTCGGACGCGGCGATCATGCCCGGGCTGGTGGAGGTGCTGTCGCTGATCACCAGGTAACTGCCCGAGGGAAGCCCTGCCATGAGCCGGCGTACGAGGTCGCGGGCCTGCCCGTGGTCGGCGACATGGCCCAGCGTGTTGAGGATCATCAGAGCGGTCGGCCGGGAGAGGTCGAGGGTGCGGGCGGCGGCCTCAAGGACGGCCTCGGGCTCGTACAGGTCGGCGTCCAGATAGGCGGTTTTGCCTTCCCGGGTGCTGGTGAGCAGGGCATTGGCGTGGGCCAGCACGACGGGGTCGTTGTCGACGTACACGATCCGCGCGTCCGGAGCCACGCGCTGGGCCACCTCGTGGGTGTTGTCGGCGGTCGGCAGGCCGGTGCCGATGTCCAGGAACTGACGGATGCCCTGGGCTCCGGCCAGGTGCCGGACCGCGCGCCCCAGGAAGTGCCGGCTCGTGACCGCCACGTCGACGAGACCGGGGAAGATCTCCTTGATCTCGTCCCCGATCTGCTGATCGACCTCGTAGTGGTCCTTGCCGCCGACGAAGTAGTTCCAGAAGCGGGCGGAGTGCGGCTTGGAGGTGTCGATCCGGGCGGCCGACTCGGCACCGGTGGTGGCCTTGGGGTGGGCGTCGGACACGGCAGGTCCTCCTGTGGCTCGGTGGTGGTGATCAGAGCCCAACGTAGGTCAACCCGTCGTACCCGAAGGGCCGTTCAAGGAAGATCACTGTTACGGACAGTGGAGTTTTGGCCATATCTGTCGCACCTCGGCCGAGGCCCGCACCGCAACCCGTCAACCGCCGTCCAGTTCACCGCCGTCCAGTTCACCGCCGTTCCGTCAACCGCCGTCCCGTTCACCGGCGTTCGGTCGGCCGCCGTCCCGTCGACCGCCATCCCCCTCGCCGGTGCCGTGCGCGGAAACCCCCCGTTCACCCCCCAGGACGGTTCAGGAAACAACCCGTTCCTAGCGTGTCCGCCCATGGTTGCCCCGCACACCGACCGCTTCTGAAGCCCCGGGACCCCCACCCCGGCCCCTCGACTCCCCGGCTGTCGACGACGCCAACCGGGCGTGCGCTCCCCCACCCGCTCCGGCACCACCGCACCCCCGAAGGGCTGACATGAGTACCACCGAGTCGCCTCAGACAGCCACCGAGCCCAACTCCCCGACCAGCCAGGCGACCAAGGAGACCCTGGAGGACTACACCCTCCGCTTCGCGCCCCGGAGTTACCGCCGCTGGACCCCGATGGTCGTGGCCACGACCGCGCTCGGCGGCATCGCCTACATGGCCGACTTCTCCATCGGCGCCGGCATCGGGCTGGCGCACGGTACCGGCAACGCGCTCGTGGCGATCGCCGTCGCCGCCGTCGTCATCTTCGTCACCGGGTTCCCGCTGGCGTACTACGGGGCCCGCTACAACATCGACCTGGACCTGATCACGCGAGGCTCCGGCTTCGGCTACTACGGTTCGGTCCTCACCAGCGTCATCTTCGCCAGCTTCACCTTCATCTTCTTCGCCCTCGAAGGCTCGATCATGGCGCAGGGCCTCAAGCTCGGCCTCGGACTGCCGCTCTGGCTGGGCTACTTGGTCTCCACCCTGATGGTGATCCCGCTGGTGATCTACGGCATGAAGGCGCTCAGCAAGCTCCAGGTGTGGACCACCCCCATCTGGCTGGTACTGATGGTCGCCCCGCTGGTCTATCTGATCGCCACGGACCCGGGCACCGTGGACCGCTTCCTCTCCTACGCGGGCACCGACGGCGAGGGCGGCGTCAACACCGCGTCCGTGCTGCTGGGCGCGGGCGTGTGCCTGTCGCTGATCGCGCAGATCGGCGAACAGATCGACTACCTGCGCTTCATGCCTCCCAAGACCGAGGAGAACAAGCGCGGTTGGTGGACCGCCGTGATCATGGCCGGACCCGGCTGGGTGGTGCTCGGCGCGCTGAAGCAGGCCATCGGCGTCTTCCTCGCCGTGTACATCCTGGCCAAGGTCGGCCCGACGGCGGCACCCGAGCCGATCCAGCAGTTCCGCGGTGCCTTCGACGCGATGATGCCGTCCTGGCTGGTGGTGCCGCTGGCGGTGGCGCTGGTCGTGATCAGCCAGATCAAGATCAACGTGACCAACGCGTACTCGGGTTCGCTGGCGTGGACCAACTCCTTCACCCGGGTCACCCGGCACTACCCCGGCCGTATGGTCTTCGTCCTGGTCAACCTGGCCTTCGCGCTGGTGCTGATGGAGGCCGACATGTTCAGCTTCCTCAACGACATCCTCGGCTTCTACTCGAACTGCGCGATCGCCTGGGTGGTCACCGTGGCCACCGACATCGGCGTCAACAAGTACCTGCTGAAGCTGTCCCCGCTCGCACCCGAGTTCCGCCGGGGCATGCTGTACGCCGTCAACCCGGTGGGTGTGGTGGCGTTCCTCGCCGCGTCCGGTCTGTCCATCGCGATGTACTTCCACGCCCTCGGCAACACCCTGCAGCCGTACTCCCCCGTCGCCGCGGCCGTCCTCGCCTTCGTCCTCACCCCGCTGATGGCTGTCGTCACCAAGGGCAAGTACTACCTGCGCCGCACCGACGACGGCATCGACGAGCCGCTGCTCGACCAGGACGGCAACCCGAGCGGAACGACGTACGACTGCCATGTGTGCCACCAGGCGTACGAGCGGCCCGACCTGGCGGCCTGTCAGACGCACGACGCGGTGGTGTGCTCACTGTGCCTGAGCACGGACAGCGTCGGCGACCACGTGCTGCCCGCGCAGCCGTCGGCCGCCTGAGCCGAACCGCGAGCGGGGCAGGGCGGGGGCGGCGCGAGGACCCGGTGGTCCTCGCGCCGCCCCCGCGCACTGCCGCCCGTACCCCGGAGATCCGGGAGCCCTCAGCCGGCGCGGTAGAGCGTGGTGAGCAGTTCGATCACGGCCTGGGTGGCGGGGTGGGCGTCGTCGCGCCACCAGGCGAGGCGCACGGCGATCGGTTCGGCGTCCCGTACGGGGCGATAGACGACTCCGGGGCGGGGGTACTGGTGGGCCGTGGACTCGGCGGTCACGCCGACGCACCGGCCGGTGGAGATCAGGGTGAGCCAGTCGTCGACATCGTGGGTCTCCTCGATGTCGGGGCGGGCGCCCTCCGGCCACAGCTCCGGGGTGGTGGTGCCGGTCCGAGGGTCGATCAGCAGGGTCCGTCCGGCGAGGTCGGCGAGCCGTACCGAGCGGCGGCGGGCGAGGTTGTCGTCGGCGGCCAGCGCGCACAGCCGCCGCTCCAGCCCGACGATGACGGAGTCGAAGCGCCCCTCGTCCAGCGTCCGGCGCACCACCACCGCCCTCCGTACGCGAAGCGCGTGTGACCGCCACCATCTCACGTGGGCGAAGCGCGTGTTGCCGCCATATGTCTTCCGCAGGGGAAGCGCGTGTGACCAAACCGTTGACGCGGACATGGCCCCCACCTATCTTCTGATCGAATTTACGAACCGCGTTCGAAATTACGGACAGGGATGGTTCCCTATGCCCCGCATGTCACCGCAACCCCCCACAACGCGCCGCAGATCCCTGCTCCTGTGCGTCCTCGCCGTGCTCGTCGCCCTGGTGTCGGCGACGACCCAGCCGGCCGTCGCCGCCGACGGCCGTCCGTACACCAACCCGCTCAAGTCGTCGAAGGGCGCCGACCCCTGGCTCGAGTATTACGACGGCAACTACTACCTGGTCACCACGACGTTCACCGGTGTGCTCGGCATGCGGAAGTCGCCGACGCTGGCGGGCCTGGCCACCGCGCCGACCGTGCAGGTGTGGTCGGACACCACGTCGACCCGCAACACCAACATCTGGGCGCCGGAGATCCACCTCGTCAACGGCCACTGGTACCTGTACTACTCGGCCGGGCAGAGCGGTGTGGCCTGCTGCGACTCCCAGCGCACCCACGTCCTGGAGAGCGCCGGCACCGACCCGATGGGCCCGTACACCTACAAGGGCTCACTGACCGGGTCCAACCTGACGCCCGGCGGCTGGCTGATCGACGCGAGCGTGCTCCGGACCGGCGGCAAGCTCTATCTCGTCGGCAGCGGATTCGTGAACGGCAGTACCCAGAGCCTGGTCATCGCCCCGATGAGCAATCCGTACACCCTGGCGAGCAGCACCTTCACCGTCATCTCCAGTCCGACTCTGAGCTGGGAACGGGTGGGCTCCCCCGTCAACGAGGGCCCCGAGCCGCTCTACCACGACGGCCGCACCTTCCTGACGTACTCCGCGAGTTCGTGCCAGACGGCCGACTACAAGCTCGGCCAGCTGGAGTTGACCGGCTCCGACCCTCTGAACCCGGCGTCGTGGACGAAGAAGCAGACCCCGGTGTTCCAGCGCAGTGACTCGGGCGGCGTCTACGGACCCGGCCACAACGGGTTCTTCAGCTCACCGGACGGCACCGAGAACTGGATCGTCTACCACGCCAACTCCTCGTCGAGCGGCGGCTGCGGCAACGGCCGCACCACCCGGGCGCAGAAGTTCACCTGGAACGCCGACGGCACCCCGAACTTCGGCACCCCCGTCACCCTCGGCAGCACCCTGCCCGGCCCGTCCGGCGAGACGGCGGCCACCCCGGCCGCGTACACGCTGGTCAACCGCAACAGCGGCAAGTGCCTGGACGTCGAGGGCGGCTCCACCGCCAACGGCACCAACGTCTTCCAGTGGAGCTGCACCGGCGGCGCCAACCAGAAGTGGAAGGTCGAGGACCAGGGCGACGACACCTCCCGCCTGGTCAACGTGGCCACCGGCGGCGTACTGGACGCGGCCGACTGCTCCACCGCCGACGGCGCCGACCTGCGCCAGTGGTCGTGGCTCAACAACAAGTGCCAGCGCTACCGGCTGGTGTACACGGCGACCGGCGACTACGTACGGATCGTCAACGAGAACAGCGGCAAGGTCGCCGACGTCGCCGACTGCGGTACCGCGAACGGCGCCGACGTACGCCAGTGGTCGTGGCTCAACAACACCTGCCAGCAGTGGCGCCTCGTCCCCACCACGTGACTTCCTCTTCCGGAGAACTCCCTTGAGACGCAACGCCGTTCGTCTGCTCCTGGCCGGGCTGGTCGCGCTCGCGGCCTGCCTGGTCGGCCCGGGGCCCGCCGCGCGGGCCGCCGCCCCCGCCTCCCCCGCCGTGACGTACACCAACCCGATCGCGGAGAAGCGGGCCGACCCGCACATCTTCAAACACACCGACGGCTACTACTACTTCACCGCGACCGTGCCCGAGTACGACCGCATCGTGCTGCGCCGGGCGACCACCATCCAGGGTCTGTCGACGGCGCCGGAGACGACGATCTGGACCAAGCACGCCGGCGGTGTGATGGGCGCGCACATCTGGGCGCCGGAGATCCACTTCATCGACGGCAAGTGGTACGTGTACTTCGCCGCCGGGTCCACCAGTGACGTGTGGGCGATCCGGATGTACGTCCTGGAGGGCAGCGGCGCCAACCCGTTGACCGCCACCTGGACGGAGAAGGGCCAGATCAGGACCCAGTGGGAGAGCTTCTCCCTGGACGCGACGACCTTCGTGGTGAACGGCGTGCGCTATCTGGCCTGGGCGCAGCGCGACCCGTCGGTGGACAACAACACCGACATCTACCTGGCGAAGATGTCCAACCCCTGGACCATCACCGGCACTCCGGTCCGGCTGTCCCGCCCCACCTACGCGTGGGAGACGGTCGGCTACAAGGTCAACGAGGGGCCGGCGGTGATCCAGCACGGCGGCAAGGTGTTCCTGTCGTACTCGGCGAGCGCCACCGACAGCAACTACTGCCTCGGTCTGCTGTCCGCCTCCGCGAGCGCGGACCTGCTCAACGCGGCTTCGTGGACGAAGAGTTCGACGCCCGTCTTCACCAGCAACGCGTCCACCGGCCAGTACGGCCCGGGCCACAACTCGTTCACCGTGTCCGAGGACGGCAAGAGCGACGTGCTCGTCTACCACGACCGCAACTACAAGGACATCAGCGGCGATCCACTGAACGACCCGAACCGCCGCACCCGGGTCCAGAAGCTGTACTGGAAGGCCGACGGCACCCCGGACTTCGGTGTCCCGGTGGCCGACGGGGTGACTCCGCAGCGGTTCTCGTCGTACAACTTCCCGGACCGTTTCGTCCGCCACTACGACTACCGGGCCCGGATCGACACCGGCGTCTCCCCGCTCGCCGACTCCCAGTTCCGGGTCGTCACCGGCCTGGCCGGCAGCGGCACCGTGTCACTGGAGTCGGCCAACTTCCCCGGCTACTACCTGCGCGGTGACAACGTCGAGGTCCGGCTGGTGAAGAACGACGGCTCGGCGCAGTTCGCCTCCGACGCCACCTTCTACAAGCGCGCGGGACTGTCGGACTCGGCCGGGGTCTCCTACGAGTCGTACGCCTCCGCCGGGCGCTATGTCCGCCACTACAACTACCTGCTGTACGTACAGACGTTGAGCACGGCCACCGACCGGGCGGACGCCACGTTCTACGGCGAGTGACAGGTCAGTGAGACCGGCACCGGCACCGGCGCCGGAGGGGGGGGTCACCCCGGCCCCTCTCCGGTGTCGTACGCGGCCTCGATGGGCCGCTCGTCGGCCAGCACCCGGCCCCGCGGCGGGCCGGTGAGGATCGCGCGTACGGCGGTCAGGACGTCCGGCGCCACATGGTCGGCGCGTGCCGTCTCCTCCGGCAGGGTCCGGTCGGAGGGGACGAGGATGCCGTGGCCGCCCGCCCGCCGTGCGGCCTCGACATGCGCGCCGCGGTCGCCGACGACGACACAGTCCGACGGGGCCGTGCACACCCGCCCGACCGCCCACAGGAGCAGTCCCGGTTCAGGTGCACGGCAGTGACAGCCGTCGTCCGGAGCGTGCGGGCACACGCCCCACACGTCGAACGGGCCGAGGACGTCGTCGACCCGCCGGTCGACCCGGCGTACGTCGGCGGCGGTGAGCAGACCGCGCGCCACACCGGGCTGCTCGGTGAGGAACCCGGTGCTGATGCCGTGCAGACGCAGCAGACCGACCGCCTCGCGGGCTCCGGCGACGGGACGGACCCGGTCGGGGTCGGAATTGTGCGGGACGTCCTCGACGAGAGTCCCGTCCCGTTCGAACAGCACAGCCCTGACGCGGCTCACGACGCCACCTCCTCGCTCGCGATCACTGGCGTCGACCCGAGTAACCCCTCAGCGGTCGCGTATGCGTCGGCCCGGCGTCGGCCCACGACGAGCGGCGCGTTCGCCCGGAGTACGCCCCCGCGCGCATGCCCGACTGGGCCAACCGTGTGAGACGTATACGAACACGCCGCTGAGCAGGCCGGATTCCCTACGATCGTCCTGTGGTCACCTTCCAGCTCGAACGCACGGCACCCCTTCCCCTCGACGAGACATGGCGCCGCCTCACTCAGTGGCCCCGCCACGCCATGGTGGTCCCGCTGACCCGCGTCATCGTGGTCACGCCCCCGCCGACGCGTGTGGGCACGGTCTTCGTGGCCCGTTCGGGAATCGGTCCGCTCGCCTTCGACGACCGGATGGAGGTCACCCTGTGGCGCCCGCCCACCGAGACCCTGCCGGGCCTGTGCCGCCTGGAGAAACGGGGCCGGCTCGTCCGCGGCTGGGCCGAGATCGAGGTACTCCCCGGCCCTGGCGGGCGTACGCGGGTGCTGTGGCGCGAGGAGTTGCGGGTGCGTCCGCTGCCGGCCTTCGCCGACCCGCTCCTGGGCTCCGTCGCCCGCTACGTGTTCGGCAGGGCGGCGAACCGCCTACTCAGACGGCCGTGACCAGGTCCGTGACCAGGTCCGTGACCGGTGGTCGGAGAGCCTCCCCGGTACCATGCGCCGCAGTTCCTCCTGGGTCTTCGGGTCGGTGGAGAAGAGTGCGACTCCGGTGGTGGCGCGGGTGAGAAGGACGCGGTAGGCGTTTCTGATCAGACGGTCGGCGTCCGACTCCGGGACCGACCTCTGCCGGATCCCCGGATCGACGTTCGCCTCCCGGTCGGTGACCCAGCGTCCGTCGCGGCACACGAGATCGGGGCCGAGGATCACTCCGGACCAGTCGAACTGGTGGCCTTGGGCCACATGGGCGGAGCCCACCCGCTCGGTGGCCGAAAGTTGCACGCCCCACAGTCCCACGTCGACGGAGTGGGACTGCCAGGGGCGTCGCCAGTCGCCCACGCGGACGACCGCTTCCGGGTTCGGCTCCGGCTGTTCCCCTTGAGTCCGGGACGAGGGCACGGGCCAGCAGAGTCCGGCCGTCATCCGGGCAGACGAGCCCTCCTCGCGGCAGTCCTTCAAGAACGCCTCCATCTCCTGGGGGCTGTCCGCCGTCAGTACGGTGTGGCTGTCGTCGGGGACCCAGGGGACGGCGTGCCCAGACCCTCCTTCGAGAAGGGCGGAGACCCAGCGCGGGTAGGCGACACTGCCGCCGAAGCGGATGGGGTCGCGCAGTTCGACGTGGACCACGGGAAGGCCTCGCGATTCGGCGGCCCGGGTGATGAGGTCGGCGGTCCCCACTTCGGTGGGCCGTAGCGCGCTGTCCTCGTCGAGGAGGAACACGGACACGTCGGCGGCGTCGAGGAGTTCGTGGATCTGCGACCGATCGGACCGGCTTGTTTTCGGGGTGAACCGGGTGTCCGACGTGGAGCGCAGGCCCTGCCCATCGTCGAAGACCAACAGCAAGGGCCGCTCACCCTGCGGGGATCCGGTTGTCGGCCCGGCCGCGAGGTAGTCGGAGGGTACGACAAATCGACTGGCCCCCTGTCCGTCGTCCCCCAGGACCATCCGCAGGCTCTCCCTCCAGGCTCGCGGTCCCGACACGTAGTAGGCGCGAGGCCCCCAGCCGTGCCGCAGCTCGGAGAGCAGCTCCAACGCCAGAGCCGACTTGCCCGTGCCCGCCGCTCCCGTCACCACCACGACGCGCCGCTCCCGCCTGCGCACCGCCGCCACCGCCTGCCCCACGGCGATCGTCTGCCCACCCGTCGGAAAGTAGGGGAGGCTGTCGTCGGCCACGGCGGCAGCGTCAAGCACAGTCCTGAGCCTGGGGCGAGGCGCGGAGAGCAGCAGGTCCGCCGCCGCCGTTCCGGACCGGTCCGCCAGGCGGGACCGCAGGTGGGCAATGAACTCCGCCCGCCTGTCCCCCTGGAAGAGCGGCACCGTGCGCGCGTCCGACAGCGGCCAGGTCTCGTCAACGGCGGCGCTGCTCGCCTCGTACAACCAAGCCGCCCCGTTGGCCCGCACGGGACCGCTGCTCCGTGGCCAGAGCATGTCGTCGAGGTGGGCCAGGCGCGCCCGCACCCGCTCGACGGGGTGGACCCCCGGGCGTCCCCCGCCCTGGTAGCACAGACGCGGCTCGTCGGGATCCACACGCAGTGAACGCCATCGCCGCAACTCCAGGACGACGTAGGAGAACTGGTCCCTGCCCGGGTACCGGCCGGCCAACGTGACGTCCGTGGGTTCGTCCCCCGGCCCCCCGAGCCGGCCCAGGACCACCTCGACGTCCTCAAGGCCCGCTTCGATCAGCACCTCCGCCAACGCCGCGCAGTCCGCGCGCAGTTCGCGGAGTCGTCCGGTCGCCGGCCCGATCCATGACGGCAGGCTCAGGTTCTCCGCCCGCCACACGTCGTACGCCACCTCCGGCACCGTCGCCGCCAGCAGCCCGGCGGAGCCACGGAACACCACACCCCGCCGGGAGTACGGCTCCCGGCGCCTACCCGGTTCCTCCGGCGCGGGCACCGCCGTCTCCCGCGACGCCTCCCCACCCCCGGCCACCGGTCCCAGCTCGTAGACATCCCCCCGCGGTGTACGCAGCCGCACCTTCCCCGCCCCCACCGCCACCGTCCGCGACTCCCCCGGAGGGACGGTCACCGTGCGCGGCACCGGCACCCCGCCCCCGTCCGTCTCGTCCACCAGCACCTCGACCACCCGGGGATGCGTGTCCGGTACGAGGATCGCCACGTCCGTCGCGGCCCCCGGCCCGGCTCCCAGCGTCAGCAGGCCGCCGGACCCGGAGACCGTCAGCACCGCGTCCCCTACGGCGCCGACGATGACCGCCACGTCGTCGGCCGTCACTCCGTCAGGCGCGGGCCGCTGCTCCAGGCCCGTGTCGGAGACCTGGTGCACGGCGGCCGTGACCAACTGCCAGGCGCTGGTGCTCGCCCGCACGGCCTCCGGCAGCCTGGGCCAGGCACCGGCCAGCCAGTCGGCGACGCCCTCGCGGCCCTCCTCGACGAGCGCCCGCAGCGCCGGCGCCAGATGCGCGTCCACCGTCGTCGAAGCGCTCTCGGCGGTCAATCCGCCCGTCACCGCGAGCCAGTTGAGGCGTTCCTCGATCCGGAGAGCGGGCGAGATGTTCTCGTGGAGGCGCTCCACCAGGGCACCCACCTCGCGGATCGGGTCGTCCGGCGCCCCGGCCGCCAGCCGTTGCGCGAGCTCGGCCCGCAGCGCGGGGAGCAGTTCCGTGCGCAGCGCCATCGCCTGCGCGGTCTGCGCCGCCGTCCATGGACTGAACCAGAGGTCCGCCTCGTCTCCCGCGTCCAGCAACGGGAAGACCCGCAGCCGAACGGCCCGGATCAACTCCGGTTCGATACGGGTCGCGATACTCAGCGCCACGGCCAACTCGCGGGCACCGGAGGCCGGTTCGGGGAGGGCGCGCAGGGCCTCCGCCGAGCGGGCGACGACCTCGGACGGCGGGGACGGTGGGGAGGGCGGGGCGAATCGGCGGGCGGCGGCCTCCGCCTCGGGGCCGGGGATCCGGCCGAGCAGGCGCAGCACGGCGCCGCTCTGATTCTGGGGGACCTCGACCGGATCCGGGAGCAGTGCGAGAAGGGCGGTCCCGATGCTCGCGAAGGCCGCCTCCTCGTCGGGCGTACGAGGGGGAAGGTGGCCGGTGATCCGGTCCTTGACGGCCTGGACGACGCGCGGGGGGATGACGGAGGCCTGCCTCGCCTCGTCCAGGCAGGCCGCGGCCAGCAGGTGGATGTGGAGTGCCCGGTCGCGCTTCCGTTGTGCGTCGCCCCGCTCGACGAGACGCTCCAGCAGCGAGGCGAGCTCCAGAGGGCGGGCCAAACCGGCGGCACAGAGGAAGACCTCCCACCATTGGTCGTACTCGGCGTGCTTGGCCAGCAGGCCGAAGTCGCCGTTGTCCACGATGGTTCTGGCCGCCAGGAAGTCCTGGAGAGACCGGTGCGGGAAGTCGACGACGCCCTCGGCCGGGGAGCGCAGGACGCCGGAACGGTCGAGGAGGTGCGTGAGGATCTCCTCCGGTCGGAGGGCCAGGGCGAGGCTTCGGCCGTTGTTCGCGATCACATGGCGGGCCTGCTGCTCCGACATCTCGCTCTGTCCGTTGCGCAGCATCCAGTAGGCGAGGGCGCCCAGGAGGTTGAGCTGCACGTCGCCCGTGAGGACGTCCGACGCCGAGGTAGTGAGGGACCGCTCCCTTTCCCGTCTGATCACGAATTCGAGAAGGGCCGAGGACGACTCCGCGCGGGTGCGAGGCAGTCCTTGTCCGCGGTCCGCATGAGTGGCGCAGAGGACGGTGCACAGCCACGGATTGCGGGCCACTTCGGCAAGGCCGGGCCGCTCCCTCAGCAGACTCAGCAGCGCGTCCGCTCCTGCCGGATCCACACCTGCCGTGCGCTGGGCCTCGTACCACCGTCGTACGAAGGCCTCGACGTCGGCGTCCGTCATCGGAGCGATGGTCATCTCGGCGAAACCGAGGTCGGCCAGCCAGTCCGCGCGGACGGCCGAGGGTCGGCATGTGACGATCCACCGATTGCCGGGGTAGAGGGCACACAGGCTCTCGATCCACTGGCGCACTCGACCCCGTTGGCGCTCCTGGACCTCGTCCACGCCGTCGATCAGAAGGAGTCCGCGCCCTTCGGTGAGCACCCGGTGCTCCCACCCCTCGGGGGCGGTGAGCGGGCAGCCCTCCGCGGGGAGGAACTCCGCCGGATGCGGGAGGCGTTCCCCCCGGGTCAGGGCACGCACCGGCAGCCAGAACGGCACGTACCCGGATTCGTCCCGCGCGGCCCGGGCCGCGAGCCAGTGCAGCGCGGTCGTCTTACCGGATCCCGTGGAACCGCGCAGGAGCAGCCTCGGACTCTCCTCGACTGCCTCTGCGAGACGGCGGGCAAGGCTCGCTGTCAGTTCCGATGTGACCCTCGATCCGAGGTACCGCGCGTACTCCGCCTCGAACTCCGCGTCCGGCGCCCACTCCCCCTTGACGAACCCCATCGCATGCCGGCAGACGTCCTCCAGCAGCCGGCGTGTCTCCCCCTCTACCCGCCCTGCCCGCGCCGTCCCCAGTACGTCGTCCAACAGCCGACGAGCCAGGACGACGTACTCCAGCTCCCAGCCCAGCAGATCGGACGCCGTCCACCTGCTCAGGTACCGGACCGCGTCGTACACCATCTCCAACTGATCCTCGGCCGGACGCTCCTGGCTGAACTGCGCGACCCGATCGACGAGTTGGCGCACGGTGGACTCCGCCTCCGCCCACCCCCGCGAGACCCTGCCCTCGAACAGCTCCCGCAGCACGGGCAGTACGGCCTCGAAGACCTCCCGGTCCCCCGGGCCCCCCGCCACATTCCGCTCCATCCCACCGAGTATGTCCGAGTCCTTTGCCTGCGACCACGAATGTCCGCCAGAATCTCCGGCATGGAGACGCTCGGGGGGAACACGCTGATACGCACAGTCTGGCAGCGGCGGACCATCTGGTCGCAGGCAACGGCGAAGCAGAAGAGGACCGTCGGTCATGCCCGGCTCCTGACCCTGGGGCTGGGCATCCTTGCCGCCGCCTGCGGTACGGCCGCATCCCAGACACTGGAGGCCCTTCCCCCGCTCGGCCGGGCCTTCGCCTTCGTCGCGGCACTGGCCGGTGCCGTGACGCCGCTGGTGGCGCAGCGGTCCGGTCCGGGGCCGATGTCGGAGTGGATCCGGCTGCGGGCGATGACGGAGGCGCTGAAATCGGAGTCGTACCGCTATCTGGCGGGCGTCGCCCCCTACCGCGGCGCGGACAAGGACGACGTACTGCGGGCTCGGTTCGCCGAGTTGGAGCTCGACGCGGCGGATCTGCTCCCGCACACCACCGGGCTCACCGCGTCCGACCTCCCGCTGCCGGACGTGCGGGACGTGGACAGCTATGCCGCGCTGCGGGCGGGGCAGCAGGTCGCCGAGTACTACGAGCCTCAGGCGCTGCAGATGCAGGGCAACCTCGCCAAGGTCCGCCGGCTGGAGACGGCGTTCGGTCTGTGCGGGGCGCTCCTCGCGGCGGTCGCGGGTGTGTTCGAGATCGAGCAGGCCGGGGTGTGGGTGGCGGTCGCCGCGACGATCGGCACGGCGGTGACCGCGCACGCGGCGGGGTCGAGGTTCGGCTATCAGCAACTCGAATACGCGCGCACCGCCCAGCAGTTGAAAGCCCTGCTGGACGGCCGTGGGGATTCCTCGTCGCTCACCGACGCCCAGGAGGACGCGTTCGTCGCCCGTTGCGAGGACATCATCTCGGTGCAGAACGACGCCTGGATGGTCAAATGGACGACGGCGTAGGAGCCCCGACCGCATGATCGACGTGTTCATCAGTCACAGCTCCCGGCGCGACCCGTTGGCCGGAAAGGTCCGCAAGCGGGTCGTCGGCGAGCTCAAGCGCAGGAACTACCGGGTCAAGGTCGACACGTACGCGTTACGGGGCGGGCGCGAGTGGTGTCTGCAGCTGATGCGGTGGATCGCCGAGTGCGATGTCGCCGTCGTCCTGCTGAACCGGGCCGCGCTCGACTCGTCGTGGGTGCTGCGCGAGGTCAACATCCTGATGTGGCGGCGGTCCCTGTGCCCGTCCCTGCGTGTCCTGCCGGTGATCGTCGGCGATGTGACGACGGATCAGCTGAAGGAGAAGGGCTTCTCCGAGTTGTTGCCCCTGCAGTCCGTGCGGCTGCCGTACGAGACGGGCGACAGGATGTACCCGGGGCGGCTGGCCGGCGAAGTCCTCAAGGAGTTCGCCGGGTTGCCGGACGTACGGCACGACACCGATCACATGCGGCGCTGGATCCAGGACGTGGCGACCCGGCTGGACACCGTCGACGATCCGAAGGCGCTGATGGCCACGGGCCGCGCGCTCGGTATCGAGGACGCCGACCTCCACCACCTGGACGTGTACGCGGGGGCCGGCGAGTTCCTCGCGCACCACATGCTCGCCACGGCGACGGCCGCGGGGCTCAGGAAGGGCGTGTACGAGATCGCGCGCAGCATGGGCGGGGACCGACTAAGGGAGCTCATCACCCTGCTCACGCCCACATGGATCGACGCCGACGCCGCCCGACGCCTGCTGCCGCCGAACGGGCTGGCCTCCAAGCACCTGGTGGCCCTGAACGCCCGGGACCCGGCCACAGCGGGCCAGTACGTGGACCGTGCGATGTGCCGGCAGCTCATGTACTACAGCTTCCAGGCCGCGGGCGGCATCCCGCAGGGCGAGGACACGGTCGACGACCTCGTCGAGCAGGGCGTGGAGGCCGTACGCCAGGTGCTCTGCTCCCCTGACTGGCAGGACCCCCGGACGTTCCGGCCGCGCGAGGACTATCTGCACTGCCTGGTACTCGATGTCCACGGGCTGCGGCCCCGGTTGGTCGAGCGGGTCGTCGCCCGGCTGCACGACCTGTTCCCGTGGCTGCTGATCGTGCTGCTCGCCGACGAGTGCGACCCCGCCCGAGCGCGGCTGTCGTCGCAGCTGGCGGACCTCGTGGTGCTACCGGAACTCACCCAGGCCGACGAGGTGTTCGGTCATCAGCTCACCAAGGAGCTCAAGGCTGTGCCCGATCGCCTCAACGGCCTGGAGGTAAGCGCATGACCGATGAAGACCCCACTCAGGCGGCCCCCGTGCCTCATGGGGACGCGCCGGACCGCCGGGACGGCCGCGCCTATGTGACGCACCCTCGGGTGGAGCTGGCGGTCGAGGTCGCCCTGGCCACCGGCCGGCCGCTGCTGCTGCGCGGCGAGCCGGGTTCGGGCAAGTCCTCCCTGGCCGCGCACATCGCCCTCACCGAGGGCTGGCGCTACTACGAGCAGGTGGTCACCTCCCGCACCCAGGGCAAGGACCTGCTGTGGACCTACGACCACGTGCGGCGTCTCAGTGACGCGCAGGTCCGCGGTGGGGCCGCCGACCTGCGGGACGAGCTGTATGTGACGCCGGGGCCGTTGTGGTGGGCGTTCGATCCCGACTCGGCGGCCGGCGGGGGCGGGGCGGAGGGCGTGGTGCGTGGCGATCCCTGGTCCGAGGTGAACGAGGATCGGTCGCCGGACGGTGCCGTGGTACTGATCGACGAGATCGACAAGGCGGACCCGGATCTGCCCAACAGTCTGCTCGTGCCGCTCGGTTCGAACCGGTTCACCGTGCTCGAGACCGGTCAGGAGGTCACCTGGCGGCAGCCCGTGCCACGGCCCGACGCCGCCGCCGGGAGGAGCGGCCATCTCGTGATCATCACCACGAACGAGGAACGCGAACTCCCGCAGGCCTTCCTGCGCCGCTGTGTGGTGCTCGCCCTGAAGGAGCCCGACAGGCCACGGCTGGTGAGGATCGCCGAGGAGCACTTCGTCACCTCCTTCGGTGCCTTCGCCGACGCCGATCGGGCGCTGGCCACCGAACTCGCCGACGCCCTGGTGGAGACCCGGAAGCAGGCCCGCGACCAAGGGCTGCGCCCGCCCAGCACCGCCGAGTTCCTCGACGCCCTGCGCGCCTGCAGGAATCTGCGGATCAACACCGCGGACCCCCGCTGGGGGCAGCTGAAGGAGCTGACGCTTCTCAAACCGCAGCAGCCCGAGGCCTGATCGTGTCGTCGTCCGCCATCTGGTTCGGCGATCTCGCGCGGGCCGTCACCGCCGTGGGCCGGAGCGACCCGGAGACCCTGCGGGCCGTGGCCGACCTGCTCGGTGTCTCCGCCCCCGCGCCGGGTGAGCAGGCCGTGCCGCCCGAGGAGCCGGCCGCCGAGTTGCTGCCCCCGCTCCCGCCCCCGGCCCTCGGGCCCCGCGCCGACGGCGCCCCCGAGATCCCGCGCACCTCAGCCGCCGTACCGGCCGTCTCCGCGACCGTGTCCGGGGCGGGGCCGCGGCTGCTCACCCCCGTGGCGCGGGCGCCCCGGCCGCCGGTGGTGTGGACGACACCTTCCTTGGCGACCGCCTCCCGCACCGGGCGGCCCGTGCCCCGGCAGTCGTTGTTGGCGCCCCGGTCGGCGTCCGCGATCGTCCAGGCCGCCGCGTCCCGCCGGGAGCCCGACGGGGACGTGGACATCGCCCGTGCCGTCGACCGGCTGGCCAGGGGTCTGCCGCTGCGCAGCCTGCCGCGCCGGCCGGCCCCGACGCTGCGCTTCGGAGTGCAGGTCCTGGTCGACCGCGGGATCGGGATGCAGCCCTTCCACCGGGATCAGGACGACCTGGTCAGCCGGATCCGCAACACGGTCGGGCAGGACACCACGCAGGTCCTCCACTTCGAGGACTCTCCCCTCGACGGGGCCGGCCCCGGGGGCCGTTGGACCTGGCGCCCCTACGAGTCGCCCGCGCCCGGTACCCGCGTCCTGGTCCTGACCGATCTGGGGCTGGGCGGTCCCGCGTACCGCCGGCGGGACGGTCGTGCCGCGTGGGAGTGCTTCTTCGACCGGCTCACCCGGGCGCGCTGCGCGGCCGTGGTGTTCCTGCCGTATCCGCGGCGGCGCCGGCCGGCGTGGGCCACGGGCCGGGTCCGCCTGGTGCCCTGGGACCGCAGGACCACGGTCGGCTGGGTGCGTATGCACGACAGCTGAACCACGCGCCACTCGGCCGGACCGGCGACACCTCCCGGGCCCGCCGGTCCGATCGCCGACTGACGATGCCTCTCAGGCCACCGACCCGATCCGCCCCGCCGGTCCAGAGGTCACCTCGTGATGGATCGGTGTGTGCGCACCGGTCAGGGAGACGCCGCTGCCGCCGCGCCGGTCGGCGACGATCTCCGCGGCGATCGACAGGGCCGTCTCCTCGGGCGTACGGGCTCCGAGGTCCAGTCCGATCGGGGAGTGGAGCCGCGTCAGCTCCAGCTCGCTCACGCCGACCTCGCGCAGGCGGGCGTCGCGGTCCAGGTGGGTGCGGCGGGAGCCCATCGCGCCGACGTACGCCACCGGGAGCCGCAGGGCCAGTTTCAGCAGGGGTACGTCGAACTTGGCGTCGTGGGTGAGGACGCACAGGACCGTGCGGGCGTCGACCTCTGTGCGCTCCAGGTAGGTGTGGGGCCACTCGACGACGATCTCGTCGGCCTCGGGGAAGCGGGCGCGGGTGGCGAACACCGGGCGGGCGTCGCACACCGTCACGTGGTAGTTCAGGAACCTGCCGGCCCTGACCAGCGCCGACGCGAAGTCGATCGCGCCGAAGACGATCATCCGGGGCGGGGGGACGGACGATTCGACGAGCACCGTGAGCGGGGTGCCGCAGCGGTAGCCCTGTGCGCCGAGCCGCAGGGTGCCGGTGCGGCCCGCGTCCAGGAAGGCGCCGGCCTCCGCGGCGATCGTGCGTTCCAGTTCGGGGTGGGCGCCGAAGCCGCCGTCGTATCCGCCCTCGGGACGGACCAGCATCGCGCGGCCCAGCAGATCCGCGGGACCGGACACGATCCGGGCCAGCGCCGCCGCCCGTCGGTCCGCGGCGGTGGCGAGGGCGGCCGTGACGACCGGGCGGACGGGGTCGCCCGCCCGCACCGGGGTGACGTAGATGTCGATGACACCGCCGCAGGTAAGGCCGACGGCGAAGGCGTCCTCGTCGCTGTAGCCGAACCGCTCCAGGACCGACTCTCCGTCCGCCAGGGCCTGTTGGCACAGGTCGTAGACCGCACCCTCCACGCAGCCGCCGGAGACCGAGCCGATCGCCGTGCCGTCGGCGTCCACCGCGAGGGCGGCGCCGGGCAGGCGGGGCGCGCTGCCGCTAACGGCCACCACGGTGGCCACGGCGAAGTCACGTCCCTGCTCGACCCACCGGTGCAGTTCTTCGGCGATGTCCAGCATCTGTCTCGGTCTCCTTGGCGGCAGAGGGTGCAGGGTGCGGAGAGTTCCCGGGAGGGCGGCCGGCGCACGGGACGAAGTCCCCGGGGAAACTCGCCGGTTCGGCCCCGGAGGGGTCACGTTCCGGTGAGGTGTTCCGGCCGGACCGGTGTCCTGTTCAGCTCCAGGCCGGTCGCGTCGCGGATCGCCGCGAGCACGGCCGGAGTCGACGACAGGGTCGGTGCCTCGCCGACGCCGCGGAGCCCGTACGGGGCGTGGTCGTCGGCGAGTTCGAGCACGTCGACCGGGATGGTCGGGGTGTCGAGGATGGTGGGGATCAGGTAGTCCGTGAAGGAGGGGTTCTTCACTTTCGCGGTCTTCGGGTCGACGATGATCTCCTCCATGACCGCCATGCCGAGGCCCTGGGTGGTGCCGCCCTGGATCTGGCCGATGACGGACAGCGGGTTGAGCGCCTTGCCGACGTCCTGGGCGCAGGCCAGTTCGATGACCTTGACCAGGCCGAGCTCGGTGTCGACCTCGACGACCGCGCGGTGGGCGGCGAAGGAGTACTGGACGTGTCCGAAGCCCTGGCCGGTGCGCAGGTCGAAGGCCTCGGTGGGGCGGTGCCGCCACTCGGCCTCGACCTCGACGGCCTCGTCCTCCAGTACGTCCACCAGGTCGGCGAGGACCTCACCGCCGTCGGTCACCACCTTGCCGCCCTCCAGCAGCAGTTCGGCGGTGGCCCAGGCGGGGTGGTACGAGCCGAACCTGCGGCGCCCGATCTCCAGGACCTTCTCCCGGACGAGCTCGCAGGAGTTCCGGATGGCGCCTCCGGTGACGTACGTCTGACGTGACGCGGACGTCGAACCGGCGCTGCCCACCTGTGTGTCCGCCGGGTGGATGGTCACCTGGGCGACGCCGAGTTCGGTGCGGGCGATCTGCGCGTGGACGGTGACGCCGCCCTGGCCGACCTCGGCCATCGCGGTGTGCACGGTGGCGACCGGCTCCCCGCCGACGACCTCCATGCGGACCTTCGCGGTCGAGTAGTCGTCGAAGCCCTCGGAGAAGCCGACGTTCTTGATGCCGACCGCGTAGCCGACGCCGCGTACGACGCCTTCGCCGTGCGTGGTGTTGGACAGACCGCCCGGCAGCTGTCGTACGTCCGCGCCCTCGCTGCTCTCCCACTGGCGCTCCGGCGGCATCGGCATCGCCTTGACGCGGCGCAGGAGTTCGGCGACGGGGGCCGGGGAGTCGACGGGCTGGCCCGTCGGCATGATGGTCCCCTGCTCCATCGCGTTGAGCCGCCGGAACTCCACCGGGTCCAGGCCGAGTTCCCTGGCGACCTTGTCCATCTGTGCCTCGTAGGCGAAGCACGCCTGGACCGCGCCGAAGCCGCGCATGGCGCCGCAGGGCGGGTTGTTGGTGTAGAGCCCGATGGCCTCGATGTCGACGTCGTCGACGACGTACGGGCCGACGGAGAGCGAGGCGGCGTTGCCGACGACGGCCGCGGAGGTGGAGGCGTAGGCGCCGCCGTCCAGCACGATCCGGCACTTGATGTGCGTCAGCCTGCCGTCCCTGGTGGCGCCGTGCTCGTAGTACAGCTTGGCCGGGTGGCGGTGGACGTGCCCGAAGAAGGACTCGAACCGGTTGTAGACGATCTTCACGGGCTTGCCGGTGCGCAGCGCCAGCAGGCAGGCGTGGATCTGCATGGACAGGTCCTCGCGGCCGCCGAACGCGCCGCCGACGCCGGACAGCGTCATCCGTACCTTGCGCTCGGGCAGGCCGAGCACGGGGGCGATCTGGCGCAGGTCGGAGTGCAGCCACTGGGTGGCGATGTAGAGGTGGACGCCGCCGTCCTCGTCCGGCACCGCGAGACCCGACTCGGGGCCGAGGAAGGCCTGGTCCTGCATGCCGAAGGTGTACTCGCCCCTGACGACGACGTCGGCGCGTTCCTGAGCCGCTGGGACGTCGCCGCGGATGATCGGCTGGCGGTGGACGATGTTCGGGTGCGGGACGTGCTTGCCGTGGCTGTCGTCGCGGTTCTCGTGGATCAGGATCGCGTCCGGGGCGGTGGCGGAGGCTTCGTCGGTGATGACCGGGAGTTCGCGGTACTCGACCTTGATCTTGGCGGCGGCGCGGCGCGCGGTCTCCGGGTGGTCGGCCGCGACGATGGCGACCGGCTCGCCGTGGTGGCGGACCTTGCCGTGCGCGAGGACCGGGGTGTCCCGGATCTCCAGGCCGTAGTTCCTCACCTCGGTCGGCAGGTCGTCGTACGTCATGACGGCGTGGACACCGGGCAGGGCGACGGCCTCGCTCGTGTCGATGGAGACGATCTCGGCGTGGGCGACCGTGGAGCGCAGGATCTGGCCCCACAGCATGTCCTCGTGCCACATGTCGGACGAGTACGCGAACTCGCCGGTGACCTTGAGGGCGCCGTCCGGGCGGAGCGTGGACTCGCCGATGCCACCCCTGGTCGGGGATCCCTGGGTGATCTTGGTCGGTGTACCGAGGGGGGAGCCGTTGGGCATGGTCAGACCGCCTCTCCCTGCCGGGCGGCCGCCAGGCGAACCGCGTCCATGATCTTCTCGTAGCCGGTGCAGCGGCACAGGTTTCCCGAGAGCGCCTCGCGGATGTCCGCGTCGGTCGGGTTCGGGTTGCGCTCCAGCATCTCGTCGGCGGCGACCAGCAGCCCCGGGGTGCAGAAACCGCACTGGACGGCTCCGGCGTCGATGAACGCCTGCTGGATCGGGGCGAGTTCGGTGCCCTCGCCGGTGTGGGAGTCATGGCCCTCGGCGGCCCACCCCCTGGCCTCGTCGAGCGAGGTGCCACCGGAAGCGGACGCACCGGCGCCGGCACCGGCACCGGCACCGGAGGCGCAACCGCCGTGCTCGGCGCGCTGCTTGGCGAAGTCCGCGAGCCCTTCGACGGTGACGACCTCGCGGCCCTCCACCTGGCCCGCGGCGACCAGGCAGGAACACACGGGTACGCCGTCGAGGCGGACGGTGCACGACCCGCACTCCCCCTGCTCGCAGGCGTTCTTGGAACCCGGCAGGCCGAGCCGCTCGCGCAGCACGTACAGCAGGCTCTCGCCCTCCCACACGTCGTCGGCTTCCTGCGGACGCCCGTTGACCGTGAAACTGACGCGCATTACGCGACTCCCTCCGTGGTGGCGGCTGCGCGGTACGACTCCCAGGTCCAGGTCAGGGTGCGGCGGGCCATGATGCCGACCGCGTGGCGGCGGTAGCTCGCCGTGCCCCGGACGTCGTCGATCGGGTTGCAGGCGCCCGCGCACAGGTCCGCGAACTGCTTGGCGACCGACGGGGTGATGATCTTCCCGTTGTCCCAGAAGCCGCCCTCTTCGAGCGCCGCGTTCAGGAACTCCTCCGCGGCCTTCGCCCGGACGGGGGTCGGGGCGGCCGAGCCGATGCCGGTACGGACCGTGCGCGAGGACGGGTGCAGCGCGAGCCCGAAGGCGCACACCGCGATGACCATGGCGTTGCGCGTACCTACCTTGGAGAACTGCTGCGGGCCGTCCGCCTTCTGGATGTGGACGGCCCGGATCAGCTCGTCGGCGGCGAGCGCGTTGCGCTTCACTCCGGTGTAGAACGCGCCGATGGGGATCAGCCGGGATCCCCGTACGGACTCCACCTCGACCTCGGCGCCGGCCGCCAGCAGCGCGGGATGGGCGTCGCCGGCCGGGGACGCGGTGCCGAGGTTGCCGCCGACGCCCCCTCGGTTGCGGATCTGCGGGGACGCGACCGTGTGCGAGGCGAGGGCCAGCCCCGGAAGCTCGGCGCGCAGCCGGTCCATGATCGTCGAGTACGGGACGGAGGCGCCCAGCCGCACACTCTCCGCGCCGACCTCCCACTCGTAGAGGTCGCCGACGCGGTTCAGGTCGAGCAGGTATTCGGGCCGGCGGTGGTCGAAGTTGATCTCGACCATCACATCGGTGCCACCCGCAATCGGCACAGCGGCGGGGTGCTCGGCCTTCGCGGCGAGCGCCTCCTCCCAGCTGGCGGGGCGAAGGAAGTCCATGACCGGCTCTCTTCTTCGTCTCGTGAGTCGTGCGGATCGAGCCAATCCGTGTGCGGCGGGCCCGGCTCGTTCATGTCCTGTTTACGCGGAGTGATGCCAGTACACAGCGCCGTGCGCCGACCGGGTCAGTCACGGAAACCATGAAGGAGTTGGCTGGCCAGGCGGGCCATCTTGTAGATTCATATGAACGGAGGACACCAGTAACCTCCGCGTTCTCCTGTGGAAACGCGCGACACAACACGTGTGACCTGGGACACAGCCTCGGAGACGGAGACTGGCGCTCCCACCCAACGGGATCGTCCCCCACACCACGGGACCTCTGACTTCATCGTAGATTTCGAGACAAAGATCGGCGGCGACGAGAATGCGCCTGCGCGCACTGCTGGACACCGACGCGCTGGGCCTGCGGCTGCTCGGCGGCGAGGACGAGCTGGACCGCACCGTGCGGGGTGTGATGACCACCGACCTCCGCGACCCCAGCCGCTACCTCTCGGGCGGGGAACTGGTGCTCACGGGCCTGGCCTGGCGCGGGAACGCGGCGGACTCCGAGCCGTTCGTACGGATCCTGGTGCAGGCCGGGGTGACCGCCCTGGCCGCCGGCGAGGCCGAGCTGGCGCACGTCCCGGACGACCTGGTCGTCGCGTGTGCCCGGCACCGCCTCCCGCTCTTCGCCGTGCACGAGTCGGTGGCGTTCGCGACGATCACCGAGCACGTCGTACGGCAGGTCTCCGGCGAGCGGGCCGGTGACCTCGCGGCCGTGGTAGACCGGCATCGCCGGATGATGACCTCGGGTCCGGCGGGCGGCGGCCCGGACGTGGTCCTGGACCTGCTCGGCTCGGACCTGGATCTGCGGGCCTGGGTGCTGTCCCCGGCCGGCCGTCTGATCGCCGGCCCCAAGGTCGGCGGCCCCGGTCTGCCCGCCGACGTGTGCGCGCGGCTCGCGGCCGAGCACCTGGCGGCCGCCCGCACGGGCCGGCGCGGCCCGCACCGCGTCACCCTCGGCTCCGCCACCTACTCCCTGTTCGCGGTCCGCGGCGGCGGGCGCTCCCCACAAGGCCCCCGGGACGTCCGCGAGACGATGCTGTCGGAGTGGCTGCTGGCCGTGGAGGCGGACGCCGGGGACTGGCCGGAGGAACGCCTGGACCTGCTGCACGGCGTCACCCAGCTGATCGCGGTGGAACGGGACCGCCGGGACGCCGCCCGCACGGTCCGCCGCCGACTGGCCCAGGAGATCCTGGAGCTGGTGCAGGCGGGCGCCGCCCCCGGCGAGATCGCCGCCCGGCTGCGGGTGGCCGCCCCCGTGCTGCTGCCCGGCCAGGGCACGGCCCCGCACTGGCAGGTGGTCGTGGCTCGCGTCGAATGGCAGGGCGGCGACCTGGAAGGGGGCCCGGTGGCCCAGTCCCTGCTGGAGGAGATCCTGGTCGACCCGCTCGCCACCGGCCCCGAGCCCTCCGACCGTATCGCCGTGGCCCACACGGGTGACGAGGCCGTCGCCCTGGTCCCTCTGCCGGCGGTCCCCTCGGAGCACGACGGCTCGGAGACCGGCATCCTCGCCGACGTCCTGCTGGAGTCCGTACGCGACCCGCTGTCGGCCGGCCTCGACGACGACGGCCGGGTCACCCTCGGGGTCAGCGCGTCCGTCCACTCGGCGGAGGGTCTGCGCGGCGCCCTGGAGGAGGCCCGGCACGCCCGCCGGGTGGCCGCCGCCCGCTCGGGGCGGGTCTGCGCGGCCGGCCATCAGGAGCTGGCCTCCCACGTCCTGCTGCTGCCCTTCGTCCCCGACGACGTCCGCCGCGCCTTCACCGCCCGCCTCCTGGATCCGCTGCGCGACTACGACCGCCGCCACCGCGCCGAGCTGATCCCCACCCTGGAGGCCTTCCTCGACTGCGACGGCTCCTGGACCCGCTGCGCGACCCGTCTGCACCTGCACGTCAACACGCTGCGCTACCGGGTCGGGCGGATCGAGCAGTTGACGAGCCGCGACCTGTCCCGCCTCGAGGACAAGCTGGACTTCTTCCTGGCACTGCGCATGAGCTGAAACCGTTCCTAAAAACTGAGCGGGAGTGAGTCCTGTTGCCAGGACCCATGCTCAGCCGCGTGTCCCGAACGGTGTTGGGCACGCTGGTTCCCCGCTGTGACTGCACGGCCGGTCGCCGCCCTCTGGGGGCTGGTTCCGTTCCGTGTCCGGCGGAGTTCCTCACGCCCCCGGGTGCCACGATCGGCCTGGACGGTCCGATGCCCGCCACCATCGCTCTGGTGGTGGCGGGGCGGTTTCGTCCGTCGCCGGATCGGGTGGCCGAGGGCGCGCCTTCCGATCGCGATGCCCGCCGCGTCGTGGCGGGTCATCGCACGCTTGCTGCTGGTCAGGGGTGTCTTCCAGTGCCCGGCGCCCCACTGGGAGGTGTACGCCGGGTCGACGGCGACCAGTGCCAGGCCGTGCTCGGCGGCCATGTTCACCAGCCTGGCCTTGACCTTTCCGGTGGGAATGCCGTGGATGAGCTGCCGGAACCGCTTCTTGCGGCCGAACGTCTCGCGGGTCCTGCCGTCGGAGAAGTCGAGGTCTTCGACGGCGATCGCGGTGACGCCGGTCCGGGAGGCCCAGCGCAGCAACTGGCTGAGCGCATGGCGCAGCTGCGCGTCGCGGTGGTCCGCCGAGCCGGTGAGGTCGTAGGTGAACCGGTGTGGGTTGCCGGCCGGGTTGCCGTACGCATCGAGGCGGTACGCGGCGAAGTGGTCGGCGTTGGTGTCCACACCGATCAGCCCGCCCGCCCGAGCCGCCTTCAACCCGATGCTCTGCACGGCGAGGGGCTTCCACGATGCGGGCAGGTACCAGCGGCCCTTGGCCACGTCGTAGTGGATCTCGTACGCGACCGCGCGGTTGTGGGCGATGCGGTCGGCCCACTCCTCGCCCCGGTGGTGGAACGCGACGCGGCTGGTCAGGACGTACCGGCCACGCGGGCTGTTGGCCAGGTACTCCAGCGGCTTGGGCAGCTTGATCGAGACCTCGCCGTCCGGGGCGACGGGGATCGTCTCGTTCCCGAACCGCTTCCCCGACTCGCCGTCCGCGCTCAAAAACCAGCGGGCGGCTTCCCAGCGTTCCCGCCATCGGGTCTCGGTGAGTTGGGCGGCGGCCAGGTTGTGCCGGTTGTTCGCGAGTCTCTTCCCGCCGCGCACGACGTGCACCAGTCCGGTTGCGATGTCCTCCTGAACGGCCTCGAGACGGGCCTTGAGGATGTGGAGCCGGCGGGATTTGCGAAACCACTCCGCCTGCGACCGGTACCCACCTGGCCTGCCCTTCGTGCCCTTCTCCCCGACCGGGAGGGACAGGCGGTGCCCAAGCATGCGGATGCCGTCGGTGAGCTTGTCGCGGTATGCGAACTGGCCGCGCCGGGCCAGGGCGTACTGGTCGTGAGTGCCCTTAGTGAGGGCACCGGCCCACCGCGACGACGACTGGGCGGTCAGTTCCTGCTTGCGGGTGGCCCAGGTCTGGCTGGTGCGCTCGAAACCGGCCCGCGAGTACAGGGCGAGGTCAGCGGCTGCGAGAGAACCGAGGTGGGCGCCAACCAGGCGCAGGACCTTGTCGTCCTGGAGTGCGAGGTCCTTGAACCGGTCACGGATCGCCACACCCGTCGCGTCCTGGACCACGAACGGGTCCCGGATTGGACGCAACGGCTGCTTACGCTTGCTCACTCCGCGGCCGCCTCAAGTGCTTTCTGCGCCCGGTTCCTCGCCGAGCGGCGGCCGCCACAGAACGAGGTCAGGACCTCGGTCATGTCGCGGACCACGTCGTCCTCGACCTCACCTTCGTCGAGGACGACCAGGCGGCGTCCGTGCGCGGCCGCCGCCACCTCGACGAGCTCGACATTCATCCGGCCCAGGCGGTCCTTGTGCTCGACGACCACGGTCGTTACGGCCGGGTCAGCCAGCAGGCGTCGGACCTTCGCCCGCGCACCGTTCATGCCCGAGGCGATCTCCGACTCCACACGCACGACCCGGTGCCCAGTCTTCGCCGCGCACTTGGCGAGGCGCGCGGTCTGCCGCTCCAGGTCAGCCTCCTGATCGTGAGAGAAGACCCGGGCGTACAGGCCCACACCACCGGTGACATCAACAGCCTGGCCGGCCTCGATGTTCACCAGGATCGTGCGCGGACCCACCCGCATCGCGGGCACCGGCAGCGTTCCTTCACGAAACCAGCGGCGCGCGGTCTGCGGGTGGCCCCCCTGGACCCTCGCCCACTCAGTCAGATTCACAATCCCGACCGTAAGGAGCACTTACCCATGAACGCTCATGATCGCTCGTTCTTCACTAGAACGAGCGCAGTTCAAACCCCGAGGCCCACAGAGTCCCACGACTTTGTGAAATCCTTCACCCACCCTCTTGGCCCGGCCCATCAATTCGTGCTGAGATGCGGCCACCACTCAAAGCTCGATGGCGCGCTGGGCCTGTCCTTCGGATCAGGTCGATGTGGAGAGGCTGTGCTTGGCGACGCCGGTGAGCGGGGCTTGGTGCGTGCGGCTGCAAGGCGGAAGAGGGAGTCGGAGCGGAGCTTCGGCGGCCTGACGACGCCGCAGATGCGCGTGCCGAGCCCCGCGACCCCGAGCTGATCCGAAGGACAGGACCTTGGGGAGGGCAATGTGGCGTATCCCGCCATGTCTGGTTACGGAACGACGGCCGGTGACGATCCACTCCAGACCGCGGTATGGCGGCTGCGCTCACGCGCCTGCTGGGACGACGCGGCGGCGCTGCTCCAGCCGGTCACCGCACCGGCCGCGCTCCAGCGGGCGTCGTTGCTGGTGGAGCGGTGTCTGTACACCGAGTTGGGCTGGGAGGAGGCCGAGGACGCGCTGCGCACGGCCGAGGCGCTGGCCCACGGGGACGAGGAGCGGGGGGCGGCGGCTTGTGAACGCGGGCAACTCGCGTACGCGGCGACGCTGCACGGCGTGCGCGACCGGGCCGACGAGGCGCGGGCCGCGCTGGGGCGGGCGGCGGCGCTGATCCCTCCGGGGGCTCCGCGGCGGGCGCTGCTCGACTTCCGCCGAGGCCTGCTGGCGGAGAACCTCACGCGCTCTCCGCAGGCGGCGCGTGCCGCGTACCGCAGGGCCCACGCGGGCGCCACCGCCCACTCCAACCCGCTGCTGCTCTCCTTCACCTGGCGCCACCTCGCCGGACTCGCCCTGCGGGAGGGCGAGTTGGCGGAGGCACGGCACGGCTTCAGCGAATCCCTCCGGATCCGCGAGGAGTTGGGCTACCTGGTGGGCACGGCCCCCGCGCTGGTGTCCCTGGCGGACGCCGAGGTGGACCCGGAGGCCTCCCGACTCCGCGAGGAGGCCCGACGGCTGTACCGACTACTCGGAGGCGTACCCACCTGGCTGGCCGGCCAGTTGACCCCACCCTCGGCGGGAGCGGCGACGGCTTAGACCTGGGCCGACACTCGGCGGGCCGGCCGGCGGCCCAAGCCACGGTGGGCCGGTGGTCAGACCGTCCCGGTGAAGTGCTGCCCCACCAGCGACCGCACCACGTCCAAGTCCCGCGCGGTCAGCGCCTCCAGCAGTTCCAGGTGTTCCGCCGCGTCCGCGACCAGGTCGGCCCGGCCCCTGATGCCGGGGCCGCCGACCAGCGGCCACTGCGCGCGGCGGTGCAGATCCTCGGAGATCTGCACCAGCTGCTCGTTGCCCGCGAGCGCCAGCAGGGCCCGGTGGAAGGCCCGGTCGGACTCGGCGTACGTCGCCGGGCACCCGGAGTACGCCGCCCGGACCGTGGCCTCGGCGAGCGGACGCAGCCGGCTCCAGCGCTCCGCCGGTACCGTGCGGGCCAGCCGCAGCATCACCGGCACCTCGATCAGGGCCCGCACCTCCGCCAGTTCCGCCAGCTCCCGCGCCCCGCGCTCCACCACTCGGAACCCGCGGTTCGGCGCGACCTCGACCGCGCCCTCCAGCGCGAGCTGCTGCATCGCCTCCCGCACGGGCGTGGCCGAGACCCCGAACCGCTCCCCCAGCGCGGGCGCCGAGTACACCTCGCCGGGCCGCAGCTCGCCCGCCACCAGCGCGGTGCGCAACGCGTCGAGGATCTGCCCGCGCACCGAGGACCGCTGAACGGCCGGACGGGGCCGGGGAATCGGCGCCTCGCTGTGGGTGTGTTCACCGCGCACGGCCCCGGGGTCGGCGCACCTCTCCCGGTCCACGTCCGCGGCCCTGAGCTGCGGCGGCACCCGCACCGCGCCGACGGGGAGTTCCGGACCCCCCGTCTCGGTGGAGCCCTGCGCGACCTGCTCCACGGGTCCTCCTGGGGACGTGTCGGTACTTGGGGTCATTACGGCGGGTTGTTACTCGCCCGTCAAGCACCTTAGGCGCAGAAGCCACCAGTTCAAATCTCATCGACTTTAGGTAAGGTAAGGCTACCTTTAGCCCGCCCTGTCAGCCCGTCATGGATCGGTGGTCCCGGCATGCCTGTGACGCCCACGGCCCTCACGGACGCGTACTCCCGTCTGACCGAGGCCCTCCCGGGGCTCACCGTCACCGAGCTGGACCCCGCGGACCGACTCCCCGACAGCCGTGGCTGGATCACCGCCGCCGCCCTCGCCGAGGGCGGCGCGGGCCTCGACGCCTTCCTGGCCTGGGACGACGCACAGGTGCTGCGGGACCACGGCCGCCCCGCCCGCCCGGACGTGATCGCCGGCTTCGGCCTGCACCGCTACGCCTGGCCCGCCTGCCTGCTGATCACCGCGCCGTGGTTCCTGCATCGCCGCGTCCCCCGCTACCCCGTGACCCACGTGTCGTACGACCGCACCGCGGGCCCCATGGCCTTCGCCGTACGCCCCGGCCCCTTCGCCTGCCTTCCGGGCGACCCGGCGGCGCGGCACCCCGACGCCCGCGTGGTCCCGGACGAGGAGGCACTGCGCGCCGAGGTCCGGTACGCGGTCGCCGAGCACCTGGAACCCGTCCTCGCCGCTTTCGGCCCCCGGATGCGCCGCCGCGGGCGCGCCCTGTGGGGGATGGTGACCGACGAGATCGTGGAGAGCCTCTGGTACGTCGCCGAACTGCTCGGCGAGCACGAGCAGCGGCGGGCCGAGCGCGAACTGGAGCTGCTACTGCCGGGAGCGACCAAGCCCTACGTCGGCTCGGCCGCCTTCCGCCGGCTGACCGGACCGGCGGGCCGACCGCTGTCCACCCGGGACCGGGCGAGCTGCTGCATGTACTACACGCTGGACCCCGAGGACACCTGCGTCACATGTCCGCGCACCTGCGACGCGGACCGGGTAGCCAAACTCACGGCGGCCGCCGCCAGTTGAGGGACCCTCAGGTCGGGACGGCGGACGACGTCCCGTAAGATCACCCTCGATCTGGCCACCCGTACGGTTACAGGCAATTCACAATTTCCTCACCGGTCCCGGGAACTTTCCGTGGAACCACTCGTACGGGTAGTCTTATTCGAACTCAACTCCCGCCCCTCACGCGGCAGTTCGAGCAGAACGCCGCCCTGGGCAATCCCTTGCACTTCCTTGGCGGCCTCTTGCCCCGAAACCCCCTGAGGGCCGATCGGATTGGGCCACTATGGCGGGCGTTACGCCCTATCCCAATGCAAGGGACCCCAGATGAGACTTACCGACATATCGCTGAACTGGCTGCTTCCGGGCGCCGTACTGCTCCTGGGCATGCTGGCGGCGGTAGCGGTGCTCGCGCGCGGCAAGCGCTCCTCAGGGGCGAAAGCGAGCGAGGACGACTCGTGGGAGCGCAGCGAGGAGCGCCGCAGGCGCAAGGAAGCCCTGTACGGCACCGCCTCCTACGTCTTGCTGTTCTGCTGCGCGGCGGTGGCCGCCGCACTCTCCTTCCACGGCCTGGTCGGCTTCGGCCAGCAGAACCTCAACCTGTCCGGCGGCTGGGAGTACCTGGTCCCGTTCGGCCTGGACGGCGCGGCGATGTTCTGCTCGGTCCTCGCGGTGCGCGAGGCCAGCCACGGTGACGCCGCGCTCGGCTCCCGGATACTCGTATGGACGTTCGCGGGCGCCGCGGCCTGGTTCAACTGGGTGCACGCGCCCAGGGGCCTCGGCCACGACGGTGCGCCGCAGTTCTTCTCCGGCATGTCCCTGTCCGCGGCCGTCCTCTTCGACCGCGCGCTGAAGCAGACCCGCCGGGCCGCCCTGCGCGAGCAGGGTCTGGTGCCGCGTCCGCTGCCGCAGATCCGCGTCGTCCGCTGGATGCGGGCGCCCCGCGAGACGTACAGCGCCTGGTCGCTGATGCTCCTGGAAGGCGTGCGCAGCCTCGACGAGGCCGTCGACGAGGTCCGCGAGGACAAGCGTCAGAAGGAGGCGGCCCGACTGCGCCGCCGCGACAAGGAGCGGGTCGACCGGGCGCAGCTCAAGGCGATCAGCCGGGGCCACCGCGGCTTCGTCGGCCGCGGCCGGCAACTGGAGGCGCAGGCCACCCTGGAGCGGGCCTCGGAGCGGGCCACCGCGGAGCCTGCCATATCGGCGCCGGAGCCACTGCCCGTGCGCGCGCGTCCCTCCCTCGAGCCCGTCCGCAGCGGATCTGAGTCCGCCACCCCCTCCGTCGACCTCACCGCCGAGGACGACACCATGGCCCTGCCGCGCCTCGACTCCCTGGAGCGCAAACTCAAGGACCTGGAGCGTCAGTTCGGCTAGGGACACCGGCCGAGACACATGACACGGGACGGGGCGCGGCTCGCATGAGCCGCGCCCCGTCCCGTGTCATGTGGCGTGTCGTGTGGTGCGGTTGGTGCGGTGTGGTTGGTGCGGTGTGGTGTCAGGCGATGCCCGCGTCCAGCTCGAACCACACCGCCTTCCCCACCCCGTGCACCCGCACGCCCCACGCGTCCGCGAGGGACTGCACCAGGAGCAGGCCCCTGCCGTGCGTGCCGTCGTCGGCGATCGGTACGCACACCCGGGGCCTGCGGGCCACGAAGTCCCGCACCTCCACCCTGAGACCACGGGGTCCGACGGTCGCCGTCAGAACCGCGTCGTGGTCGGTGTGGACGAGCGCGTTGGTGACGAGCTCACTGGTCAGCAGCTCCGCGACCTCCGCTCGTCCGGGCCTGCCCCAGTGCCGTAGCAACTCCCGCAGCGCCCTGCGCGCCTCGGGCACCGCCCCCAGGTCCGCCCGTCCGAGTCTGCGGTTGAGCCGCGGTGCCTGCGCCTCGTCCCCGGCGCTGTCGGCCTCTTCCTCCACTGTCTCCGCCGAGAAGGCCCCTATCGCGATGGGACCGCCTCCTCGTGCCTGCCTCTCCATGACCCCCGCCCGCGTGCCGATGTCGGTTCCCCTCCTGCTCGAACACGTTCACGGGGATCCTTGCCCATTGGCCCACAGGCCAGTCATGTCGAATCCTCAACCACCAGGTGTTCGGCCACGGGTGTGCCGCTGTCGGCCGGGCGGACGACACCCCGGACGGCACCGTCCGAGCCGCCGGGAGTCGCGGGGCGCGCGCCGCCGCTTCGACACGGTGATCGGCCTGGGATGTCCGGGGGACCGGTCCCGGTCTCCGGGCCCAGAAACCGCCGTACGACGACGCCGGAACGCCACTGGAGCATCCGCCCACGCAACCGTCACCTGCCGATCGCCGCCGCGGCGAGTGGAGGCGGACCGATGCGTCCGCTCCCGGGGGCGGCGGCCGCCCCAGCCGTCCCGCACGGCTTCGAGACACGCGCCCGAGGGACCGTGACCGCGGACGATGGGCCCATCCACCGGCTCCGGTCCGTCGACCTCGCCGTACCCGACGAAGAGGTGTGGCGGTTGGTCCCGGACGTCGGGGTGCGAGGAGATCCGACTGTCTCCCGCTCGTGAAACTGGCCGGAATCCAGTGGTCGCTCACCCGCGAACTCGACGGGCTCGCAACGGTGGTGCGGTGGTACGGCTGCTGGAACGGCCGCGGCACGAGGCCCCCCGCCTCCGTACCGCGGCCGTTCCAGGCCCCACCCGGCTGCGGTGGGCTCGGGAACCGCTACGTGGCCTACTTGCCGGCGACGCCCTTCGTACCGATGTGGAAGATCTTGTGGCCGCCGTCCATGTCGACGACGAGCTTGGTCGTCTCGCCGCCGCCCCAGGTGAGGGTGACCACGGCCTCGGTGTAGTCCGCGGTGCCGTTGTCGGTGACCTTCCACGCGAGCGGGACGTTCTGGGCCCGCAGGACGCCGTTGGCGTGCTCCTTCGCCTCCCAGGCCGCCAGTTCCTTCTGGAAGCCGGCGCTGAGGTAGTTCTGGCGCAGCGCGTCCGCCAGCCTGCCGCCGTCGTCGTCCGCGTCGGTCACGGCGTCGATGTACGCGCCGTAGAAGTCGGCGATGCGGGTGACGTTGTCGGACGGCTTGCCGCTGACGGAACGCGGTGCGCCGGCGGATGCCTGGGCCGTGACACCGAGGCCGAGGGCCAGGGCGAGGGCCGCGGCCGCGGCGGCGGTAGCGCGGCGCGTGGCGGTGCGGCGCGTGGTCGTGTCGCGGTTCATGTGAGTGTTCCCCGGTTTCGTACGTGCTGTGGTCGATGTCGGTGCGGTGCGGGCCGCCCTCCCGACCCCCGTGGCGGGAGGGCGGCCCTGGTCTTGTGTGGTGGTCGCGCGACGGTCAGCGGAGCTTGTTGACGGCGGCCGTCGTCGTCTTCTTGAAGGCCTTGACCGGCGCGTCGCCGAAGTCGCCCATCTGGCCCCAGTCCACGACCGTCACGGTCCGGCCGTCCCGGCCCACGGAGAGGAGGCTGATGTCGGTCGCGCCCCAGGAGGTCTCGGTGTGCAGGCCGTGGACGTGGGCGCCCTCCTCGACGGGCAGCGTGCCGTAGTCCCTGCTGGTGGCCTCGATCTCGGGGTCGGCCCCCTCGATCCGTACCGGGCAGGACTTGATGTCCTTGTTCAGCGCCGAGACCAGGGACTTCGCCGAGCCGGTGTCCGGCAGGACGACGGTGATCTGCCGGGCGTTCGTCTCGAGGTCGGTCCGGAAGTCGCGGTACCACACGTTCTCGTGGCCCGGCAGCGCCCGCAGACAGGGGTCCCACTCAAGGTCCTCCGGCTCACCGACGGTGATCTTGCCGGCCGTCCAGGACGAGGTGGGGTGGGGCGGCAGGTCCGCGGCCGAGAGGAAGCCGGGTCTACTCGTGGCGGCGGCCGCCGGATCGGCGAGCACGGCGCCGAGCGTGAGGCCCGTGACGGCGAGAACGGTGAGCGCTCCTGCTCGGGTGCTGTGTGACATGGGTGTCCCCCGTGAACGAGTGCATGAGTGTGGGATGGCGCCCTGGCGGCGGATGGTCGGTCCGGCCCTGGTCGGTGCGACACCAAGAGCATCAGCCGTCCTTGGGGCCGGCTGCAACCGTCCTCGCCCGATCGGCCGCGGTGGAACCATCCCAGGCCATCTGACGTGCAGGTACATGGAGTGCCTGGGATGCCGTCCTTGGCCCGACGAAGACGGGGGAACGGTGTCTACGGGGGACGACGTAGCAGAGTTCGCGGCGCTGCTGAGAGAACTGAAGGCCCGTACGGACCGCAGTTACGGCTCGCTGGCGCGGCGCCTGAACATGAACACCTCGACGCTGCACCGCTACTGCTCGGGGGACGCGGTGCCCCTGGACTTCGCTCCCGTGGAACGGTTCGCGGCGTTCTGCGCGGCCACACCCGAGGAACGGCTCGAACTGCACCGCCGATGGCTCCTCGCCGCGGCGGCCCGCCGGCGCCCACGAACCGCCGACGGCGCCACGGAGGACGCGGCGGACGGAGCGGACGACATGTCGGGACCGGGTGACGACACGCCAGATCCGGGCAAGGGAACGCCGGAACTGATCGAAGGTGCCGAGGGTTCCGTGGCCGCGCCCGGTGCGGGATCCGGCGTCGTCGTTCCGGGCGCGGGCTCCCGGCCTGGTGTGGGCGAGCAGCGGCCGTCGGCCGACCGTCCCTGGTACCGCCGTCGGCAGGCCCTGCTCGGCGCGGCCGTGGCGACCGTGCTCCTGGCGACGCTGGGCAGTCTGGCGGCCCTGTCGGCGGACCGTCCTCCGGCCGACACCGTCGGCACCGCCCCGGACCGGGCCCCTACGACGGACACGGACAAGCCCCACCGCCCCGCGTACACCACCCTCAGCCCCTCCCCCAGCGCCTCGCCCGGCCGCTCCTCGACATCGTCGCCCTCGCCCTCAGCCGACGCGCGGGCTTCCACGACCCCCGGGAAGAAGAACGGCCCGTCGGCGGCCGCACAGGGCGACGCCCCCGCGTCCGACGTCCAGCCCCTCGCCTGGACCGCCGACTCCCAGGTCTGGAACCTGGGCTGCGGCCACGACTACGTGATCGACAAGACGCCCCAGCAGGTCCCACCGCCCCCGGTCCAACAGGACGCCGGCACATGGGCGGCGACCCAGGACGCGGTGCACGGGCACGAGACGATCGTGCGGATCTCGGTGCAGGGCCGGTCGTCGACGGCCGTGGTCCTGGACGCGCTACGGGTCCGCGTCGTCGGCCGTGCCGCGCCCGCCTCCGGCAACGCCTTCGCCATGGACCAGGGCTGCGGCGGCGAGCTCACGCCCAGGTCCTTCGCCGTGAACCTCGACGCCGACCGGCCCGTCGTCCGCTCGCTTCCCGGCGCCGACAGCGAACACACCATCCCCGCGGTGCACTTCCCCTACCGGGTCTCCGCCGAGGATCCCGAGGTACTGCTGGTCAGCGCGCAGACCGACACCTGCGACTGCCAGTGGTACCTGGAACTCGACTGGTCCTCCCAGGGCCGCTCCGGCACGATCCGCATCGACGACCACGGCCGCCCGTTCCGCACCAGCGGCATCAAGGGCCTGCCGCGGTACATGTACGACACCTCCGGACGCCGTTGGACGCCCTATGCCTAGGGCGGACCTCAGAGACGTGGCATGTTCCGGAGGTTGGAGCGGGCCATCTGCAGCATGCGGCCGACTCCGCCGTCCAGCACGATCTTCGAGGCGGACAGAGCGAAGCCGGTCACCATGTCGGCGCTGACCTTCGGCGGGATGGACAGGGCGTTGGGGTCGGTGACGATGTCGACGAGGGCCGGGCCCTTGTGCTTGAAGGCGTCCTTCAGGGCGCCGGCGAGGTCCTTGGGCTTCTCGACCCGCACACCATGGGCACCGCAGGCACGGGCGACGGCGGCGAAGTCGGGGTTCTTGTTCGTGGTGCCGTACGAGGGAAGTCCGGCGACCAGCATCTCCAACTCGACCATGCCGAGGGAGGAGTTGTTGAACAGGACGACCTTCACCGGGAGGTCGTACTGGACGAGGGTGAGGAAGTCGCCCATCAGCATGGAGAATCCGCCGTCGCCGGACATCGACACGACCTGCCGCTCACGGTCGGTGAACTGCGCGCCGATCGCCATGGGCAGCGCGTTCGCCATCGATCCGTGGGAGAAGGAACCGATCACGCGGCGGCGGCCGTTGGGTGAGATGTAACGGGCGGCCCAGACGTTGCACATGCCGGTGTCCACGGTGAACACCGCGTCGTCGTCGGCGAGTTCGTCGAGGACGGACGCCACGTACTCGGGGTGGATCGGCATGTGCTTGTCCACCTTGCGCGTGTACGCCTTGACGACCCCCTCCAGCGCGTCGGCGTGCTTCTTGAGCATCTTGTCGAGGAAGCGCCGGTTCTTCTTCTCCCGCACCCGCGGAACGAGACAGCGCAGGGTCTCGCGCACATCGCCCCACACGGCGAGGTCCAACTTCGAGCGACGGCCGAGGTGCTCGGGCCGGACGTCCACCTGGGCGATCTTGACGTCGTCGGGCAGGAACGCGTTGTACGGGAAGTCCGTGCCGAGCATGATCAGCAGGTCGCACTCGTGGGTGGCCTCGTAGGCGGCGCCGTAGCCGAGCAGACCGCTCATACCGACGTCGTACGGGTTGTCGTACTGGATCCACTCCTTGCCTCGCAGCGCGTGCCCCACCGGGGACTTGACCTTCCCGGCGAACTCCATGACCTCGGCGTGCGCGCCCGCCGTGCCGCTGCCGCAGAACAGGGTGATCCGGTCGGCCTCGTCGATCATCTCGACGAGCTTGTCGATCTCGGCGTCGCCGGGGCGGACGGTGGGCCGGGAGGTGACGAGGGCCGTCTCGGCGGCCTTGTCAGGGGCGGGTTGGTCGGCGATGTCGCCGGGGAGGGAGACGACACTGACGCCGGAGCGGCCGACCGCGTTCTGGATGGCGGTCTGGAGCAGCCGGGGCATCTGCTGCGGGCTGGAGATCAGCTCGCTGTAGTGGCTGCACTCCTGGAAGAGACGGTCGGGGTGGGTCTCCTGGAAGAAACCGAGACCGATCTCGCTGGACGGGATGTGCGAGGCGAGGGCGAGCACGGAGGCCATGGAGCGGTGGGCGTCGTAGAGGCCGTTGATGAGGTGGAGGTTTCCGGGGCCGCAGGAGCCCGCGCAGGCGGCGAGCTTGCCGGTGATCTGGGCCTCCGCCCCGGCCGCGAAGGCGGCGGTCTCCTCGTGGCGGACGTGCACCCAGTCGATGGCGGAGTTGCGGCGGACGGCGTCCACCACCGGGTTGAGGCTGTCCCCGACGACCCCGTAGAGGCGCTCGACTCCGGCGCGGACCAGGATGTCGACGAATTGTTCGGCAACGCTCTGTTTTGCCATGGTGCTCTCATGCCCCTTCGGTCTCCGGAGATCCCTGTGGGTTCCATGAATGCACAGCCGAGGCCGTCATGCCTCCCACACAGCGGCAGCCGTACGGTCGTCCGCGTACCCCTTGACCCGGACCTGGGTGTCGGCGAGGAACGCGGCGAGGCCGGGCGGGGTGGGGTCGGACCATCGGCCGGTGAGGTACTGACCGAGTTCGGGCTCACCACGCAACGGCTCGGCCAGGCCCCCGGTGCACATCAGGAGCGTGTCGCCCGGGCGGGCGATGGAGGCGCGGAAGCGGAAGGGTTCGCGGGGCGGTTCCAGGGCCGGTTCGTAGGGGCTCGGGGGTGTCGGGATGCCCAGGTCCATGGTGAGGCGGTCGCCCTCGGGGGTCTCGGCGGGCAGTGAGCCGAAGCCGACGACCGGCTCGCCGGTGACGTCGACGACACGCGGCTCGATGTCCTGCCAATCGCCGTCACGCAGCCGGAACAGTCCGCCGTCGCCGATGCCGAAGAAGACACGGGTGCGGCAGTCGGGGTCGGCGGGGAGCAGGAGACAGCGCAGAGTGGCGGCGTACTCGTCGGGGTCGATGCCCTGTTCGGCGGCGCTGGCGCGGAGTTTGCCGAGGCTGCGGTCGGTGAGGCGGTGCAGGCCCGACTTCAGGTCGCCGCGCCTGCCCGCCCTGATGTCCTCGGCGAGCCGGGCGTGGCTGCGGCCCACGGCCCGGCCGATCCAGTGGCAGGCCTCGGCGGCCGCGCGGTGGGCGCCGGGGGTGGCGCGGGCGCCGGTCGCCATGGCGACGAGGACCAGTGTGTGGTCGCCCGTTCCGAACCGGGCGGTGAGGAGGGAGTCGCGTCGTGGCTCGCCACGGAACCGCGCGGAGTCACCGCGCACGGAGGCCGCGCGCAGGGTGCAGGACCCGTACCGGGCTCCGTCCAGCACGGTGTCCGCGACCAGTTCGTCGAGATCGTCCGGGTCGGTCGGCGGCAGCGCGGTGGGCTCGGCCTCGTAGGTGGGCGGCCCGGAGCCGACGTGTCCGACGGGCTCGGGCGGGACGAGGGGGATGTCGACGAGGGTCTCACGCGGCGCGGAAGCGGCGTCCGGGCCCGGCGCCTGACCGGGCTGCTCCCTGCCTGGCCCTCCTGGCCCTCGGGAATCGTCCCGCAGCGAAGCAGCGCCGGTGTTCGTCGCGGCCGACGGAGGGTTGCCGGCGGCGAACGGTGGGGTGCCGGCGGTGAACGGTGGGGTGCCGGCGGCGGGTGAGACCTCCACGGGATCTCGCTCCGGGCCGGCCGGAGTGGCGGGCCGGGCGTCGACGGGGGCGGGCGCCGGGGCGCGCGGCGGTCCCCAGGGGACGCCGGGGGGCGGAGGGCCGGCAGAGAGCGAGGGACCAGCAGCGGGCGGGGCGCCACCCGCGTGGGCATCACCGGCGCGGGCGGCGAGGCCCGGCGATTGCCAGAGCCGAGGCTGTGGCGCAGGGCCGGCGGGAGGTGGGGCGTTCGGGATGTCGGTCGCGGGTACGTCCTGGTCGGGGCCGGTGTCGGGGCCGGTGTCGGGGCCGGTGTCGGGGCCGGTGTCGGGGCCGGTGCTGTGGCTGGTGCCGTGGCCGGTGCCGATGTCGGTGTCGCTCGCTTCGGCCGGTGCGGGTCCGGTGGCTCCTCCGCTGGGCGGGGCCGTTGGGAGCGGGGGTGCGAAGGGGGGTGGGGGCGGAGGGGGCGCCGTGGGAAGCGGGGGTGAGTCCGGGGGGATCCGGGAGGCCGGGGGTGTGCTTCCGGGGATCGGCGAAGTCGGGGGCGCGTCCGGCGGAATCCACCCGCCCGGGGCTGCGTCCGAAGGGGCGCGCGAGCCTGGGGCGATCGTGGTCGAGGGCTCCGGGAAGGGGCGTGGGCCTGTCGCCGGGTCCCTCAGGTCTTGGGGTTCCGGTTCCGTGAAGCCCGGTGGCTTCGGGCCGGGCGGGAAGGTCTCGGGGCCCCGAGGCAGGTCGGGCGGCGACTCCCAGGGGGCCCGCTGCGACGCGAACGGCACGGAACGCGGGGCCTGCACCGTATGCGGGGCGGCCACGGGACCCATGGCATCCGGGGCACCCGGGGCGTCCACAGCTTCCCCGGCACCCGGCGAAGCCACCGGCCCTCCGTCCTTCGGGAACCCGCCCGCACCGGGCCGCGGCTCCGGGATCGCGCCCTCCGTCTCCCCGCGGGCCCCGGACTGTCCTTCCACCGCGTCCGCCGCCGAGGCGAAGCGGTCGTCGAGGGAGTCCGGTGTGGGCGCGGGGCCCGTGTCCTCGGTGGAGTCGTCGTACAGCTGACCCCACCAGTCGTCCTCGTGACCGGTGGGCTTTCCCCCCTGCTGGCTCATGCCCCCAATTGTCCACCGCACCGGCAGTATGAAAATGGGGCATCGGGAAAATCCGGCGCACCGTCCCACCTCGAACGGGATGTCGAGCAACTCCATCGAACGTTCGTACGAAACAAGCCGCCCGACGGTCCCACGCCCCACGGGAGAACCGACCGACGACATCCACGCAACTGGTGAACTGCGCCTTCGCCCCTCCTCCGGCACCCTGGACAGATGGGAGTGGTGGACCTCCTGCTGGCCGGTCTGGTCATCCTCCTCGGTGTGGGCGGTGTTCTGGTGCCCGGAGTGCCGGGGTCGTGGCTGGTGTGGGCCGCTGTCATGTGGTGGGCGCTGAAGGATCCGCAGCCGCTCGCCTGGGCTGTCCTCATTGGGGCCACGGTCGCCATGCTCCTGTCCCAGGTGGTGCGCTGGGCACTGCCGCCACGACGGCTGAGCGCGAGCGGCGCCACCCCGCGCATGGCCGCGTACGCCGGCGTCGGGGCGTTCCTCGGCTTCTTCCTGGTCCCCGTGCTCGGTGCGATCCCGGGCTTCATGGGCGGCATCTACCTCAGTGAACGACTTCGGCTCGGTCGGCACCGTGAGGCGATGGCCGCCCTGCGCACGGCGATGCGCTCGGGCGGCTCCAGCGTCCTCGCGGAGCTGTTCACCTGCCTGTTGATCATGGGGGCGTGGCTGGGAGCGGTGTTCTGGGGCTGAACGACCGCCCCTTCAGAGGACGCCTTCAGCAGACACCTTCGGCAGACACTGTCAGAGGACGCCTTCAAGGGTGAGCAGGCTCGTCTTGCGCTCCAACCCGCCCGCGTACCCCGTGAGGGAACCGCCGGCCCCGACCACCCGATGACAGGGCCGCAGGATCAGCAACGGGTTGGCCCCGATCGCACCGCCGACGGCCCGTACGGCGGCCCGGGGCGCACCGATCCGCGCCGCGATCTCGCCGTACGTGGTGGTGGCCCCGTACGGCAGGGAGTCGAGGGCGGCCCAGACCCGCTCCCGGAACTCACTGCCCGGTGAGCTCAACTCCAGCCGGAACTCCTTGAGTTCCCCGGCGAAGTAGGCGGCGAGCTGTTCCTCGGCGGCCCGGAAGTGGCCGGGGTCGCATCGCCAACCCTCCTGGACGGTACGGCCGTTCTTCTGTCCGGGCACGGACAGCGAGGACAGCGCTCCGGTCGGACCGGCGGTCAGGAGGAGCGGCCCGACCGGGCTGTCCAGGGTGGTGTAGCGCGTCTCGATGGTCATCGGTACTCCAACTCCCCTGCTGCGCGCAGGTGTTGCAGGGCATATGAGCGCCAGGGGCGCCAGCTGTCGGGAACGTCGGGCCCGGGCGGGGCGACGTCGGGATCGCCGAGGGCGCGGGTGCGGATCGCGGCGACGGCGGGGGCGTCCAGACCGGGCAGGGCGAGCAGTGCGGCCTGGGCGTCGTCCCGGTCGGCGCCCGGGTCCAGCCGTACGGCTCCGTCGGCGAGGGCCGCGGCCAGCGCGCCCGGCGGTCCGGTCGGCTCGGCCTCGGCGAGGACGGCCGGCTCGGGAAACACATGGGTGAGCGGGCCACAGGGAGCGTCCAGCGCCTTCCCGTACCGCCGGACCAGCTCCGCGGCCTCGGCCCGCCCCACCAGTGCCCGCACCGCGAACTCCTCCGGATCGGTGACTCCCGGCGACCGCAGTCCCGGCCGGGCGGCGACCAGCGGGGCGAGTCGTTCGTCGGCACCGAGCCGCTCGTCCACGGCGTACGGATCGGCGTCGAGGTCGAACAGCCGTCGCAGTCGCTGGACGGCGGTAGTCAGATCGCGGTGGTCGGTGAGGTGGAGACGGGCGTCCAGCCAGCCGCCCGGGTGCGCGCCGGACGCGGATCGCGCCGCGCCCGTCCGCTCGTCGACGGCGACGATGCCGGTGCCGTGCGGAAGCCGCAGGGTACGACGGTACGTCCGCCGGCCGCGCGCCCCGCTCACGTCCTCGACACCCGCCACGGCCTCGGCCTCCAGCAGGTCGAACACGGCTCCGGCCTGGTACGGGCCCCGGTGGGCGAGCCGCAGCGGTATCCCGGCGGTCGGCGTGGCCGTACGCCGGACCGCCCGGCCCGCTCGGGGCGCGGTGGTCCGCAGCTCGCTGGGTGTGACGGCGTACACCTCCCGCATGGTGTCGTTGAACTGGCGCACGCTGGCGAACCCGGACGCGAACGCGATCTGGGTGATCGGCAGGTCGGTGGTCTGCACCAGCACACGGGCGGTGTGCGCCCGCTGGGCGCGGGCGAGGGCGACCGGTCCGGCGCCGAGCTCGGTGGTGAGCTGCCGCTGCACCTGTCGCGCGCTGTAGCCCAGCCGCGCGGCGAGTCCGGCCACGCCCTCCCGGTCGACGACACCGTCGCCGATCAGCCGCATGGCCCGGCCCACCACGTCCGCCCGGACGTTCCAGTCGGCGGAGCCGGGCACCGCGTCCGGCCGGCACCGCCGGCAGGCCCGGAAACCCGAGCCCTGCGCGGCGGCGGCCGTCGTGAAGAACCGGACGTTGTGCCGCTTCGGCGTGACCGCCGGGCAGCTGGGCCGGCAGTAGATCCCGGTCGTCACGACGGCGAAGAAGAACTCCCCGTCGAACCGTCCGTCCCTGCTGCGTACCGCTTCGTACCTGGTGTCTTCGTCCATCACGCCATCCAGTGTCGACGACGCGAGGGGGCTGGGCTAGCGGAAATCGGACGTGGACTTGTCGGGAATCCGGGGCCAGACACCTGGCGTCGGACACCCGGCGTCAGACACCCGACACCCGGCACCCGACGACAGTCGTCCGGCCGGTCCAGGCAACGGCCACGTCCGACTCCGGGTGCCCTACATCCAGCGCCCCTTCTTCGCCTCCATCGCCGCCTTCCCCTCGGCTCCCCTCCGCTTCCACTCCTTCCTGATCTCGGACCGGAGCCTCGCATCGGTCTTGGCCACGATCCGCTGGTTCTCCCGGATGAGCTTCCGGTAGCTGTCCAGCCGCCGCTCGCCCAACTCGCCGGAGGCGATCGCGGCCAGTACGGCGCACCCCGGCTCGTTCTCGTGCGCGCAGTCATGGAACCGGCACCGCGTGGCCAGCTCCTCGATCTCGGAGAACACCTGCCCGACCCCGGTCTCGGCGTCCCACAGCCCGACGCCCCGCAGTCCCGGTGTGTCGATCAGGACACCCCCCGTGGGCAGGGCGAGCAGGTTGCGGGTGGTCGTCGTGTGGCGGCCCTTGCCGTCCGCGTCCCGGGTGGCTCGGACGTCCATCACGTCCTCGCCGAGCAGCGCGTTCGCGAGCGTCGACTTGCCCGCGCCGGACTGCCCGAGCAGCACGGACGTACCGCCGCCGACGACGGCGACGAGGACGTCGAGTCCGTCCCCGCCCATGGCGCTGACCGCCAGCACGGGCACACCGGGCGCGGTGTTCTCCACGTCCTGGACGAGGTACGCGAGGGTGGCCGCGTCCGGTACGAGGTCGGCCTTGGTCAGCACGACCACGGGCTGCGCTCCGGACTCCCAGGAGAGTGCCGACTTGTGCAGCAGGGCCTCGCCACTCGAAGAGGACATGGCCAGCGCCAGGAACCGCTCGATCCGCCCGAGGTCGAGTTCGACCGCGAGCGACACACAGATGACGACGTGATCGACGTTGGTGGCCAGCACCTGGCCCTCGGAACGCTTCGACGAGGTCGAGCGCACGAACGCGGTACGGCGCGGCAAAAGAGTCCGCACGTATCGCGGATCGCTGCCTTCAGGGTCGACGGCGACCCAGTCCCCCGTGCACACCACCTTCATCGGGTCACGGGGAACGACGAACTCGGTGTCGGCACGGACGGTGCCGGCCGGGGTAGTGACGTCGCACAGGCCACGGTCGACCCGTACGACACGGCCGGGCAGGAGTCCCTGCTCGGCGTACGGAGCGAACTCGGCCTCCCAGTCCGCATCCCAGCCGTACGGCACGAGCGGATGCGAAGAAGGCAAGGACGAACCCAGGAGAGAAGAGAAAGACAAGGGGTGACCCTTCACAAGGGTGGCCCCGGCACCGCACTCACTGGCGCGGGAGAAGGAAAGAGGTCAGCCGGAGACCACAGGGGTGGGCTTGATGAACTTCCGGACGCGGGCGGCGCCCATCTCAACGACAGTCATCAGTCACACCTCCCGAACGCACTCAGCCGACAGCGGCAGCCGACCGGCCGCCAAGGGGACGAACAGAAACCTAGCCTCCGACTCCCACGGAACGCCAACCATTTTCCGGCCTACGTTCCTGATCGCAGACGTCCTCAGGCGATTGTTCCTCCTGTCACGACCCGAAGTAACCCGCACCATTGAAGATCTCTAGCGGACGGCTGCCCTCAGTGCTGCCTCGGTGGCGGCAGTCAGTGCTTCCAGGTAGTCGTCGTCGCTGCGGTCCTGCATGAGCAGCATGCGGAAGACGAGAGGTGCGATGAGTAGGTCAGTGGCGAGTTCCAGATCCAACGTGGGTGGAAGTTCGCCGTGGTCGATCGCGCCTTGCAGTATCGCGCGTGCTGCCAGCCGCCGCGGGGCGGTCACTTCCGTGTGGAGCATCTCCGCGAGGGCGCCGTCGCGGCTGGACTCGGCGAGCAGTTCGGTCCCGATCCGGGCAAGGAGCGGATTGGCCAGCTGGCTGCGGTAGGTCGCGAGCAGTTCACGGAGGTCGGCGCGCAGGGCGCCGGTGGCCGGTGTGTGTGGGAGGGTGTCGGTGACCTTGTCGTGGATCAACTCGGCGATCATCGCCTGCTTCGAGGGCCATCGCCGGTAGAGCGCGGCCTTGCCCACACCGGCACGCCGGGCCACCGCCTCCATCGACAACCGCGCATACCCGGCTTCGGCGAGTTCGGTGAAGGCTGCCTCGGTGATCGCGTCGGTCACCCGCTGCCGCAGGACCGCCCCGCCGGTTGCCGGCCTGGTCCCCTTTTGCTCTGCTGCCATGATCCGATCATAACGAACGGATCGGTCGCGTTCCGTATGTTAGCCTCAAGAGGCAACAGAACGCTACCGTTCCGTTCCATGTTGGGAGTGAGAATGAAATTCCTCTATGACGACGAGTCCTTCTCCTTCGAGGCGCTGCGGACTGCGGGCTATGCCGCCCACGGCGGCGCCGACCTGGGCGAGGTCCTGGTCACCTGCCGGCAGATCCCAGAGGGGGACGAGGAGGCCTGGTCGGCCCAGTGGGCCGCGACGGCGTCGCGCATCGAGCGCATCGGCCGGGACGCGCTGGCCGCCGGTCACCGGGTCAGCGCCCGGGAGGCGCTGCTGCGCGCGTCCAACTACTACCGGACCGCCGACTTCTACCGCCGCGAGGATCCCGCCGCTGACGCCGAGTCGGCGCGGCTGGCCAAGGCATCCCAGCAGACGTTCGCCGATGCGGTCGCCCTGCTCGACACTCCGGCCCGCGCCGTGCGTATCCCGTACGAGAACACCACGCTTCCTGGCTACCTGTTCCTCGCCGACGCTTCGGGCACCCCGCGCCCGACCGTGCTCTTTCACGGCGGGTACGACTCCACGCTGGAGGAGGACTATCTGGCACTGGCCGCAGGCGCGCTGCGGCGCGGCTACAACGTCATCGCGTTCGACGGCCCGGGCCAGGGCAGCACCGTCCGCGAGCAGGGCCTGCACTTCCGGCCGGACTGGGAGGCCGTGGTCACCCCGGTCGTCGACTTCGCGCTCACTTTGCCCGAGGTGGACGCCGAGCGACTGGCTCTGATCGGCATGAGCCTCGGCGGTTACCTCGCTGCGAGGGCGGCCGCTTTCGAGCACCGCATCGCCGCCGACGTGCTGTACGACGGCGTCTACGACGTTCACGAAGTCATGGCCGCTACCGCCGGCCGAGCCGCTTCGATGCCCGGCGGTGTGGAGGCGCTGATGGCGCAGAACACCATGGCGCGGTGGCTGGTGCGGAACGGCCGGTGGACCTTCGGTGTGTCCGACCTCGACGAGTTGGTCAAGGCAACCGAGGCGTACACCATGGCGGGTATCGCCGACCGCATCACTTGCCCGACGCTCGTGCTCGAAGCCGAGAACGACCAGTTCTTCACCGGGCAGCCGCAGCGTCTCCTGGATGAGTTGACCTGCGAGAAGGAGCTGATCTCCTTCCGGGAGGACGAAGGCGCCGGCGAGCACTGCCACGAGGGTGCGATGTTCCTGTTTCACCAGCGCACCTTCGACTGGCTCGACACCGTACTCACCGGCTGACCTCGTGCACGGCTGGCCGTGGCACGTCGAGGCTGGTCGGAGCTTGAAGGTCACGGGACAGCGTGGCGGTCTGCCGGCGTGAGAGCAGTCCAGCGACGGCTTGGACGATGTCACTCATGTGTTCGCGGCGGCCAAGGTGGCGGGCACGGGCCCGCCAGTCCTTGAGGTGGGCGAGGCCGTGCTCGACGCCACCCGGCCGAACATGGTGTGTTGACCGCCTCCCCACAGTCGGGCAGGGCCTCGGGCGGCGCGAACGAGCGGCTGGGCACCACCATCGTGATCGTCACCCACGACCAGGCGGTCTTCCAGACGGCGACGAACGAGTGCGGCCTGGACCGGCACGAGGTGCGCCGCCCGCGCTCACTCCAGCCCGACCGCGGAAGACCACGCCAGGCATTTGGAGCCGGCCGCCAAGGCCGACTCCACCGCTCCCCCCGCGCTACTCCGTCGCGCAGCCGTGCCCGTTCAGGGTGAAGTCGTACCCCGGGGAGTTCTTGCCCTGCCAGGAGGCGAGGAAGCCGAAGGAGAGGGAGCCGCCCGCGGGGACCGACTTGTTGTAGTCGGCGGCGGTGGCGGTGACGCGGGAGTCGTTCTGGGTGAAGCTCGCGTCCCACATCTGGCCGACCTTCTGGCCGTCGTGGAAGGACCAGCCGACCTGCCAGGAGTCGAGGGCCTGCTCGGAGGTGACGGTGACGGTCACCTGGAAGCCGTCGGGCCACTGGTTGAGCAGGTCGTACGTGACGTCACAGGTCACGGCTTCGCTCGGATCGGGGGCGCTCGGCTCGGGGTCACCGCCGGGGGCGGTGGACGAGGCCGTGCCCTGGGCCGTGGCGTTGGGGTTCTTCTCCGCGGACTTCTTGGGCACGGACTTCTTGGGCGTCGGCGTCGTGGCGGGGGCCGACGACCTCGGGGAGCTGGTGGAGCGCGCGTCGGTGGACGGAAGGGACGGGCCCGGGTCGGCCACCGGCTGACGGTCGGCGTCGCCGGGCGATGCGGCTCCGTTGTCGGTGCCGCCGCCCGGCATCATCGACACGGCGAGCGCCAGCAGGGACACCAGGACGGCCGCGACGAGGAGGCCGTTGCGCACGACACGGGCCTTGTGTGCGCCGGGGTTCGGGGGCACGCCGTCACTGTCGGCCGAGCCCGGGCGACCGGCGCCGAGGCGCACCTCGGCGGCCCGTCGGCGACGTTCGAGGTAGGCGAGGCCGCCCCAGCCGATCACCCCGCCGGCCAGCGCTCCGGGCAGTCCGCCGCCGTGCAGCCGCAGACAGGCGGCGGCCTCCGCGCACTCCACGCACCGGGCGAGGTGCCGGGAGAGGTCCTTCGGGGTGTCGGCGGCGGGCGACCGGGTCACCGCGTCGAGCAGCCGGGCGTAGCTGCGGCACAGCGCGTCCATCGGGCTGTCGAGGTGGGCGCGGTGGCAGCGGTCCCGGAACAGGCCCCGCACCTGGGCGAGTTCCTCACCGGCGACGGCCGGGTCCAGGCCGAGCCGACGGGCCACGACGGGCAGCGGCAGCGCCTCCACCTCGGCCAGCCACAGCAGGGCCGCGTCGGGTTCCTGCAGGTCGCGCAGGCCGCGCAGGGCGAGCGGGCGGCTCAGCGGGGGGCCGGTGTAGCGTGCGGCCTTGTCGGAGTTGAGCCACAGCCGCAGTTCGGGGTCCAGCAGGTGGCCCTGCCCCTGGATCTCCCAGGTGGCCGACGTGTTGCGTACGGCGGTCAGCAGCAGCGGGATCCTGGGCAGGCGGGCCGGGCGGCGGCCGACGTTGCGGGCGGGAACGGATCCCGCCTCGCGGGCTTCGCGCATGCCGAGGGAGAAGGCCTCGGTGGCCAGTTGGGTGGCCGCGGTGGAGCCGGACGTGCACAGGTCGGCGTAGGAGAGCACCGCGTCCCAGCACTCTGAGAACAGCGCGGCCTCGGCGGCGTCCTGGGGAGTCGGCAGGTCGGGCATCGGTCTCCTGCGTTCACATGTGAGGGCAACTCGCCATACTGGCAAAGGAGTTGGGGGGAACCTCACGGGCAGGGGACGAGCTTTTCACGTCGCGCACACAACTGACAAGCTGGCTATTCAAATTCCCGCCGCCCGGCGCTCCCCTGAGTTATACGCAAGGAAGGCCCAGAAGTGTCGATGCCGGGGCGACGAATCCGCCGGCCCCGACAAGTGACGTACGCGCTCTTCGACTTCGACCGCATGGACAACCCGGGCACCCGATCGCACAGGCACCCGGGAGTTCCTCGTCGGGGCGCCGCGCGGGCACTCCGTCGACGCGGCGCGGGACGGGTCGGTCAGACCTCGACGGGCTCGTCCGACGAGAGGCTGTCCATGAAGGAGCTCACGGAGAAGACCGCACGGCCGGGTCCGGGCGGCCCGTAACCGGGGGGCGAGGCCAGGCCGAAGTCGTCCATGGTGGAGCGGTAGGCCTCAAGGAGCCGGATGTGGTACTCCAGCGGCGCGCCCTGCGGGTTGGCCTTGCCGAGCGGGGTCGTCGGCTCGGGGCACCAGGTGGTGAAGCGGGGCGTGATGCCGTGCGACATGAAGAACCGCAGGCCCTCGGTGGTGGACGCGATGGCCTCGTCGACGGTGGTGAAGCCGAAGGGCTCGGCCATCTCCACACCGGCCACGAAGTTGGGGATCACATTGCGGGCGCCGAAGATGTCGGCGGAGTCGAGGATGCGCTTGTGCCACTCGTCGCGGCCGACGTAGCGCTCCTTGCCCGGGCAGTACAGCTCGAACAGCCGCTGGTCCCACACCTCGTAGTTGGGGTGGTAGATCTGCACGCCGTAGTCCTTGAACCGCTGCACGTCGTCCTTGGGCAGCGCCTGCGCGACGACCTTGCCGATCCACCGTCCGGGGAAGCGCTCCTCGATGGCCTTGGCGTAGTGGCCGTAGAAGTCGGCCTCGTCGCGCCCGGCGACGGTCTTGGTGATCGCGCCGCCGGTGAGCGTGTAGGCGGTGGACGCCTTCGCGGTGTCGTACCGGTCGATGATCTCCAGCGCCTCGAGGACCTCCTCGACGTCCTTCACACCGGTGTACGGCCGCCCCGCCGCCTTGTGCTGGCGCCAGTTGTGGTTGATGTCGCAGTACTGGCACTCCTCCTTGGCGCCGAAGTACTGGCAGACCCGGAAGACGGTGAGGTAGATCAGGTAGCCCCACTGGATGGTCGGGGCGACCTCCATCACCGACTTCCCGTTCGCGAGGGTGTGCCGGTAGTACTCCGGCATCGGCGGCACTCCGACGTCGGAGACGCGCTTCCCGTCGAGGTAGAGCCCGAGCACGCCGTCCTTGTCGGCCGCGACCCGGTAGGGCGATGCCGGGTTGACGCGCACGGAGACGACGGTCCGCCGCAGGTCGTACGGCCCGCCGGTCAGGATGATCTCCTCCGGCGGGCGCCGCAGCGCGGCCTCGCCGAGCTCGGGCAAGGTGCTGTGGTCGAAGGAGAAGATGAAGTACGACTTCGGCTTGACGTCGCCGCCCTCGTTGTCGCTGAGGGCCGAGGCGTCGAAGGCCACCCCGCCACGGAGCAGATCCTCCTTGAAGACGGCTTCCCGTGGTACGTGCGGGAACCGCTCCATAAGATCCTCGACCAGCGCGGTGCGGCTGCCCATCCCGTGTCTCCTCCCGGATCGGACGTACGACTCCTCACGGTATGCCCTCGCTCGGACATCGCCGTTGCCGGGTCCCCTCGCGCCGGGACATCACCCCTGCGCGGCCACCCGGGAGGGCGATGGATCAGCGCCCGAGGTACGTTCCACCCGTGCGTGCCCGGTTCTCGTCGGGCCAGGTTCTCGATACTCCAGGGAGGGGCCGCGGGATGACCGAGACCGTGACCAACTGGGCCGGCAACATCACCTACACGGCCAAGGAACTGCACCGACCGCACTCGCTCACCGCGCTGGCCGCGCTGGTGGCCGACAGCGCGAAGGTGCGGGTGCTGGGCAGCGGGCACTCCTTCAACGCGATCGCCGAGCCGGGCGCCGACGGGGTCCTGCTGTCGTTGGCCGTGCTGCCGGCCGAGGTCGACGTCGACTCGTCGGCGCGCACGGTACGCGTCGGCGGTGGCGTCCGGTACGCGGAGCTGGCGCGGCGGGTGCACGGGCAGGGGTTCGCGCTGCCGAACATGGCGTCCCTGCCGCACATCTCGGTGGCCGGGTCGGTGGCGACCGGCACCCACGGCTCGGGGGTCGGCAACGGTTCGCTCGCCTCGGCCGTGCGTGAGGTGGAGATCGTCACGGCGGACGGGTCCACGGTCGTCATCGGGCGGCAGGACGAGCGTTTCGGCGGTGCGGTCACGTCCCTGGGCGCCCTCGGTGTCGTCACGGCGCTCACCCTCGACCTGGAGCCCGCCTTCGAGGTCGAGCAGCATGTGTTCACCGAACTGCCCCTCGCGGGGTTGGACTTCGAGACGGTGGCGGCCACGGCGTACAGCGTGAGCCTGTTCACCGACTGGCGGGCGCCCGGCTTCCGGCAGGTGTGGCTCAAGCGGCGCACGGACCAGCCGCTGCCCGGCTTCCCGTGGGCCGTGCCGGCCGTCGAGAAGATGCATCCGGTGCCGGGGATGCCTGCCGTCAACTGCACCGAGCAGTTCGGGGTGGCCGGGCCGTGGCACGAGCGACTGCCGCACTTCCGGGCCGAGTTCACGCCGAGCAGCGGTGCCGAGTTGCAGTCGGAGTACCTGCTGCCGCGCCGGCACGCCGTCGACGCGCTGGACGCGGTGGACGGTGTCCGGGACGTGGTCGCCCGGGTGCTGCAGACCTGCGAGGTGCGTACCGTCGCCGCCGACGAGCAGTGGCTGAGCCCCGCGTACGGACGGGACACCGTGGCCCTGCACTTCACCTGGATCGAGGACACCGCCGAGGTACTGCCGGTGGTGCGACGGCTGGAGGAGGCGCTGGACGCGTTCGACGCGCGGCCGCACTGGGGGAAGGTCTTCACCGTCCCGGCGGACGTGCTGCGCTCGCGGTATCCGCGGCTCGGCGACTTCCGGGAGCTGGCGCGGACGCTCGACCCGGAGGGTAAATTCGCCAACACCTTCGTCCGGGACGTGCTCGCCGGGTGACTTTATAAAGCCCCTTTCCTAACCCCTTGTCGAAAAGTCCCGGCAGCCCATAGCCTTGCGCGCGCCGGTGCAGATGCGTTCCCGGCCTGGCCTGGAAGGGATGGGGGCGAGACCGGTGAAGCGCACATCACGTGACATCCGCACCGCGAACCGCTACGAGGTGCTGCGCCAGATCATCGCCGCGTCGCCCACCTCCCGGCAGGAGCTGGCGGCCGCCACCGGCCTGAGCCTCGCGACGGTCGCCACCCTCGTCGGCGAGCTGCTCGACCTCCGGATGATCACGGAGGTCGGGTTCGAGGACTCGGCGGGCGGCCGACCCCGTGGCCTTGTCGCCGTCAACGCGTCGGGCGGCGCGCTGATCGGCGTCGACATCGCGGAGACGTACGTCCATGTCGAGCTGTTCGACCTCGGGCTGAACGTCCTGGCCCGCGCCGACGAGGACGTGCGCCCCGGCGAGAGCCTCCCCGAGCAGGTGGTCGGCCATGTCGTCGCCGGCGTCGGCTCGGTGGTCGCGCAGGCCGGGATCGAGGGCGCCCGGGTGCTCGGCGTCGGTGTGAGCGTGCCGGGTCAGGTGGACCGGGCCACGGGCATCGCAGAGTACGCGCCCAACTGGGACTGGCACGACGTGCCGCTGCTCGACCTGCTCACCGAGTACATCGCCTACCCCCTCTACCTGGACAATCCGCTGCGCGCCTGCGCGGTGGCCGAGCTGTGGTTCGGGGCCGCGCGCGGGCGCGGAAACGCCGTGGTGGTGAACCTCGGGACCGGGGTGGGCGCCGGGCTGGTGCTGGGCGGCGGGCTGCACCGGGGCGTGAGCAACAGCGCCGGCGAGTGGGGCCACACCACGATCGTCCTGGACGGACGCCCGTGCCGCTGCGGCAACCACGGCTGCGTGGAGACGTACGTCGGCGCGCCCGGCATCATGCTGAACCTGCAAGAGCTCAGCCCGGGCAGCGCGCTGCTGCACCCGGAGGACCAGACGGCCACCATCGACGCGCTGGCCCGGGGGATGGTCGAGCACGACCCGGTGGCGATCGAGGTGGTCCGCGACACCGCCCGTTACCTCGGCGCCGGCATCGCCACCCTGGTCAACGTGTTCAACCCGGAGGTGGTGGTGCTCAGCAGCTGGGTCGCGGCCGCCCTCGGCGAACCCATGCTCGCCGAGGTGCGCGAGGCCGTGGCCCGGCACGCGCTGCCGCGGCCGATGGCCGCCACGGAGATCGTCCTCTCCCTCATCCCCTCCGACCCGGCATGCCTGGGCGCCGCGACCTTCGCGCTCGAAGGGGCGCTCCAGTCGGTGAGCCAGCGCTCCCCGAAGCGTGCCGCGGCCGCGAGGGGCCGCACCGCACCGTCGTTGTGATCTGAACGTCCGCCCGGCCGCTCGCGCCCCCATGACGTCCGGTATCCCGAACATCACGCAACGCTTCGAACAGGCTTCGTCCAACCCCTTGCCGAAGCCTTAGCCGAAGGTTAGCGTCCCGCCACCGCAACTCTCTTTGAGCCATTTCACGCTGAACGACAGAGCTGAACGACAGAGCCGCAGCCGAACTCGAGACAAGGACGTCACCATGTCGGCATTGAGCAACAGCAGCTGGGACCGCCGCACCGTTCTGCGGGCCGCCCTGGGCCTGACCGCCGCCGGCGGACTCGCCGCGTGCGGCGGCAACAACGGCCGCGGCGGAGGATCCGGTTCGGGCGTCAATCTGACGCAGTACTTCCACGCGTACGGCGAGGCGGGCACCGAGCAGGCCGTCAAGAAGTACGCGAAGGCCTACGACAAGGCCAACGTGACCACGCAGTGGATCACCAGCGCCGACTTCGAGAGCAAGCTCTTCGCCACCCTGCTCACCAAGAACGCGCCCGACCTCTTCGAGTTCCACCCTCAGATACAGATGATCAAGAGCGGCCAGGTGGCGGACCTGACCGACATCATCAACCCGGTCAAGGACGACTTCAACCCGGCCGACATCAAGTCGCACACGGTCGACGGCAAGATATACGGCGTCCGGATGATCGACGACCCGCAGTTCTTCTTCTACCGCAAGTCGATGCTGGAGAAGGCCAAGGTCGAGGTACCGACCACCCTCGACGAGCTGATAGAGGCCGCCGCCAAGCTCACCACCAGCAAGGTCAAGGGCCTGTACATGGGCAACGACCTGCACAGCGTCATCAACCCGATGATCTGGTCGGCGGGCGCCGACACACTCAACGAGAAGAACGAGATCGCCTACCACACCCCCGGCGTCATCGAGGGCATCAAGAAGATGCGCAAGCTGTTCACCAGCGGCGACCTTCTCCTCGGCGCTCCGACCGAGTCCTGGGACCCCTCCTCGTTCACTCAGGGCCTGTGTGCCATCCAGTTCTGCGGCATGTGGGCGATGCCGACGATCCAGGACGCACTCGGCGACGACTGGGGCGTCTTCCCCTTCCCGAAGACGATCGACTCCGGGAAGCAGTCGGTCTACAACGGCGGCTGGTCGATGTTCGTCAACGCCAAGGGCAAGAACGTCGACGCGGCCAAGGAGTACGTGAAGTGGCTGTGGATCGACCAGAAGAAGTACCAGGAGGAGTGGGCCACCTCCTTCGGCTTCCACATCCCGCCGCGCACCTCGATCGCACAGTCCGCCACCAAGCTCAAGTCGGGCAACGCCGCTGAGGGCGTCAAGCTCTTCAACGAGTTCGGGCACTTCGACAACATCGGCTGGACCCAGGCCATGATCACCTCCCTCGAGGACGTGTTCGCCAACTCCGTCCGCAAGAGCATGGCCCCGGAGGCAGCCCTCGACAAGGCCGACGCGGCCGTCAACCGCGAGCTCAAGAAGCTGTTCGGATAGGCCGGACGGACCACGACATGTCGACGACCAAGACGCGCGACCTCGCGAGCCCCGCCCCGGCCAAGGCCTCACCGGCCAAGCCCCGGCGGGGTCTGCGGGGCAGCCCCACCTTCAACTTCTGGCTCTTCACCGGGCCGTTCCTCATCGGCCTGGCGATCTTCGTCTACGCGCCGATCCTCTGGAGCCTCTGGCTCAGCTTCTTCGAGGCCCGCTTCACCGTCACACCCGACAAGTTCGTCGGCTTCGAGAACTACACGTACATGCTGACGAACGACGACTTCGTCGGCTCACTCGGCACCTTCACCGCCTTCGCCGCGTTCATCGTGCCCACCACCTGGGCACTCTCGCTGGGCCTGGCCCTGCTGGTGAACCGGCTGCGCTTCATGCGGGCGTTCTTCCGGTCGGTCTTCTTCCTACCGACCGCGTGCAGTTATGTGGCCGCCTCGCTGATCTGGAAGATGTCCATCTTCAGTGGCGTCCGCTTCGGCCTGATGAACACGGTCATCGGCTGGTTCGGGATCGAGAACATCGCCTGGCTGGCCGACCCCAATCCGCCCTGGTACTGGGCGGTCATCGTCAGCGCACGGCTGTGGCTGCAGTCCGGCTTCTACATGATCCTTTTCATCGCGGCGCTGCAGAACATCCCGGGCGAGCTGTACGAGGCCGCCGCCATCGACGGCGCCAAGCCGGGCTGGCAGACCTTCCGGTACATCACCCTGCCCCAGCTGCGCGCCACGTCCACCGCGGTGATCCTGCTGCTGCTCATCGCCGCCTACCAGGCCTTCGACGAGTTCTTCAACCTCCTGTCGAAGACCACGTGGGGCCGCCCGCCCCTCGTCGAGCTGTACTACAAGGCCCTGGGCGAGAGCCAGGACTACGGCGCCGGCAGCGCGGGCGCGGTCATCCTGACCGTGCTGATCTGTGCCGTGACCCTGCTCCAGGGCAAGTTCATGGGCTTCGGAAGGGGGGATGAGTCCAAGTGACCACCACGATGCCCGAGGTGCGGGAGCCCGCACCGCCGTCAGGCAAGCCCCGCCGCGCCAAGCGCGGTGGCGGCGTGATGAGCTCCACGGGCCTGTACATCGCCACCGGGATCGCCACCTTCTTCTTCCTGGTGCCGTTCTACCTGCTGATCCGCAACGCTCTCTCCACCGACGCCGAGATCACCGGAGAGAACTGGAAGTTCTTCCCCACGGACATCCAGTGGGGCAACATCAGCGAGCTGTTCACCGACGAGACGGTGCCCTTCGCCCAGTCCCTGTGGAACTCGGCGGTCGTGGCCACCCTGCACACCGCCGGCGTCCTGCTGGTGTGCTCCCTCGCGGGCTACGGTCTCGCCCGCATCCCGTACAAGCACGCCAACAAGGTCTTCTACGCCGTCCTGGGTACCCTGATGGTCCCGACCGCCGTCACCTTCGTCCCCAGCTTCGTACTGGTGTCGTCGCTCGGCTGGGTGGACACCTACCGGGGTCTCATCATTCCGGGGCTGTTCAGTGGTTTCACCTGCTTCCTGTTCCGGCAGTACTTCCTGGGGTTCCCCAAGGAGCTGGAGGAGGCGGCGCGGGTGGACGGACTGGGCTACTGGGGTGCGTACTGGCGCATCGTGGTGCCCAACTCGCTGAACTTCTTCGCGGCGATGGCGACCATCACGTTCATCAACGGCTGGAACTCCTTCCTGTGGCCGTTGGTCATCGGCCAGGACCCGGGTTCGTGGACCGTCCAGGTCGCGCTCTCCAACTACATGACCAACCAGACGGTCGTCTTCCATCTGATCTTCATGGCCACCGCATTTTCCATCCTGCCCCTCGTGTTCGTCTTCCTCTTCCTCCAGCGCTGGCTGGTGCAGGGGATCGCACAGACCGGCATCAAGGGCTGAGCAAGGAGACCGATGTCTTTCCGCACCACCCCCGCTGTCGACTATGTCGAGGACGTCTCACCGGGCAGCGGGGCCCTCCCGCCCCGCGCCTGGTACGCGTCCTCGGACGCCGCGTCGCTGTCGCTGAACGGCAGCTGGCGCCTGCGGCTGTCGGCGACGGCCGACGCCGAGGACGACTCGTTCGCCGAGGCGGGCTACGACGCCGGGGAGTGGGCCGAGGTCGCCGTCCCCGGCCACTGGGTCCTGCAGGGCGACGGGGCCTTCGGGGCGCCGATCTACACCAACCACCTCTACCCCTTCCCGGTGGACCCGCCGCACGTCCCGACCGAGAACCCGACCGGCGACCATCTGCGGGTCTTCGACCTGCCGTCCGACTGGCCCGCGGACGGCGGGGTGGTGCTCCGCTTCGACGGCGTGGAGTCCTGCGCCAGGGTCTGGCTGAACGGCACGGACATCGGCGAGTTCAAGGGCTCCCGGCTGGCGCACGAGTTCGCGGTCGGCCATCTCCTCAAGCCGGCCGGCAACGTGCTAGCGGTCCGCGTCCACCAGTGGTCGGCGGGCTCGTACCTGGAGGACCAGGACCAGTGGTGGATGCCGGGCATCTTCCGTGACGTGACGCTGCTGCACCGTCCGGCGGGCGGTGTGCTCGACTACTTCGTGCACGCCTCCTACGACCACGCAAGCGGCGAGGGCACCTTGCGCGTCGACTCCGACGTCGACGGCCGGGTGCTCGTGCCGGCCCTGGACATCGATGTCGCGACGGGCGAGCCGGTCACCGTCGGGGTGCTGCCGTGGACGGCGGAGACCCCGAAGCTGTACGACGGCGAGCTGGTGACTCAGGGCGAGCGGGTGCCCCTGCGCATCGGCTTCAGAACCGTCGTGCTCGACGACGGCCTGATCAAGGTCAACGGCACGCCCGTACTCTTCAAGGGCGTCAACCGGCACGAGTGGCACCCTGAGACGGGCCGCGCGCTCGACCTGGAGACCATGCGCGAGGACGTGCTGCTGATGAAGCGGCACAACATCAACGCCGTGCGCACCTCCCACTACCCGCCGCACCCGGCCTTCCTCGACCTGTGCGACGAGTACGGCCTGTGGGTCATCGACGAGTGCGACCTGGAGACCCACGGCTTCGTCGAGCAGGACTGGCGGGACAACCCGGTCGACGACGACCGCTGGACCCCGGCCCTCCTGGACCGCGCCGCCCGTATGGTCGAGCGGGACAAGAACCACCCGTCGATCGTCTTCTGGTCCCTCGGCAACGAGGCCGGCACCGGCCGCGGCCTGACCGCGATGGCCGAGTGGATCCACGGCCGGGACTCCTCGCGGCTCGTGCACTACGAGGGCGACTGGAACTGCCGCGACACGGACGTGTACTCGCGGATGTACGCCTTCCACGACGAGGTCGACAAGATCGGCCGGCGCGCGGACGGTGGCACCGAGAGGCGTCGCGAACTCCCCTTCATCCACTGCGAGTACGCGCACGCCATGGGCAACGGCCCCGGCGGACTCAGTGACTACCAGCAGCTGTTCGAGAAGTACGACCGTCTGCAGGGCGGGTTCATCTGGGAGTGGATCGACCACGGCGTCAAGCACCCTCAGCTGGGCTACGCCTACGGCGGCGACTTCGGCGAGGAGCTGCACGACGGCAACTTCGTCTGCGACGGCCTGCTCTTCCCGGACCGGCGGCCCTCCCCCGGCCTGGTCGAGTACAAGAAGGTCGTCGAGCCGGTCCGCATCGAGGGCGATGTCATCGACGGCGGCGACGGCACCGTACGGGTGACCAACCGGCACGACTTCGCCGACCTGTCCGCGCTGGTCTTCGAGTGGTCGTACCAGGTGGACGGCGAGACGATCGAGGCCGGGACGCTGAACGTGCCCGCGCTGGCGCCGGGCGAGTCGGCCGACGTGAAGCTGCCGGAGCCGCCCGCGCAGACGCGCGGCGCGGAGTCCGGGTGGACGGTGCGGGCGCTGCTGGCGGCCGACACCGCGTGGGCGGCGAAGGACCATGTGGTCGCCTGGGGCCAGGTCCCGGTGGCCGCCCGTCCGTCGCCTTCCGTCGCGCCCACCGGCCGGCCCGTGCTCGACGAGCGCCTGATCACGCTCGGTCCGGCCTCCTTCGACGCCCGGACCGGTGCGCTGCGGACGATCGGCGGGGTCGCGGTCGAGGGCCTCAAGCTGGACGTGTGGCGGGCTCCCACCGACAACGACGACGGCGCGGCGTGGCAGCCCGACGCCCGCTACGGCCTGCGGTGGCGGAAGCTGGGCCTGCACCGCATGCAACACCGTCTGGACTCCGTGGAGTCGGGCGAGGACGCGCTGACGGTACGGACCCGGGTGGCGCCCGCCGCCGGCGAGGTCGGCCTGAGCACGGTCTACCGCTGGACCTCGGACATCGACCGGCTGCGGCTGACCGTGTCCGTGCACCCGGAGGGCGAGTGGACGGTGCCGCTGCCCCGGCTCGGTGTCCGCCTCGGACTGCCGGGCTCGACGGACCGGGTGCGCTGGTTCGGCGGCGGCCCCGGCGAGGCCTACCCGGACACCAGGTCGGCCTCGATGACGGGCCGTTGGGAGTCCTCGGTCGACGAGCTGCAGACGCCGTACGTGCGCCCGCAGGAGAACGGCGCCCGTGCCGACGTCCGCTGGGCGGAGCTCGGTGGCCTCAGGGTCGAGGGCGACCCGGAGTTCTGGTTCAGCGCCCGGCGCTGGACCACCGAGCAGCTGGACGCGGCCTCGCACCTGACCGACCTCAAGGCCGGGGACACGGTGTGGGTGAACCTCGACCACGGTCTGCACGGGGTGGGTTCGCAGTCCTGCGGGCCGGGCCCGCTGCCGCAGTACTTCCTGCGCGCCGAACCGACGGAGTTCTCCTTCGTCTTCTCGGTGATCGACTAGGACTTTCCGTCCAACTCGGTGATCCATAAATCCATTGACCGATTGATCGACATTCTGCAACGGTCATGATGTGCCCCGCGGCCGGTCGGCCCTCCAAGCCGACCGGCCGCAACTCTTGCTCACAGCAGAGGAGCCCAACGCGTGAGCGGAAACATCGAGGTCCGTGGCCTGTCCCGCGTCTTCCACACCGGCGTCCGCCGCCCCGGCTTCACGGGCGCGCTGCGGTCCCTGGTCAACCCGGAGCGGGTCGCCAAGCACGCCGTCTCCGACATCACCTTCGACGTCTCGCCCGGCGAACTCGTCGCCCTGCTCGGCCCGAACGGTGCCGGCAAGTCCACCACCATCAAGATGCTCACCGGCATCCTCACGCCCAGCTCCGGCGAGGCGAGGGTGGCGGGCCTGGTGCCGTACCGGGAGCGCGAGCGCAACGCCCGCAACATCGGGGCGGTGTTCGGGCAGCGCACGCAGCTGTGGTGGGACCTTCCGGTGCGCGAGTCGTTCGCGATCCTCAGGGACATCTACGAGGTGCCGAAGGCAGACCACGCGGTCCGCCTCAAGGAGTTCGACGACCTGCTCGACCTGTCGTCGTTCTGGGACACCCGGGTACGTCACCTCTCCCTCGGCCAGCGCGTCCGCAGCGACCTCGCCGCCGCCCTGCTGCACGACCCGCAGGTCGTCTTCCTCGACGAACCGACCATCGGCATGGACGTGGTGGTCAAGGAGCAGGTACGGGAGTTCCTGCGCCACCAGGTCGAGGAACGCGGCCGTACCGTCCTGTTGACCACGCACGACATGACCGAGGTCGAGCGGCTCGCCGAACGGGTCATCCTGATCAACCACGGCCGGCTCGTCCTGGACGGCGGCCTCGACGAGATCCGCCGCAGGTTCGGCTCGACCTGGCAGGTGCGGGCGACCCTCGCCGACGCGCAGACCGAGGTCGTACCGCTGCCGGGGATCGCGGTGCTGCGACATGAGGCGTCGCAGGTCGTGTTCGGTCCCGACGGACCCGACGCGCCCTCCGTGCACCAGGCGCTGAAGGCGGTCATCGAGCGGTACGAGGTGACCGGCATCGCCATCGACGAGGCGGACCTCGAGGACGTGATGCGGACCGCCTACGCGCAGGCGGGGGCGGTGTGATGGCCGTACTCCACGCCTGGCGCACCGCCCGTGTCACTCCGCTCGGCGAGCTGCACACCCCGCCCCGGATGACCGCCGTACTGCTCCGGCTGACCGTGCAGGTGGTGCTGGTGGCCTCCCTGTGGCACGGCCTGTACGCGCGCACCGGCACCACCGCCGGCCTCGACCGCGACCAGGCGGTCACCTACGCCGTGCTGGCCGTACTCGCCTCCCGGCTCAGGGAGTTGGAGCAGTACGCGGGCCGGGACACCGTCATCCAGCACATGCACTACGGCACCATCGTGTACTGGTATCTGCGCCCGCTGTCGCCCCAGCGCTACTACGCCCTGCGGGCCCTCGGGGAGCAGCTGTACGGGTTCGCGTGGGCGCTGGGCGGATACGCGGTGTGCCTCGCCGCCGGGGTCGTGGAGCCGCCCGGGTCGGCGGCGGTGGCGGGGGTGTTCGCGCTGAGCCTGCTGCTCGGGCAGTGGGTGTTGTACTACGTCATGCTCGTCACGGACCAGTGGTGCTTCTGGGCGCTGCGCAACAACGCCGCGCTGCTGATCCTGATCTTCGCGCAGAACCTGCTGTCGGGGGTGTACGCGCCGCTGTGGTTCTTCCCGGACTGGTTCGTGACCCTGAGCTCCTTCATGCCCTTCCAGGCGACGCTGAGCGTGCCGCTGTCGCTGTACATCGGCCGTATCCCGCTGTCGGACGCGGCCGGCCAGCTGGCGATCCAGGCCGCCTGGGTCGTGCTGCTCGCCCTGTTCACCCGGTTCCTGTGGCACCGCGCCGCCCGTCGTGTCATCTCCCAGGGAGGCTGATGCCATGCATGCCGTCCGGATCGCGTGGCGTGTGACGCGTCTCAACTTCCGTGCCCAACTGGAGTACCGCTCCGAGTTCCTGCTGATGATCGCGGTCGGCGCGATCTGGCAGGTGTCCGTGATCGTCTTCGCGACGGTGCTGCTGTCCCGGTTCACCGGGATGGGCGGCTGGAACAGCTCGGAGGTGCTGCTGATACCGGCGACGCGGATGCTCGCGCACGGGTTGTTCGTGCTGGTGCTGGGCCGGATGCACGGCGCCGGCCGGCTGATCCAGGAAGGCATGATCGACGCCTACCTGCTGCGCCCGATGCCGGTGCACCGCCAGGTCCAGCTCGCCTTCTTCCCCACCAACGCGATCGGTGACCTGACCGTCGCGGCCGGCCTGATGGCGGGCGCGCTCAGCCGCAGCGAACTGGACTGGACGGCGGGCCGGACCTCGTACCTGATCGCCGCGATCCTGGGCGGCATGCTCCTGGAGGCGGCCCTGTTCACGGTGGTGGCCTCCGCCTCCCTCCGCTTCCCGGCCGCCGACTACTGGGGCCGCTGGCTGGAGGAACTCCTCGGCACCTTCGGCAGCTATCCGCTGAACGTGCTGCCGAAGGCGGTGGGCGGCTTCCTGACGTTCGGTCTTCCGCTGGCGTTCGTCGCGTACTTCCCGGCCGCCGTCCTCACCGGGCACGACACCGGCGTCCCTTACTGGCTGGCGGCGGCCTCCCCGCTGCTGGGCGTGCTGGCGTACCTGGGGGCGCGGCTGCTGTGGCGGCGGAGCCTCGCGCACTACGCGGGCGTGAACGGATGACGGCCTCGGCCTCAGCCTCAGCCGCGGTCCGACCGCCGGATCGGGGTGAACAGGGCGGCCACCGCGATCAGTACGCAAGCGCAGCCGGCGACCAGGCCGACCGGGGCCGTGCCCTGCCGTTCCGCCGCCCAGGTCAGGACGGCCGCGCCGATCGGGGCGGCGGCGTACTGGAGGGTCCAGAAGGCTGAGGTGACGCGGCCCAGGAGCGGTTCCGGGGTCACTTCCTGGCGCAGCGACATGGAGCAGGTGCCCGCGATGCCGACGCAGGCGAGGAAGGCCGCGCTCAGGGCCGCGACCACGGGTACGTCCCGGGCCCAGCCCAGGCCGGCGAAGGCGAGCCCGCTCACCGCGACCGCGCCGGTCCAGGTCCGGCCGAAGCCGAGGCCGCGGCGGATCCGGGCGACCAGCAGGGCGCCGGTGATGGTGCCGAGGGCGCCGACGGCCATGACGGTGCCCACCGTGCCGTCGTCGTGGCCGAGGTCGTGCTTGAGGTGGTAGATGACCAGGTCGTTCAGGCCGAGGGTGAGGAAGCTGAAGACGAACAGCAGCGCGGTGAGCGAGCGCAGCACCGGATGGCCGCTCAGGAAGGCGATCCCGACGCGCAGGTCCCGCCACACGCTCGTCCGCTCCGCCGGGGTGCCGTCGTCCCCGGAGCGCGCGGCGAACCGTACGAAGAGCATGCAGGCCGCCGAGACGCCGAAGCTGGCCGCGTCCACGCCCACGGCGGCGGCCGGGCCGGTCCAGGCGGCCACCACTCCCGCGCCCACCGGTCCGAGGACGCCGGCCGCCGCGGCGGTCGCGTTCAGCCGGCCGTTGGCCTCCGTGAGCTGTCCGGTGCCGACCAGGCCGCGGACGACGGTGACGTAGCCGACGGCGAACAGCATGCCGACGGCCTCGCACAGCGGCAGGACCACATAGAGCAGCCAGACTCGCGGCCCGAACAGCCACACCAGCGGGATCACGCCGTACAGCACCATGCGCACCAGGTCGCAGAGGATGAGCAGACGACGGCGGTCGACGCGGTCCACCAGGGTCCCGGCGAACACCGCCGCCAGCACGGAGGCCGACCCGCCGACCGCCGTGAGCAGGCCCATCCGGGCGAGTGAGCCGGTGGTCTGGAGCACCAGCAGGGGCAGTGCGATCAGGGCGAAGGAGTCGCCGAGGACGGACAGGGTCTGCGCGGCCCAGAAGATCCCGAAGTTCCGTTGCCGCCACAGCGGGCGCGGTTTTTGGGGCGGGCCCGTGCGGGAGCCATGCGGTGTCCGGCTGCCGGGTTCCTCCGCGCGCTGTGCCTCGTGTGTCATGCCCCTCCCCGTGTCCACGCCACCTTAAGGCGTCCGTGGCGTCACCGGGCCGCGCCGGTTGGACCCCAACGCCCGGACGGGGCAGGTGAGTTCACGGGTAGGGCGACATGCCGGCTCCCGGGCGGTGTTGTGGTCGGCGGCGGTTCAGGCAGCCGTGCGCAGCGGGCCGAGTGCCCGTGCCCACGCCAGCAACTCGTCGACCAGCCCGTGCACCTGGGCCACGTGCCGCTCCTGCGGCTTGAACTCGGTGAAGGCCACGAAGTCCTCGCGCAGCGACAGCGCCACCTGCGGCCCGATGTCCGCCATCCGCAACGGGCCCGCCTGCGCACGGAGCTTCTGTACCGCCATGACCGCGCCGAAGACGCCGTAACCGACGTAACCGACCGGCTTGCCGCCCCACTCCTCGTAGAGGTAGTCGATGGCGTTGGTCAGGGCGGCGGGCGGTGCGGTGTTGTATTCGGGCGTGACGACGATGAAGGCGTCGCACGCGCCGATCCGCTCGGCCCATTTCCTGGTGTGCGGCTGCCGGCCCGGCGCCCTCATCGCCGGCACGGGTTCGTCGAGCAGCGGCAGCCCGTGGTCCTTCAGGTCCACGAGCTCCAAGTCCGCGGCGTCGCCGATGTGTTCGGCCGCGAGGTCCCGCACCCACCGGGCCACCCGGTCGCCGTTGCGTCCGGGGCGGGTGCTGCCGATGATGACACCGATCCTGATCATGTCCGATTCTCCTGTTCCGGTTCGGTTGTGCCGAACCTGTCGCTGCCGATGAGGTGACCGTCTTCGCTGCTGAGCTCGTCGAGCCAGTCCGCGTCCGGACGGAACTGCCGCGTCTCGCGCAGGACCGCCCATGCGTCCGCCACGGGGCCCATGTGCCCGAGCTTGTCGGGGTTGCTCACCGTGCGGATCGCCTGGATCCGGCCGTCGAGGACGTCGAGGGTCCAGGTGTTGATGACCTTGCCGTCCCGGTCGCGGAAGATCGCGCCCGGCTGGCCGTTGACCTGGTGCGGTTCCAGGACGCCGCCGATCCGGGAGAACGGCGGGAGGAGGACGGAGAGCACCCGGGACACCTGGTCGGAGCCGAAGAAGCCCCCGGCCCACTGCGGGGCCTTGCCGCCGCCGTCCGCGACCAATGACACGTCGGCGGCGAGGAGTTCCCGCAGCCCGTCGACGTTCCCCTCCCTGAGGGCGTCGAAGAACCGCTCGGCGAGCTCCTCGCGCTCCCTGCGGTCGGCCTCGAACCGGGGTCGGCCCTCGTCCATGTGGCGGCGCGCCCGTACCGCGAGCTGGCGGCACGCCGCCTCCGACCTGCCGACCGCCGAGGCGATCTCCGGGAAGCCGAAGGCGAACACCTCCCGCAGTACGAAGACCGCGCGCTCCAGCGGGCTGAGCCGCTCCAGCAGCAACAGGGCCGCCATCGACAGCGAGTCGGCCAGCTCAGCCGATTGCTCCGGGTCCTCGTACGGGTCGGAAAGCAGTGGCTCGGGGAACCACGGCCCGACGTACTCCTCCCGCCGGACCCGGGCCGAGCGCAGCGAGTCGATCGCGATCCGGGTGACCACGGCCGACAGGTACGCCTTGGTCGACGTGGGCCGGGTCGCGGAGAGCTCGTAGCGCAGCCAGGTCTCCTGGACCGCGTCCTCGGCCTCGCTCACGCTGCTCAGGATGCGGTAGGCGATCGAGAACAGCAGCGGCCGCAGCTGCTCGAACTCCTCGGTCCGGGTCATCCGAGGTCCTCCCGGAAACCCTGCCGCCACGACGGCCGGCGCGGGCTCCAGTTGGCGTCGGAGGAGCCGCGTCCCTCGGTCGTCCTCGTCACCTTGTGCACGATCACGTCCGGCCTGGCCGCCGCCAGCGCCGCCACCGCCGCCACCGCCTCGCCGACGGACACGGTCTCCGGTCTGTCCGTCACGATGCCGTTCGGCTCGAACACCCGCATGACCATCACCTCCCTGCTTCCGAATCGCGTTGTCGAGACCTGAGACGAGACAGCCCTGCCATCTGTGACATCGGAGATTGGGGAGGACTCTCACTGTTTCCCCAACTGCCCTTGCCCGTCACACTGGTTGACGGTCAACCTGAGTGGTGTTCACCTTCCGTCCCCACTTCCCCCATCGGAAAGACACCCCCACCATGAGAAGACTCCTTGGCGCCCTCGCGGCCGCCGCGCTGGCCGTGACCGGCCTCGCCGCCACCGGCGCGACACCCGCGGCAGCCGCCACCACCGGCACGTTCAACGTCCTGACGTACAACGTCGCGGGCCTCCCGGAGGGCCTGAGCTCCGGCAACCCGGAGACGAACACCCCACTGATCTCCCCGCGCCTGGCGGCGTACGACATCGTGAACGTCCAGGAGGACTTCAACTACCACGCGGCGCTCTACGCGGGGGACAACCACCCCTACCGCACCGCGACGAGCGGCGGCGTGCCGTTCGGCGACGGCCTCAACACCCTCTCGGACTACGCCTTCGAGGACTTCGAGCGGGTGAAGTGGAACAACTGCACCGGCACCAACTGCCTGACTCCGAAGGGCTTTTCGCTGGCGCGGGTGCGGCTCGCCGAGGGCGTCTTCGTGGACCTCTACAACGTCCACACCAACGCGGACGACACGGACGACGCGCTGGCCGCCCGCCGGGCCAACGTGGAGCAACTGTCCGACTTCATCCAGGCCAACTCCGCCGGCAACGCGGTGATCGTCATGGGCGACACGAACACCCGGTACACCCGCGCCGGTGACAACATCCGCACGCTGGCCGACGAGAACGGTCTGACCGACGCGTGGGTGCAGCTGGCGAAGGGCGGTACCCGGCCGACGCAGGGCGCGGACGCGCTGCTGTGCCCGACCACGGCACCGACCAACGGCTGCGAGGTGGTGGACAAGGTCCTCTACCGCGGCAGCAAGCTGTTCTCGCTCTCGGCCACGCGCTACAACAACGAGTGGGCGTCGTTCCTCGACTCGGCCGGCGGCAACCTGTCGGACCACTTCCCGCACACGGTCGACTTCTCCTACACCCTCAACTCGTCGTTGAGCGCGAGCGACTTCTTCGGCGGCCCGCACGGCACGGCGTTCAACGACTCCGACGAGCTGCCCGCGGCCCCCTCCCCCCGCACCCTGACCCTGCGCGGCGGTTCCCGCCTCGACGCGCTGTCCCTCACGCTCGACGGCGGTACGGTCCTCACGCACGGCGGCACGGGCGGCACCGCGACGTCCCTGACCCTCGCCTCCGGCGAGCACCTCACCTCGGTGAAGCTGACCCAGGGCCAGAAGGACAGCCAAACCCGGATCTTCTCGGCGGCCTTCACCACGGACAAGGGCCGCTCCCTGGCCTCCGGTACACCGACCACGGACACGAAGACGTTCACGGCCCCGTCAGGTCGGCAGATCGTCGGTTTCACCGGCCGTGCGGGCGACGAGATCGACAAGCTGGGGGTCGTGTACGCACCCATCGGCTGACGCCTCTTCCCCGCACCGGGCTCCGGGCCACCCCTCCGGCTTCTCGCAATCACCTTGCTATTGCGGGTAGTTGCGGGTAATTGCAAGAAGCCGGTGGGGTCCTTACCGTCACCCCCGGCGTGGCGCCTGTGCCGTCACTCGGGGGCCCAGTCGGCGTTCGCGCCGCAGACGATCAGGCACGGCAGGTCCCCGGGGACCCGGCCGGCCAGCCACGCGGCGAACGGGACGGCCGCGGCCGGTTCGACCGCGATCCGGCACTCCTCCCACAGCCGGTCGCGGGCCCGCATGATCTGCTCATCGTCGACCAGCACGGACGACACATCGTGTGCGGCCAGGACGGCGAAGGGGATCTCGCCGACCCGGCTCGCGCCGGTCGCGGAGGCGGCGACGGAGTCCACGGCCGAGTCCACCGGCTCTCCCGCGGCGAGCGCGTCGTGCAGGCAGCGGCAGTGCTCCGGTTCGACGGCGACGACACGACGCCCGGCACTCGCGAGTGCCGTACCGGCCGCCAGCCCACCACCGCCGGCCGCCGCCGCGATCGTGTCGACACCGGGCGCGTCGGCCACGATCTCGGCCGCCACGGTGCCCTGCCCCGCGACGACGGCCGGATCGTCATAGGGGTGGAGGAACCGACATCCCGGCCCCGCCGCGGCATCCGACGCCGCCGAGGCGGCCTCGGCGAAGGTGGCGCCGTGCCGCACCAGCCGCGCACCGGCGGCCTCGATGCGGCGGGCCTTCGCCGCCGGAACCGTCTCGGGCACATAGACCGTCGCGGACACGCCGAGCAGCGACGCGGCCGTCGCGACCGCCAGGCCGTGGTTGCCGCCGGACGCGGCCACGACGTGGTCGTCCAGAGGACCGGAGAGCATCGCGTTGAGCGCGCCGCGCAGCTTGAACGAGCCACTGCGCTGGAGGTACTCCAGCTTCAGCAGGACGCGCCGGTCGTCGATCTCCAGGTCCAGCAGCGGAGTACGACGGGCGTAGGGACGGATCCTGTCGGCGGCCGCGCGGACATCGGTGGCCGAAAGCATGTGGGTCGGACTCTTCATGGAGTCCATGCTTCATCGGCACCCCCATTAGCGCCAGCGACGATCGGTAAGCCGCCGTTAGTGATGCTTACGATGAGCACATGGCACGAGAGCTGAATGTCAACCGCCTGCGGGTCCTGATGGAGGTGGCACACGCCGCGTCCATCGCCGAGGCGGCGCGCAATCTGTCCTTCACACCCTCGGCGCTCTCGCAGCAGATCTCCAAGCTGGAAACGGAGCTCGGCACCCGTCTGCTGGAACGCCGCCCGACCGGCGTCACCCTGACCCCGGTCGGCGCCGTCCTGGTGGAGCACGCGGAGCGTGTGATCGGAGAGCTACGGCAGGCGCGCGCCGCTGTCGACGCCGCGATGGGGGCTCAGCCGCAGCGTCTCGCGCTGGGCTCCTTCGCCACCGCGGCGCAGGTACTGGTGCCGACGGCGCTGGCCGCGCTCCAACGCCGGTATCCCCGGGCCGAGTTGTCGCTTGTCGACATCGAACCACCCGACGGCTACGGACTGGTGACGTCGGACGATCTCGACGTGCTGATCACCCATCGCTACCCCGGTGTGGCACCCACCCCGCATCCGGGGCTCGACCGACAGCCGCTGCTCGACGACCCGCTTCGACTGGTGCTGCCCGTCGACCACCGGCTCGCCGAGAACGCCGCACCCCGCGGCATCAGCCTCGGCCGGCTCAAGAACGAGACGTGGATCTCCGGTGCACCGGGCATCCCGAACAGGACCTGTCTGGAAACGCTAGCCCGACAGGCAGGCATCGAGCCCCACGTCGCCTACGCGTCCGCCGACTACCAGGTCATCCTGGCGCTGGTCGGTGCCGGGCTGGGGGTCGCGCTCGTCCCCGAGAGCCTGCTCGCCGGCGCCGACCGCTCCCGGGTCTCGGTCCACAGTCTGCGCGGGCTCACCCCGGCCCGCGAGATCAGCATCGTGCACCGCCGCCGGCCCACCACCCTCGTCCGGGAACTCACCTCCTTCCTGCACACCGCCGCGGGCGCCCTCAGCCGTACACCTCAGGAAATGGGCCCGCAAAAGGACCCCCAGGACGTAACCTAGAGGCCCTAGGAAATCATCCAGTCCCGAGGTACCCATGCCCCGAGCCGGCCTCACCCCCGACCGCATCACCGCGGCCGCCGCCGATCTCGCCGACGAGGTCGGCTTCGACCACGTCAGCCTCTCCGGGCTCGCCCGGCACTTCGGCGTGAAGGACGCGAGCCTGTACTCGCACGTCAGGAACCTCCAGGACCTGCGCACCCGGCTCGCCCTGCTGGCCGGCGGCGAGATGATCGACCGGATCGCCGTGGCCGTCGCGGGACGGTCCGGGAAGGACGCGCTCGTCGCCTTCGCCGGGGCGTACCGGGACTACGCGCTTCAACACCCCGGGCGCTACGCGGCCACCCAGATCCGCATCGACCAGTCCCTCGTCGCCGACTCGCCCGCCCTGCATCGCACCGCCGAGATCACCTACGGCATGCTGCGCGCCTACGGCCTCGACGAGCCCGATCTCACCGACGCCGTACGCCTGTTGCGGGCCGCCTTCCACGGCTACTGCGCCCTGGAGTCCACCGGCGGCTTCGGTCACCCCCGTGCCGTGCAGACGTCCTGGGACAGGGCGATCGACGCCCTGCACATCACGCTCGAACACTGGCCTCGCGAGGAGAAGAGCCGTGACTGAGGAACAGCTCCATCACGACGTCCGTGGCAGCGGGCCCGTCCTGTTGGTCATCCCCGGTGGCGCCGGGCACCCCATGGGGCTCGACGCGATGACGGACGTGCTCGCCGAGCACTTCACCGTCGTCACGTACGACCCCCTCGGCCTCGGTCACGGCCGCCTCGGGCTGTCCGTCGACGACCAGCGGGTGGAGGAATGGAGCGACGGGGCGTGCCGCCTGCTCGGACAGACCCTGTCCGACGGGGAGTTGGCCTACGTTCTCGGCACCAGCTCCGGCGCCATCGCCGCCCTGGACCTGCTCGCCCGGCATCCGCAGCGGCTGCGGCACGTCGTCGCGCACGAGCCGCCCTGTGTGGGGGTGCTGCCGGACGGGGCCCGGCAGCAGGCCATGTTCCGGAGCGTGTACGACAGCTATCGTGCGGCGGGGCTCCAGGCCGCCGCCGCGCGGCTCGGCGCCGGGCTGGCGGGGCGGGAGGCGGGCGAGCTTCCCCAGGGGCAACCCCTTTCCCGTGACGAGGAGTTGGGTCAGCCGATGGCCGTCTTCCTCGCCCATGTCCTGGTGCCGTTCACCTCGTACACCCCCGACCTGGGAGCCCTTTCCCCAGGTCTCACCCTCGCCGCGGGGGCAGACTCACGAGGACAACTCCTGCACCGCACCGCCGAGTTCATTGCCGAGCGGACCGAGAGCCCCTTCGTCGAGTTCCCGGGAGGACACCTCGGTGCCGCGGAGCACCCCTTCGCCTTCGCCGAACGGCTCGTGGAGACCCTGCTTCCGGCCGTCCACAGGACTCGCTGACCACGCCTCGACCTCGGCGTACGACGGCGCCGCGCCTTGCACGGTCCGGCCCGCGCGGATCTCCCCCAGCGTCTCCAGCACCGCCCCCAACGCCCTGCGGTACAGCAACGAACCGAGGCTGACACGGCGTACGCCGAGGGCGGCGAGGTGGGGGACGGTCGCGCCGGTGGGCGAGTAGAGGATGTTGAGGGGAGCGTCGAGGCGTCGTACGAGGGCGGCGATCTGTGCCGGGTCGGTCAGGCCGGGGACGAACACTCCGTCGGCACCCGCCTGTTGGTAGGCGTCGAGGCGGGTCAGCGTCTCCGAGAGCCCACCGTCACCCAGCCAGTACGTGTCCGTGCGGGCGTTCACGAAGAGGTCGGGGGCTGCGGACTTCACCGCGGCGATCTTCCGGGCGTGCAGGGTGACCGGGCCCAGGCCGTCCTCCAGGTTGATGCCGGCCGCCCCGACCACGGACAGCTCGCGCGCCAGCTCCGCCACCCGCTCCGGGTCCTCGCTGAAGCCGTCCGCCGCGTCGACGGAGAGAAGGAAGGGCTCGCTGCCCAGCGTCAGAGCGAGTCGGAGGGTGTGCTCGCGGGTGGCCGGTGACCCGTCGGGCAGGCCGACCGCCGCGGCGACGGCGAGGCTCGTCGTGCCGATCGCACGGAAGCCCTGGGCGGCCAGGGCCGTCGCGGAGGCGTGATCCCAGGCGTTGGGGAGGAGCAGTGGCTCCTCGGGGTGGTGGTGCAGGGTGGCGAAGGCGGTCATGCCCGCCACGGTAGGCGCGGCTCGGTTCGGTACCGGCCGAAGTGTTCCGGCGACCGGCCCCCCAGACGAACGGATGACCTGGGGGGCGGTGTCACCGGGCCCGATGGGGGCCGTCAGCAGGCGAGCTTCTCAGAACGCGTACTTCACAGAAGGCGAACCTGGGGCACCCCGGTTCCGGTCGGGGCGCCCCAGGCGTTCATCCCACCCGTACCAGGCGCTTCGGCACCAGGTGCTGCGCGACGAGCGCGTCGCGGACCAGGCCCGCGTAGACCGTGGCGCCATGGGTGGAGGTGTGCGTGTTGTCCCGTTTCTCGTTGTAGAGGTACAGCGCCTTGGAGCCCTCGACACCCAGGGACTCCACGACCGCCTTCGTCCTCGCCGTCAGGTCGATCAGCGGCACGTCCTTAGCGGCGGCGACCGAGCGGACCACCTCAGGATGGTTCACGCCGAGGCCGTTGACCAGGAGGGCGGTGTCGTTGTTCAGCGTGCCGTCGGCGTTGAACCAGCGTCGCACGATCGGGGTGACGAGGACGGGCGTGCCGCCCTTCTCCCGTACGCCCGCCACCAGCGTCTCCAGGTTCGCCCGGTAGGTCGCCTCGTCGGTGGTCTTGTCGTTGTGGGCGAGCTGGACGAGGACCAGGTCACCGCGCCGGATCTCTGGTTGGACGGTGGCCCACAGCTGGGGGTTCCCCAGATACGTCACCGTACTCTCGCCGGAGTCCGCGTAGTTGGCGACTGACAGGCCCCTGCCCAGGTACTGCGGCAGCTGCTGGCCCCAACCGGTGTAGGGGTCGGCGGGCTGGTCGCAGACCGTGGAGTCGCCGACGAGGAAGATCTGGCGGGTGTGCCGGGCCGGGGTGACGCGGATGCCGGCGAGGGCCGGCGCCGAACCGCCGAGCGTGAGGTCGAGGCCGGCGGTGCCCGCGGGGCCGGTCGGCTCGCCCTCGGGGGTGCGGACGTTCACGGTGAAGCTGCGTGCGGCCCGCTCGCCGGCCGGCACCGGAGTCTCGGGGAGCAGCGCGCGCCGGGTCTCACCGCTGACGCTCGTGCTCGACCCGGCGGCGTCGCCGAGGAGGACCGTGACGTCGTAGGTGCTGGGCGGGACGTCGAAGTGGCAGGCGTCGGCGGTGCAGTGGTCGATGCCCAGGGGGCGCTGGCCGCCGTGCGCCTGGGCCGGTACGGCGGTCAGGCCGGCGCTCAGTATCAGCGCCGCCAGTACGGCGAGGTTGAAACGTCTCATACGGCTCCTCCGACAGTTCCGCGACGGGACGACAAGGCCTGGCGGCTGGACCGTACCGCTCCTGGCAAGCGCTTTCTAGACCTTGCGCGGATTTCACAGGGTCGCCAACTCCCAGCGAGCGAAAGCCCTTTCGCGAAATCGATTCAACTGCCACCCTGGCCCATCATCCGCACCCCCCACCTCCCGAAGGAGGCACCCCCACATGTCCGGATCCGCGAACAGACCGGTCCGACGCCGCGCCTTCGTCCTCGGCACCGCGGCTGCCGCCGGATCGGCCGCCCTCGCCGGACCGCTCGCCACGAGCGCGTCCGCCGCGGCCTTCGGCTACACCGACGACGGCTCGAACTATGTCGTCGACACCGGCGCCAACCTCGTCTTCAAGGTCAGCAAGACCAACGGCGACCTGACCTCCCTGGTCTACCGGGGCGTGGAGTACCAGGGCTACGGCGGCATGAACTCGCATGTCGAGTCCGGCCTCGGCACCTCCACCGTCAGCGTCAAGCAGTCCGGTTCGACGATCCTGATCTCCGTCGCGTACGGCACGCTGAAGCACTACTACGCGGCACGCAGCGGCGAGAACAACGTCTATCTGTGGACCAACAAGGCGGACACCTCCGTCTCCGCGACCCGCTACATCGTGCGCGTGAAGAAGGGCCTGTTCCTCAACGACGAGCCCGACTCCTACACGTACACGAACAGCACCATCGAGGCCTCGGACGTGTTCGCGAAGTCCGACGGCCAGACCCGCTCCAAGCACTTCTCGAAGCGGCGGGTGATGGACTACGACTACATCGGCTGGGCCGCCGGCGGCGTCGGCCTGTGGATCGTGCGCAGCAACCACGAGAAGGCCTCCGGCGGTCCGTTCTACCGCTCGCTGCTGCGCCACCAGAGCGCGGACGGCGGCGGCCTGTACGAGATCCTGTACTACGGCCAGAACCAGACCGAGGACCAGCGCTTCGGCCTCCAGGGTCCGTACGTCATCGCCTTCACGGACGGCGGCGCCCCCTCCTCGTCACTGTTCCCGGGCACCCTGACCACCTCCTGGGCGGACTCGCTCGGCATCTCCGGCTACGTCGGCGCGAGTGGCCGGGGCCGGGTCGCGGGCGTCGGGATCACCGGGCGCGACACGGCGTACGCGTACACCGTCGGGCTCGCCAACTCGGCGGCGCAGTACTGGGGTTCGGCCCGCGCCTCGGACGGCTACTTCTCCGTTGCCGGCGTCCTTCCGGGGGCGTACACGCTCACCGTGTTCAAGGGTGAACTCGCCGTCCACACCGCCTCGGTGACGGTCACGGCGGGCGGCACGACGGCCCTCAACTCGATCGCGATCCCGTCCTCGAACGACCCGTCCACGGCGAGCGCGATCTGGCGCATCAACGACTGGAACGGCACGCCGAGCGGCTTCAAGAACGCCGACCTGATGACGTACGCGCACCCCTCCGACGTACGGGCCGCCGCCTGGACCGGCAATGTGGTGATCGGCGGCGGCAGCGAGACCTCGGCCTTCCCCTGCTACCTCTGGAAGGACGTCAACAGCGGTCTGCTCGTCTACTTCAAGCTGACCGCCGCCCAGGCCGCCGCCGCGCACACCCTGCGGATCGGCGTGACGACGGCCTACGCCAACGGCCGGCCGCTGGTCACCGTCAACGACACCTGGACGTCGGCCATCCCCTCGCCGCCCACCCAGCCGAGCACCCGGTCGCTGACCAACGGGTCCTACCGGGGGAACAACCACACGTTCACCTACAGCGTTCCGGCGAGTGCCTGGCTCACCGACACCGGCCAGTACAACGTGCTGAAGATCGACGTGGTGAGCGGTTCGGGGACGACCGGCTTCCTCAGTGCGGGGACGGCGATCGACGCGATCGACCTGCTGGCCTGATCTGACTACCGCTCATGTTCCGCGCGTCCACTGCTGGTTGGTGGCTCCGTTGCATGTGTACGTGATGATCGCGGCGGAGTTGGCGGTGGACGCGCCGTTCACGTCCAGACATTCCCCGGTCGCACGGGACTTGAGGTTCACATACGAGCCGGTGGTGGTCACCGACCACTGCTGGCCGGTCGCCGAGGCGTCACAGTTCTCCTGGGTGACCGTGCTCGCGTTCTCCTGCACGCACAGGGAGCTGCCCCGGACCATCAGCTGGTAGTAGCCGCTGCCCACGGACTTGAACCAGTACTTCTGGTTGCCGCCGCCGTTGCAGTCGTACTGCTTGATCTCGGCACCCGGCCACAGCGACTGACTGGTCACGTCGGCGCATTTGGCGGAGTGCCGCGCGATCAGCGTGTTGTACGTGGCGCTCGTGCCGCTGATCGTGCCCGCGGCCGTGTCGATGGTGACCTCCGGCGACCAGGACATGGACATCGAGGTGGAACTCGGGAAGCTCAGCGGCAGCCACACGTACCGGGAGTCGTTGACGATCCCGCCGAAGGAGTTGCCCCAGCGGTCGCCCAGGTAGAGGTACGAGGTGCCTGAACTGCCCTGCACGGGAAGGACGTACGCGGTCTGCGAGCCGTAGGTCGTCGAGTCGCCGACGTTGGTCATCGCCGACCAGGGCCCCGACAGCGAGGTCGCCGTAGCGTACTGCTGCTGGTTGGCGCTCCAGCCGGTCGCGCCCGAAGTGAGCATGAAGTAGACGCCGCCCCGCTTGAAGAGCGCGGGTGCCTCCCGGTGGCCGCCGTGCCAGGGGTCGGCGACCAGGCTCGCGATGCCGGTGTAGTCGGCGGTGAGCCGGTAGATCTGCAGGTCGTAGTTCTCGCGGGCGGCGGAGACCATGTAGCCGGCCCCGTCGGTGTCCACGAAGACCGTGATGTCGCGGGACATGTGTTGGCCGAGTGGGCGGAAGCTGCCCTGCCAGGTGTAGTTGCCGTCGACGGTGCTCGACACGGCGACGGCGGCGCGGGCCTCGCTGTAGTCGGTGCCGTTCTCCTTGTGCATCCACATCACGAACTTGCCGGTGGACGCGTTGTACATGACCTTCGGCCGCTCGATGTTGGCGGTGGCCAGCTCCGAGGCGCTCGACTGGGTCAGGACGTGGTTACGGAACTCCCAGTTCTTCAGGTCGGTGGAGCGGTAGGCGTCCACGTACCGGAAGGTGTTGTCGGCGTTGCGGTTCTCGCCGAACCAGTAGTAGTAGTTCCCGACTTTGATGACCCCGCCGCCGTGGGCGTGTACGGGGTTGCCCGAAGCGTCCGTGAACTGCGTGCCGTTGGTGACCGTCTGGGGCGCGGCCTGGGCCGGTCCCGCGGTGGCGAGGGCGCCGAGCAGCGCCAGACACAGGGCGAGCAGGGCCGCGTACGCACGTCTCATCTCAGACACTCTCCTTGGCCGGGCCTGCTGAGGCGGCCGTCGCCGTGTCCGCCACGGGGATGCCGAAGTCGGGGGTGCCGTCGCGCTTCCAGCCCAGCTTCTGGACGCGGGTGTGGCGGTTGGGGTCGTTCAGCGGGTCGCCGACGATCTCCTTGTACTGGCGGGCGTGGTAGACGAGGACATCACTGCGCCCGTCCTCGGCGACCGTGAAGCAGTTGTGGCCGGGGCCGTACTGCTTGGTGGTGTCGTTGCTGGTGAAGACGGGCGTGGGCGACTTGGACCAGCTCGCCGGGTTCATCAGGTCACTGTCGGCGTCGGCGGTCAGCAGACCCATGCAGTAGTGCCAGTCGGTGGCGCTGGCCGAGTACGACAGGAACAGTCGGCCGTTGCGGGCGATGACCGACGGCCCCTCGTTGACCTTGTAGCCGATGGTCTCCCAGTCGTACTCCGGGGTGGAGAGCCGGATCTGAGGACCCGTCAGGGTCCATGGGTTCGCCATCCTGGACAGCCACAGCGCCGTGTTGTTGTCCAGCCCGGGCTCGTGCTGGGCCCAGGCGAGGTAGCGGCTGCCGCGGTGGGTGAAGGTGGTGGCGTCGAGGGAGAAGGTCTCCCAGGCCGTCTTGATCTGACCCCGCTCCACCCAGGTTCCCCTGAACGGGTCGCGGCTCGCGTTCTCCAGGACCCAGATGCGGATGTCCCACACGCTCTCGGCGGGCGCGGAGGCGAAGTAGATGTACCACTTGCCGCCGATGCGATGGATCTCCGGCGCCCAGATGTGGGCGCCCATGGGACCGGTCGTGTGCTTGGTCCAGATGACGGACTCGGCCGCGGTCGCCAGCCCGTTCAGGGTGCGGGAGCGACGCAGGATGATCCTGTCGTACTCGGGGGCGGTGGCCGTGAAGTAGTAGAAGCCGTCCGCGTGACGGTGGATGTGCGGGTCGGCACGGTTGCGGACGAGCGGGTTCAGATCGCGAGCCGCCTTCGGGGTCGGGGCGGCGTGCGCGATACCGGGGGTGGCCGCCGTCAGGACGCCCGCGGCCAGGGCGCCCTTCAGCAGCAGTCTGCGGCTGGGGATCTCGGAGGCTGTGGGGCCATCAGGGGGGTCGGCGGTATCAGGTGTATCGGGCAGGTCGTTGTCGCGGCTCATACGGACTGCCTCTCGGGGGTGGGGTGCCTGAGAGCGATGTTCGACACTTCGAACATCATTTGTTATGACGAACGCCGAAAAGGTAAGGGTGTGGAAGGAGGAGGTCAACGGGTTGGACGCGAAAGGGGAAATCGCTTTCTGTCGGGCGCCCGGACACCGGAACCGCTTCTTCTGTTTTTTCTGTTATCGGCCGGGGGTGCGATCCGTCTCCCGTACGTGCGCAGCCATACCCATAAGACAGCAGCGGCCGTCGGCGCCCTCGCGGCCGTGGCCATGATCGTCACCGTTCCCCCGGCGGCAGCGGCCGGAGCCCGCGATGTCACCGCCGACGTGCTCGCGGACCGGGACGTGACGCTCACCGGCGACACGGTCGTCACCGTGCCATCGGGGACGACGACGTACGACGGTGTGTTCCGCGGCGAGGGCACGCTCACCGTGCGCGGCGGCGGGACCCTCGTCCTCACCCGGGACAGCGACTTCACGTTGCCGAAGGCCCGGCAACGACAGCGGGTGGCGACGCCGGGCGGCAACCACCCCTACGTCACCGTGGCCGACCCGGACCCGCCGGTGATCACGGTCGAGCGCGGCGCGACCCTGCAGTACGGCAACGGCGGGACGGCCGGACTGATCGGCCACTTCCCCTACGACACGCCCGCGTTCCGGCTCAACCAGGACAACATCAGGGTCGACGGCACCCTGCGCCTGTCTCTGCGCAGCGCCTACAACCTGGGCACCATCAGCGGCTCCGGGCTGATCACCCAGCCTCGGTTCCTCTGGGGCACCTGGGACCTGTCGGGCACCCACGGCTTCTCCGGGGTGATCGACAACGGCACGCAGGTGAACGCCGGACGGCCCGAGTTCGCGACGTCGCTGCCGAACGTGCGCAAGGTCCTCAACCAGGGCACCTGGACCGTGGACACCCCGCTGGGACAGACGGTCACCATGGGCATGGACTTCTACCAGCGCGAGTACGGCAGCGACATCAACATCCAGTCCCGGCCGGGCAGCAAGGTCGTGCTGACCGGCCAGTACAGCTGGTCGAACCAGGGCGGCGACACCGACCCCGCACTGAGCGACCCCGCCCTGAACTGGACGCCCGCGCGGAAGAACGTCAACAAGCGCGGCACCAACATCAAGGGCGCCGACGTCCAGTGGGGCGACGGCACCACGCACCGGATCTTCATGCCGGGCACCGCCGAGACCGTCTACATCAACCTGCTGGCGGCACGCTCCCGCTCGAAGCTCACCTTCGACTACAACGGCCCGGTGACGCTGGGCGCCCCGATCGGCGGCGGCAGGTTCCACGACACGCTGTCCGCGCCCGGCGCCGGGGACATCGTGATCGCGGGGACCCACGGGAACGACGTGACCTTCGCGGCAGAGCAGTACTACGACGGCTCGACGACCGTGGAGAAGGGGGCGGTGCTGCGGCTCGGGTCGGCGCAGGGGGACGGTTCGCTGCTGACGGGCACCGAACGGCGCCGGGTGGTGAACGACGGGACGCTCGTCGTGCGCAACGCCAGGACCGCGGTCTCCCTGTCGCACGTCGGCGGCGCCGGGGCGTTGGTCCAGTCGGGCGCGGCCACCACCACACTCACCGGGACCGCGGTGACGTACACCGGGACGACGACGGTCACGAAGGGCACGCTCGCCCTGCGGAAGGGGGCAACTCTCGTGCGCAGCAAGGCGATTCGGCTCACCTCCTCCGGAGCGCGCCTGGACACCGGGACGGCGGGACTGCGGGTGGCGACCACACTGACCGGCAAGGGCACGGTGAAGGGGGCCGTCACCAACGAGGGCGTCGTCGCGGGCGGGATCACCGTCTCGGGCGGCTACACACAGCGGGCGAGGGGCGAACTGGTCCTGCGGGACGAGCCGTTGAAGGTGACGGGCACGGTACGGCTGGGCGGGGAGCTGGATCTGTCGGCGGCGGGCTCGGGTTCCGCGCGTGGCACGTCGGATCTCGCGCGTGGCACGTCGGATCCCGCGCGTGAGATCACGGTGCTCGACCACGAGGGACGCTCGAAGATCGCGGGGACGTTCCGTGGGCTGGCGGAGGGGGCGAAGGTCCGGCTCGCCGCCACGACGTACCGGATCAGCTACCAGGGGGGCGACGGGAACGACGTCGTGCTCAGCGCTGTTGCCGCGACCCCGACCGCGACGCCGAGCGGCAAGGGGACCATCGCGTCCGGCGGGATCCCGACCGCCGAGCCACGCACGGCGAACACCGCGAGCAGCCGGCTCGGCTGGTGGCCGTACGTGCTGGCGGTCGGGCTCCTCATCGGCCTCGTGCTGCCCGCCACCCTGCGCAGGAGGGGCGGCCGGGGCGGGGGTGGGCCGCGCGGGGGTGGGCGGCACGCCGCGCACGAGTGAGGACGCGTACGGCGGAGGGGCGAGCGGCGCACCCCGCACGACCGAAAACCCGTCCGGCGGCGCGGGCCTCGGCGCGTCTCAGCGGCCGCTCGGCGCCTGAGGGAATCCCAGCCGTGGGGCCAGGGCACGCGCCTCCCTCGCCCAGTCCGCGAGGAATGCCAACGTCAACCCCCGTTCCCGGTAACGGAGTTCGGCCGACACCGGGCGGTTGCCGCCGTAGTCCACCTGCGCCTCCCCCGCGCGGGCCAGCATCGCCGTGGTGAGCCAGTCGTACTTGACGGCGGAGGCGCACACCGCGAGACGTACGAGGTGCTCGTCGCCCTTCCAGCCGCTCTCCCGCAGACCGTGCAGATAGGCCTCGTAGGCCGCCGCCGCGTACCCGGGCAGGCGGGCCGCCGGGACGAACAGGTCGAAGACCGAGTCGGGGAGGTAGTTCCCGAGGTCCTCACCGAGGGCGCCGTCGCCGGCGAACGCCCAGTCGAACAGGGCGCTGTCGGGGCCGTCGGAGCGGACGTTGGCGGGCCACATGTCGAGGTGACAGAAGGCTCGTGGCAGGGACTCCATGATCTGGAGGAACCACTCACGGTCGTGGTGGAGGCGCACCATGTCGTGGCGCAGCCCGGCCGGGAAGTGCTCCCGGACCAGGGGCTGCCGCCATGCCTCGTCGTCGTCGAGGAGTTCCTGGCCCGGTGTCATACCGGCGATGTACTCGCGCAGGAACCGCCGGGACAGCCACGGCCGGTCCAGCGTCTCACCGACGGCCCCCTGCGCGGCACCGAGGCGGCGGACGTGCTCGATGTGCCGTTCCACTGTCCACCGGGTGCCGGGCCCGCCCCCGACCCGCTCCAACCACAGCGCCACATCGCCGTTCGCCCGTTCCACACAGGCCAGCAGCCGGGGCGCCCGGATGCCGTACGGCCGCCAGACCTGGGCGAGCCCCGAGACATGGATGTCGGCCTCGCGCCGCCAGTAGTTCCAGTGCCGGGGGTCGTCGGAGGCCGCCCAGTGGCCGGTGGTGCCCTTGGTCCGGGTGAGCACCTTCAGGACGGCCGTGCGGTCCCCGGCGGTGACGGCCCAGACTCCGGCGGTGACGCCGTTCTTGGGGTTGTGGGTGACAGGCGCCAGGAAGACCGGCCCGCTGAACGGCCCCAGCACGTCCAGGGCTTCGGTGCCGACGCCGTCTTCGGGGCCGTCGGTATCGACCTCTGCGACATCGGTCTCGGCGACTTCGACGTCCACGTCCTCCGTGTCAGACATGTCCCAAGGCTATGCGGGGACCACGTGTGTCCCCTCCCCAACCGCAGTACCGGCGCAACCCTACGTTCACGGCCGTGCTCGACCTGGTCGTCGGCTTCGTCGGCTGCGCGGCGAATCTCAGGAGGACGGTCGTGGTGTCTCGGCCAAAGTGCCGGGGCCGTCCTGTGCGAGCTGAGTCCGCACACCGCGAGGCACACGCATGCCGTGACTGCGCAGGTCGCCGATGAACCGTGCGACGAGCGGATCCGGTTCCGCGGACGTCACCGCCACCAGCTGCCTGACCCACCGCGGAGAGAACGAGCGCACTGCTCCCGGAAAGCCCTGGCTGACCGCACTCACGGGGCACACGGCGATTCCCAGACCGGCAGCCGCGAGCTGTGGTGCCGCCGCAGTCACCGATGTCCTCATCACCGTCTCCGGGTGGACTCCGGCGCGGGCGAAGGACTGGTCGAGCCAGGCGCTGAGGCCGTTGTCCGGTGTGAAGTGAACGAGCGGCACACCTTCAAGGTCCTCAAGGCGTACAGCCGACTGCTCGGCCAGCAGGTGGCCGGCGGGTGCCGCCAGCACGATCTCCTCCTCGGCGATGGCGGTGATCGTGAAGCGGCCGGCCGAGGGAGCGGTCAGCACTGCCACGTCGACTTCGTCGGAGTCGACGAGGCCGAGCGCCTCGTCCATCGCCGTGGACTCGCGCAGCGTGATCGCGACCTCTGGGTGGCGGCGATGCCACTGGCGAATGACCGCGGCGAGCAGCGGCACCGTGAGGCTCTGCGCACAGGCCAACCGCAGGACCCCTCCGGCCGCTTGACCCGCTGCACGTGCCGACCTCACCGCAGAGGCGGCCGCTTCGATCGCTCGCCTGGCATCCGCGACGGCGGCACGCCCTGCGGGAGTGAGCTTGACCCCCCGGGGCTCGCGGCGAAGCAGGACCGTTCGGGTCTCGCGTTCCAACGAAGCGAGCTGATGAGAGACGGCGGGTTGCGACGAATGCAGCAGCAGTGCGGCCTGCGTGATCGATCCGGAGTCCGCGACCGCGACAAGACATTCCAGTGCCCGAAGAGAAGCCATCCAAAAAATCTATCGCAGACCTTCGAAGCATGAGTGGAGTCGAGGGAAGACCTCCGGGTCCCTGATTGCTCTGATCCACGACACCTTCTCGCTCAAGGCGGGCGAGGGGGGGCTCACACAGAGCGAAGGAGAGGTTCATGGCACAGGTGTTCGTCACCGGCGGTTCGGGGTTCATCGGGCAGGTGCTGGTACGTCGGCTCCTCGACGAGGGGCACTCGGTGAGTGTTCTGGTTCGAAGTGAGACATCGGCTGCGAAGGTCTCGGCGCTGGGCGCGAAGCCCGTGCGGGGCGAGTTGACCGACCCGGCCACGTGGCGGAACGATTTGACGGGCAGTGATGTGGTGTTCCACCTCGCTGCCGAGACGGATGTCACCGCTGATCGTGAGCGTCATGAGCTGGTGACGGTTCGCGGCACCCAGGCCGCCGTCGACGCGGCCCGCTACGCGCGGGTTCCACGGTTCGTCCACTGCGGGAGCGAAGCCGCGCTCCTCGCCGGTGCCCCGCTCGTGGACGTCGACGAGACCACGCCGCTGCGGCCCGACTCGGAAGCCGCTTACTGCGCGGTGAAGGCCGTGGCCGAGCAGATCGTGCTCGACGCGAATACCCCGGACTTCGCCACGGTGTCGATTCGCCCGAGGTTCGTCTGGGGTCCCGACAGCTTCCTCGTCGAAGGCTTGGTAGCGGCGGCGAAGGCGGGGCAGTTCGCTTGGATCGGCGGAGGTCGGCACACAACTGACGTCACGTTCGTCGAGAACGCCGTCGAGGGACTCATGCTCGGATGGCAGCGTGGCCGACCAGGTCAGGCCTACTTCGTCACTGACCGGCACCGCGTCACCCTGCGCGAGTTCCTGGAGACCCAGTTCGAGATCCATGGCGTCGATATCCCGATCCCCGATCTGGACGCCGAGACCGCCGCCCGCGAGGTCCCCGTTCCCGCTCGATGGTTCCTCGGGCAGCAGTGCACCCTGCGGACGGACAAGGCCGTAGCCGACCTCGGATACGAGCCCGTTGTTTCGCACGCTGCCGGTCTGGACGCCGTCAGACACTCGGTGGCCGTCAGCGGCGCGTGAAGCGTCATCCACGTTCAACCGGCATAGGTCAACGTTCAATTGAGGGAAGACACAAAATGAAGATCGTCACGATCGGAAGAGGAATGATCGGCGGAGGACTGGCCGGCCTGTGGCGGGCCGCAGGCCACGAGGTCGAAGAATTCGGCCGTGACGGCGGGGATGCCTCGGACGCGGACGCCGTCCTGATCGCAGTACCCGGCGCGAAGATCTCGGACGCCCTGAGCAAGGTGACAGGGCTCGAGGGGAAGATCGCGATCGACGCGACCAACATCATGCCCGCACGTCATGGCAACTTTCCGTCATACGCCGAGGAGGTGAAGTCCTTCACCCACGCCCCGGTGGCCAAGAGCTTCAACATGAACTTCGGAGCCCTGTACGGCGAAGTGCGCAAGCAGCGAGTGCGGCCGAGCAACTGGTACGTCGCAGACGAGGGAGCCCTCGACGTCACCGAGCAGCTCATCCGCGACGCCGGCTACGACCCGGTGCGCGTCGGAGACCTCTCACGAGCCCGCGACTTCGAAAATGCGGTCTGGCTGCTCATGGGCATCCAGCCGGTCGGCGGCGTGTTCTACCGGTTTGCCGTTCCCGGCGAACTCTGAACTGAACGAACCGGTTGGGCATTGCATTCTGTCCGCAGGACAGGAGGGCACCGGCGGAGTTCCCGCACGCCACAAAATCGAGAAGTAGCAGTGCTTCTTTTGTGCGTTCCCTCGATCGGGCATCCCCGCCAGGGAGCGGTCCAAGGTCTGGAGATTTCCGTGTTTGAAGCAATAAATTGGCCAGAAGCCCTGGCCCCCAGTCGCTCCCCGATCCACTTCACCAACGAGCTCGAGGTCGAGGCCTCTCCTGAAACGATCTGGTCCCTGCTCGTAGACCCCCAAACCTGGCCCGCCTTCTACCCAGGCGTCGAACATGTCCAGCTGCTTGACGGCCATGACTCGCTGCGCCTCGGAACTCGATTCGAAACCAACCTGGCCGGCCAGGACGTCTTCGCATCGGTACAGGAGTTCCAACCTGTGAGGCGTATCGCCTGGGGTGGTTACCCCACAACGTCAGAAGCATCCAGGGCCTACCACGCTTGGATCATCACGCCCACGCCGAAGGGGAGCCACCTCTGGACCGAAGAGACGATGCAGGGCCCGCTCTGGATCGAATTGGCGAAGCAGGATCCTGAAGTCTTTTGGCGCACACACGAGAACCTTCTCGCGGCGCTCGCCGAGGTAGCGACCGCTCGCGAAAATCGAGCCGTAGTTGCTCAGAAAGGAAAAATAGCCGATGTATGACAAGGTGAATTGGCCCGAGCGGTATGACCCGAAGTTGTCAGCTCTCTACGCGCTCAACGATATCGACGTGAAGGCGCCGCCTGAAGTGGTATGGAAGCTGCTCGTCGACGCCGAGAACTGGTCGAGCTACTTCCCTCCCGAAGATCACGTCAAGATCCTGAGCGGCGAGTCGGTACTGGCGCTCGGAACCAAGTACAGCCGGGTGACGGTTGGATTTCCAATGACTCTCCACGTGACGGAGTACGAGCCCTTCACCAGGCTCTCGTGGGAGACGACAGTCGACGGCGACGAAACCGGTTCGAGCGCGTACCACGGCTGGGTAATCACGCCCACGGACAATGGTTGTCACGTACTGACCGAGGAAACGCAGCAGGGCCCCTTCTTTCTCGAGGAGCTCGGGCGTAAGCATCCCGGTGCGCTCTACCACTATCACCAGGACTGGGTCGAACGCCTCGCCCGTGCCGCAGAGGCGGAGGTGCCGAAGCCTGCGGCCTGACCCGCACAAATGCATGAGCGAGGGGGAGGCCCCTTAAGAAGAACGGGGTACAGCCGGACGAGGGACGCAGGTGCCGCGGTACGAGGGCGTGCGGAGAGCGGGTCTGCGTGGTGAAGTGTGGGCCTCTGACAACTCCGACAGCAGGGAGCGATTCTTCCGATGACCGCGCAGCCCGCACGCCCTGAGCGCAGCAGTCCCGAGGCCGCCTCGGTCATAGACGTCTCGCCGTTCAAGCCGTCTCTCGTCAAAGCGGTGTTCAGGGACGTGACCCCGATGCACGTCTCTCGGTCGGCCGCGTGGGCCGCCGCGTCGGTGACGCGGACAGTGCTGACGGAGATCATCGACGGCGCGAGGAGAGCGGCGGCGGCGGAGGCCCGGAAGAAGCTGATTCCCGGGGACCTTCTCTCAGCGATCGACCGGAACGTCGAGCTCGAGGTGGGGGCCAAGTGGTACGACCACAGCCCGACGTTTCAAGGCCTGACCGGTGTCCTGTACGACGCCGAGGGTGTCATCGTGCCTTCTCGTAAGCGCAGCAGGTCGCGCAAACCGAGTGCTGTGGTCGGCGCCCACAGGTTCGAGGCCGGGGTCAAGAAGCTGCTGCGGAGCCAGGGGGCGACGGCCGTCCCGGCGATGGTCCGCGACCTGGACGGAATCGCGAGCGTGTTCCTGACGGACCTCGCCCGGGACGCGGCCATGGTCGTCCGCGAGGGCGGAGTCAAACGCTTCGGAACGGTCACCCTAGTGATGTCGGACGAACCGGCCCCACCCCCGTTCCTCAAGGATTCCCTCCAGGCCCCGTCCGCCCGCAGGGGGGACGGGCGGACCATCGGCAGGGATGACATCCTGGCCGCCACCACGATTCAGTTGTTCGGCGGCAACCTCAGGCAGCGAGCCTTCACCGAGGCACGCGAGGCGACACAGAACACTTCGGCCGGCTGAGCGGGCGCGACCAACATCGCCGCCCGCACCCTCATCTGCTAACTGTCGGTCACCTGGCGTCCACGCAGCCACACATACACCGGGATCCCCGCGAAGAGGAACAGCACGCCCTGGTACACGGCCGCGTAACCGGCGCCCGCGATCAGCCAGAAGGAGAAGGCGAAGGAGAGGGCGGCGACGGTCAGGTCTCGGGCCAGGCCGGCCGGGTGGACCTGTTCGCGGGTGCCCCTGGCCAGCCAGTACAGCTGGGCGGCGGCCGACAGGAGGTACGGCACGCATCCCGTGAACGTGGTGATCAGGACGAGGACGCGGAACGTGGTGTCCGGGCCCGCCGTGTAGTTGAGGGCGATGAGCAGCGTGCCGAGGACCGCGCAGGCCCATACACCGAAGCCGGGCACCCCGCCCTTGCCGACCTTCGCGAACGGCGCCGGGAAGAGACCGTCGCGGGCGGCGGCGTACGGCATCTGCGCGGCCATCAGGATCCAGCCGTTGAGGCAGCCGGTGATCGAGGCGACGGCGACCAGGGAGATGGCGGTGCCACCCCAGGTGCCGCCGGTGATGGCGTTCACGGCATCGGCGAAGGGGGCGCCGGAGTCGATCAGCTTGTCGTGCGGGACGAGACCGAAGACGGCGACGATGCCGAGGATGTAGACGAGGGCGGAGCCCAGCGTGCCGAGGACGCTCGCGCGGCCGACGTTGCGCTCGGGGTCGCGCACCTCACCCGCGCTGACGGCGGCCGACTCGACGCCGAGGAAGCTGTAGAGGAGCAGTGCGGCGGAGGCGGCGAGCGCGCCGGGGACGCTGTCGCCGGAGGCGCTGAACGGACCGAAGTTGTCGGCGTCGACGAAGAACAGGCCGACGGTCGCGACCAGCAGCAGCGGCACGAACTTCAGGATCGTGGAGACCACTTGGACCGTGCCGACCCAACGGGTGCCGGCGAAGTTCGCGGCGGCGGGCAGCCACAGCGCGGCGAGCGCGACCAGCGCCTCCAGGGTGTGGTTGCCGTGCAGGGGTATCAGAACGTCGACGTACCCGACGACCGCGACCGCGAGGGCGGCGATGCTGACCCAGCACATCGTCCAGTACGACCACGCCGACAGGAAGCCCGCGAACGGGCCGAAGGCGTCACGCGGGTACACGTACAGGCCGCCGGTGACCGGACTGCGCCGGGCCAGCTTGCCGAACAGCAGCGCGAGCAGCACCGCGCCGACGGACAGGACCACGAAGGCGACCAGGCTGACTCCGCCGTAGGGGGCGACGGTGGCGGGCAGCGCGAAGATGCCACCGCCGATGATGTTGCCCATCACGAGGGCGGTGGCGGCGCCCAGGCCGAAGGTACGGCGGCGGGGGGCGGCGGCCGGTCCGCTCGGTTCCGGCTCGGTGGCATCGGTGGTGTTGGGCGCGGTCATGGCGGTTCCAGGGGGACGGTGCGGGGAGAGGGGAGGACGTGATCGTACCCGGCATTCCACATGCTGGGCGACCTGTTCATCTGGTGGACACAGAGGAAAGGGTCGGCTACTGAACTCGCGGATCCGGAGCGCCCAGTTGGTCGGCCTGGAGCAGTGGCGCTCCGCGATCAGCGCGGGCTCACGTCATGGGCGTGAATTCGGGCAGGGTGAGGGCCGAATGGGCTGGTCGTCCCTCCGCGGAGGGCATGGCGCTGAGGTTGCGCAGCATGTCGTTGCGCTGTTCCAGGGCCCGAGCGGTGGTCGGGAAGAGTGCGGCATCGCCCTCGCAGACCTGCTCCTGGTTCACGGTCACAAACTCACGGGTGTTGTGCTCGTAGGCGGCGAAGCCCGCGGTGTGGTCCCGGTCGGCCAGGGAACCGGCGAGCATGTACGCGCCGACGAGCGCGAGGCTGGAGCCTTGTCCGGTGAGGAACGAGGGCGCGTACGCGGCGTCGCCCACCAGCGCGACCCTGCCGCTGGACCAGCGGGGCATGCGGATCTGGCTGACTGCGTCGAAGAACAGGTCATCCGCGTCGCGCATGGCGGCAAGCATGCCCGGTACCTCCCATCCCGCGTCGGCGAAGACCGCGGCGACCAGGTCCCGTTGGGCTTCCGGGTTCCGGAACGCGTCGTACGGCGGTTCCGGGTGGGCGAAGTTGAGGAAGGCGTGCACGTCGTCGTTGTCCCCCACGGCGTAGAGTGCCGCGGCCCTGCCCGGGGTGTTCCACATCATGAGCTCGTGGGAGAGTCCGAAGGTGTTGCGCATGGTGAATCCGGCGAAGCAGTAGCCGAGGTATCGGTGGAACTGCTCTTCTGGGCCGAACAGGAACTCGCGGGTGCGTGAGTGCAGACCGTCCGCACCGAACACCATGTCGAACGTACGCCTGCCGCCCCCGCGGAAGGTGACGTCGACGCCGTGGCCGGACTGGTGGAGGGTGTCGATGGAGTCGTTGAACAGGAACTCCACGTCGTCACGTACCGCCGTGTGGAGAGCGTCGGTCAGATCCCCGCGCCGCACCTCGAGGTCCCGTCCCGCGACACCGCCGGTGACGGTGTGCGGGTTGACCGAGGCCACCTCGCCGCCGTCCCCGTCGAGGAAGGTCAGCCGGCGCAGGTCGATGTGCGCGTCCTGCAGTCGCGGCAGGATTCCCATCCTCCGGACGACCTCGAGTGCGGTACCGCGCACGTCGATGGGGTAACCACCGTCACGAGGTGTGCTCGCCTTCTCGACCACCGTGACCGCGAATCCGTAGCGGTTCAGCCAGAACGCGAGGGCGGGCCCCGCGATACTGGCCCCGGATATCAGGACCTTGCGTCTCGGCGTGACACGGCTGTCCCTCAACTGATCGGTGCGGGTCATTCCTTGACTCCTTTGCTCATGGTGCGGACGACAAGCAGGGCCAGCACCGCGACGACGCCGGCTATGACGAAGCCGGTGACGAAGGACGATTCGGCCGGGACATCCGACCCGGAAGGGGTCCCCGCGGTAAGGAGCACGCCACCGAGCATTCCGCCCATGGCGGAGCCCAGCACGCGCGTCACCAGGATCAGGCTGGTGGCGATGCCGGTGTCGCTCTCATCGACGGAAGAGGCGATGCTGGTCACCATGGCCGTGACGCACAGGCCGTTGGCAAGCGCGATGAGCGCCTTGCCCACGACGATGTGCCAGACCTCGGTGTGTGCGACTGACAGGGCGAGCATGGCGGTGGCCATGATGAGGACCGCGGCAGCGGCCACGGCACGCGAGCCGAAACGCCGCTCCCCGAGCCCACCGGCCGGCCCTGCCAGCGTCGCGGCCACGGCGCCGGGCAGGAGGACGAAGCCGATCTCGGTGGCGCTGAACCCGAAACCGTACCCGTCGCCGGACACGTCGAGCAGCTGCGGAACGAGAAAGACCCCCGTCGCGGTGCCGAGGCAGATCACGAACGTCAGCACACACGACTTCCAGATCACAGGCCGCGCCAGCATGCTCAGATCGATCAGCGGCGCGGCCGAACGACGTTCAACGGCTATCCATCCGGCCACGAAGGCGGCCAGAAGCACGAGGAGGGCGACGAGCACGAGAGGCTGCGAGCCGGCGTCGGGCGCCACCGCGAGCGAGAGCATGAGCGTGACCAGTAACCCGCTCAGGAGAATCATGCCCGGCCAGTCGATCCCGGCATCGTCCGACCGGCCCGGCTGATCAGCCGGCATCAGCCTGTTCACCAGCAGGGTGAACCCCATGACCGCGAACGTCGGCAGCGCGAACATCCAGTGTCGGGAGAGCGCTTCCGCCACGGGCCCGGCCGCCAGCAGTCCCACCATCGAGCCCCCCACGAACATCCCGCTGACCAGCCCGATGGCCACCTTCGACTCTCCCGCGGGGAGGTGCTTGCGCACCACGATGAACGACAGCGGCAGCGCGCCGATCATCGCCCCCTGCAGTACCTGGCCGAGCAGCAGCACGGGCAGGTTGGGCGCCAGGGCGGACACCAGGCCGCCGACCGAGACCACCGCCATCAGCCTGATCAGGACTCGTTTTCCGCCGTAGCGGTCGCCGAACTTGCCTGCGAGCGGAGTGACGAGCACGCCGGTGATGGCGAGCACGATGTTGAGCAGCGCCCCTGTGGACGGACTGATATCCAGCTCGCGTTGCAGGAGTGGGAGCGTCGGCGCCACCACCGATTCCAGGGCACCGGTGGAGATTGCCAGCAAGCCGAGAGCCCAGACAGCGGCTCTCCCCATACGGACCGGGGGAGCCAGAGTCGCGGTCGTGGTCATGGACGTCCTTTCCATCATTGCCGGGCGAGCAAGGGGTCGGCCGTACGCGTGGCGCTGCCGCCTTGCCGGGCCCGGCGCGGACACGGCGGCCGTTCACGCTGAGCGCGGGGCCCTGAGCGCGGTGTGCGGTGTGCGGTGTGCATGGTGCTTAGCGAGTGCGGCACGCCCGAGCCAGTATTACACTACACCGTGCAGTGTAGGACAGTTAAGATGTGCCCATGCCGACCACGAAGACACTGCGCGAGGGCTCCACACGGAAGCGGGCCGCCATCCTCTCGGCGGCCCGGGAACTGTTCCTCGCCGACGGCTTCGACCGGTCCAGCGTCGACGCGGTCGCCGCCCGGGCCGAGGTGTCCAAGCGGACGGTCTACGACTACTTCGGCGACAAGCAGACGCTGCTGCAGGCAGTCGTCGACGCCGTCGGCCAGTCGATGATCACCACGATCCGGCGCACCCTCGACGAGACCCTCACCGACCTCACCGAGGGCGCCGACCTCGAGGACGCACTGGTCACGTTCTCGATGCGCATCGCGACCGACATGCTCGGCTCGGCGGAGTACGCGACGCTGCAACGACTGGTCCGGGCGGAATCCGGCCACCTGCCGCACCAGGGCTACAACTCCATGGCCGACACCCCCGACGAGGCACTTGCCGAGCGGTTCGCCGCCTTCGCCGCGGCCGGGCTGCTCGACGTCCCCGACCCCCGACTCGCGGCCGACCAGTTCATCGCGCTGACCTTCGGCGTCGCGCTGGACAGGCTCGGTTCCGCGAACGCCGCGGAGGACACCCGCGTCCGGCCACTCGTCGTCGAGGGAGTGCGGACCTTTCTCCGGGCGTACCGAACCACGTAGGGCTGGGGCAGGCGGCCCCATCCACTAGCGTTGTGGCATGACCAGCGACGCCTCGACCTCTCTCTCCGCTGCCCTCGCGTCCGGGACGGTCGTCCTCGACGGCGGCATGTCCAACCAGCTGGAGTCCGCCGGGCACGATCTCAGCGACGAGCTGTGGTCGGCACGGTTGCTCGCCGAGCGGCCGGAGGCGATCACCGAGGCGCACCTCGGGTACTTCCTGGCGGGCGCGGACGTGGCGATCACCGCCAGCTACCAGGCCACCTTCGAGGGCTTCGCGAAGCGCGGGATCGAGCGTGGGCGGGCGACCGAACTCATCGGCCTGAGTGTGGCATCGGCGCGCGAGGCGGCGGTGCGGGCGAGGGCGAAGGGCGTGACCCGGCCGCTGTGGGTGGCCGCCTCGGTCGGCCCGTACGGCGCGATGCTCGCCGACGGCTCCGAGTACCGGGGCCGGTACGGGCTGAGCGTCGCCGAACTGGAGGCCTTCCACCGGCCCCGCCTGGAAGTACTGGCCGCCGCCGGCCCCGACGTCCTCGCGCTGGAGACGGTGCCCGACGCCGACGAGGCCGAGGCGCTGCTGCGGGCGGTGCGCGGGCTCGGGGTGCCGGCCTGGCTGTCGTACTCCGTCGCGGGCGACCGCACCCGGGCCGGACAGCCGCTGGCGGAGGCGTTCGCCCTGGCCGCCGACGCGGACGAGGTGATCGCCGTCGGTGTGAACTGCTGTGCCCCGCAGGACGTGGACGGGGCGATCGAGACCGCCGCCCGGGTCACCGACAAGCCGGTCGTGGCCTACCCCAACAGCGGCGAGACATGGGACGCCGAGGCCCGCGCCTGGTCCGGCCGCTCCACCTTCGCTCCCGAGGAGGTCAGGGGCTGGCGGGAGTCGGGCGCCCGGCTGATCGGCGGCTGCTGCCGGGTGGGGCCGCGGGCGATCACGTCGCTCGCGGAGGCCTTGCGGCCCGCGTGACGCCGGCCTTCCCACCTGACCTTCCCCACGCCCTGCCCCTTCGCCGTCCCCGCTGCTAGCCTCCGTCCGGGAACCGGTTTCCATCCATGTTGCCGCTGTTCCCGAGGGGTGGGCGTACACGGCCCGGGGAGAGGGGCGAGGCAGGATGACGAGAAAGAGCGAGGACGCGGGGCGGAGCACCATCCGGGACGTGGCGACCCGCGCGGGGGTCTCCGCGTCCACCGTGTCGCGGGTGCTCGGCGGGGTGTACCCGGTGAGTTCGGCGACCCGCACCCGGGTGATGCGGGCGGTCCGGGACCTGGACTACGTGGCGGACGCGCGCGCCAAGGCGGTGGCGGGCGTCGGCACGCCCACGCTGGCGTTCGTGCTGGAGGACATCACCGGCCCGTCGTTCGCGCTCATGGCGCACGGTGTGGAACGCGAGGCGACCCGGCTCGGGCACCTCTGTCTGGTGTGCAGCACGGAGGGGGACGTCCAGCACGAGCTGGAGTTCGTCGAGATGATGCGCGCCCAGCGGGCCGCCGCGGTGATCCTGGTCGGCGGCGTGGCCGACACCGCCGAGTACCGCGAGCGCACCCGCCGGATGGCCGACTCGCTGGCCTCGGCGGGCTCGCGCCTGGTGCTGTGCGGCCGCGGGCCGCTGGGCTCGGGGGCGCCGGTCACCGTCATCGAGTACGACAACGAGGGCGGCGCCTTCGCCCTGGTCGCGCATGTCCTCTCCCAGGGTCACCGGCGGGTGCTGTTCCTCGGCGGCAAGCCCGACCACACCACCGCGCAGGGCCGCGAGCGCGGCTATCTGGCCGCCCACCGCGCCCGCGGCCTGGAACCCGACCCGTCGCTGCTGCTGCACGGCGACTTCACCCGCGACGCGGGACACCGTCTGATGCGCGGGGCGCTGAAGGACGGGCCGGACTTCACGGCCGTGGTGGCCGCCACCGACATGGTCGCGGCCGGCGCCCTGACCGCGCTGCACGAGGCGGGCCTGACCGTGCCGGGCGACGTCTCACTGGCCGGCTACGACGACATCCCGTTCGCCCGTGACCTGCACCCGGCGCTCACGACGGTCCATGTCCCCTACGAGGAGCTGGGCCGCCTCGCCGTCCGCACCGCGCTCGGCCGCACCGCCGAGACGCCGGACGAGCATCTGCTCCTGGGAACACACGTGGTGGTACGGGACTCGGTGGCGACAACCGGTTCCTGAACCGTTTCCGGATCGGCGGGATGAGAGCGACCGGGGTCATGACCGCTTTCCTGGGCCGGGTGGGGGGCGACCGGGAGCCTGACAGCTTCCCTGGCCCGGGCGGGTGGGGGCGACCGGGGGCCTGACCACTTCCCGCCCCCGACAGGTTGGGGACAGCCGGAATCCTCACCACTCCGAGCCCCCCGGCGGGCAGGGGCGACCGGGGGCCATGACCGCTCCCCCTGCCCCGACAGGCTGGGGACAGCCAGACCCTCACCACCTCCCCACCCCGGCAGGCAGGGGCGACCGGGGCCATGACCGCTCCCCCACCCCCGACAGGCAGGGGACAGCCAGACCCTCACCACCTCCCCACCCCCGCAGGCAAGGACGACCGGGGCCATGACCGCTCCCCCACCCCCGACAGGCAGGGGACAGCCAGACCCTCACCACCTCCCCGTCCCGGCGGGCAGGGCGGCCGGGGGCGGGACTGCCGCAGGCAGGGGCGGCCTGGGGCGGGACTGCCTGCCGGGACGGGGAGGCATGGGGCGGGACGATTCCCGCCCCCAGCGGGGCCCGGCGCCCCCTCCCCGCCAGGGCACCGGCCCGGCTCAGGAGCGCCGTACCGACCCGGGCAGCCGCAGTCGCCGTACCGCCGACCGCAGCTCGGCGCTCCGCGCGGCGGCCGTGCTCCGGGCGGCCATCTCCCGCATCGGCGCGAGCCGCGCGGACAGGCCGTGCTCGGCGGCCTCCAGCGCCGACTCCACGTCCGACTCTGCCTCCACGTCCGTCTCCGGTTCCGTCTCCGGGTCTACCGCCGGGTTCACGTCCAAGGCCGTCAGCGGGGCCGCCGCTCGGATCCTCGCGTCCGCCGTCCACACCGCGAGCTCCATGTCGCGTGGGCCGTGGGCCGTGTGCGGTTCGCCGTCGCCGAAGACGTGTACCGGGTGGGAGTCGTCCCAGCGCTGCCAGCCCGGGTCCCCGTCGGTGGCGAAGCGCACCCACGCCCCGTGCATGGCGTCGGCCAGGTCCTGCGGAGCACCCTGGCCGGCGAGCTTGGCGGACTCGGGGCTCTCCCCGGTGTCGAAGACGAAACCCAGCTCCAGGGCGTGGCAGGAGCCGAGGTCGGGCAGCAGGGAGGGCCAGGCGAACTCGTAGACGTACGCGTGGTCGGGGCGGGCGTCGGCCAGGCGGTGCAGCGGGAGACGCAGCAGGTGGTCGGTGACCATCTGGCCGACGATCTCGGCGGGGCGGGCCTCGGGGTGCAGGGTGCGGTAGCCGCGGGGCACCTCGGGGCCGCAGTGACAGCGGGCCATGGCGCCGGCCAGCGCGACCGTGCCGAGCCGGTCGACGCGCTCCAGGAGCCCGCCCGGGACCAGCCACAGCCGGTACTCGTCGCGGGTCCAGCCCATCATGAGGTCGACATCCGGTGCCACGTCGCCCTCGACGAGGGCGGCGAGGGGGTCGCTCGGCACGAGGTCGCCGTCGACGACGATCCCGAAGGCGGATCCGCCGAGCACCGGGCTGCTGCGCCTGCCCACCTCGGCCTGGGTGCGCAGCAGCAGCTCGCGGTCCACCTCGGCGAAGGCGGCGGCGGTGGCGGGGATCCTCAGCCGGGTCGCCATGCGGCGCACCATCCGCCGTACCTTGTCGCGGTCGCTCGCCTCGGGCGGCCCGCTCTGCAGGACGGCCCGCCGGAACAGTCCCTGGGCCTGCGGGGCCGCAAGCAGGGCGCCGGTGCTGATCGCCCCGGCGGACTGGCCGCCCAGGGTGACCCGGTCGGGGTCGCCGCCGAAGGCCGCGATCGACTCGCGCACCCAGTGCAGTGCGGCGAGCTGGTCGCGCAGGCCGGGGTTGGCGGGGACGCCCGGGAAGAGGCCGTAGCCCTCGACTCCGAGCCGGTAGTTCACCGACACGAGGACGACGCCGTCGCGGGCGAAGGCGTGCCCGTCGTACACGGGCACGGCCGACGAGCCCCGGGTCAGGGCGCCGCCGTGCAGCCACACGAACACCGGGAGCCGGGCCCCGGGGCCGGGCTCGGGTGTCCACACGTTCAGGTTGAGGCAGTCGTCGCCCGGCACCACCGGGTCGGACAGGTACTGCGCGAAGGCGTCCGAGTACGGCGGTTTCGGTGCCGTCGACCCGAAGGCGCCCGCGTCGCGCACGCCGTCCCAGGGCTCGGGCTCCACGGGCGGCCGAAACCGCCGGGGTCCGAAGGGCGGGGCCGCGTACGGGATGCCCCGGAACACCGCGACGCCGCTTTCGTGCCGGCCGCGGACGGCCCCGTACGGCGTCCTGACCACTGGGTCCGTCTGGTCCGCTGCCGTCATCCGCCCACCAGCCTCCGTGCCGCGCTCATGCACCGTGAACATCAGAGCACCACAGGTGTGCCGGGTATTCCGGCCCGCGAGGGCGGTTCCAGGGCTGTTCGGGGGACACGGCTACGGGGAGTACACGACACGCACAGTCGCGTACTCCCCGCCCCGGCTACTTCGCGAACATCAGCGTGCCGAATCCGAGCTGGTCGTAGCCGCCGCTGTCACTGCCGTAGTCGCCTCCCCCGCCCTCGGGGGCGATCGAGAAGCACATCTGGGAGATGTACTTGTCGTCCAGGCCCACTCGCCGGTTGTAGTGGTAGTGGAGCATCGCCCACACCGGGCGGACCTGGCCGCGCGAGGCGGAGGAGATCACCGTCTGGGAGGACTGGGCGCAGCTCTGTCCGGTGCCCCAGGTGTAGGTGGTGTAGGGCACGTCCATGGTCAGGTTGTACTTGGCGACGTACTGGGCGGCCTTCATGAAGCGACGGCTGTCGTACGAGTAGAGGTCGTCGCCCTGGTTCCAGGCCATCTCGCAGATCGCGCCCATCTGGCCCATGCCCATCATGGTGTGCCCCTGGTCGCGGCCGGACTCCTGCCACTGGCCGAGCGCGTAGCCGTCCGCGTCCGTGTACAGGTAGGGGACGGCGTGCGCGATGGAGCCGTTGCCCGCGCCGGACTTGAAGTAGGTGACGGCCTGGTCGTACTTGGCGGAGTCCTCGTTGAGGATCCCGATGGCCAGGACCGAGGCCATGTTGCACAGGTCCCAGTTCGCCCAGTAGTTGGTGATGCAGGCGTCGTTGTGGCCGGTCAGGAACTGGTTGTTCAGGGGGTAGAAGACCTTGGCCATCATCTCCTGGAAGGCGGCGAGGTCGAACGCGGAGTAGTCCCGCATGAGTTCGGCGGCGTTGGCGAACTGCCAGCCGTAGATCCCGGCGGCGAGGAAGCGGTCCGCGTTGCCGGTGACCGAAGTCAGGGTGGTGGCCCAGGCGTTGAGGATCCTGGCGGCGCACTGGGCGTTGGCCTCGGTGCCGCCGACCCGCCAGCGCAGGGCGTTCTGGTAGGCGGCGGCGATGTCGTTGTAGAGGAGGCTGTAGTTCTGCCCGGTGCCGCCGCGGATGATGGTCGCCGTCGCCCGCGGCGTCCAGGTGGACTGGGAGTGGGAGTTGGCGGTCAGCTTGTTCCAGCCGGACAGCCAGGGGTCGGTGCCCGCGGCGACCCTGACCTTGGCGCGGTTGATGTCGCCGGCGTTGTGCAGCATGCCGGGGTGGGTGTAGGCGGAGGGCGCGGCGTCCGCCGCGGTGGCGGCGAAGGTGGTGCCCAGCGCGAGTGCGGCGGTGAGACCGCCGGCGGTCCTGAACAGACCGCGGCGACTCAACTCGGTTTCCTGGACGTGCCGGTGGGGGGATGTGCGGCTCATGTGGTGTGACTCCAATCCGTGGGGGATCAGTCGGGGTTGACGCTCACCTCGTCGAACTCGGTGGTGGCGAGGGCCAGGGGGTCGCGGGAGCAGACCACGAGGCCCACGTGGTAGCCGGCGTCACCGAACCCGGGGATCTGCCCGGAGGCGAGGGGGGTCCAGGTGGCACCGTCGTCGGTGGAGACGGCCGCGGCGAAGGCGGTCCCGGTGCGCTTCAGCCGCAGCAGCAGGGGCAGCGCCACGGTGGCGGCGCCGGAGAAGGCGGAGGCGCCGGCCACGGTGGGCCGCAGCATCAGCTGCGCGGTCGTCCCGCCGGTGACGATCACTCCGGCCGCCTGGTCGAAGGGTGACAGTGACTTGGCCATCAGCAGCCCCACCCGGTCGGCGGTGGCTCCGGTGCGGGAGACCAGCCGGGCGGTGACGGTGCAGTCGCCGGTGACGGGCCGGCGGACGAACTGCCCTGTCATTCCCTGGTTGTTGACGGTGAGGTCGGTTCCGGCGCCCCGGACCACGAAGGTTCCGTCCTGGTGGGCGGTGCTGCCGGGGGTGCGGACGGCGACCACGCCGAGCGTCCCGAAGTCCCGGTCGTCGAGGACCACGTCACCGAGGTCTTGGTACGTCCAGGGGGCGGGCGGTGGTGTGCCGACCGTGAGGGTGAGTGTGCCGGTGGTGTCGCCGGCCGCGTTGCCCGCGCCGGTCGTGACGGTGAACTCGCCGCTCCGGGTGGGGGTTCCGGAGATCAGGCCGGTGCGCCTGTCGACGCGCAGTCCGTCGGGCAGGCCGCTCGCGGCGAACCGGATCGGCTGGTGGGAGGCGCGCAGCAGATGCCGGAACGCGACACCTTGGTTGGCGAACGCCGTGGTGGCGGAGGTGAGTTGGGGCGTGGACGGCGAGGGCATGACGTCCGCCGCGGGTTGTGAGAGCGGGCCGCGTCCGGCGGTGTTGGTCTTCGCGACGGCGTAGCGGTACGTCGTCCCGGGGGTGCCGGTGGCGTCCGCGTACCGGATACGGGTTCCGGACCCGACCGGGCCGACGCCGGTCGCGAGGGTCCGGTACGGGCCGCCGACGGTGGTGGCGCGCAGCACCTGGTAGCGGGCGCTGAGATCAGGGTCGGTCCAGGCGAGCTCGACGGCGTCTGCCCCGCCGGTCGCCTTCAGGTCACCGGCGGTGCGGGCGGGTTTCGGTACGGACCAGACCTCGCCGGACGTCGACGTCACGCTGACGTTGTCGAAGGCGCCGGTTCCGGTGTCCGCGTACTCCTCGTCGACGCCGAGACAGGAGGTGAGGACCAGACCGGCGTACGCGGTGTGCCCCAACGCGACCTCGGTGGTGCCGACTTCGGTCCAGCGGATGCCGTCCGGGGAGATGGCGCCGGTACAGCGGCGGCCCCTGCGGGTCACCCGTACCCAGTAGGGCGCGCGCAGCCGGTAGCCGTCGCCCGCGCCCTCCACGTACGGCGCCTCGATCGGGGTCGCCGACTCGGGAAGTGCGCCCAGGCCGCTGATCGGGAAGGCGGCGGAGGTGGTGATGGTCTGTTGCTGGGTGGGCGGCACGGGAGTGCTGCCGGTGCCGGAGATCTCCGCTCCCGCGGCGGGCCGTACCGACCACACCCCGCTCCAGGTGTGCAGCGGCAGCCCCTGGACCAGCATGGCGGCGTGTGCCGCAGCCGCGTCGAGGGAGGCGCGGACGGTGACGCCGATCTTGGAGTACTGCGAGCTGAGCGGCCACACGATCCGCGCGGTGACCGTGCCGTCGCCGCGCAGCGGGAGATGGGCGACGCGGTAGGTGTCGGCGGTACCGGACGCCTCCAGCAGGAACCGCTCACCGTCGAAGACCGCGGATCCGGGGATGCGTACGTCCCCGAGGTCCCGGGTGGACCAGGGCTCCGGGAGTCCGGCGGTGGCGGCGGCCGGGCTGGAATCGCCGCTGGTTCCCCGGGAGTTGGCGGCGCTGACCGTGTAGTGGTACGTCCGGCCCGCGTGCCCCTGGCGGTCCGTGTACGTGGGTTTGTCGAGGCCGGCGGCGAGTCGCTCGTACGGTCCCTCGGGGCGGGTGGCCCGGCGGACGGTGTACGTGCTCGCCCACGCGGACGGCAGCCAGGCCACGGTGACGGACGTGCCGTCGCCGGCCGCCGTGACTCCGGTGGGCGCCGTGGGCACGGTCGGCGTGGGGGGCTTCGTGCCGGCGTAGGCGAAGGTGCCCCAGCTGGGCAGGTCGTCGTTGCCGCCCTCGACGAGGCGGGCCCCGCCGGTGCCGCGGAAGACGGCCGCCTTCGTGTACGGGGTGTCGAGGCCGCGTACGCCGGCGTAGTGGGCGTAGGCCATCTCGTAGATCGGGGGCAGGGTGCCGCGGCCGGTGGCCGAGACGGCCTTCTTGATGTACTTGCCGGTGCGGTCGAGGTCCGGGACGAAGGGGACCTCGCCGCCGAGGTTGTAGCGGGCGGCGTACTCGACGTTCGCGAGGATCCGCTCGCTGTCGTACCCCCACAGGTCGACGCCCTGGTTCCAGGCGACCTGGGCGATGTCGCCGGTCAGACCGACCGCGAGTTGCTCGTGGCCCTGGTCTCGGCCGCTCTCCTGTCCCTGGCCCGCGTCGGTGACGACGCGGTGGGCGACGCTGCCGTTGCCGGCTCCGGCGGCGGCGAAGCGCAGGGCGTCCTCGAAGAGGGTGGGTTCCTCACAGAACACACCGATGGCGAGGATGGTCTGAAGGGCTGTCAGGTCCCAGTTGCCGTTGGCGTACAGCATGTAGCCGGACACGGCCGGATACCAGACGTCCAGGAAGGACGCCTCGCAGCGGGCGATGTCCTGGTCCGTCCATCCGTCGTAGTCGCCGTGCCGCAGCAGTTCGGCCGCGTTGACGAACTTGAAGGCCTGGAGTCCGGCGCCGAGCGGGCCGTCCGCGCCGGTGACCTTGGTGAGCGAGGCGGACCAGGCGTTGAGGATGTCGCGGGCCTTGTCGGCGTGGGCGCGGTTGCCGCCCGCGCACCACATCAGGGCGTTCTGGTAGGCGGCGGCCGAGTCGGCGACCGCCTGGTTCTGGAAGTTGCCCGGCCCGCGGCCCCACGAGGTGATCTGGCCGGTGTTCTGGATCGCGTACGTCGGCTGGGAGCGCGCGTGGGCCGCGAGCGCCAGGTAGCCGTCGTACACCGGGGATTCCTTCGCGGCGACCGCCGTCCTCATCCGTGCGAGGTCGGCGGCGCTGTGCAGCAGGCCGGGATGGGTGAAGGCGCGGGAGGCGGTGTGCTGTTCGGCGGCCCGGGCGGTGCCGGGCGCGAGCAGTCCGCTCGCGCCCGCCGCCAGCAGCAGGGCCGCCGTGCCGCCGAGGAAGCCCCGGCGGCTCGGAGCTGGGGTGCTCATGACGCGGCGGCCGCCTCGGCCTCGGCGGTGGTGAGGAACTTCAGGTTCGTCACATGCTCGTTGGCGTACCACTGGATCGCGTCGGTGGTGTAGTACCAGGTCGGCTTCTTCATCGAGTCGGCGACGACCAGGCCGTTGAGCACCAGGTTCTCGAACGTGACGTTGGAGATGGCGTGTTCGGCGTCGTAGCCGAGGAACAGCGACGGGTTGGCGTGGGTGCCCGTGTAGCTGAGGTTCTTGACGTAGACGTCCTCGATGCCGCGGCCCACCGAGGTGTTGTACTTCGTGTTGTACATCACCTTCATGTAGATGACCTGACCCCAGCGGAAGTCCTCGATCCGTACGTTCTCGATCGTCACGTTCCTCAGGAGGTTGGAGTCGCCGACGTTGAGGGCGATGCAGCCCTGGTAGTTCATCTGGGGTTCGCGGTGGTCGCAGATGTCGAGGTTCCTGAAGACCAGGTTCTCGATCGTCTCGGGCGTGTCGGTGTTGCCATGCGTGCCGACGTTGATGGGGTGCGCGACGTCCGCCCACAGCGTGCAGTTCTGGATCGTGATGTCGCGGGTGTCGCCGTAGTAGTCCCAGCGGTGGGCGTAGATGGCGAAGCAGTCGTCGGAGTTGCGCATGAAGCAGCCGTCGAAGACGATCCCCGTCGAGGAGAAGACGTCGAAGCCGTCGCCGTTGCCCTTCGAGCTGAACGAACGCGCCTTCTTGACGTGGACGTTCTCGCTCTCGCCGAAGGTGCCCGCGTACCCGTTCGGGTTCATGATGATGACGTCCTCGACGCGGATGTTCTTGCTGCCCTCGCACAGCACACCGCCGGGGCCGCCGGAGAGCATGCCGTGTCCGGTGAGGGCGGCCTTCTCCACGTTCTTGAAGAACACCTGCGCCTTCAGGACCGCGCCGCCCGCCAGGTACACGGTCTTGCCGCTGGGGACGGTGAGGACGTTTCCGGTGACAGTGTGGGTGCCGGGGCCGAAGTAGAGGACGTCCGGGTCGTCGGCGGACGGCGGGTGGGGGTCGATGCGGTTGGTGATGACGTGCAGACAGTCGAAGATCTCGTCGTTGATCTGCACGACCACGTCACGCGGCTCGTCGAGGGTGAAGCGCAGGGTGTCGCCGAGGAGTTCGGGCTTGACGCCCAGCGCGTCCGGCCGCACCCGGGCCTTGGTGGTGCCGCCCTTGACGTAGGTCACCTCGATCTCGACGGAGCCCCGGAAGTCGAAGTACACCATCGAGGAGTTGAGGACCTTGCCGGACCCGGTCGTGGCGTTGATCTCCTCCAGCTGGGGCCGCCAGATGTCCAGGGTCCGCCACTCGCCGTGAGGGGCGGTGCGGACTCTCACCTTGAAGCTGGTGTTCGTGGGCATGTCCGCGGGTCGGGGGTACGTCACCAGCTTCGGCGCGAAGGGGGCGCCCGCGGGGGGGGGCCCGGGCCGCGGGGGGGGGGGGGGGGGGGGGGCGGGGGCGGGGCGCGGGGGGGCCCCCCCC
>NZ_JBFAGK010000001.1:286885-333387 GCF_040660135.1 Streptomyces sp. NPDC050997
GCCCTCGCGGTGATTGGCGATGGTTTTGTCGGTGACCTCGGCGAGGTTTGGTGTTGGTGGGCATGCCGGCGGGGGGGGGGTACGACACCCGCTTCGGCGCGACGGGGGCGCCCGCGTCGCCGGCCCGGGCCGACGACGCGGTCAGGTCGGTGAGGCCGGCGGCGAGCACGGTGGCGCCCGCCGCCTGGAGGGCGGTACGGCGGGACAGGGGCGTGTTCATACGTGACTCCTTGCGACAGATCTGGAGAAGGGACTACTTGAGTCCGGTCGTGGACATCCCGGCGACGAAACCGCGTTGGGCGATCAGGAAGATCAGCAGGATCGGGACGACGTACATCACGGACCCGGCGGCCGCGAGGTTGTTGACGGGCAGCCCGCCGTCCGTCACGTAGGAGGTCATGATGGCGACCGAGAGCGTCGTACGGTCGCTGGACAGCAGCAGCATGGGGGCGATGAAGTCGCCCCAGGTCCAGGTGAAGGCGATGACGAAGCTCGCGGCCAGCACCGGCCAGGACTGCGGCAGGAAGATCCGCCAGAAGATCCCGGTGTAGCCGCAGCCGTCGACGATCGCGGCCTCCTCCAGCTCCCGTGGCATCCCGGCGAAGAACTGCCGGAACAGGAAGACCAGATACGGGGTCGCCGACAGCCCCCACAGCACCCATGGCCAGTACGTGTCGACCATGCCGACCTTGGCGAAGATGAGGTAGGTCGGGAAGAGGGTGATCATCTGCGGCAGCATCATCGAGCCGAGCAGGATGCCGAACAGCACCTTCTTGCCGGGGGCGTCCAGACGGGCGAAGCCGAAGCCGACCCAGGCGGAGCTGAGGGTGACGAGGGTGGCGTAGATGAGGGCGATGATGAGGGAGTTGCGGGCGTATCCGAGGAAGTCGATGTCGGTGAAGGCGTCGGCGAAGTTGTGCCACTGGATCTTGTCGGGCAGCCAGTGCACCGGGGAGGCGGCGAGTTCGGGCGTGGTCTTCAGACCCGTGATGACCAGCCAGCCGAAGGGACCGATCAGCAGGCCGGTGACCATGACGAGGACGGTGTAGAGGACGAGGCGGGACGCGCGCACCCGCACCCGGACCGCGGGGTCGAGGTTCTTGGGGGTCACGGTGGTGGCGGTCACTTCTTCGCCTCCGGGTCGACGTTGTAGAACACCACACCGGATGTGAGCTTGAAGATCAGACCGGTCGCGATGAGGATCAGGACGAAGAGCACCCACAGCAGCGCGGAGGCGTAGCCGTAGCGGCCGAGCGCGAAGTACTCCGCGAACACGTGCATCATGTACATGTAGTTGGTCTGCGGGATCGCGGTGACGCCGGCGGGGGTGGGGTTGGGCGCGATCAACAGCGGCATGATCGTCTGCACCGAGGCGATCATCCCGGTCACGGCCTGGAACAGCAGCACCGGCGACAGCAGCGGCACGGTGATGCTGCGGAAGGTCCGCCAGGCGCTCGCGCCGTCGATCCGGGCCGCCTCGTGCAGCTCTCGGGGCACGTCCTGAAGCCCGGCCAGGGAAATGATCATGACGTTTCCGGCTCCCCACAGCACGGCCATCAGGATCACGTAGCGGGCGTACGGGTCGTCCAGCCAGGCGACGGCGTCGATGCCGGCGAGGTTGAGGACGCCGTTGGCGGCACCGGAGTCACGGTTGAAGAGCGTCTTGAAGACGAGGCCCGCGCCGACCGGCGGTACCACGGCCGGCAGATAGAGCAGGGTGCGCCACAGTCCGCGGGCCCTGATCGGGCGGTTGACCAGGACCGCGAGGCCGAGGCCCGCGACGATCGACAGCGGCACCGAGGTGAGGGCGAACACACCGGTCCGGCTCAGCGAGTCCCATGTCACCGAATCGGACAGCAGCTCACGGTAGTTGTCGAACCCGACGAAGCTCCAGTGCGGGGAGATCCCGTCGAAGGTGGTGAAGCTCAGCCACAGCGCGTACGCCATCGGCCCGACGGTCAGCAGCAGGAAGCCGATGATCCAGGGCGAGGTGAACAGATAGAACGCCCGGTGTCGGCGGGCCGTCATGGAGGTCCGGGGCAGATCGCCGGAGCGGATGGCACCGGTGCGGGTGGCGGGCCGGGGCCGCCGCACGGCCTCCGGTATCTGACTGACTGTCATCCCACCTGCTCCTTACCGCGCTTCAGCTGTTCGTTGACCGACGAGTTGAGGCGTCCCGCGAGGGTGTCGACGGAGATGTGGCCGTTCATCGCGGCCGGCATGACCTGGTTGAGGAGGGCTTCGAGCGCGTCCCACTTGGTGTAGGGAGTGAACGGGGTCACCGAGAAGTGCTTCAACTCGGCCTCCTGCACCTTGAGGACGCGTTTTTGGTACTCCTCCTTCCGCGGCATCAGCGGGCGCAGCGACTTCAGCGTCGGGATCCCCCAGCCGCCCGCCGCGCGGGCCTTGGCCGGTCCCTCGCCGAAGAACCACTCGAAGACCCGCCAGGCGGCGTCCTTGTTCCGTGCCTTCTTCGGCATCCACATGCCCGTGCCCGCCTGGCAGGAGCTGAGCCGCGGGCAGCCCTCGAAGACGGGGGCGGGGGCGAGGCGGGACACCTCCGCGATCTTCGGCTCGGCGTTGATCATGCCGCCCAGCCAGTAGCCGCTGCCCGACATGGCCATCCGGTTCGCGACATAGGTGGGCCCGTCCCAGGCGTCGGGGTTGGGCTGGATGAGACTCGGCCCGACTCTGGCCCTGGCGTAGTCGACGTACCAGGTCAGGGCTCTGCGGGCCTCGGGGGTGGTGAAGTCGACCCGGGTGAAGTCCTCGGAGAAGATGTTTCCTCCGGCGGCGGCGACCAGGTTCGTCAGGAGGATGACGATGTTCACGCCGTTGTAGCTGCCGCCGTAGACGGTGGTCTGGCCGTTCTTCCGCTCGACCAGTCGCTCGGCCTTCTCCAGCCACTCCTCGTACGTGATCGGCTCGGTCTCGGCGGGGTAGTCCACGCCCGCCCGGTCGAACTGCGCTGTGTTGTACCAGTACATGGCGTCCTGGGAGAAGTCCTTCGCCATGCCGTAGCGGGGGCCCTTGCCCTGGGCCGCGCCGTCGTAGCGCCACAGGTCGTTGACCGGGTCGAGGTCCTCGACCCGGAGAACGGTGGACTTGGCGAAGTACGGGTCCAGGTCCTCGGCGACACCCCGGGCCGCGTAGAACGGCGCGTCCAGGGCACCGACACCGCGCACCAGGTCCGGCGGGTTGCCGCTGGTGAGCATCGCGATCAGCCGGGTGATGTCGTCCTGCACCACGGTGATCCTGACGCCGAGCTCCTTCTGGGCCTGCTGGATCAGCTCCGGGGCGAGGTCGTCGAGCTTGGCCATCACCGTGATGCTCTCCCCGTCTCCGGTCGCCGCACCGGCCACCTGCAGGGCGCAGCCGCTCAGCGCCGACGCGCCGGCCGCGGCGCCTCCCGCCGACAGGGCGAGGAAACGGCGGCGGCCCATCGGAGCACCGACACGAGGGTGCATGAACGCACCACCTCCCACTTCACCTTGTTCGATATTTCGATCCGAGGTCGAGCAAGCGACCTGGTGCTCACTCTGGACAACCGGTTGCCGAGCAGTGGGGCAGAGCTTCTTCCTGTCCGGAAACCGCGTCAAGAGCCTTGACGAACTTTCGAAAAGCTTGTGTAACCTCGACGTCATGGACCGACCGGTCGAGCGGAACCGGTGACACGCGCTCTGATCTGCGCAGCAAACGAGGAACGAGACAGGGTTCCGGCGACTGACCACGGAAACCGGTTGTCGAGACGATTCCCTACGACCTCGAGGGCCACCCCGGCGCTCCCCGGCGCTCCCATGGGTGCCCCCGGAGTCTCGGCAAGCGATTTCCTTACTTCGGACACTCACGAGCACCGGCCGAACCGGACCTCGCCCGACCCCCCTGCCCATCCTGCCGATTGACCGCCCGTCTCCGCCAGACCTACGGTAGAAGACGCTTTCTGAAAATGTTTCCACCCAGTGCGTCAGGAGAGACATGCCCAGCCCTCAGCCACCCAGGGCCGTGTTCGCCATGGATCCGGTGCACCTCCCCCTGCTCTTCCCCCCGCCACTCATGACCCGGCTGACCGGGGCGGCCGAACTCGACCCCGCGCTCGTCGTAAGGGACTTCACCGATCCCGCCGCCGCGGACGCCCTGGCCCGGGCGGAGGTGCTGATCACCGGCTGGGGCTGCCCCCGCCTCGACACCGGCGTCCTCGCCACCGCGCCCCGGCTGCGTACCGTCCTGCACGCCGCCGGCTCGGTCCGCTCCCTGGTCGGCGAGGCCCTGTGGGAACGCGGCATCACCGTCTCCAGCGCGGTCACCGGCAACGCCCTGCCGGTCGCGGAGTACACCCTCGCGATGATTCTGCTCGCCGGGAAGGACACCTTCACCCACCGCGAGCGCTTCCGCGCCGACCACACCTACCTGACGCCCGCCGAGACGGCGTCCACGGGCAACGTCGGCCGTCGGATCGGCGTCATCGGCGCCTCCCGGGTGGGCCGCCGACTCCTGGAGCTGCTGCGGCCGTTCGACTTCTCGGTCCTGCTGCACGACCCCTACGTCAGTCCCGCCGAGGCCGCCGCCCTGGGCGCCGAACTCCTGCCGCTGGAGGACCTGCTCGGACAGAGCGACATCGTGAGCCTGCACGCCCCGGACATCCCCGAGACCTACCGCATGCTCGACGCCGGGCGGCTGGCCCTCATCCGGGACGGCGGCGTCCTCGTGAACACCTCCCGGGGCGCCCTGATCGACCCCGACGCCCTCACCGGCGAACTGGTCTCCGGCCGGCTGCACGCGATCCTCGACGTCACCGAACCCGAGCCGCTGCCCGCGGATTCCCCGCTGTACCGGCTGCCCAACGTCTTCCTCACCCCGCACATCGCCGGCTCGCTCGGCAACGAACTGGAGCGCCTCGGCCGCATCGTCGTCGAGGAACTGGAACGCCTGGTCGCGGGCCTGCCACCGGCCCACGAGGTACGCCACGCGGACCTGGCGAGGGTCGCGTGAGAGCGCCCCGGACCGGCCCGGGCACCCGGGGGAAACAACCGGAAACAATGGGATACGGTTTCAGTACCGGCGTGGAACAGCAGACGCCCCACGGACTCCGGCAGGGTCCATGAGGTGCGCGCCGTCCTCCCGGTCCTCCCGGTCCTCCCGGTCCTCCCGGTCCTCGGGCGAGTCGGCCGCAACGGTGAAGGAGCCGCAACGGTGAGTCAGCGCAAGGCGACGGGCGACGCCGGACGGGCCACCATCCGCGATGTGGCGGAACAGGCGGGCGTCTCGGTCGCGAGCGTGTCGCGCGTCCTGTCGGGCAACTACCCCGTCTCGGAGGACCTGCGCCGCCGGGTGATGAAGGTGGTCGGTGACCTGGACTACGTCACCAACGCGCACGCCCGCTCCCTCGCCGGCGGGGGTACGCCGACGGTCGCCATCCTCATCAACAACATCACCGGCGCCGCCTTCGCCCATGTCGCCAAGGGAGTCGAGAGCGCCGCCACCCTGCGCGGCTGGCTCTCCCTGGTCGGCACCACCGGCGACGACCCCGAACGGGAACTCGCGCTGGTGAACCTGATGCGCCAGCAGGGCGTGGCCGCGGTGGTCCTGCTCGGCGGCGCCTACGACTACGACGAGTACCAGCTGCGCATGGCCCGCTTCGCCCGCTCCCTGGACGCGGCCGGCTCACACCTGGTACTGGTCGGCCGGCCTCCCCTGGAGGGCGACGTGCCGGCGACGACGGTCGACTACGACAACGAGGGCGGCGCCTACGCGATGGCCAGCCACCTCCTGTCGGCCGGCCACCGCAAGGTCCTTGTCCTGCCCGGCCACGCCGAACTCACCACCGCCCAGGGCCGGTTGAAGGGCGCCAGGCGCGCCTTCGAGGCGTACGGCGTGCCCTTCGAGCCGGGCATGGTGCGGCACGGCCCCTACGACGACGAGCACGGATACGAGGCGGTCGAGGAGAGCCTGCGCGAGGGCCTGGACTTCACGGCGGTGCTGGCCGGCACCGACGTGGTCGCCGCGGGCGCGGCACAGGCGCTGCGCGCGGCCGGCCTCCGGGTGCCCGAGGACGTCTCGATCGTCGGCTACGACGACATCCCGCTGGCCTCCCAGCTGACCCCCCAACTCACCACCGTGCACGTGCCGTACGAGGAGATGGGCCGGGTCGCCCTGCGTGCGGTGGCCGACCGGCGCGAGGGCGGCGGGGGTCGCCGCAAGGGCATCGACGGGGACCATCTGGTGCTGGGCACCCATGTCGTCGTACGGAACTCCGTGCGGCCGCCCGCGCCGCGTGGGTGACCTGTCGGTCCCGATGCAGATCGTTTCGTAAACGTTTTCCGCGAAGTTTTTGACGACGACTGAGACACCTCCGGCACCGCCGCGCACACTGACGCCTTTTCCTGAGAATTCGCCGCTGACCTGGGCAGATCTCTCCGGGCACGACAACCGGCGACGTGCGGCCGCCCCTTACTCGGCGGACAAACCGGCGTAACAAATTGCCGCGCACCTCTTGCTATGGACAGGACCGTCGGCCTACCGTCCCAGCAACCGCTTACTACAGCTTCCGCTTGGCCGAACTCCCACAACCGCGAGCCGATGGATTTCCGGCCGCCGTTCCCGGCCGACACCGAGCCGTCACCCCCTCCCCTGCCTGAGCCCTACTTTCCGAAGGAACACGGTCAGATGAACTTCACCAGCCGCCGGAGAAGGTTCGCCCGCACCGCCGTAGCGGGACTCGCGCTGACAGGTCTGCTCTCCGCGTGCGGCGGAGGATCGGACTCGGGGGGCTCCGACGACTCGGGCCCGGTCACCCTCCCCTTCTGGGGCTGGGCCAACGGACAGGAGGCCGTCGTCAAGGCGTTCAACGCCTCCCACAAGGACGTCCGGCTGAAGTACACGAAGGTCACCGACCAACTGACCATGCAGAAGCAGCTGACCAACGCGGTGAAGGCCGGCAACGCGCCCTGCCTGGTGCAGAACACGGCCGAGTACGTCACGAGCTGGGTCTCGCAGGACGCGCTCGCCGACATCGGCCAGTACGTCGACTCCAGCGAGGACAAGTTCAACGCCGGTTCCTGGGCGAGCGCGCAGGTGCAGGGCAAGACGTACGGCGTGCCGACCAGCTCCGCGCCGAACTTCACGATCTACCGCACCGACCTCTTCCGGAAGTACGGCATCGAGGCCCCGAAGACCTGGGACGAGTTCGTCGCCGCGGGCAAGGAGCTGAAGAAGCACGGAGTGAAGCTCACCAACTTCGCCGGTGAGGACCCGAGCACCCTGGAGGTGCTCGCGATGCAGGCCGGGGCGCACTGGTACGCGATCGACGGCAACTCCTGGAAGGTGAACTTCCAGGACGAGGGCACGCTCAAGGCCGCCAAGGTGATCCAGGAGATCATCGACAACGACCTCAATTCCAAGCTGTCCTTCGCGGACTACGCGGCCGTGCAGCGCAACTACGACAACGGCGGCACCGCGACCCGGCAGATATCGACCTGGCAGATGGCCGGCATGGTGCAGAACTTCACCAAGTCCTTCGGCGACTGGGCCCTCGCCCCCTGGCCGGCGTTCACCGGCGAGACGGCCAAGACCCCGGCCGGCACCAACCTCACCGGCAGCGTGACCCTGGTGACCAAGGGCTGCGCCCACCAGAAGCAGGCCGCCGAGGCGGCGCTGTGGATGTCCACCGACACCGGCGCGGTCAAGACGATGGCGAGCCCGGAGACCGGCAACGGCGTGATGCCGGCGCTGAAGGACAGCGACACCTACGTCGGTGACGCGATCTCCGAGAAGCTGCTCGGCAAGAACTACGAGCCGGCCAAGAACGTCGTCACCGACAGCCTGGGCACGGTGACCACCGACTGGGTCTACGGCCCGAACTGGACCGCGATGTTCACCGAGATGCAGAGCGGCTGGGCGAAGGTCGTCAACAAGGAGGAGAAGGTCACCGACCTCCTGGCGCACATGCAGGAGTGGACGGTCAAGGACCTGAAGTCCCGCGGCATCAGCGTCAAGGGCTGAGGCAGTACACGATGATTCGCTCCCTGCGCTGGAAGGGCGCCGCCTTCACGGTGCCCTTCCAGCTCGGCTTCGTCTTCCTGTACCTGCTTCCGATCGGCTACGCCGTCTATCAGTCGCTGTTCAGGGTGCAGCAGTCCGGACTCGGTCTCGGCGGCTCCACGGAGGAGTTCTCCGGCCTCGACAACTACCAACAGGGCCTCACCGACTCGGCGTTCATGGGGTCGGTGCTGCGGGTGGTGCTCTTCGCCGTCGTGCAGATCCCGGTGATGCTGTCGGTCAGCCTGGTCCTGGCGCTGTTCCTCGACGCCGTCAACGCACGGCTGGCGAGCCGGTTCCGGATCCTGCTGCTGGTGCCGTACATGATCCCCGGGGTGGTCGCCGCCCTTGTGTGGATCAACCTCTACAGCCCCGACGTCGGTCCGCTGTCGCCGCTGGGCGAGGTGTTCGGGTTCGACTGGAACTTCTTCGCCCCCTCGATGGTGTGGCCGTCCATCGGCAACCTGCTGACCTGGCACGGCATCGGCTACAACATGGTGATCCTCTACTCGGCGCTCCAGGGCGTGCCCCGTGAGCTGTTCGAGGCCGCGCGTCTGGACGGTGCCTCCGAGCGGCGGATCGCGCTGAGCATCAAGATCCCGTACGTGCGCGGCGCGTTGGTGCTGACCGGGATGCTGTCGGTCATCCAGATGCTGCAGATCTTCAACGAGCCCGCGCTGTTCCGGAACGTCACCCCGCAGACCGTCAGCGACAGCTTCACCCCGATCATGATCATCTACAACCAGGCGTTCACCGCCGGCAACTACCACTACGCCGCCGCCCTGTCGGTGCTGCTCGCCCTGATCCTCGGCGTCGCCTCCTTCCTGTTCTACCGGCTGACCTCGAAGGAGGTGGACTGATGCTGATGACCGACAACGGCACCAGGCAGCAACCGCGTTCGGTCCGGCGGCTGACCGGCCCGGACCCCGCCGCGCGCGGCCGCGGCGGCCAGCGTTTCCTCCTGGTCGGGCTGGTCCTGGCCAGCGTCTACAGCCTGTTCCCGGTGTGGTGGCTGGTCGTCGCCTCCACCAAGGACCGCACGGGGCTGTACCAGTCGAACGGACTGTGGTTCTCCGGCTGGCACCTCTGGGACAACCTGCATCAGCTGTTCACCTACGAGAACGGTATCTTCCTGCGCTGGACGGCCAACTCGTTCCTGTACGCGGGAGTCGGCTCCCTCGGCGGCACCCTGCTCGCCCTCGCCACGGGCTACGGCCTCGCCCGCTTCGACTTCCCCGGCCGCAACCTGGTGTTCGCGTGCGTGGTGGGCTCGTTCCTGATCCCGATCGCCCTGCTCACCCTCCCGCTGTACCTGCTGTTCTCGGAGATCGGCCTGGTCGACACCCCCTGGGCGATGCTGATCCCCTGCCTGATCAACCCGTTCAGCGTGTACCTCGCCAAGGTGTACACGGAGGCCACCATCCCCTTCGAGCTCCTTGAGGCGGCCCGTATCGACGGCGCCGGGGAACTGCGGATCTTCTTCAGCATCGTGCTGCGGATGATGACGACCGGTGGCGCGACGGTGTTCCTGCTCGCGTTCGTGAACACCTGGAACGCCTTCTTCCTGCCGTTGACCGTGCTGCGCGGCGAGGAGAACTGGACCCTGAACCTGGGCCTGTACAACTGGTCCGGCAAACGCCTGGAATCCGGTGTCGACCTGACGAGTCTCGTCCTGACGGGCGCGCTGCTGTCCATCGTGCCGATGGCGATCATGATGGTCGCGATGCGCCGCTACTGGCGCAGCGGCGTGACGCTGGGGGCTCTCAAGTGACCGCGATCCAGGGGGCCTTGAGGTGACCCGTCTGACCAACCCGGTCATCCGGGGCTTCGCCCCGGACCCGTCCCTGGTGCGGGTCGGCGACTGGTACTACGTGGCGACGAGTTCCTTCGAGTGGTTCCCCACGATCCCGATCCACCGCTCCCGGGACCTGGCGCACTGGGAGTACGCGGGGCAGGTGCGAGGAGCGGCCCCCGGCGACTCGCTGGCCGGGGTCCCCGACTCGGGCGGCATCTGGGCGCCCTCACTGAGTTGGGACGGGGAGCGCTTCTGGGTGACGTACACGATCGTCCGCTCGGTCGGCACGCCGTACTTCGACACGGACACGTATGTCAGTACGGCCACGGACATGGACGGCACGTGGACGGCACCGCGCCGTGTGGCGAGCCACGGCTTCGACCCCGCGCTCTTCCACGAGGGGGGCAGGGTGTGGCTGCTGAACCTCCAGAACGACCACCGCCCGGGCGGCAGGCGCTTCGCCGGGATCGTCCTGACCGAGCTGGACCGGGACACGCTGAACCCGGTCGGCGCCACACACCTGCTGCTCCAGCACGAACGGCTCATCGAGGGGCCGAAGTTGGTCCGTCGCGAGGGCTGGTACTACCTGGTCCTGGCGGAGGGCGGCACCGGGTTCGAGCACGGCGTACGGGTGGCACGCGCTCGTGAGCTCACCGGCCCGTACGAGCTCGACGACCGGCCTCTGCTGACGTCCCGGGACGACCCGTCGCTGCCGCTGCAGAAGGCGGGCCACGGTGAGCTGGTGCGAACGCCCGGCGGTGACTGGGTGTTGAGCCATCTGACGGCCCGTCCGGTCAGCACCCCCGACGGTCCGCGCTGCCCGCTGGGCCGCGAGACGGCGGTCCAGGCGGTGACCTGGGACGCGGAGGGCTGGCCCCGGATGCGGCACGGGGGTTGGCATCCGGAGGTCGACGTCGAGATCGACGTACGCGAGACAGGCGACGTACGCGAGGCACTCGACACACCGACCGATCCGGTTGACCCGACACCTCAACTTCCGCACCACATCGGCCCGTTGGGCTGGCCGTGGAGCTCTCCGCGCGCCGCGCCCGATCCCTCCTGGGCGGACACCACTACACGGCCCGGCTGGATCCGGCTGCGTGGTCGGCACGGACCCGAGTCGCGCTGGGCGCACAGCCTGCTCGCCCAGCGCGTCACCGAGCACCGGGTCGAGGCGGAGGTCACCGTCGAAGCACGTCCACGCGCTTTCACGCAGGCCGCCGGGCTGATGCTCCGGTACAACGCCGAGGCGTATCTCGCCCTCGACCTGACCTGGGCGGAGCCCGAGGGCGAGGGGCAGCGGGGGCAGCAGTGGCGCGGGGAGGGCCGTACGGTCCTCAGTCTGGTGGAGCGGGAGGAGTTCGGGACCCGGCAGGTGGCCGTGGTCGATGTCGACCCGGCAGGGCCGCTGACCCTCGGGGTGACGGTCGACGGCGGTCAGGCGCGGTTCTGGTACGTCCGCGGCGGGGCACGGACACGGGTGGGGCCGCCGCTGGACTTCACCAGACTCTCCGACGACTACGGGTCCAAGCTGCGCTTCACCGGGTCGATGGCCGGCATCCATGCTGTGGACCTCGTCGACGCGGCGTTCTCGGCCGACTTCACCGGGTTCCGGCTCACCTGCCGGTAGTCGTTGGCCGCGCCCATGCCGACCGCCGGCACGTTCGACGTTTCGAAAGTTCAGGACCGTGAAGTCCGGCGAAGCTCGGCCTCTTCCCGACTTCGCGCGGTGAACCTAGGGTAGGAAGCGCTTACTGTTTCCGCTCTGGTCGAAACTTTCATGGCCCTCGGGCGGGCCGGAGAGGTGGTTCCCGATGGTCCGTACGGGGAGTGCGAGCGTGGCGGCCGGGCCGACCCTGGCGGTCGTGGCCCGCGAGGCCGGGGTGTCCGTGCCGACCGCCTCCAAGGTGGTCAACGGCCGCGAGGACGTGGCTCCCGAGACCCGTCGCCGGGTCACGGAGGCCCTGGACCGGCTCGGCTACGTCCGCAGACCCAGGTTCGACGCGGCGAAGTCGTCGGGACTGGTCGACCTGGTCGTGCACTCGCTGGACAGCTCCTGGTCGGGGGCGGTGCTGCACGGGGTGGAGGCGGCGGCCCACGACGCGGGCCTCGAGGTGGTCGTGTCGGCGGGCCTGACCCGGACCCGCACCAGCCGCCCCGAGCGCGGCTGGCTCGACAAGCTCATCGCCCGCGGCTCCTCGGGCGTGCTGTTCAACCTGGCCGAGCTCACCGAGTCGCAGTACGCGTGGCTCGACCAGCACGGCATTCCGTACGTACTGATCGACCCGGTGCTGGAGCCCCCGGCGGGCGTGGCGTCGGTCGGGGCCGCGAACTGGCAGGGCGGGGTGACGGCGACCGAGCATCTGCTGGCCCTGGGACATGAGCGGATCGCGGTGATCGCGGGTCATCAGCGCAAGATGTGCAGCAGCGCCCGGGTCGCGGGCTACCGCTCGGCGCTCGCGTCCGCCGGGATCCGGCACCGCCCCGAGTACGTTCGCCTCGCCGGCTTCGACGAGAGCGTCGCCCGCCGACGCATGCTGGAACTCCTCGACCTGCCCGAGCCGCCCACGGCCGTCTTCGTCTGCTCGGACCGTATGGCGCTCGGCGTCTACGCGGCCCTGTCCGAGCGGGGGTTGCGGGTTCCGCAGGACATCAGCGTCGTCGGCTTCGACGACCTCCCCGAGGCCCGCTGGCTCGCCCCTGCCCTCACGACGGTCCGGCAACCGCTGTCGGAGATGGCCGCGACAGCGCTACGACTGCTGGTGCGGATGATGGACGGTGACCGACCGGAGAGCACCCGTACGGAGCTGTCGACGCGGTTGGTGGAGCGGGCGAGTACGGCGGGGGTCGGTAGGGCGGGGGCTGGTAGGGCGGAGGCTGGTACGGCGAGAGTTGGCGTGGCGTCACCGGCCTGAGCCGACCTCCGGCACCTCTCGTAGCGCGCCTAGAGACGCGGCGCCCCCGTCACCGACATCACCAGCGAGTACAGGGACGTGGTGGCCGTGATGAACAGGCGGTTGTTCTTCGGGCCGCCGAAGGTGATGTTGGAGACGGTCTCGGGCACGCGCAGCCGGCCGATGAGGGTTCCGTCTGGGGCGTAGCAGTGGACGCCGTCGTCCAGGGCGGCGGCCCACAGCCGGCCCTCGTCGTCGAAGCGGATGTTGTCGAAGCGGACGTCGCCCCGCGCCTCGGCGAAGACCTTCCGGTCGGCGAGCGTGTCGTCCTCGCGGATGTCGAACACGTCGATCCGCGCGGCCCGCGAGTCGGAGACGTACAGCCGTTTCTCGTCGGGAGACAGGATGACGCCGTTGGGTCCCTCGAAGCCGTCGGCGGCGAGGTGTACGCCGCCCGTCGCGGGGTCGATCCGGTACACGTTGCACGCGCCGATCTCGGACTCGGCGCGATGGCCCTCGTAGTCGCTGATGATGCCGAAGTCCGGGTCGGAGAACCAGATCGTGCCGTCGGAGCGTACGACGGAGTCGTTCGGGCTGTTGAGCCGCTTGCCTGCGTACTGCTCGGCGAGGACGGTCACGGTCCCGTCGGGCTCGGTGCGGGTCACGCGGCGGTTGCCCTGCTCGCAACTGACCAGGCGGCCCTGCCGGTCGAGGGTGTTGCCGTTGCTGTTGCCCGCCGGGGTGCGGAAGACGCCGACGGTGCCGGTGGCCTCGTCCCAGCGCAGGATGCGGTCGTTCGGGATGTCGCTCCAGATCAGCTGGCGCCAGGCGGGGAGGTACAGCGGACCCTCGGCCCAGCGGCATCCGTCGTACAGCACCTCCAGCCTGCTGTCGCCGTTCGCCCAGCGTCCGGCACTGAAGTGGTCGTCCAGGATCTCGTACGGGCCGTTGGCGGGCATGGCGTCCTCTCGGAAGGGTGCACCCATGGTGACCAGGATGTGGCACGAAGGCGAGGACCGCGCGGTAGGCCGAGGCCGCTGGACGCCGGTCAGCCCCTTCGCGGCCCATCCCATGCCATCACCGCCTCCTCCCCTGCCATCACCGGCCACACTGGCCCGTATGCCTGTCTCTCTGCGCCACATCGCCATCGACGCCCACGACCTGCCCGCGCTTGCCCGGGTTCTGGGCGGAGATACTGGGCTGGCGGATCCTGTCCCAGCGGGAGCGGGAGGTGGTGATCGGGCCGGACGAGACCGCCCCGGTGGGCATCTGCGTCATGCCGGTGACGGACCGCAAGGTCGTCAAGAACCGCCTGCACCTCGATAGTCCTGATCTGTCTCCAGACACTCAGGGCATGTGACGGCTCGCTGCCACTCGGTCACCCTGCCGGTGGCGCCGCATACCGGCTTTCCCTCGCTGAGCCTGTGAACGGTCAGCACGTCATCCCCGACCGTGCCCGTGAGTTCGCCAGTGGGCGCCAAGAGGTCTCGGTCGTCGGTCATGGTCACTAGCTGGTCTCCCTGGTTGCGTTGCGGGGGTCGTTCGGGTGGCCGGAGAAGGTGTGGGTGTGCATGTCGATCACGACTTGGCGAGCCATCACGGCACTGTTGTTCGTCGCTATCGCGTCAGTCAGGCTTGCGCGTAGCCGGGCGCAAACCGGGCACCTGTCGGGGTCTGGCCGTGCCGCTTTTTGAAACTGCACTCGTCGATCTTCCAGACGCCTACCAGCGTGACAGAGGTCTCGCACAAGCACGCCTGGCACTTGCATACGCGGGAATACGAGAGTACGACTCAGCGGCAGCGCAAGCCACCTCCGCACTGAGCATCGCGCGCAGTTCCGGATCGTTGCGCACGATGCACGAGACAGTCTCCGCAGTTAACGCACTCGGGGAAGTTCATACGTCACAGGCAGTGTCTCAACTGTTTGACACCATTAAGGAAGAGGGGAATTTCTGAAGTGGCGAATGCGTACGAGATAGCGGCTATGCGTCGCGCAATCGCAATTTCGGCTCAGGGGTTGGGGTCAACCAGCCCGAACCCGCCCGTTGGCTGTGTCGTTCTCGACAGCGAGGGGCGAACAGTCGGCGAGGGCTATCACGTACGCAAGGGTGAATCGCATGCGGAGGTCAATGCACTTACCGCCGCCGGAAAACTTGCAGAGGGCGGAACAGCCGTCGTCACGCTGGAGCCGTGCAACCACTACGGACGCACACCACCATGCCGCGAAGCATTGATCGATGCGAACGTAGCGAGAGTACTCATTGCCGTAATGGACCCAACGTCTCGCGGCGAAGGCGGGGCAGCGCTCCTACGGAGAGCCGGAGTGGAAGTCGAACAGGAATTCCTGAAAGATGAGGCACTTCTAGTTCTAGGCACTTGGCAAGCCTCCCTGAATGATGGCCGCCCATTCATTACATGGATCTACGAAGCGGGCACAGATGGGAAACCAACCCTTAATTTCACGCAGGATGTCGCCTTTAAAGAAATGAATTCACTCCGGGGATCTTACGATCTCGTGATTAGCCAAGAAGGTGGTATCCAAGAAGGGGTACCAGGGGGTCACGGAAACGACGTGTTTCATCTTCCGTGTAGAGCGCTGAGCGACAATGCCGATGAAATGGTGAAAGTACTTGGCGACACAGGAGCGCGATCTATTTTGCTATCCGGTACAGTCGACCAATTTTCTCGAATTGCTTCAGCGGGAATGGTTGATCAGGTAAACTCATACCTGCCGCGAACGTCACCCTCATGGTCGCCAGGGAAGGATGTTGGCAGAGTCACCGCAATTCCAGATGGATTTCGACTGACCGAGGTTACCCGGACGGCATCACATGTCCGACTGACAGGACGCAGAACCTAGTTAAGGTGAAAGCAAAAAAATCCCCACTCCCCCGAATCAAGGAGTAGGGATTTCCCGCGTACTACCATTTGGCTAACCTTCGCCGCGCCAATGGCGGTAACTGCGGCGTGAGTTTTCTGCCCCCCTGCCGTTCATTTGCGGGAGGGCGAGGGGGTCCCCGCCTGGTCGGCTACGAACGGCGAGGCTTCACGCGCTCGGCAGCCTGACCGCCCGACTGGTGCTTCGCAGTCTCCTTCGTCGCCTTTCAGGGTGGCGGAAGAGGTTAACGGTTCATATCCGGTGACGCCCTCCTCCGTTTTCGGACCTACGGAATGGCGGGGAAGGTCCACTCCTGTCCGGCCTGACCCTGAGTCATTCCAATGACACGGCCCTCTTCGGCCGCCGTCAGGTAGGAGCTGTTCGTGGGCGCATGCTCGTGAGCGGACGCCGACCAGATCAGGCCCTTGTCGGTCTGGAACTTGAACGACCTGAGGGGCTCGCTGGACGCCTCACCGCACCAGCCGAACGACAGATTCCATCCGGGCTTCTCGCCAGGCTGCTCACTGGTGCCCAGGATGTTACCAAGGCCGCCGAAGTTGATGTTCTGGTTGAGTGCAAGGCAGCGGTCGCCGTCCACACCGAGGCTTTCCAGCTGCTTGCGGGTGGCGTCGTACTTCCACTCCTGGTCCTTGGTGTTTACACACGGCTGGAGTGCGGCGCCCTGGATGTACCGTCCGGCATTGGGGTTCTTGCTGCCGTCCCCGAAGGTGTCGGACTCCTGTCCGAGGAATGCCTGAACGCATTCGCCGGTCTTCTCGTTCTTGATCTTGAAGTGGCCTGAGGGGAACCCCGCACCGGGCTCCTCCGGCGCGCCGTACGCGGCGACTTCGATACCGCTGGCCACGGCCACCGCCGTGAGCGCTGCCGCGATCCACATCCGCTTCTTCATGCAGTCCGCCCTTGTTGTTGAAACAAATTCCGCAGAGCTCAACTCGACTGAGGTGCTCCGGTAACGGTGTGCCGACCGCTCAACTCTCTGTGGCATCCAGAGCTGCCCGCACGCAACAGTCCTTCGCCTCCAGCAGCTTGCGCAGCCCAGCCACGAGCTCCGGACTGTCAGGAAGCTTCTCCGTCTTGACGATCCTGCCCCGGCTTTAGCCGTGGGCGGATCGTCGATCCCTCCCCACGGTTGCAGTCGGTGGGGGGATCAGCGCGCGGGTGCAGGCGGTACGGGGACTCGACCGGTGACAATCGTGCCGAGCCGTGCCCTGGGTTGGACTGGCATCAGTGGTCATGATCCGTCCGTCTCCGAGACGTAGGCTTCGCGCGCCTCGTCCAACTCGCGGGCGAACTCTGCGCCTTGTGCCGTCGCCTGTTGTCTACCGCGCTCACAACGTCGTCAGGATCTGGGCGTCATACCAACGCGTGGTCCGCCCGAAGGAGACGCTCATCGGCTAGTGCTCCGACCGGGAGGGTTCACCGCGGCGCAGGTAAGGGCGAGTGGATGGGGCCGCAATCTGGCCGGGGCACGCATCGGCCACTGCGAAAACAGTTGGACGCGTCCTGGACTCTCCACGACGATTCGCGCTGTGACAGACAAAGCCGAGCGCCGGACCCCGGCCTCCACAAGCCCGAAGTCCGTGCGATTCGTTGAGTTGTCGAGCACGGCCATGACCGCCTTGCTGAAGGACGACCTGACTCGTGCCAGTGCCGAAGCAGGTGTCGCTCTCACCGAGTACTTCGTCACCGACACGGCGAAGTGGGTGTGGCAGTACCGGGTCAATCAGCTGGCCTCGGACCCCGGTTGCGCGGGATGGCTCACTCAGGTCGTGGTGGCCGAGCCGGAAGGTGCCGTCGTAGGGCATGCCGGGTTCCATGGGCCGCCGGACGAGGCGGGCATGGTGGAGCTCGGTTACTCGGTGGACCCCGTCCACCGTCGTCAGGGCTACGCCAGGGCGACGCTGACCGCGTTGGTGCACCGGGCCGCTGCCGAAGCCGGGGTCAGGACCGTGCGGGTGACGATCAGTCCTGACAACACCGCGTCCCTGGCCACGATTTCCGGGTTCGGCTTCGTGGAGGTCGGAGAGCAGTGGGACGAGGAGGACGGCCTCGAACTCATCTTTGAGGTTCCTGTCTGATCAGGCTGCTTCCGATGTGCAGAGAGTCCGGCGGACGGCGTTGCGGAGCCAGTGGTGGGCTCCGTCTGCTGTGTGCCGGGGGTGCCAGGCCATGCCGATGGTCAGTGGTGGCAATGCCAGGGGAATGTCGAGGAGGTGCAGTCCGAGGGCGCCGGCGTCGTAGGTGAGGGGCGAGGGGGCAGCACCGGGGGGTGCGGCGGGTACGAGGCAGACGATGTCGCTGCGGGCGGCAAGGGTCATCGCGGCCAGGTGGCTGGGAAGGACCACGCTGACTTTCCGGTGGAGGTTCTGCTCGGCCAGGGCGGCGTCGAGGGGGCCGCTGAACCGGCCGAGGCGGCTGACCGTGACGTGTTGGGCGGCAGCGAGCCGGACTGGGGTAAGCGGCCCTTCGGTGAGCGGATGGCCGGCCCTGACGGCTGCCACCATGCGGAGGCTGACCAGTTCCTCGACCTGGGTTTCGGGGTCCACGTGGTCGATGGATCCGATCTCCAGGTCGATCCGGCCGTCGCGCAGGGCGGGTCCGGCCTCCAGTTCTTCGCCCCGGATCCGGAACGAGACCCCCGGCGCCTCCCACTGGGCCAGCTGCAGCAGTCCGGGGGCCAGTGCCGCGCCGACCAGGTCGGCTGCTTGGAGGGTGAAGGTGCCGCGGAGGCCGGCGGGGTCGACGCTCGCGCCAGGACTGAGCAGCGCTCCGAGGCTGCGTACCACTGTGGCGGCTTCCTCGCGCAGGGCCTGGGCGCGTGGGGTGGGAACCATGGTCTGTCCGGCCCGGACCAGGAGGGGGTCCTGAAGGATGCGGCGAAGACGGCCGAGGGTGCGGCTCATGGCGGCGGGCGAGGTATGCAGACGCGCGGCGGCTCGGGTCACGCTGTGCTCGGCCAGCAGAGCATCCAGCGCGATGGCGAGATTGGCGTCGATGACCGGATCCGGGCTGCTCACCAGCATTATTCCATTTCAGTCAATGATCCCGTGCTGAAGTTCCCATTGTGGCAGCACGGAGGTCCTCAGCAGGATGAGGGGCGTACCGAACCAGCGCGACCTACGAGGTTTTCATGATCGTCATTACTGCTCCCACCGGGAACATCGGCCGTCACCTGCTCTCCCGGCTCCTGGAGTCCGCCCCCGCCGCGGGCGAGGAACTGCGGGTGATCGTGCGCGATCCCGCCCGGCTTCCGGACGCGGCGCGCGGACACGTCGAGGTGGTCACCGGCTCGCACGCGGAAGCCGAGGTCCTCGACCGGGCCTTCGAGGGTGCGGACGCCGTCTTCTGGCTCGTCCCCCCGGACGCCTCCCTGACCCCCCAGGACGCCTACAGCGGTTTCACCCGCCCCGCCGTCAAGGCGCTCGCCGCCCACGGCGTCGGCCATGTCGTCGGCGTCTCCGCGCTCGGCCGCGGCACCCCGCTCGCCGACCGGGCCGGCCTCGTCACCGCCTCCCTCGCCATGGACGACCTCATCGCCGGCACCGGCGTCGCCTACCGGGCCCTGGCCAACCCGTCCTTCTTCGAGAACCTCCTGGAGGAGTCCGACTCGATCCGCGAGAAGGGCGTCTTCACCGACTCCGTCGACGCCGACCGCGAGGCCCCCTTGGTCGCTGTCGCCGACATCGCGGCCGCTGCCGCCCACCTGCTGCTGGACCGCTCATGGACCGGCACCGACAGCGTCCCGGTCCTCGGGCCGCAGGACCTGTCCCCCAATGACCTGGCCCGCATCATGACCGAACAGCTCGGCCGCCCCGTCCGCTACGAACGCCAGCCGCTCGACCAGCTGTACACCACCCTCGTCGGCTACGGCCTCAACGAGGCATTCGTCCAGGGCATCGTCGACATGAAGCGGGCCAAGGACGAGGGTCTCGACGCCGGCGTCGCCCGCACTGCGGACACCACCTTCCCCACCAGCTTCGAGCAGTGGTGCGCGCAGACCCTCAAGCCCGCCGTCCTCGCCTGAAGCCCACCACCCGCCGCCGGAACACACAGAGCCCGGCGAACCAAGACCACCCGCCACTTCGGAGGCACCCTGATGTCTGTTGAAAAGACTGAACCACCCGTCACGGCCTTCATTCTGGTCAAGACCACACCCGAGTGGCTCGCCCTGACCGTCCAGGAACGCGTCGACGCCTTCACCACCCAGGTCATGCCGGCCATCAAGGCCAAGACCACCGGCGTCCGGTCACGCTTCTACGACACCGAGTTCTACTCCGCGCGCGTCACCGACGTCTGGGTGTGGGAAGCCGAAGACCACCACGCCTACCAGCTCCTGATCGACGCACTGCGCGAAACCCCGTTCTGGGACCGCTACTTCGAGGTCATCGATCTCCTCGTCGGCACCGAGAACGGCTACGCCCGAACCTACGGAGTCGAACCCGTCGCCACCATCACCTGACACACCCACCGTCAGATCCGCTCGCTGTGCGGCAGTCCACAGGACACGTGCGATGTGTGACGGCTCATGCGGACACCGCGCAAGTTCCCACATGACGAGCAGCGCGCGGCGAAGCTGTGGGACGACTCCAAGCAACTCGTCCACCTGACCGCCGAGGAGGAGCCTGCGCAGCTGCGATAAACGCACCACCTGGACCACCCCGGCGCCCGTCAGGCGATCCAAGTCGTACGGTGGCGACGCAACTTGAGCACCGGGAAGCTGACCATCGAGCGGGTCTACCTGATCACCAGCCTGAGCGTCTTCGACGCCACCTGCGCGACCGCACGTTCCGCGAGGACGACTCCAAGGTCCGCAGCGGCACCCTGCCCCGTGCCATGGCCTCCTTGCGCAACCTCGCCATAACCCGGACAGATCTCGATCACGCAATGACCCCGGCCGGTACGCCTCCCCCGCTGTCGTGCACCTCGACCCCCACCACCCCGCACCTCACCGTCACCCCCGCCAGCTGGTCCGCTTTCCTGAGGCTCGCCGACAACGCGGGGGTGCTGAATTCGGAGGTCGACTGCGCGCGGCGGTGTCCGATTCTTTCAAGACGTTCCGCCGTGGCGCTGCCTAACGTGGCCGCATGAGTCCACGATTCGATGCCATCGGTTTGGTGACCTCCGACATGGCCGCCTCCGTCGCCTTCTACCGCCGTCTCGGTTTCGCGTTCCCCGAGGGGGCCGAGGACGCGCCCCATGCCGAGGCCGAACTACCCGGCGGGTTGCGGCTGTTGCTCGACACGGAGGAGACCGTGCGGTCCTTCCTGCCCGGGTGGCGGCCGCCGACCGGGGGCGGGCGCACCTCGCTCGCGCTGCGGTGCGACAGCCCGTCCGAGGTCGACTCCGTGTACGAGGCCCTGGTCGGCGCCGGTCACCACGGTGAGCTGAAGCCTTGGGACGCCGTCTGGGGGCAGCGGTACGCCGTGGTGCTCGACCCGGACGGCAACGGCGTCGACCTGTTCGCGCCGCTACCCGGAGCGGGCCAGTAGCCGGCTGAGCGGCATACCCGCCAACTCCCGTACGTCTCTTGCCAGATGGGCTTGGTCCGCGAACCCGGACCGGGTCGCCGTCTGAGCGAAGGGGACCCCGGCGCGGGCCAGCGCGAGGGCGCGTTGCAGTCGTAGCACGCGGGCGAGGGTCTTGGGGCCGTAGCCGAAGGCCGTCAGGGAACGGCGGTGCAACTGGCGGGCGCCGACGCCGAGTTCGTCGGCGGTGGCGGCGACCGGGCGGCCCGCGTCGAGGGCGGTGACGAGCCGCCGTAGCAGCGGGTCGGGAGGTTCTGCGGCCCAGGCCCAGCGCAGGGCCACCTCCTCCAGGCCGCTCGCCGGGTCGGCGGCCGCGTTCACCTGGGCGGTGAGCCGCCGCACCTCGGAGGCCGGCCGCAGGTCGGACAGCGCCACGCGCCGGTCGCGCAGTTCGTGCGCGGGCACCCCGAGGAGGGTGGGCGCGGTGCCGGGGTAGAAGCGGACGCCCGCCCAGCTGCTCGGGGCGCCCGGAGTGACGTACGCGCGTGTGTCGGGCCCGGCGACCAGGAGCCGCCCCTCGTTCCACAGCAGATCCATGCACCCGTCGGGCAAAACGGACCGCGTTCCGGTCCCGGACGGGGTGTTCGTCCACACCACCGCCCCGGCCTGCCGGGACGCCCACTCCGTGTACACGTACGCCAGGCTACGCCGTGGGCAGGCCGGCCACCCGGCCCTCCGTGCCCTGCGCCGGCGCCTACGCGGCCCGCCCGGCGCCCGCTCGCTAGGAACCCTCCGGCTTGTGCGGTGGGTGGGGGTTCTTCACGTGGGTGCGCAGGCGGGAGGTCACGTCTTCCGGGGGCAGGAAGCGGGACCAGCGTTCCGGGAACTCGGAGGGCATGTCCGGGTCGTCGGGGTCGTAGGGGGCGTTGGGGTCGGACTCGCGGGCCGCGGCGGCGCGGGCGACGTACTCGGCGACCTGGGCCTCACGCAGGCGTTCGTTGGCGGCGCGGGCCGCGGCCGTCGCGGCGGCCGGCCAGACCCGGTCGATGGCCGCGTTGACCGCGGCGCCGACGAGGACGGCGAACGCGGACACGCCGATCCACAGCAGCACGGCGACGGGCGCGGCGAGCGAGCCGTAGATGGTGGGGCCCTCGACGGTGTTGGTCAGGTAGATGCGCAGCAGGAAGCTGCCGAGCACCCACATGCCGAGGGCGACCAGGGCGCCGGGCACGTCCTCGATCCACGGGGAGCGCACGGGCACCGACACGTGGTAGAGCGTGGTCAGGAAGACGATGGACAGCACGATGACGACAGGCCAATAGAACACCTGTACGACCGTCGTGGACCACGGCAGGATGTTCACCACCGCGTCCGGCCCGGCCACCATCAGCGGCAGCGCGATCGAGCCGATCAGCAGCGCCACGATGAACAGCAGGAAGGCCATCAGGCGGGTCCTCACGATGCCCCGGACGCCGTCGAGGCCGTACATCACGGTGATGGTGTCGATGAAGACGTTCACCGCGCGGGAGCCCGACCACAGGGCGAACAGGAAGCCGATGGAGATGACGTCGGGCCGGCCGCCCTTCATCACGTCGTGCAGGATCGGCTGGGCGATCTGTGTGACGCCCTTGTCGGACAGGACCGTGCGCGAGGCCTCCAGGAGGTTGGTCTCCACGCTCGCGATGGTGTCGGCACCGGTCCAGTCGTCGACGTAGCCGAGCAGCCCGATCATGCTGAGCAGCAGCGGCGGCACGGACAGCAGCGTGAAGAACGCGGCCTCGGCCGCCAGGCCCAGGATCCGGTACTCCATGCACGAGTTGACGGTGTCCTTGATCAACAGCCAGGCGGTCCTGCGCTTCGAGACGTTCCGGTAGAGGGCGCGCGCCCGGTGGAGACGGCCGGAGGCGGGCGGTTCGGGGGATTCACTTGCTGGCTGCACGATCTAACGGTATCCGCCGCGCGGCGCTCCACTCATCCCGCGGTGTCCCGCCCGCGAGACCGGGGCGCGAGATGATCGTTCATTAGTAAATCGAACCGTTTTTCTGTCATGTCCGCGTTGGCCTAAATGTCGCACCCGAAAGACGGAACCCGTGAGAGCGAACCCGCCGACCGTCCACTGAAATCCCTGGTCGGAGACAGAATCCGAGCGTAAACCCGTTCGATCGGTTCGAAGTGCGCCGCCGAAAAAGCGCCAATGACCGAAATGCCCTTGAAGCGTTCATGAATTCCTCGCAAGAATTCGACTGCTCGAAGCGGCCCCTGACCAGGGCACCATCGCATCCCGTGGCCATCTCACCCCTTTCACGCGGGCATCACGTTCCTCTTCTGTCTCATCTTTTCGCATTTCATGTACGACATCAGAAACAGCATCAAGGAGCGCCCGTGGGGGGAAATTCCGGCGCCGGCACCGAAAGCGTTCTCGCTGAGGTACTGGCCGGTGTAGTACGCAAGGAACAGATTCCGGTCGACAGCCACTTCTTCGACGATCTGGGCGCCAACTCGCTCGTCATGGCCCACTTCTGCGCCCGGGTCAGGAAACGCCCGGACCTGCCGTCGGTGTCCATGCGGGACATCTACGGGCATCCGACGATCCGCCGACTGGCGGCGGCTCTCGCAGAGACACCGGCCGAGGCACCCGTCACCGTCTCGGCCGAGCCGCCCGAACCGGGCAGCACCGCACGGTACGTACTGTGCGGGACCCTGCAGTTCCTCGTCTTCGCCGGGTACTGCCTGCTCGCCGGGACAGCCACCGCCCGCGGCTACGACTGGGTCTCCGGCGGCGACGGCGTGGCCGCGGTCTACGGCCGCTCGGTGGTCTTCGGCAGCGCCCTGTTCGCCGCCGCCTGCGCCCTTCCGGTGCTGGCGAAGTGGCTGCTGGTCGGCCGCTGGAAGGAGACCGAGTTCCCGGTCTGGAGCCTCGCCCACCTGCGCTGGTGGACGGTGAAGGCGTTGCTGCAGGCCAACCCGATGATCCTGTTCGTCGGCAGCCCGCTGTACGTGCTGTACCTGCGGGCACTGGGCGCGCGCATCGGCCCCGGCGTGACGATCCTGTCCCGCTCGGTACCGGTCTGCACCGACCTGCTGACCGTCGGCGCCGGCACGGTGATCCGCAAGGACTCCCACTTCCTGTGCTACGAGGCGCGCGCCGGCCGGATCCGCACCGGTCGCGTCACCCTGGGCAGCGGGGTGTACGTCGGCGAGAACACCGTCCTCGACATCGGCACGACGATGGGCGACGACTCCCAGCTCGGCCACGCCTCCGCCCTGTACGACGGCCTCACGGTCCCGGCGGGACAGCGCTGGCACGGCTCACCGGCCCAGCCCACCGACATCGACCACGTCCGGATCCCGCCGGCGCACTGCTCCACCGCGCGCCGGTTCGGATACGGACTGGCGGGCCTGCTCCAGACCCTGCTGCTGTACGTCCCGCTCGGCCTCGGCGGCGCGTATCTGCTGCTCACCGTGGCCCCCGAACTGGAGGTGCTGTTCGCCCCGGACTCCCAGGACCTGGCCTCGGCCCGCTTCTACGTCGAGGCACTCGTCCTGTCCCTCGCGCTGTTCACGGGCTTCCTGGTCGTCGGTGTGGCCGTCGTGACCCTGGTGCCCCGGCTGCTGCGGCCGTTCCTGCGCCCGGACCGGGTCTACCCGCTGTACGGCTTCCACTACTCGGTGCACCGGGCGATCGCCCGCCTGACCAACATCAAGTTCTTCAAGTGGCTGTGCGGCGACAGCTCGTACATCGTCCCCTATCTGCGGGCCCTCGGGTACGACCTCTCCACGGTGGAGCAGACCGGCTCCAACTTCGGTACGGAGGTTCAGCACGAGACGCCCTATCTGGCCACCGTCGGCAGCGGCACGATGGTCGCCGACGGGCTGTCGATCGTGAACGCCGACTTCTCCGCCACGTCCTTCCGCGTCTCACGCGCCACGATCGGTCCGCACAACTTCCTCGGCAACCACATCGCCTATCCGGCGGGCGGCCGCACCGGCGACAACTGTCTGCTGGCGACCAAGGTGATGGTCCCGCTCGACGGCGAACTCCGCGAGGGCGTTGGCCTGCTCGGCTCGCCCCCCTTCGAGATCCCGCGCTCGGTGGAGCGCGACACCCGTTTCGACCATCTCCGCGAGGGCGACGAACTGCACCGCCGGCTCAGCGCGAAGAACCGTTACAACCTGCGCTCGATGGGGCTGTTCCTGTTCATCCGCTGGCTGCACTCGTTCGGCCTCACCGTGCTCGGCTTCGCCGCCGTCGACCTGTACGGCGTCCACGACGCCGTCGGCGGCCCGCTGATCGGCGCCTACCTGATGGCCGCCCTGGCGTTCACCGCCCTCTACTACGTCCTGGTGGAACGGCTGATCGGGCGCTTCCGGCCACTGCGGCCCCTGCTGTGCTCGATCTACGACCCGCGCTTCTGGTGGCAGGAACGGCTGTGGAAGGTGCCCGACAACCACCTCATGGTGTTCAACGGGACCCCGTTCAAGAACCTCGTCTGGCGGCTGCTGGGCGTCCGGCTCGGCCGCCGGGTCTTCGACGACGGCTGCTATATCACCGAGCGCACGCTCACCGCGATCGGCGACGACTGCACACTCGCCGCGCACACCAAGGTGCAGGCCCACTCGCAGGAGGACGGCACCTTCAAGTCCGACCACATCACGATCGGCGCCGGCTGCACGCTCGGGACCGGCGCGCTCGTGCACTACGGCGTCTCGATGGGAGACGGCGCCGTACTCGCTCCCGACTCCTTCCTGATGAAGGGCGAGGAGATGCCGCCGGGGGCGCGGTGGGGCGGCAATCCCGCGGCTGCACAGAGGCGCTCGTAAGAACAACACAGCGCCACAGGAACAACACCCGCAACTGTCGCAACAAGCGTAACCAGCACAACAGCAAGGACAATGGGGGAATCAGACATGGCAACAGTTCCGCGCTGGGCGCTCGACCCGGTGCCGGGTACGGCCGAGTACGAGGTAACGCTTCCGGCGGGGGTGGCAGGCGGGCCCGCCGAGTTGCTCGCCGCCCACATCAGGGTGCTGGCCGCGCTGTCCGGCGAGAGCGAGACCGGCACCGACGACTCCGGGCTGCGGGTGAGTGTCACCGGCCGCACGCTGCGGCTGCGGTACCGCACCGATCTCCTGGACGCCGAGGCGGCCGCCCGGGTCGCGGGCTACCACCTCACCGCCCTCGCCGAACCCGAGCGGCGAAGCCTGCTGTCCGAGGACGAACTCCGGTACCAGCTGGAGGGATTGGCGGGCCCGAGCCGGGAGCTGCCCGACCGGCGGGTCCACGAACTGTTCGAGGAGCGCGCCGCCGCCCACCCGGACGCGGTAGCCGCCGTCGAGGGCGAACGGTGCTGGACGTACGCCGAACTCAACTCCCGGGCCAACCAGTTGGGCAGGGCCCTGCTGGCGCGGGGCCTGGAGCGCGAGGGCGTGGTCGCCGTCGTGATGGAGCGGAACCTGGACTGGATGGCGGCCGTGCTGGCCGTCCTCAAGGCCGGCGGGGTGTATCTGCCCGTCGAGCCGCACTTCCCGGCCGCGCGGGTCACGGCCACGCTCGAACGCGCGGGCTGCGACCTCGTCCTCACCGAGCGCGGCAGCGACACCGCCGTCGAGGGGACGGCCCGGACCCTGTTCGTGGACGCCGCGTACGCCGAGGCCCACCCGGACGGCGATCTCCAGGTGCCCGTCCCGGCCGGTCAACTCGCCTACATCTACTTCACGTCCGGCTCCACCGGTGAGCCCAAGGGCGCGATGTGCGAGCACGCCGGGTTCCTCAACCATGTGCTCGCCAAGCTCGACGACCTCGGTATCGGCGCCGGGGACGTGGTCGCGCAGACCGCGCCCCAGTGCTTCGACATCTCCCTGTGGCAGCTGCTGGCCGCGCCGGTGGCCGGCGGGCGGACCCTGCTGGTCGGTCAGGAGACGATCCTGGACGTGCCCCGGTTCGTGGACACGGTCGTCCGGGGGCGGGCCAACGTGCTCCAGCTCGTGCCGTCGTATCTCGAGGCCGTACTCGACGAGTTGGAGCAGCGGCCGCGTGAACTGCCGGACCTGCGCTGTGTGTCGGTCACCGGCGAGGCGGTGAAGAAGGAGCTGGTCGAGCGCTGGTTCGCGGCCCGGCCCGGGATCCCGCTGGCCAACGCGTACGGGCTGACGGAGACCTCGGACGACACCAACCACGAGGTCATGCTCCGGGTGCCCGACGAGGACCGGGTGCCGCTCGGGCGGCCGATCGCCAACGTGCGGGTGTACGTGGTCGACGAGGATCTGACGCCGGTGCCGCTGGGGGCGCCCGGCGAGATCGTGTTCTCCGGGGTCTGTGTCGGCCGTGGGTACGTCAACGATCCCGAGCGCACGAAGGCCGCGTTCACCGATGACCCGTACCGGCCCGGTGAGCGGCTGTACCGCAGCGGCGACCACGGGCGCTGGCTGCCCGACGGGAAGCTGGAGTACCTCGGCCGCCGGGACAGCCAGGTCAAGATCCGCGGGTTCCGGATCGAGATCGGCGAGATCGAGAACGCGCTGCTGCGGGTGCCCGGCGTCCGGGACGGCGCGGTGGTCGTGGTGCGCGGCACCCGGCTGGCGGCGTTCTGCACCGGCCCGGAGCCCGTCGGCGCGGTCACGGTACGGGAGCGGCTGGCCGCCTCGCTGCCCGCGTACATGGTCCCGGCGGTCGTCCACTGGCGAGAGCGGCTGCCGCTGACCGCCAACGGCAAGACCGACCGCCGGACGCTCAGCGCGCTCGCCGAGGACCTCGACGCGGGGAACGACGAGGACAGCGGGACGCCGGACCTGCCGGGGACGCCGGACGAGCGGCGGATGGCCGCCGCCTGGGCCGAGGTGCTCGGTGTCCCCGCGGACCGGATCGGCCGCCTCGACCACTTCTTCGACCGCGGCGGCACCTCGCTGGCCGCGGTGAAGCTGGCGATCGCCCTGGACCGGGCGATCACCCTCAAGGACGTCACCCGCCATCCGGTCCTCGCGGACCTGGCCGGGCTCCTCGAACGACCGGCCTCGTGAACCGCGGGCGCCCATCCCCGATCGACCGCTCAAGCGCACCACCCGAAAGGAACACCGAGATGTCGTCCTCGCCTCCGACGCTGCTGCCCGACGTCAAGCTCGCACCCGGCAGTCCGCCCCTTGTGCACGCCGATGCCGCCGGCGATCCGGCGCGCTGGACCGCCGTGCACCGCGACGCACTGCGGGCCGCGGTCGCCGGGCACGGCTCGGTCCTGGTCCGCGGGCTCGGCCTGGCCGACGCCGTCGGCACGGAAGCCGTCTTCCGTCGGCTGGCCGGCCCCCTGATGGCCGACCGGGAACCCTTCGCGCCCCGGCGCCGGTACGCGGACGGCGTGTACTCCTCCACCAAGTGGCCGGCCAACCAACAGATGTGCATGCACCACGAGTTGAGCTACGCGCTGGAGTTCCCGGGCCTGCTGCTGTTCGCCTGCCTGGAGGCACCCGGCACCGGCGGCGCGACCTGCGTGGCCGACGGCTCGGCCGTGCTCGACGCGCTGCCCGTCGAACTGACGGAACGGTTCGAACGGGAGGGCTGGCTGCTGAACCGGACGTACAACGACGAGATCGGCGCGTCGGTGGCCGAGGCCTTCGGCACCGACGACCGCGGCGCCGTGGAACGCTACTGCCGCGGCCACGGCATCGCCTGGGAATGGCGGCCCGACGGCTCCCTGCGCACCAGCCAGCACCGCAGCGCCGTGATCCGCCACCCGGTCAGCGGCCGCCGCTGCTGGTTCAACCAGATCGCCTTCCTCAGCGAGTGGACGATGGATCCCGAGGTCCGCGAGTACCTGGTGGACGTGTACGGGCCCGACGAACTGCCGTTCACCACCCGCTTCGGCGGCGGCGACCCGATCGACGAGGACATCGTCCGCACGATCAACGAGGTGTACGAGGCCCACACCGTGCGCGAGCCGTGGCACGCCGGTGACCTGCTGCTCGTCGACAACATCCGCTCCGCGCACAGCCGGGAGCCCTTCGACGGCCCGCGCGAGGTGCTGGCCGCGCTGGGCGACCCGGTGCACCGCTCCGACTGCGAGGTGAGGACCGTATGAGCACCGTACAGAGCGTGCCGCCGTTCGCGGTGCTGACCGGTGAGCAGGTCCAACAGGCGCTGCACGGACGGGAGTCGGAGATCGGCGACCTCGTGGAGGCCGTCTACCGGCTGCATGGTGCCGGTGAGTCGGTGAACCCGCCGTCGTACTTCCTGCGCTTCCCGGACCGGCCTTCCTCGCGGATCATCGCGCTGCCCGCCTCGCTGGGCGGGCCGCTGCGGGTGGACGGTGTGAAGTGGGTCTCCAGCTTCCCGGAGAACATCAGGTCGGGGCTGCCGCGGGCGTCGGCGGTGCTGATCCTCAACGACCCCGACACCGGCTATCCGTATGCCTGTCTGGAGAGTTCGGTCATCAGCGCCACCCGCACGGCGTCCTCGGCGGCGCTCGCGGCCCACCGGCTCAGCGCCGGGCGGGAGCGGCCTCGGCGGGTCGGATTCGTCGGCACCGGTCTGATCGCCCGCTACATCCACACCCATCTCACCGCCACGGGCATGGAGTTCGAGGAGACGGGCGTGTACGACCTGTCCGCCGACAGCGCGGCAGGCTTCCGGGGATACCTGGAGCGGTCGGGCGCGCAGGGGCGGATCACCGTGCACGAGGAAACCGAATCCCTCGTCCGGTCGAGCGACCTGGTGGTGTTCGCGACGGTCGCGTCCGCGCCGCACGTCCACGATCCGCTGTGGTTCGCGCACCATCCGCTGGTGCTGCACGTGTCGCTCAGGGATCTGGCACCGCAGATCCTGCTCGGGTCCGCCAACTTCGTCGACGACGTCGAGCACTGTCTGAAGGCGGACACCTCCCCGCACCTGGCCGAACAGGTCACCGGGAGCCGGGAGTTCGTGGACGGCACGCTTGACGACGTACTGACCGGGCGGGTCGCCGTCCCGACGGACCGCACGGTGGTGTTCTCGCCCTTCGGGCTGGGGGTGCTCGACCTCGCGGTCGGCAGGTTCGTCCACGACGAGGTGGCCCGGCAGGGCGAACTGCGCGTCGTCGAGGGGTTCTTCCACGAGCTGCGCCGGTACGGCTGACCGGCGGCATGTGGTGCACGAGGAGGGGGGCAGCATGCCCGTCATTTCCGATCCCGCGCAGTTCAACGAGGAGGAGCTCTACGTCGACCTGCGGGCCGCGTTGGGACTTCCGCTGTATCTGAAGTGCGAGGGGTTCAATTTCGCCGGGTCGGTCAAACTGAAGGCCGCGGCCGAGATGGTCGACGCGGCCGAACACGAGGGCCGGCTGCGACACGGCTCGGTACTGGTCGAGTCGTCGTCCGGGAACCTGGGCGTGGCACTCGGCATGATCGCGGCGAGCCGCGGTTACCGGTTCCTGTGCGTGACCGACACGCGTTGCAACCGGGCCAGCGTCCGCCTGATGGAGGCGCTCGGCAGCCACGTCCACATGATCGACGAGCCGGACCTGCACGGGGGGTTCCTGGGCGCCCGAATCGCGTACGTGCGGGCGCTGTGCGCCGCCGACGAGAGATACGTGTGGCTCAACCAGTACACCAACCAGGGGAACTGGCGGGCGCACTTCCGCACCACCGCGCCCGCCATCGCCCGCCGCTTCCCGCACCTGGACGTCCTGTTCGTCGGCGCCGGTACCACCGGGACCCTGATGGGCTGCGCCCGCTGGTTCTGGCAGTGGGGGCGCCGGGTGCGGGTGGTCGCCGTCGACAGTGTCGGCTCGGTGACCTTCGGCGCCACCCCGGGCCGGCGGATGATTCCCGGGCTCGGCACCAGCGTGCCGCCGCCGCTGCTGGACGAGTCGTACGTCGACGACGTGGTCCACGTCGAGGAGACGGACACGGTCCGGGTGTGCCGTCTGCTGGCCGGACGGGGCTTCCTCTTCGGCGGTTCCACCGGGACCGTGGTCAGCGGGGCCGGCCAGTGGCTCGCCCGGCACGACGGCCGCGAGCTCACGGCAGTGGCCCTCGCACCCGACCTCGGCGAGCGCTACCTCGACACCGTCTACCGCGAGGGCTGGCCCTCGGACCTCAAGGAAGCGGAGGTGCCGACGGCCTTGGCAGGGCTTGCCTGAGGGCCTCGCCTGAGGTCATCGCCGGAGGCCATCGTCATGACAGGGCCCGGGGAGTGGACCGGGTGAGGCGGGCCGTGCGGCCGTGGACCGTACCGCCCGCCTCACCCACCCGTGCCGCCCCGCGCCCTGTCATGGCGATGACCTCCGCCATTGGGGGGTAGGTTCCCTTTATGGCAGGCAGCACCCACACCGTGACCAATCAGCCTCCGCCGCTGGTCGGATACGACGTCTTCACCGCCGACCGCGCCCTGACGGCCGCGGTGGAGCGGCACACCCACCCCGATCTGCTCGACGAGGTGCGCGGCGACCTCTCGGCGCTCGGCCGGGCCTCCGGTTCGGCACAGCTGCAGGAGTGGGGGACGCAGGCCAACGAGAACCCGCCGCGGCTGCGCACCCACGACCGCCACGGCCACCGCCTCGACGAGGTCGACTTCCATCCCGCCTGGCACCGACTGCTCGGCAAGGGCGTCGCGGCGGGCCTCACCGCGGCCTGGACACAGCCCGCCGGGCATGTCCGGCGGGCCGCCGCGTTCCTGGTGTGGACGCAGGTCGACGCCGGCAACCTCTGCCCCCTGTCCATGACCCACGCCGCGGTGCCCGCCCTGCGCACCGACCCCGCGCTCGCCGCGGAGTGGGAGCCGCGGCTGACGTCCATGGTCTACGACCGCGCGCTGCGACCGGCCTCCCTCAAGGCCGGGGCGTTGTTCGGGATGGGCATGACGGAGAAGCAGGGCGGCAGCGACGTACGTGCCAACACGACGGCCGCCACCCCCCTCGCGGAGGACGGGACGTACGAGCTGACCGGGCACAAGTGGTTCTGCTCGGCGCCGATGTCGGACGGGTTCCTGGTGCTGGCGCAGGCGCCGGAGGGGCTCACCTGCTTCCTCGTGCCGCGTGTGCTGGCGGACGGCGACCGCAACGTCTTCATGATCCAGCGGCTCAAGGACAAGCTGGGCAACCGGTCGAACGCCTCCGCCGAGGTCGAGTTCGACGGGACCTGGGCGCGCCGGGTCGGCGAGGAGGGGCGGGGGGTACGCACCATCATCGAGATGGTGGCGGCGACCCGCCTCGACTGTGTGCTGGGGTCGGCGGGCCTGATGCGGCAGGCCGTGGCGCAGGCCGTGCACCACTGCACGTACCGCGAGGCGTTCGGCGACCCGCTCGTCGACCAGCCGCTGATGCGCAACGTGCTGGCCGACCTCGCCCTGGAGTCCGAGGCGGCGACCACCCTCGCACTGCGGCTCGCGGCGGCCTACGACGACGGTGGCGAGCAGGAGCGGGCGCTGCTCAGGATCGCCGTGCCGGCCGCCAAGTACTGGGTGACCAAGCGGTGCCCGTCGGTGGCGGTGGAGGCCGCCGAGTGCCTGGGCGGCAACGGGTACGTCGAGGAGTCGGGCCTGCCCCGGCTGGTGCGCGAGTCGCCGCTCAACTCGATCTGGGAGGGCGCCGGGAACGTCCAGGCGCTGGACGTGGTGCGGGTGTTGCAGCGGGAGCCGCAGGCCCTGAACGCCTACCTCGTGGAGGTCGGCAAGGCCCGGGGCGCCGATCACCGGCTGGACGCGGCGGTCAAGGACCTGCTGTCCGAGCTCGGCGATCTGGAGGGCGTTGCGGGACGGGCGCGGCGGCTGGCCGAGAGGCTCGCGCTGGTGCTCCAGGGCTCACTGCTCGTGCGGTACGCGCCGTCGGAGGTCGCCGACGCGTTCTGCGCGGCCCGCCTGGGCGGTGACGGCGGCGCGGCGTTCGGCACCCTGCCGAGCACCTTGGACCTGGCGTCGGTGGTGGAACGGGCACGGCCGGATTCCTGAGCCGTCGGCAGCCCGCCACGGCCGCGATGACTGCGATTGCTGCCATTGCTGCGACGGCTGCGACGGCCGGATCTGCCGATGGCTTGATCTGTCGATGGCTTGATAAGCGCTCCGTGGGCACGCCCTGCGAGCGTCCGTGCGCGGAACGCGGGGGTGGTGCTGCGCCGACACGGCACCACCCCCGTCGCCGGCCCGTTCCAGGCCGGTGACGCCGCCCGGGGGCGGCGTCGCTCAAGTTTCAAACACAGTGCGGCCGACCACCAGGGTTGCAAGGGGTTGCAACTTGTTGGTGTCTGTGTGCGGACTGTGTCCCTCCGCCCTGGGCAGGCGGCACTATGAGACAGACAGTCAAGACGGACCGGTCGGCCGTGGCCGAAAGACGACACCCACCGGTTGTTCCGAGCCTTCTCCGGGAGGACCAGTGGCGCTCTCGCCGACCGACGTGACGCAGCTCGCCGCCGTGGACTCGGCGCGGGCGGCACGGGTACTGAGCGAGGTCCGCTCCGCGAGGCTCTCCGGGCAACGCGCGCCCGTCGCGCCGCGCCCGGTGATCGAGCAGTCCTGGGGGCGGATGCTGCGCGGCGGGGTCGATCCCGACCACGACTTCAGATCGGGGCTGCTGTCCCACGAGGAGCTGCGGCGGCGCCGGGAGACCACGGCCCTGCGGCATGTGCTGCCGGTGCTGCGGGAGGGGCTGCTGTCGGTCGCGGACGCCGCCCACCACATCATGGTGGTCGCCGACGACGAGGGCCGGGTGCTGTGGCGTGAGGGCAGTTCGCCCGTGCTGCGCAAGGCCGACGCGCTCGGCTTCGCACTCGGCGCCGACTGGCGGGAGGACGTCGTCGGCACCAATGGCGTGGGCACTCCGGCCGTCGTACGGCGTCCCGTCCAGGTCTTCGCCTCCGAGCACTTCGTGCGCTCGCACGCCGCCTGGACCTGCGCGGGCGCCCCGATCACCGATCCGCGGGACGGTCGGCTGATCGGCGTGGTGGACGTCAGCGGACCACTGGAGACCATGCACCCGGCCACGCTCGCCTGGGTGGACTCGGTGGCCAAGCTCGCCGAGTCGAGGCTGCGGGAGCTGCACGTGGCCTCGCTGGAGCGGCTGCGCGCGGTGGGCGCCCCAGTGCTGGCGGGGCTCGGCGTGCGGGCCGTGGTGGTGGACCGGGACGGCTGGACCGCGACGGTGACCGGGATGCCGTACACGAACCGGGTACCGCTGCCCAAGTCGCCGTCGCCTGGCCGTCGGTGGCTGCCCTCGCTCGGACTGTGCGCGCTGGAGCCGCTGGCGGGCGGCTGGCTGATCCGGGTCACCGAGGAGCCGGTGACCGGCGGCAGTACCCGGATCACGCTGAACCTGGCGCGGTCCCGGCGCTGTTCGGTGACCGTGTCGGGCTGCGCGGGCTCGTGGAGCCACGAACTGACGCCCCGGCACGCCGAGTTGCTGTACCTGCTGGCCCGGCACCGGACCGGTCGCAGTGCGGCGGGCCTGGCCGAGGACATGTTCGGCGACCCGGCCCGCACGGTGACGGTGCGCGCCGAGATGTCCCGGGTACGACGCTATCTCGGGGGGCTGCTGGAGCACCGGCCGTACCGATTCGGTGAGAACGCCGAGGTCGAGGTGCTCCTGCCCGCCGACCCACGCGACCTGTTGCCGCACTCGACCGCTCCGGCGGTGGTCACCGCTCGGGCCACCGAGCCGACCTGACGAGCCACCGAGCCGTCGTGACAACTCGGTTCCCGGAACAGCACAGAACATCACGGATCGTCCAACAATCTGAGCCGTCGTGACCACCTGAGCGCGCCAGGAGTGCATCTTCCGCATAATTGCAGGGTCTTCGTCCCCCATGGGCTCCGACTGCCGTAGCATCCCTCTCGGGCCACCCCACCTGCTCCTCGGTCAACGTACGGATCACCAGGCGCAGTTGCCCGCCTCGGGAGGACGCATGAAACAGCGCGGCAGACACCGTCGGCGCAAGCGGGGCAGGGCGTTCCGCGCCTTCCTCGCCGGCACCGCCCTCGCGCTGACCGGCGCGGCGACCATGATCAGCGCCTCGCAGGCCACGGTCGACGGCAACCCCGGGGCCCTGAAGCCGCTCTCCTCGGCCACCGACACCGCCGCGCTGGGGCTCCAGGCGAAGCAGGTACCACAGCGCTCCCTGGACCGGCTCGCCTCGGCGATGGGCCGGCCGGTAGGCGTCGGCGCCGTCCTCGACAACGCCGTCGACAGCCTGCGTGACCCGGACTCCTGCACGGGTGAGGAACGCGCGGCGCTGCCCGTCGAGCCCGCCGCCACCCGCGCCTACTGCTGGACCGGCGCCGACGCCGGATCCTGGCGGGCCGGCGCGGTCACCACCTCCGGGGACGCCGACGACGACGGCGTCTGGGGCCAGAACCGGGTGATCCTCTCCGGCTGGACCCAGGACACCGGCACGGACGGCCGCGATCTCGCCCGGGTCGCCTTCGTCGACGCCAACGACCTGCGCCACCTCCGCTACACCTCGGTGCTGCTGGTCGTCCCGGTCGACGGCGGCCGTGACTACCGGGCGCTCGGCTCGCGGCTGTCCGGCATGGTCTGGTACCAGGACAAGCTGCTGGTCACCGCCGACGACGAGGGGCGCGACGCCCTGTACGTGTACGACATGAACCGGGTCCAGCGCACGACGGTGGACGCGAAGGCGGTGGGCCGGGTGCGCGACGGCTGGTCGGCGCACGGCTACCAGTACGTGCTGCCCGCCGTCGGGTCGTACCGGCTGACCGGCGGGGACAGCGCCGCCCGCCCCGAGAGCATCTCCCTGGACCGCACCACGACACCGGACAGCCTGGTCGCGAGCTCGCGGCCCGCCGACGACGGCGACCGGCCCACCCTCCTGTGGCGCTACTCCTTCTCCACTGCCTCGACGCAGACCTCCTGGTCCGGACTGCTGGCCACCGACACCACCGGCCGCACCGGTCCGACCGAGGCGTACCGGACCGAGGGCTCCGACGTCGGGGGCGTCCTGTCGTACCACGACAACTGGTTCGTGGCCCGCGCCGGCTCGGGCGACGGGCACGGCACGCTGTGGCGGCAGACCGAGGACGGCGCGCAGGCCACCCGGTGCGGGTCCGAGGAGCGTCGCAACTGCTGGAGCCCGGACACACCGTCCCTCTCCTACTGGGAGGAGAGCGGTGAGGTCTGGACCCAGTCGGAGCGGATGCTCTTCGCGCTGCCGCTGGCCTCGATGGACAGGGCCCTGGAGTAGCCAGGCGGCTCACGCGCTTCGGCCGGGCAGCTCACACGCTTCGGCCGGGCGCGTCCAACGCTTAGGCCGGGCGGCGATCGACAGACCGATCGGGCTCGTGATTCCCTGACCGTCATGACCAACACCCCCGTGACCACCTGGTCCCTGGAGCAGACCTCCCCGACCGACCTCCTGCCGGCCGCCGCGCCGGAGGGGGATGTGCGGATCGTGCGTTCCGAGGTCCCCTCCCCCGAGTTCAGCCGCTTCCTGTACGCGTCCGTCGGCGGGGACGTCCGCTGGATCGACCGGCTGGGCTGGACGTACGCCCGGTGGCAGGAGCACCTGAACCGGGCGGGCGTGGAGACCTGGGTGGCCTACGACCGGGGGACGCCCGCCGGGTACGCGGAACTGGACGCGCAGGACGACGGGGTCGTGGAGATCGCCTACTTCGGCCTGATCCCGGCCTTCCGCGGGCGGCGGATCGGCGGGCATCTGCTGTCGTACGGGGCCGCCCGCGCCTGGGACCTCGCGGACCGCCAGCCCGGGGTACCGCCGACCAAGCGGGTATGGCTGCACACCTGCAGCCTGGACGGCGAGCACGCGATGGACAACTACCTGCGGCGCGGCTTCAAGCTCTTCGACACCAAGGTCGAGGAGAAGCCGCAGGTGGCGGCACCGGGCCCCTGGCCTGGCGCCTACCCTGTCTGACCTGCGCGGACAAGACCGCACACCCGCCATGTGACCGACAACACCCTAGTCTCGCGATTCGGGACAAGGGTGTCCGCATGATGGACAAAGCTGGACTGTGTCCAGATCGCCATGACACGCTTCCGTCATGTCTGGAACTGGAATTGCCTTGGTGAGTCGGCGGCACGTCGACCTCGGCCGCATGTCCAGCGCCATCTGTCCGGCGAGCTGACAGCCCCGGCACAGCCCGACATTTTCCTTAGGCTCATTCCTGCGCAACGCCGCGCACGTACACCCATGCGCCCACATGCGCAGGTCAGAGCAGCTCACCCGCCTGTCCCGAAGGACGTATCAACCATGGCCGCCACCCCGCAGAAGCCTGCCGACGCGACTCCCCGCCGCAAGGTGAGCCGTCACCGCGGTGAGGGTCAGTGGGCCGCGGGGCACCACACCCCGCTCAACGGCAACGAGCAGTTCAAGAAGGACGACGACGGTCTCAATGTGCGGACACGTATTGAGACGATTTACTCGAAGCGCGGCTTCGACTCGATCGACCCCAACGACCTGCGTGGCCGGATGCGCTGGTGGGGTCTGTACACCCAGCGCAAGCCCGGGATCGACGGCGGCAAGACCGCGATCCTGGAGCCGGAGGAGCTGGACGACAAGTACTTCATGCTGCGCGTCCGCATCGACGGCGGCCGGCTGACCACACGCCAGCTGCGGGTCATCGGCGAGATCTCGCAGGAGTTCGCGCGCGGCACCGCCGACATCACCGACCGGCAGAACATCCAACTGCACTGGATCCGGATCGAGGACGTGCCCGAGATCTGGGACCGCCTGGAGGCGGTCGGTCTGTCCACCACCGAGGCCTGCGGTGACACGCCCCGCGTGATCCTCGGCTCGCCCGTCGCCGGTATCGCCGAGGACGAGATCATCGACGGCACCTGGGCCATCGACGAGATCCACAAGCGGTTCATCGGCAGCAAGGAATTCTCCAACCTGCCCCGCAAGTTCAAGACCGCGATCTCCGGTTCCCCGCTCCTGGACGTCGCCCACGAGATCAACGACGTGGCGTTCGTCGGAGTCGAGCACCCCGAGCACGGCCCCGGCTTCGACCTGTGGGTCGGCGGCGGCCTGTCCACCAACCCGAAGATCGGCGTCCGGCTCGGCGCCTGGGTTCCGCTGGACGAGGTCCCGGACATCTGGGCGGGCGTGGTCGGCATCTTCCGCGACTACGGCTACCGGCGCCTGCGCACCCGCGCCCGGCTGAAGTTCCTGGTCGCCGACTGGGGCCCGGAGAAGTTCCGCCAGGTCCTGCAGGACGAGTACCTCAAGCGCCCGCTCGTCGACGGCCCCGCGCCCGCCGCGCCCGTGGAGCGCTGGCGCGACCACGTCGGCGTGCACCGGCAGCAGGACGGCCGTTTCTACGTCGGTTTCGCCCCGCGGGTGGGCCGCGTGGACGGCACGACGCTCACGAAGATCGCCGAGCTCTCCGAGGCCCACGGCTCGGGCCGGGTCCGTACCACCGTCGAGCAGAAGATGATCGTGCTCGATGTCGAGGAGGCCCAGGTCGAGTCGCTGGTCGAGGCCCTTGAGGCCCTTGACCTGACCGCCAAGCCCTCCCCGTTCCGGCGCGGCACCATGGCCTGCACCGGCATCGAGTACTGCAAGCTCGCCATCGTCGAGACCAAGGTGCGCGGTTCCGCGCTGATCGACGAACTGGAACGCCGCATCCCGGAGTTCGACGAGCCGATCACCATCAACCTCAACGGCTGCCCGAACGCCTGCGCCCGTATCCAGGTGGCGGACATCGGTCTCAAGGGTCAGCTGGTCCTCGACGAGAACGGCGACCAGGTCGAGGGCTACCAGGTACACCTGGGCGGCGCGCTGGGTCTGGAGCCCGGCTTCGGCCGCAAGGTGCGCGGTCTGAAGGTCACCTCCGAGGAGCTCCCCGACTACGTCGAGCGGGTCCTCAAGCGCTTCCAGGAGGAGCGCGAGGAGGGTGAGCGCTTCGCCGCCTGGGCCGCGCGCGCATCCGAGGAGGCCCTCTCATGAGCGAGCGGGCCGCCCCCTTCTACTGCCCCTACTGCGGCGACGAGGACCTGCGTCCGAACGACGAAGGTCACGGTGCCTGGGAATGCGCGGCGTGCAACCGCGCATTCCAGCTGAAGTTCCTCGGGCTGCTGGCCCGGGGTGTTCAGCGGGCCGACAACGGACGGGACCAGATATGACGACGGCTCAGGAAGCCCGTACGACCGAGGAGTTGAAGGCGCTCGCCGAGCAGGCGGGCCGCGACCTGGAGGACGCCGACGCGCTGGAGATCCTCCAGTGGGCGGTCGACACCTTCGGGGGGCGCTTCTGCGTGACCTCCTCGATGGAGGACGCGGTGGTGGCCCATCTCGCGTCCAGGGCGAGGAAGGGCGGCCCCCCTGTCGACGTGGTCTTCCTCGACACCGGCTACCACTTCCCGGAGACCATCGGCACCCGGGACGCCGTGGAGGCCGTGATGGACGTCAACGTCATCACGCTGACGCCGCGGCAGACGGTCGCCGAGCAGGACGCCGAGTTCGGCCCCAGGCTGCACGACCGCGACCCCGACCTGTGCTGCAAGATGCGCAAGGTCCAGCCGCTGGAGGAAGGCCTCAAGGAGTATTCGGCCTGGGCGACCGGGCTGCGCCGCGACGAGTCCCCGACCCGGGCGAACACCCCGGTCGTCGGCTGGGACGAGAAGCGCCAGAAGGTCAAGATCTCCCCGATCGCCCGCTGGACCCAGGACGACGTGGACGCGTACGTCACCGAGCACGGTGTCCTCACCAACCCGCTGCTGATGGACGGCTACCCCTCCGTCGGCTGCGCGCCCTGCACCCGCCGCGTCCTGGAGGGCGAGGACGCGCGAGCCGGCCGCTGGGCGGGCCGCAACAAGACCGAGTGCGGACTGCACGGATGACCACTGTGCTGTCGACGAATCAGGAGAACCAAGTGACGACCGGAGCCACCGTCTGGCTCACGGGTCTGCCGAGTGCCGGCAAGACCACCATCGCGTACGAGCTGGCGGGCAGGCTCCGCGCGTCGGGCCACCTCGTCGAGGTGCTCGACGGCGACGAGATCCGCGAGTTCATCTCGTCGGGCCTCGGCTTCTCCCGCGAGGACCGGCACACCAACGTGCAGCGCATCGGCTTCGTCGCCGAACTGCTGGCCCGTAACGGTGTCAAGGTGCTGGTCCCGGTGATCGCGCCGTACGCCGACAGCCGCGAGGCGGTCCGGGGGCGCCACCAGGACGGCGGGGCGGCGTACGTCGAGGTGCATGTGGCGACCCCGGTCGACGTGTGCAGCGAGCGGGACGTCAAGGGTCTGTACGCCAAGCAGGCGGCGGGCGAGCTGACCGGGCTCACCGGGGTCGACGACCCGTACGAGGAGCCCGTCTCCCCCGATCTGCGCATCGAGTCGCAGCACCAGACCGTCCAGGAGTCCGCGGCCGCGCTCCACGCGCTGCTCACCGAGAGGGGACTGGCATGACGACGACCGCAACCCAGGTCGAGGACGGTACGGGCACCCCGCACGCCCTGTCGCACCTGGACGCGCTGGAGTCCGAGGCGGTGCACATCTTCCGTGAGGTGGCGGGCGAGTTCGAGCGGCCGGTGATCCTGTTCTCCGGCGGCAAGGACTCCATCGTCATGCTGCACCTGGCGCTGAAGGCGTTCGCTCCCTCGGCGGTCCCCTTCTCGCTGCTGCACGTGGACACCGGGCACAACTTCCCCGAGGTGCTGGAGTACCGGGACCGCGCGGTCGACAAGCACGGTCTGCGGCTGCATGTCGCGTCCGTGCAGGACTACCTCGACCGGGGTGTCCTCAAGGAGCGCCCGGACGGCACCCGTAACCCACTGCAGACGCTTCCGCTGACGGAGAAGATCCAGGCAGAGAAGTTCGACGCGGTGTTCGGCGGCGGTCGCCGTGACGAGGAGAAGGCCCGCGCCAAGGAGCGGGTCTTCTCGCTGCGGGACGAGTTCTCGCAGTGGGACCCGCGCCGTCAGCGGCCCGAGCTGTGGAACCTGTACAACGGACGGCACGCTCCCGGCGAACACGTCCGCGTCTTCCCCCTGTCCAACTGGACCGAACTCGACGTGTGGCAGTACATCGCCCGCGAGGGCATCGAGCTGCCGGAGATCTACTTCGCCCACGAACGCGAGGTGTTCCAGCGGGCCGGCATGTGGCTGACGGCCGGCGAGTGGGGCGGCCCGAAGGACACCGAGACCGTCGAGAAGCGCCTGGTGCGCTACCGCACGGTCGGCGACATGTCCTGCACCGGCGCCGTCGACTCCGACGCCACCACGCTGGATGCCGTGATCACCGAGATCGCCGCCTCCCGGCTCACCGAACGCGGCGCCACCCGCGCCGACGACAAGATGTCCGAGGCCGCGATGGAAGACCGCAAGCGCGAGGGGTACTTCTAAGCATGAGCACGCTCACGACCGAGGAACTCTCGGAGACCACCCTGCTGCGGTTCGCCACCGCCGGCTCCGTCGACGACGGCAAGTCCACCCTCGTCGGCCGCCTCCTGCACGACTCCAAGTCGATCCTCACCGACCAGCTGGAAGCCGTCGAGCGCGCCTCGGCGAGCCGCGGCCAGGAGGCCCCGGACCTCGCGCTGCTGACCGACGGCCTGCGGGCCGAGCGGGAACAGGGCATCACCATCGACGTGGCCTACCGCTACTTCGCCACCCCGAAGCGCCGGTTCATCCTCGCCGACACCCCCGGCCATGTGCAGTACACCCGCAACATGGTCACCGGCGCCTCCACCGCCGAACTGACGGTGATCCTCGTCGACGCCCGCAACGGCGTCGTCGAACAGACCCGCCGGCACGCCGCGATCGCCGCCCTGCTGCGCGTCCCCCACGTGGTCCTCGCCGTCAACAAGATGGACCTGGCCGACTACCAGGAGACCGTGTTCGCGGGCATCGCCGAGGAGTTCACGGCGTACGCGACCGAGCTGGGTGTCCCCGAGGTCACCGCCATCCCGATCTCGGCGCTCGCCGGTGACAACGTGGTGGAACCGTCGGCGAACATGGACTGGTACGGCGGGCCGACGTTCCTGGAGCACCTGGAGTCCGTGCCGGTCGCCCACGACCTCAGCCACTGCCACGCCCGGCTGCCCGTGCAGTACGTGATCCGGCCGCAGACCGCCGAACACCCCGACTACCGGGGGTACGCGGGCCAGATCGCCGCCGGTTCCTTCCGGGTCGGCGAGCAGGTCACGGTGCTGCCGTCCGGCAGCTCCACGAAGATCTCCGGCATCGACCTGCTCGGCACGCGGGTCGACGTCGCCTGGACCACCCAGTCGGTGACCCTCCTGCTGGAGGACGACATCGACATTTCGCGCGGTGACCTGATCGTGCCCAGCAAGGACGCGCCGCCGACCACCCAGGACATCGAGGCGACCGTCTGCCATGTCGCCGACGCGCCCCTGACCGTCGGCCACCGGGTGCTGCTCAAGCACGGCACCCGCACGGTGAAGGCGATCGTCAAGGACATCCCGTCGCGGCTCACGCTCGACGACCTGTCCCTGCACCCGCATCCGGGACAGCTCGTCGCCAACGACATCGGCCGGGTGAAGATCCGTGCCGCCGAGCCGCTGCCGGTCGACGCCTACGCGGACTCCCGGCGCACCGGCTCGTTCATCCTGATCGACCCGAACGACGGCACCACGCTCACCGCGGGCATGGTCGGCGAGTCGTTCGCGTCCCCGGAGCCCGTCAAGGACACCACCGAGGACGACGGGTGGGACTTCTGACATGAACTCCATCGATTTCTACTCCTCGTTCGCGAAGGAGGGCGGCCGCGTCGGCAGCGGTGACCTCGGCAGCGGGCAGGGCGGGGTGGCGCGATGTGTGCGCTGACGTACGCGCACTGCCTGCGCGCCCGCACCCCCCACCGCCGTAGACGAAAACCTGCCGACCTCCCGGCCACGACCTGAAAGACCGTGACCGCCGGGCCAACGAGGGGAACGCCTCCCGTGCCTGCCAACCGCTCATCCCTGCTGCGTCGCGGCATAGCCGCCATGACCGCCCTGCCCCTGCTCACCCTCGCCGCCTGCGGTTACGGCTCCGAGGCCAAGGACGACGACACCGCCAAGGTCGCCGCCGGGGCGAAGAAGATCGACGGTCTCGACTCCGTCAAGATCGGATACTTCGGCAACCTGACGCACGGCACCGCCCTGGTGGGTGTGCAGAAGGGGTACTTCCAGAAGTCCCTCGGCGCCACCAAGGCCCAGTACCAGATCTTCAACGCGGGCCCCTCCGAGATCGAGGCCCTCAACTCCAAGTCGATCGACATCGGCTGGATCGGCCCGTCCCCGGCGATCAACGGCTACACCAAGTCGAACGGCAAGAACCTGCGCATCATCGGCGGTTCGGCGTCCGGCGGCGTGAAGCTCGTGGTCAACCCGAAGAAGATCAAGTCCCTCAAGGACGTCAAGGGCAAGAAGATCGCGACTCCCCAACTGGGCAACACGCAGGACGTGGCGTTCCTCAACTGGATCGCGGACCAGGGCTGGAAGGTCGACGCGGAGAGCGGCAAGGGCGACGTCTCGGTCGTCCGCACCGACAACAAGGTCACCCCGGACGCCTACAAGTCCGGCTCCATCGACGGCGCGTGGGTGCCCGAGCCGACCGCGTCCAAGCTGGTCGCCGAGGGCGCCAAGGTGCTGCTCGACGAGGCGGACCTGTGGCCGGACAAGAAGTTCGTGATCACGAACATCATCGTGCGGCAGGACTTCCTCAAGGAGCACCCGAAGGCCGTCGAGGCCGTGCTGAAGGCCTCCGTCGACGCCAACAAGTGGATCAACGCCAACCCGGACGCGGCGAAGGCGGCGGCGAACAAGCAGCTGGAGGCGGACTCGGGCAAGGCGCTGCCGGCCGAGGTCCTGGACCCCGCGTGGAAGTCGATCCAGTTCACCAACGACCCGTTGGCCTCCACCCTCAACACCGAGGCGGAGCACGCCGTCAAGGCCGGTCTGCTGGAGAAGCCCGACCTGAAGGGCATCTACGACCTCGTTCCCCTCAACAAGGTCCTCAAGGCCGAGGGTGGCAGCGCGGTCGACGACGCCGGCCTCGGCACGAACTGACCGCTGACCCGATGAGTTCCCAGGAGGTGACGACCATGGCCACGACCTTCGCCAAGGCCGCCGAGACGGTGGAGCACGCGGCGCGCATTGAGCATGTCTCGAAGTCCTTCGCGGGCCCCGCCGGGCAACAGCTCGTGCTGGACGACATCAGCATCGATGTCGCACCGGGCGAGTTCGTCACCCTCCTGGGGGCCTCGGGCTGCGGCAAGTCCACACTGCTGAACCTGGTGGCCGGGCTCGACGAGCCCACCGCCGGGTCCATCACGACCACCGGCCGCCCGGCCCTGATGTTCCAGGAGCACGCCCTCTTCCCGTGGCTGACCGCGGGCAAGAACATCGAACTCGCCCTGCGACTGCGGGGAGTTCCGAAGAACGAACGCCGTGCCAGGACCGAGGAGCTGCTCGAACTCGTCCGGCTGAAGGGCGCGTACGGCAAGCGGGTGCACGAGCTGTCGGGCGGTATGCGCCAGCGTGTGGCGCTGGCCCGGGCGCTCGCGCAGGAGAGCAACCTGCTGCTGATGGACGAGCCGTTCGCGGCCCTGGACGCCATCACCCGGGATGTGCTGCACGACGAACTGACGCGCATCTGGGCGGAGACGGGCGTGTCCGTGCTCTTCGTGACGCACAACGTGCGCGAGGCGGTACGGCTCGCGCAGCGCGTGGTGCTGCTGTCCTCCCGGCCGGGCCGGATCGCGCGCGAGTGGACGGTCGAGATCCCGCAGCCGCGCCGCATCGAGGACGCGCCCGTGGCAGAGCTGTCCGTCGAGATCACCGAAGTACTGCGTGGGGAGATCCGCCGCCATGGCCAGCACTGACACGAAGACGACCGACGGGAGCGGCAAGAACGGCTCCGCGCTGGCCGGCATCGAGGCGGGCCTCGACGCGCTGGAGAGCTCGGTCACCGGACGGCCGCCGTTCCGTCAGACCTTCCGCGAGAAGATCCTGCCGCCGATCATCGCGATCATGGTCGTCCTGGTGGTCTGGCAGGGGCTGATCTCCCTGAAGATCGTCGACGATCCGTCGAAGCTGCCCTCACCCGGAGCCGTGTGGGCCGAGGTCGAGGACGCGTGGCTCAAGGGCACGCTGCTCGAGTACATCTGGACGAGCGTCTCGCGGGGTCTGTTCGGCTTCCTGCTCGCCCTCGTCATCGGCACGCCGCTCGGCCTGGTCGTGGCACGGGTGAAGTTCGTGCGCGCGGCGATCGGCCCGATCCTGTCCGGCCTGCAGTCGCTGCCGTCGGTGGCCTGGGTGCCGGCCGCGGTGATCTGGCTGGGGCTGAAGCCCGAGATGATGTACGCGGTGATCCTGCTCGGCGCGGTGCCGTCGATCGCCAACGGCCTGGTGTCCGGCGTCGACCAGGTGCCGCCGCTGATCCTGCGCGCGGGACGGACGCTGGGGGCGACCGGTCTGCGCGGTACCTGGCACATCGTGATGCCCGCGGCGCTGCCCGGCTATGTGGCGGGGCTGAAGCAGGGGTGGGCGTTCTCCTGGCGTTCGCTGATGGCCGCCGAGATCATCGCGCAGGCGCCGGATCTGGGCGTGGGCCTCGGCCAGCTGCTGGAGGTGGGCCGTACGAACAGCAGCATGGCGACGGTCTTCCTGGCCATCGTGCTCATCCTGTTCGTCGGCATCGCGATCGACCTGCTGATCTTCAGTCCGCTGGAGCGGTGGGTGCTGCGCACCCGAGGCCTGCTGGTGAAGAGCTGAGCCCCATGGACAAGAAGCCGGTTCTTCTCGTCATCGCCCACGGCAGCCGCGACCCGCGGCACGCCGCGACGGTGCACGCCCTCGTCCGGCGGGTGCGCTCCCTGCGCCCCGACGTACGGGTGGAGACCGGCTTCCTGGAATTCAACATCCCGTCCGTGCAAGGGGTGTGGGAGTCGCTGGCGGCACAGGACGTGGGAGAGATTGTGGCGCTCCCCCTCCTCCTGACCCGTGCCTTCCACGCGAAGTCGGACATCCCGGCGGTCCTGCGGGACGCGCCGCCGCGGCTGCGGATCCGGCAGGCGGAGGTGCTCGGCCCCTCCCCGCTGCTGCTCACCGCCCTCGAACGGCGGTTGTACGAGGCGGGCTTGACGCCCGCCGACAAGTCCTCGACCGGGGTCGTACTGGCCTCGGCGGGGTCCACCGACCCGGAGGCGATCGCAGTGATCGCTGAAATCGCGCGGGAGTGGCGGCACACCGGTTGGTGCGCCGTGCGACCTGCGTTCGCCTCCGCTGCTCTTCCCCGAACCGAGGACGCGGTACGAGAGCTGCGCGCCCTCGGCTGCGAGCGGGTCGCCGTCGCGCCGTATGTCCTGGCGCCCGGTTTCCTCCCCGACCGGATCGCCCGGGGCGCGGCCGAGGCGGACGTCCTGGCCGAGGTGCTCGGCCCGTCGCCGGAGGTGGCGCGGGTGCTGCTGAAGCGGTACGAAGCGGCCCGCATGCCGCTGCTCGCGGCCGTGGGGGCGTGACGACACCCGACGTGGGGGTGACG
>NZ_JBFAGK010000001.1:333482-729968 GCF_040660135.1 Streptomyces sp. NPDC050997
TGACGACGCCGACGTAGCGCGTGACGACGCCGACGTAGCGCGTGACGACGCCGACGTAGCGCGTGACGACGCCGACGTAGCGCGTGACGACGCCGACGTAGCGCGTGACGACGCCGATGTGGCGTCAGACGCCCGTCGTCATTCCCAGGGCGCGCTGTCGCGGATCGCGTCCGCTCGCGGCGAGGGCCTGCTCGAACGCCGGTGCGTCGTCAGGTACCGGCACCGGGTCGGCGAAGCCGTCGTACTGCCGGTAGAGGTCGCCGTGGGTGAGAACGACGTCGAGGACGAAGCGGGCCGCGTCCTGTGAGACGTGGAACTCCTGGCCGGTGGCCGTGGCGACGTCCCAGCCGTGCACCGCCATCTCCTTGATGATCATCGAGGCGATCTCGACGGCCGGCATGGCCGCCGTGCCGAGGTCCACCTCGCCCTCCCACACCGCGGGGTCCGCCCAGGCCGCGACCGCCCGGTCCAGCTGGGCGGCGTAGGCCTCGGCCCAGTCCGGCTCGGCGGTGAAGTCGCGTGCGACCAGCTCCTCGGGGAGCTGCCTGCGCAGGGCGCGGTGCTCCAGTCCGTGCGAGGTGTACAGGACCCAGTGGTTGACCAGGGCGCGGACGTCCCAGTCCGGGCAGTGGGTGGGCTCGTCGAACCGTGCCGCCGGGACACCACGTGCGACGCGGGCCGCCTCGGCGGCGCATTCCTTCATGTGCGGGTAGAGGTCGTCGTTGTTCATGCCTCCTACGTTATGGAGGGCGCGCCCGGGGCTCTTGAACAAACGCGACAGCCCTGTCCCTGTCCGGCCAGAGCGCTCCTGCGTAGGCTCGGCCGAATGATCCAGGACTCCTTCCCGCTGGGCGGGGAACTGCCGGTACGGCGGCTCGGCTACGGCACCGCACAGCTCACCGGTCCCGGCTACTGGGGCCCACGCGGTGATCCGGAGGACGCGGTGGCGGTGCTGCGGCGGGCGGTGGAGCGCGGGGTCACGCTGATCGACACGGCGGACAACTACGGCCCGTCGATCGCCGAGGAACTGGTGGCCGAGGCCCTGCACCCGTACCCGGAGGGGCTGGTGATCGCCACGAAGGGCGGTGTCGTGCGCACCGGCGACAACGCCTGGCACGTCGACGGGCGGCCCGAGCGGCTGCGGGAGATGTGCGAGGCGAGTCTGCGCAGGCTGCGGCTGGAGACCGTCGACCTGTACCAGTTGCACCGGCTGGACGCGGACGTCCCGATGGCCGAACAGCTGGGTGTGCTCGACGAGTTGCGCGCCGAGGGCAAGATCCGGCACGTCGGCCTCGACAGTGTCACCGTCGAACAGTTGGAAGCGGCCCTGGAGTTGACGTCCGTGGCGTCCGTCCAGAACCGCTACAACCTGCTCGACCGTGCCTGCGAACCGCTGCTGAAGGTGTGCGAGGCGCGCGGGATCGCCTTCCTGCCGTGGTTCCCGCTGGGCAACGGATCGCTGACCTCGGACCCGGTGTGCGCCGACATCGCCGCCGCGCACGGTGTCGGCCCCGGCCAGATCGCCCTGGCGTGGCTGCTGCACCGCTCCCCCGCGCTGTGTCCGACGCCCGGCACCGGTTCCCTCACGCACCTGGAGGAGAACCTGGACGCCGGTGCCGTGGAACTGTCCGCGTCCGACCTGACCCGGCTGGACGCGTCCACGACGGCGTAGGGAAGGTCACGCCGACCCGGTCATCTCCACGAGCTTGCGGACGGTGTTCCAGTTGCGGCTGGTGGCGATCACGCCCTTGTTCAGCCGGGGCTTGGAGAGGTGCTCGGCGAGCTTGGAGCGGCCCAGCCCGTTCGGGGCGTAGAGGTACAGGGCGCGGTCGCCGAGCCGGAACTCCTCCGGGAGGTAGGCGGCCCGGTCGATCTCGGCGAAGCGTTCCTCGTCGACGGGAGCGGAGAAGTAGGTGACGTGGAGTTGCCTGGCCTCCAGGTCGGCGGCCGGGAAGGGGCAGGCGTCGGCGATCGCCCTGAGGTAGGCGTGGTCGCGCACGATCACGTCGACCGCGAAGCCGAACCGCTTCTCGATCGCCGCCGTGAGCTCGTCGGCCAGCGACTCCTCGTCCCCGTGGTCACTGGCGAACGTGGCCTGGCCGCTCTGCAGATACGTGCGTACGTCGTGGTGGCCGAGGCTCTCCAGCAGGGTGCGGAGGTCGGCCATCGGGACCTTTCTGCTGCCGCCCACGTTGATCCCGCGCAGCAGCGCCGCATACGTCGTCGTCATCCGCACACCATAGGCAGCTCCTGGCCCCCGCCGGGGCAACCCGGCGGGGGCGGTGTCGTCGGGCGGTCAGGCCCTAGGTGAGGAGATCTGCCTTCAGGATGGTCACCGAGCCGGGGAGCCGGCGGCCGACCCGGTCATGGTGGCCGCGTCCGCGGTCCGCACGCCGAGACCGGAACCGAGGGACGCCTGCGAGGCGACCGTCACCGCTGCGGCGACCAGGAGGACGGCCAGCGCCGCCGATGAGGAACCGAGGCGCACGTCAGCTCGCCTTCCCGGGCGTCTGCTGGTTGCCGTCGACGACCGCGCGCCGGGTGATCGCGCTGGTGGACATGACGGTGCCGGCCTTGAACTCCCCGTCCTTGTCGGCCTTGACCTGGACGGTGCGATCGCCGAGCAGCTCCAGGGTCTTCCTGTCGAAGATCCACTCGGTGCGCTGGCCGTCGGTGTCGTTCTGCCGTGCCACCGCGACCCCGTGACGGCCTATGGCGGCGGTCAGCCGGAAGGCGTGGTTGTACACCGCGCGGGCGCAGCCGTCGAAGAGTTCCGCGAAGGCGTCCGGACTCCCGGCCCGTATCCGGGTTCGCATATCTGTGGTCACGTCTTCAACTGCCCGTCCGGGACGGTGAGTTCCGGTGACCTACGCCACACCCGTCAACCGGCGGTGGATGTCACGCCGGGACGGGCCGTCGTGCCCCGTGGGGGTGGGCACGACGGCCGGGTCCGGTGATGCGGACTGGCCGAAACTCTGGCGGATACGGAGGGCTCGGTTCAAGCACTCCACACACCTGTGACTTGTTCAACAAGTGTTCGTCATGACAGAGCGGGGCTCTGCCGACGAACCGGACACCCAGGTAGATGTAGGGGGCCGCCGTCCTACCCAGTGGGGAGACGCGGGGACCCAGGAGGATGATTCCCGCCGGCGGGACCTCACCGAGCAGCACGAGGTGATGGCTTTATCCACGCCATACCTTCGAAGTGAAAGGTGGCGGCAGGGGGCTGCCACCGCTCACGAGGGGGCAAGCCCGTCATGGGGAACGGAGATACACGGGTGCGGGGCCTGGCCGCGCGGGCCGGCGGCTGGAGTGCCCGGCACCGATGGGCTGCCGTCGGTATCTGGGTGCTGTTCGTCGTCCTGGCGATGGGGCTCGGTTCGGCGGCCGGCCGGGTCGACGTCAAGGACAGCGACCAGCTGAAGGGCGAGACACACACCGCCGCCAAGATCATCGAGGATGCCGGGATCGACGAGCCGGCCAGTGAGACGGTGCTGATCCAGGCCAGGAACGGCGACACCAAGGCCACGGACGCCGAGTTCCGGGCCGCCGTCACCGCGGTCGTCGACGCCGTCGAGGGGACGGGCAAGGTCACGGGTGTCACCTCGCCCTACGACACGAACACCATCTCGAAGGACGGCCGCAGCGCGCTGGTGCAGTTTGACATGCGCGGCGAGTCGGACACCGCGGGCGAGCGGGTCGAGCCGGTGCTGAAGGCCGTCGAGGGGGTGCAGAAGGAGCACGGGTCGCTGCGGATCGAGGAGATCGGCGGCGCCAGCATGATGAAGACGTTCGACGACGCGTTCGGGGACGACTTCCAGAAGGCCGAGTACTCCGCGGTGCCGGTGGCGCTCGGCATTCTCCTGATCGCGTTCGGCGCGCTGGTGGCCGCGCTGCTGCCGGTGCTGCTGGCCGTCACCGCGATCATGGCGACGATGGGTCTGATGGGCATCGTCAGCCATGTGATGCCGATGAGCGACACGGCCAACTCCGTGATGCTGCTGGTCGGTCTGGCCGTCGGCGTCGACTACTGCCTGTTCTATCTGCGCCGCGAGCGCGAGGAGCGCGAGGCCGGCCGGGACGCGCAGACGGCCCTCAGGGTCGCCGCCGCGACCAGTGGTCGCGCGATCATCGTCTCCGGTGTCACGGTGTGCGTGGCGATGGCGGGCATGCTGTTCACCGGGCTCGCCGAGTTCGAGGCGATGGGCCTGGCCTCGCTGATGGTCGTGGCGGTCGCCATGGTCGGGTCGGTGACGGTACTGCCGGCGCTGCTGTCCCTGCTGGGCGAGCGGGTCGAGAAGGGCCGTATCCCCTTCCTGCGCCGTCGGCGCCGTAGCGGCGGCAATGGTGAGAGCCGGTTCTGGACGGCCGTTCTGAAGGGCGTACTCGCCAAGCCCGTCGTCTCCGTCGTCGTGGCGGCCGGCGCGCTGCTGGCGATCGCGGCGCCCGCGGTCGGCATGAAGACCCAGAACCTCACCCTGGACCAGGAGTTCGGCGACTCGCTGCCCATCGTGCAGACGTACAACCGGGTCAACGAGGCCTTCCCGGGCGGCACCGAGCCGGCCGAGGTGATCGTCAGGGCGAACGACATCAACGCCCCCGAGGTGACCAACGCGCTCGCCGCCTTCAAGAAGGAGGCGGTCGCGTCCGGCGCCTCGCGCGGCCCGGTCGAGATCAAGCTGCACGACGCGCAGAACGTCGCCTATGTGTACGTCCCGCTGATCGGCGGCTCCGACCTGGACAAGGCGGGAGAGAACCTGGACAAGCTGCGTGACGAGGTGCGGCCGGCCACGCTCGGCAAGGTCGACGGCGTCGAGGCGCCGATCACCGGTCAGGTCGCCGGGTCGAAGGACTTCAACGACCAGCTGGCCGGAGCCGTCATCCCGGTCTTCGCCTTCGTCGTGGTCTTCGCCTTCGCGCTGATGCTGCTGTCGTTCCGCTCGCTGACCATCGCGATCACCTCGATCGTGCTCAACCTGCTGTCCGTCGGTGCGGCCTACGGCATCCTGGTGGGCGTCTTCCAGCACGGCTGGGGCGCGTCGCTGGTGGGGGCGGAGGGCGTCGGCGCCATCATCACCTGGCTGCCGCTGTTCCTCTTCGTGATCCTGTTCGGCCTGTCGATGGACTACCACGTGTTCGTGGTCTCGCGGATCCGCGAGGCGCGACTGCGGGGCCGTACCACGAACGAGGCCATCCAGCACGGAGTGGTCACCACGGCCGGTGTCGTGACCAGTGCCGCGGTCATCATGGTCGCCGTCTTCGCGATCTTCGGGACGCTGTCCATGCAGTCCATGAAGCAGATGGGCGTCGGCCTCGCGGCCGCGGTGCTCATCGACGCGACGATCATCCGGGGTGTGCTGCTGCCGGCCGTGATGGCGCTGCTCGGCGAGCGCAACTGGTACCTGCCGAAGTGGCTGCACCGGTTGCCCGACCTCACCCATGACGAGGCGCCCGAGGCCGTGGTCCGGCCGGCGGTGCGGAACGACGAGGGTGAGCGGCTGGGGGTCTGATCCCCCTGAGGGTGTGAACCCTCCATGACTGAGGGCCCGTTGGTCACCGGGGAGCCAACGGGTCCTCTGCCGTGCGTGGTGTTACGGCAGTTCGGCCGACAGTTCGGCCGACAGTTCGGCCGGCAGTTCGGCCGGCAGTTCGGCCTCGATGAGGTCGGCCGCGCGCCGGGTGCCGCCCTCCTCGGCCATCTCCGCTTGGACGCCCTTCAGCCGTCGGGCCACCTCGGGGTCGTCCACCAGCGCGAGGGCGGCCGCCCGCAGCGCCTCGGCGGTCGCCTTCTCCGTGGGGAGGTGACGGGCCACGCCGAGCGACTGGAGCACGTCCGCGTTGCCGAACTGGTCCACGGCCTGCGGTACGGCGATCATCGGAGTAGCCGTGGCCAGCCCTTCCTGGCTGCCGCCCGCACCGGCGTGCGTGACGAACAGGTCGGCCTGCTTCAGGATCGCCGACTGCGGGACCCAGGACCGTACTTCGACGTTGCTCGGCACCTCACCCAGTTCGGCGGGATCGACGTGCCTGCCGATCTGGAGGACGAGGTGCCAGCCGGGCAGTTCGCCGAAGACCCTGACGCACTCCCGGTAGAAGTCCGGCTGTTTGGTGAACGACGATCCCAGCGACACGAGGACGACCTTCTCGGCGTCGGCGGGCCGGGTCCACTCCCCCTCGGCGGCCCGGTCGCCCTGGCAGGCGCCGACGAAGGAGTACACGCTCTCGTCGACCCGGTCGGCGTTCGGCTGCAACGCCCTCGGGATCAGCACGAGGGAGCGAGCGGGGCGCCCCACGAACGGGTCCGGGTGCTCGGTGATGCCGTTCTCCTCCAGCCAGGCCTGGAAGCGGGCGTAGTAGGCCTGGCCGCGCTCGGTCCTCTTCGGCTCGGCCCACATCGGTTCGGCGACCTCCTCCTCGTAGCCGTCCCACGCGACGAGGTTCGGTGACAGGGAGATCGCGGGCACGCCCCAGCGGTGGGCGAGGACCCGGGCCGGGTACGCGGTGATGTCATGCAGCACGAGGTCGGGCTGGTCGCCCTCGTACGCGTCGATGAGCTGCGGCAGCGCCTGGATAGCGTCCGCCAGGAAGGGTTCCACGTGGTCCAGCAGGGTGCTGCCCCAGGCCGACGGGTCGTCGTCCGGACCGGGCAGCGTCGAGTGCCACGGCCTGACCTCGGCTCCCGCTCCGGCGGCCTTCTCGGCGAACACGGGCGGAATCGCGTACGTGACCCGGTGGCCGCGCGCCACCAGCTCGCGGATCACTTCGAGGCTCGGGTTCACATGGCCGTGGGCGGCGATGGAGAACATGGCGATGTGTGCGCGGCGACTGGTCATGTGAGTGACCGTACGTGAGACGATACGTCTCGTTCAATTTGATTTTCGGGCGGGTCGACTCTCAGTCGTCGGGGCACCGCGCGCCGGCCCCCTCGAACCGTCGGCCGTCCGGAGTCATGACGGTCACCGGCACGGGATCGCCCCCGGGGTCGGCGACGCGCTGCGCCCCGAGAGCGGTGCAGAGCATCTGTGTTGCCGCGGTATTGGTCAACTCCCCTTCCGTGACGGACAGTTCGACCAGGACACGGTCGTCCCGCGCCGTCACCTTCAATGCCTTGCGCGCAACGGCCTCCTGGGGCGCCTCGGCTTGACCGGTCGCGGCCGGGGGGATGCGGGCCGATGTCGGCAGGGCCATCGGCAGCGGCAGCATCGTGGTGATGCGCTTGGCCTGTTCCGCGTCGGTGGGGCCCTGGAGCAGCACCCGCAGGGCCGACTCGACGTCGACCGGCGCGACGATTGCCCGGCGGACGCCGATCAGGGCTCCGTCCAGCACCAGGTACACCCGTACGTTCGACGCGACCCCGCTCGCGGGACCGCCCGCCTCCACCACGCCGGTCGCGGGGATGCCGCAGGAGGCGAGCAGCCCGCACAGAGCCGGGAGGAGGAGCAGCGCCGACCGTCGTAGGGCGTGCGCGGACCGTCGTGGGGGACGCCCGGATCGGCGTACGGGCTTCACGGCCGCCCCTCGTCGGCCAACTCGTCGTACCGCAGCGGGAGTCGCACGGTGAAGGCCGCGCCGCCCTCCGGTCGGTTCGCCGCGCGGACGGTGCCGCCGTGCACCCGGACGTTCTCCGTGGTGATCGCGAGGCCGAGGCCGCTGCCCTCGGTGCGGGTGCGGGCCACGTCGGACTTGTAGAAACGCTCGAAGACATGCGGCAGCACGCTGTCGGGGATGCCGGGCCCGCTGTCCAGCACCTCGATGACCGCGAGCCGTTCCGCGCCCGGCTTCTCCTCCTCGTACAGGCGCAGTCGGACGGGCCGCGCCCCGTGCCGCAGGGCGTTGCCGACCAGGTTGGCGACGACGACGTCGAGGCGCCGGGGGTCGACGCGTCCGCGCAGGGCGTCGGGGGGTGGCAGATCGGTGTCGACCAGGTCGGTCCAGGCGCGGGCGGCGAGGGTGCGCCGCAGTGACTCGGCGAGGTCGATCTCGTCCAGGTGGAGCACCGCCGCGCCCGCGTCGAAGCGGGAGATCTCCATCAGGTCGTCCACCAGGCGGGCCAGTTTCACGGTCTCCTCGCTGATCAGCCGGACCGCGGTGGCGGTGTCCGCGTCGAGGCGGTCGGCGTCCTCGTCGAGGACGTCGGTGACCGCCGACATGGCGGCCAGCGGGGTGCGCAGTTCGTGCGAGACGTCCGCGGCGAAACGGCGGGCCCGGGCCTCCATGCCGCGCAGGTCCGCCACCGACTCCTCCAGCGCGGCGGCCGTCTCGTTGAACGTGTGCGACAGATCGGCGAGTTCGTCGGACCCGTCGACGGCGAGCCGGGTGTCCAGCCGCCCCTCGGCGATGCTGCGGGTCGCCCGGCGCAGCGCCCGTACCGGGCGGAGCACCCCGCGCGCGGCGAGCAGCGCGAGCAGCACCGCCAGTGCCAGGGCGGCCACGGTGGCCCGTTCCACGGCGGAGACCAGGGCGTCGACGTACGCCAGTTCGGTGGTCTGCGGCACGGCCAGGAAGACCTGGATCCCGGAGGTGACCGTGCGCCCCGTGTCGGAGGCGGCGTAGGCGACCGACATACCGACGACGAGTGCGGTGTGGTCGCCGCTGTTCACCCGCTGGAAGACGGTGGCCGAACTGGTGTCCACGGCCGACCGCAGAGCGGGCGTCAGCTCCTCGAACGGATCGTCGGGGGCGGAGGTGACGCTCAGGTCGCCGTAGTCGACCAGGACGCGCCAGATCCCGGACGGTTCGCCGCCGGCCACGTCGAGAGCGAACCGCCGCAGTTCACTCTCGCCCGGCGGGAAGTCCAGTTCCGGGGCGAGCCTGGCGACCTGGGCGCGCAGCAGCTTGATCACGGCGTCCTGGCTCTGCTGGAGCACGCCGGTGCGTGCCTCACGGAAGGTCAGGGCACCGGTGGAGGCGGCGGTGAGGACGGCGACCAGGGTGAACGCGACGACCAACCGCACGCGCAGACCGCGCAGTTGGGGTACGCGGACCCGGGCTCTCAGCGAGCCCCCCGCCGAACGCCGCTCGGAGCCTGTCACCGGGACGCGAACCGGTAGCCGAAGCCGCGCACGGTCTGGATGTAGCGGGGCTCGCGCGGTGGCTCGCCCATCTTGGCGCGCAGCCGTTTGACGCAGGCGTCCACCAGGCGCGCGTCCCCGTGGTAGCTGTGCTCCCAGACCGCCTCCAGGAGCTGCTGCCGGCTGAACACCTGGCCGGGCGAGGCGGACAGGGTGAGCAGCAGCCTGAGTTCGGAGGGTGCGAGTGCGACGGGTGTGCCCTGCCGGGCGACCGAGAGTCCCGCCCGGTCGATGGTCAGGTCTCCATAGGTGTCGATCTTCGGTATGCCGCCCTCGGCGGGCGCCCCGGAGGCCCGGCGCAGAACGGCGCGGATGCGCGCCTCCAACACCCTGGCCTGCACGGGCTTCACCACGTAGTCGTCGGCTCCGGCCTCCAGCCCTACGACGATGTCCTCGTCGTCGCCCCGCGCGGTCGCCATGAGGATCGGCAGGGTCTGGTCGAGGGCGCGCATCCCCCGGCAGACGTCCAGGCCTGACATCCCGGGCAGCATCAGGTCCAGCACCACGACGTCCGGCCGGAAGGACCGCAGCTGCCCGAGCCCGTCCTCCCCGGTCTCGGCGGCGGCGACCTCATGGCCCTGCCGGCGCAGGGCGAGGGCGACGCCCTCCCGCACGGCAGGGTCGTCTTCGATCAGCAGAACGCGTGGCATGCACTCAGTATCCGTACACCGTCAGCCCGTTCGGGACTCTGTTACCGGATGATCACACGGGCTCGCATCCGGCAGGCCGTTACCGTCTCGTTACGGTTCGGGCCAGAACCGATCACATCGCGATCACAATCTGAACAACCATGACCGCGCACAAAGCACCTCCTTCCAACACCCGTCGCCATCGGGGTGGCCCGTCGCATGCACCCCTGCGCGGACGGAAGAGGCCGTTGTGGGGAGGTCTGGCCGCGCTGACCGTCCTGGGCGCCGCCGGGTTCGCGGCCGTGGGCTGGGCGTCTCCCGGCACAGGCGGCACGCACACCGACGCCCGGTCCGTACCCACGAAGAGCGCGGAGTCCAGCCCCGGCTCCGCTCGGCCGACGCCCAGCGCCAGCACCACGCCGCCCCGTCCGTCCGCCAGTTCATCCACCAGTTCCTCCACCGGTTCATCCGCCGGCCCGTCCGACCAGTCTTCGCAGCCCGACATCCCGACCTCGGGGCCTGGCACATTCACCACCGCGTCCGGCGGCAGCGGCACGGTGGGGAAGGGCAAGACCCTGCGCTACCGGGTCGACGTCGAGGACGGCCTCGACCTGTCCTCCGGGGAGGTCGCGTCGGAGGTCGAGCGCATCCTGGCCGACCGGCGCGGATGGACGGCGGACGGCCGCTCGGCGTTCCAGCGGGTGTCGAGCGGCACCACCGACTTCGCCGTCCGGGTCGCCACGCCCGGGACGGTGGACAAGATCTGCGGACAGTACGGGCTGGACACCGGTGGCGAGGTCAACTGCAACGTGGGCCAGAACGTGATGGTGAACCTCAAGCGCTGGGAGTTGGCAACTCCCGTCTACGCCAAGGACGTCACGGCCTACCGCGCACTGATCATCAACCACGAGGTCGGCCACTTCCTCGGCCAGGGCCACGTCGGCTGCCCCGGCAAGGGACAGCCGGCGCCCGCGATGATGCAGCAGATCAAGGGCATGAACGGCTGTGTGCCCAATGTCTGGCCGTACGACGAGAAGGGCCGCTATGTCACCGGACCCGCCGTCTCCTGACCCGGGCTCGCGACGCTCAGCGCTGGTAGCGGGCCAACACCGGGTTGCCGTCCTCCTCCAGTCGTTCCCGCAGCTCACCGAGGTCGATCGCGCCGCTGTAGTACTCCTGGAACGCGGGCGTGGCCACCTTGTCCTTCCACTCCGGGTAGCCGCGTACGGACTGCGCCGGCGCCGGGCGCAGATGGGCGGCGAGGGCGGTGCCGGTAGCCCAGCCGTCCTTCGCGGTGTGCAGGGCGGGGTCCTTGAGGGCCTCGGTGCCGGTGGGCAGCATCCAGTCGCCCAGGGCGAGCCGGACCATGTTCTCGGGCCGGAGCAGGAAGTCGATGAACTCGGCGGCCTCCTTCTTGTGCGGGCTGTCCTCGGCCACGGACAGGGTCTGCGGGCTGACGCCCTGGGTGAGTCCGTCGGCGCCGGCCGGGGCGGGCAGCACCTGCCAGGTGAAGCCCTTCGGCGCCTGCTGGGTGATCTGCTGGCGGTACGAGAAGCCGAGCGGGACCATCGCGTACTTGCCGCCGAAGAAGCCCGGCAGGGTGTCCGAGCCGCCGCTGCCGAGAGTGGTCGGCGAGGCGCTGCGGTCGGTGCCGGCCTGATCGTGGATGGTGCGCGGCACCACCGCGTCGGCGGCCCCGAAGCGGACGGTCACCTTGCCGTCCGCGCCCCGGTGGAAGAGCTGTCCGCCCGCCGACAGGGACAGGTTGAGGGTGGCGGAGACGGGTTCCTTGAGCGGCCAGGCCACGCCGTACCGGCCGTCGCCGCTGAGCTGTTCGGTGATCTGCCGGAACTCCGGCCAGCTCCACGGGTGTTCGGGGGTCGGGATGCGTACGCCCGCCTCCTTCAGCCGGGCCGAGTTGGCGATGAGCACCCGCGGCTCCTGCAGGAACGGGACGCCGTAGATCCCGTCCCCGAAGGTCGCCGTGTCCCAACTGCGCTGCGGGATGTCCGACCTGAGCCGCTCGGGCAGCAGATCGGTGAGATCGGCGAGATAGCCGCCGTACGCGAAATCGGCGAGGTCGTCCGAGGCGTCGTGGATGATGTCGGGCGCCTCGCCGCCCTCGAAGGAGGTGAGGAGCTGGTCGTGGACACTGTCCCAACTCCCCTGGACATACTCGACCTTGACGTCCGGGTGGCCTGCGTTCCACTCCTTGACCAGGTCCTGGTTGGCCTCGACGGACTCCTGCTGCCAGGCGAGGGACTGGAAGCGGAGGGTGACGCGTCCGCCCTGCGAACCACTGTCGTCGCCCGTGCAGCCGGAGAGCAGCAGGGCCAGCGCGAGAACGCCGGCGATCTTGACGCGCATCAGCTCTTCACCGCCCCGGCCATCATGCCTCCCGTGATCCGCCGTTGGATGATCGCGAAGACGACCAGTGAGGGCAGGGTGGCGAGGAAGGACGCCGCGGCCAGCGGGCCGAGGTCGGCGACGCCCTCCGCGCCGATGAAGTGGGTGAGGACGACCGGCAGGGTCTGCTTCTCGGGCGTCTTCAGCAGCACCAGCGCGAAGAAGAACTCGTTCCACGCCGTGATGAACGCGAACAGGCCCGTCGCCACGATCCCCGGCGCCAGCAGCGGCGCGGTCACCGACACCAGTGTCCGCAACCGCCCGGCCCCGTCCACCGCCGCCGCCTCCTCCAGCTCCGCGGGCACGGCGCGCACGTACCCGACCAGCATCCACAGCGCGAACGGCAGCGCCCACACGACGTACACCATCACCAGCCCCGCCAGGGAGTTGATCAGGCGCAGGTTCTTCAGCACCAGGAACAGCGGGATGATCACCAGCACGAGCGGGAACGCCTGGCCGACGACCACCCAGCCCGTGGCGGCCCTGGCGAGCCGGGTGCGGTGGCGGGCCATGACGTACGCCAGCGGAGTCGCGATCAGTACGGCGATCAGCGCGGCGCCGAGCGCGGCGAGCAGGGAGTTGCCCGCGGCGCGCAGCAGCGGCTGCTCGTCGAAGGCCTGCCGGAAGTTGTCGAGGGTGGGGTCCCTCGGGATCCAGGTGGGGTGCAGACTGCCCAGTTCCCGGGGCGACTTGAAGGCGGTGGAGACCAGCCAGAGAAAGGGGAAGGCGAGGAAGACGAGATACCCGAGCAGGGCCGCGTACTGGCCGACACGGCCGCCTGTACTGGTCCTCACGCGTCGTCACCTCCCCTGAGCCGGCCCACCAGGAACAGAGCCAGCAGCACCGAGATCACCGCGACCATCACGCATCCCATCGCCGCCGCGTAGCCGAACTGGCCGTAACGGAAGGCCTCTTCGTAGGCGAAGAGCATGGGCAGGCGGGTACGGCCGCCGGGTCCTCCGCTGGTCAGGACGTAGACCAGGGCGAACGAGTTGAAGTTCCAGATGAAGTTGAGGGCGGTGATCGCGAGCGCGACCGGCCTCAGGGCGGGCCAGGTGACCGTCCAGAAGCGCCGCCAGGCGCCGGCCCCGTCCATCGCGGCCGCCTCGTGGAGTTCGCGCGGGGTGTTCTGCAGGCCGGCGAGGAGGGAGACCGTGGTCTGCGGCATGCCCGCCCAGACGCCGACCACGATCACCGCGGGCAGGGCGGTGCCGAGGCCGCTGAGCCAGTCGCGGCCGTCGCCGAGACCGAGGTCGCGCAGGGTCTCGTTGAGGACGCCCGCGTCCGGGTTGTAGACGAGCCGCCACATCACACCGACGACGACCTCGGGCATGGCCCAGGGGATGATCGCCAGGGCGCGGGCCAGCCAGCGCAGTCTCAGGTCCTGGTCGAGGAGGAGGGCGAGGCCGAGCGCGAGCAGGAACTGCGGGACGCTCACCCCGACCGCCCAGACCAGGCCGATCCGGAACGACTCCCAGAACAGCGTGTCGTGCAGCAGATCCTGGAAGTTGAGCCCGCCGATCCACTCCGTGGGCTCGGTCCGCCCCGACTGGGCGTCGGTGAAGGCCAGCAGGATCCCGTAGAGCAGCGGGCCCACGCTCAGCACCAGGATCGGGATCAGCGCGGGCAGCACCAGGAACCAGGCCCCGCGGTCGGGCGGCCGTAAGGCCCCGTCGGCGCGCGGAGCGCCCTGCGCCGACCGCTTCGTCGCGGTCACCACTGTCACGTGATCGGCTCCTTCGCACGGCTCGTGACCCGGGCCCGGCGGGCCTTTGTCATGGTCGTGAAGCCGCCCTGCCCCGTCAAGGGACCGCGCACACCGGTCCGACCTGTGCGAATGCGACACTGGCCGGCGGATGGCGGGAACCCGACACCGTCCGGGCGGCCGTGGGGCGACTGGGCACGGACGACGACACGGAGGCGGACGATGGACGAGGCACGGGCGCGGGACGTACTGGCCGCGGCGGGAGTCCTGCCCGGCCGGGCGCGGGACGCGCGATTGCTCGCCCTGGGTGAGAACGCGGTGTTCGCCGCCGGTGACCTGGTCGTCAAGGTGGGCCGCGACGCCGAACTCCTCGACCGGGCGCGCCGTGAGCTGGCCGTGGCGGTGTGGCTCGCCGAGCAGGACGTGCCGGCGGTACGGGCGGCGGATCCCGAGGCGCTGTCGGTCGAGGGCCACCCGGTGACCGTGTGGCACCGGCTGCCCGAGCCCGTACGTCCCGCCGAGCCCCGCGATCTGGCCGAACTCCTCCGCCGGGTGCACGCCCTGCCCGCCCCGTCCTTCGAACTGCCGCCCCGCGACCTGCTGGACGGGGTGGAGCGTTGGCTGCGGCTCGCGGGCGACGCGATCGACCCGGCCGACGCGGCGTACCTCCGGGAGCGCCGCGACGGTTTCGCGACGGCCGCCGCCGCACTGACCCCGCGGCTGCCCCCGGGCCCGATCCACGGCGACGCCCTCCCCCGCAACGTGCACGTCGGACCGGCCGGCCCGGTCCTCGTCGACCTGGAGACCGTCTCCGCCGACCTGCGCGAACACGACCTGGTCGTCATGGCCCTCTCCCACGACCGCTACGGGGTACCCGCCGCGGCCTACGACTCGTTCACCGAGGCGTACGGCTGGGATGTGCGCGAGTGGTCGGGCTGTTCGGTGCTGAGGGGTGCCCGGGAAACGGCGAGTTGTGCGTGGGTGGCCCAGCATGCCCCGAGCAATCCGAAGGCGCGGGCGGAGTTCGAACGGCGGGTGGCGTCGCTGCGGGAGGGGGACGCGACGGTGCGGTGGTATCCGTTCTGAGCGCCGGCGGGCTCGTAGCGCGGGCTCGTCGTTGTCGGGCGGCCGCGGGTGCCCGTCGTGGCCGCCGCGCCCCGCGGGTGGGCCGCATGTCGTCACCGCCCCGCGCCCCTCAGGGAGTCATCCGGCCGTCGGGGTCCCTGTCCTGGATGGTTCGTGCCGCGCGGCGTAGTTCGGTGAGCACCGTGCGGACCGCCTTCCGGGCCGCGCGTTCCGGGCGGTGCAGGGCGTCGATGTGCCGTCTGGCCCGCACCCCGACCAGGGGCCGCAGAACCAGCGCGGGATGCGGACGTGTCGTCCAGCGCGGCATCAGCGCGAGGCCGCCGCCCGCCGCGACGGCTTCGGCGGCGAGCGCGAACTCGTTGATGCGGTGCGCCAGACGGAGCGGTCGGCCCGCCACCGCCGCGATGGCCTCGATGGTCGCCATGACCGGGAACCCCTCGTGCACGGTGATCCACGGTTCGTCGGCCACATCGGCCGGTGTCAGCCGCCGCTCGGCGGCCAGCGGATGGCCGGCGGGCAGCGCCACGTCCAACGGCTCGCGCAGCAGCGTCGTCGCGGTCACCGCGCGCGGCCACGGTGGGGCGTGGTCGAGACGGTGGGCGAGCACGAGGTCGTACTCGCGGGTCAGCCGCGGGAAGTCGTCCTGGGCGACGTCCTCGTCGGCGAGCGCGAGCACCGGGTGTCCGGGTTCAGCGAAGGCCCGCAGCAGCGGCGGGAAGAACGCGGCGGCCGCGCTGTGGAACGCCGCGACCGACACCTCCCCGTCCGGCAGGCCGACGAACTCCTCCACCGCGTGCCGGGCCCGCGCCAGCGCCGTCTCCACCTCGACCGCCGCGCCCGCCAACGCCTGCCCGGCGCCCGTGAGCACCAGCCGCCGCCCGTCGCGCTCGGTCAGCGGCACGGGGATGGAGCGCTGGAGCAGCCGCAGTTGCTGCGAGATCGCCGACGGTGTCACCAGCAACGCCTCGGCGACCGCGGTGACACTGCCCAGTTCGCCGAGCTCCCGCAGGATCCGCAACTGCCGTTCGTCCATCTCCTCAGTGTAGAAGCACTCTGTAGGGAAACTAAAAGATCGTTTAAGAAGGTGGCTCTGGGCTTCAGTGACCTCGTCGGTGCACCGTGGGCGGATGTCCGACGCCCGCCGTACCGACGCGGTACTCCTCCTGGTCGCCCTCGTCTGGGGTTCCAGCTATCTGTCCGCCCAGACCGCCACCGCGGCCCTGCCCGTCCTGCTGGTCCTGCTCGCGCGGTACGGCCTGTCCGCGCTCATCTGTCTCGGCCTCGTCGCCGCCCCGTCCGGCACCCGGTCCGGCACCCGGCACGGCCCACGCCGGTGGACCCGCGAGGAGCTGAGGGCCGGTGTGCCGCTCGGAGTCACCCAGGCCGCCGTCCTGGTCGTGGAGACGTACGGCGTCGCCCACACCACCGCCGCCAACGCGGGGCTGATCATCAGCCTGACCATCGTGCTCACCCCTTTCCTGGACCGCACCGGACACCCGGGCGGGCTGCCTCCCGCCTTCTACGCGGCCGCCGGCGTGTGCGTCCTCGCCGTCGGAGTCCTGATGTCCGGCAACGGCTTCCACGCGCCCCGCCTCGGTGATCTGTTGATGCTGGGCGCGGCAGTCGTGCGGGCGGCGCACATGGCACTGGTCGGCCGGCTCACCGCGGGCCGGGCGATCCGCCCCCTGCACCTGACGACGGTGCAGACCCTCGTCGGCTCGGCCCTGTTCCTGATACCGGCCGCACACGAACTGCCGGCCCTGGCCCGTACCGACGTCGCGACCTGGGCGCAGCTCCTCTATCTCGCCCTGTTCTGCAGCGTGTTCGCCTTCCTCGCCCAGACCTGGGCGGTGCAGCGGACCTCCGCCAGCCGCGCGAGCCTGCTGCTGGGCACGGAGCCGATCTGGGCCGCCGCGGTGGGGATCGCCCTGGGCGGCGAGCACTTCACCCCGCTGTCCGGCCTCGGAGCGGTGCTGATGATCGTCGGCACCTACTGGGGCCAGGCGGTGGAACGTGCCCACCGCGCGGCGGCCCCGCGCAAGACCGAAGTCAGGCCCACCGAAAAGGACACCCGATCCCCGACCACGACACCTACCACCGTCTGACCTCCCTGCTCGACACCTCCCGTGCTGCGGGTCGGTGGACCGTCGCACCACCCGGCACGTCCTCGCGCCGGTCCCCGGGGACCGGCGGGTGGACCTGGACGCCGTCCGCGCGCTGTTCACCGCCAGATACGTCGGGTTCAGTGATTCGGAGACGGCCGAACGGCCGGCCCGGGCGGTGCCCGGCACGGTCCTGCCGTTCTGCTTCGACCCCGCTCTCGAACTCGTCGCCGACCCGGGGGCCGTGGCCCAGCCACGGCTGCACTTCAACGCCGCGCGCCTGGACCGGTCCCTGCGCATGTCGGGCGCGGACTACGCACGCACCGCCCGGCCGAGCGTGGAGCCGATCGAGCCCTCCGACGGTCTGACGGGCCGGGTCACCTCGGCCCCGGGCCACGACGGCCCGTCGGCGCTCACACCGGGCCATCGGCCCACCGGCTCACACCGGCTCGTCGGCCAACTCCCGCAGCGGCCACAGGCCGTCCACCACCGCGTCCGCGTCGCCCTTGCGGCGCAGGAAGCTCTGGAAGTCCGCCGCCCACTCGGCGTACCACTCGATCTGGCGGCGGTGCAGTTCCGCCGGGCCGAGCTCCGCGACCTTGGGATGGCGCTCGGCTATCGCGCCGGCCAGCCGCGCGGCGGCGAGGGCATCGGCCGAGGCGTCGTGGGCGGACTCCAGGACCACGCCATACTCCTCGCAGACCGCTTCGAGGTTGCGCTTGCCCCGGCGGTAGCGGTCGGCCCAGCGGTCGATCGTGTACGGGTCGACGACCGGGGCGGGGTCGAGACCGCCCAGACGCTCACGCAGGGACGGCAGGCGGTGGCGTCGCAGCTCGGCGGAGAGCAGGGTCAGGTCGAAGGCCGCGTTGTAGGCGACGACCGGCACGCCCGTCTTCCAGTACGTCACCAGGACGTCCGCGATGGCCTCCGCGACCTGGTCGGCCGGACTGCCCTCGGTGGCCGCTCGTTCGTTGCTGATGCCGTGCACCGCCACGGCCTCCGCCGGGATCTCCACGCCGGGATCCGCCAGCCACTCCCGGCGCCCCAGGGGCTGTCCGGCCCTGACCTCTATCACCGCGCCCGTGACGATGCGCGCCTGACGCGGATCGGTCCCGGTCGTCTCCAGGTCGAAGCCGATCAGCAGCTCACGGTGCCAGCCCATGGGTGGTCCCCCTTCTTGGTGGTGCTTTCCCCCAGTGGTCTCCACGATCCCATGCACCACTGACAATCCGAGGACCGCATTCCGCTTGGCCGACGGACAGTTCGGGACACCGCGGAGCGAACCACCTCAAGCGGGGCCCACTTTGTTCAGGACGTTCAGGACACCGGCCGCGAATCAGCCCAAGCCGTCTCGAACTCCTCGCGGTACGTCGGAAAGAGACCGGACTCGTCGACCTCGCCCGGCTTGACCACCCTGCTTCCGCCGCGCAGCACCAGCACCGGTGCCTCCATCCCCCGCGAGCGCCGCAGATAGGACTGCACCACGGCTATACCGTCCGAGCCGTCGCCGTCGACGAGGTACGCCGTGAAGCGGGGCGTCTCGTCGTAGACCTGGATCTCGAAGGCCCCGGGGTCGCGCAGCTTGGAGCGGACCCGGCGCATGTGCAGGATGTTCATCTCGACGGCCCGGCTCAACTCGCCCCGCTTGATGCCGAGTTCACGCTCACGCCGCTTGACCGCGCTGGAGGCCGGGTTCAGGAACAGCAGCCGCACCCGGCAGCCGGTCCCGGCCAGCCGCACCAGGCGGCGGCCGGAGAAGTTCTGCACGAGCAGGTTGAGGCCGATGCCCACCGCGTCCAGGCGGCGGGCGTCGCCGAAGATGTCCTCGGCGGGGAACTGGCGCATGAGCCGCACCCGGTCGGAGTGCACCGCGACCACGTCCGCGTACCGGTCGCCGACGAGGTCCTCGACCGCGTCCACGGGCAGTCGGCGCGCGGAGGGCACGTCGCCGCCCGTGCCGAGCATCTCAAGGAGCCGGGCGGAGGCCCGCTCGGCCTGGTTCAGGACGGCCTCGGACAGGGCCCGGTTGCGCGAGACGACGTTCCGCGTGACCTCCAGCTCGTCCAGGGCGAGTTCGACGTCCCGGCGGTCGTCGAAGTACGGCTCGAAGCAGGGCCAGTGCTGCACCATCAGCTCCCGCAACTGCGGCAGGGTGAGAAAGCTGAGGACGTTGTCGTCGGCCGGGTCCAGCAGATAGCCCTTGCGGCGGCTCACTTCGCGTACGGCGACCGCGCGCTGGACCCACTCCTGGCCGGCCGGTCCGGCCGCGGCGACCACCCATTCGTCGCTGTGGACGGGTTCGTAGATGGGGCGCAGAACGGCGGCCACGACGGCGCGCAGCCGCTGTTCGACGAGATTCAGCCAGATGTAGGCCCGTCCCGCCCGCTGGGCGCGGGTGCGCACCTCACGCCAGGCGTCGGTGTCCCAGTCCAGCTCCGGCCCGATGGCACCCGCGTCCATCGGTCGGGCCAGGGACACCGTGCCGGGCGGGGCGTCTATGGAGTGCCCCTCGTGACTCTCGTCACCAGGGGGCAACTCCAGCCCTCCCGAGCCCACCCGCGCACCGCCTTCCGCTCCCCCGAGCTCTCCACCCAACGATCAAGGAAGGGTACTCCGGGAGCGGTCGGCGGTGCAGCCGGATGGGCAGGTCGTTTCTCAACTACGCGGCTGCCAGTGCCCGTTCTGCCAGGCGAGCTCGGAGGGAGTGAGCGGATTCATAGCGGTGACGTCCCTCGGGACGATGGAGAACCCCTGCCAGTGGATCGGCATGGGCTGCTGGTCCTCGTCCCGGGCGATGTGGTGGAAGCCCACATTCATCCAGACGACCGGGTGTGTGAGGGTCTGGCCGTTGACCCACTTGTCCACGGCCTTGCCGCCGCAACTGCCCGGGTTGTTGCTGGCGAACAGCTCGCAGTTGTTGTATTGGGTGAAGTACAGGTCGTGCTTGGTGAAGCTGCGGCCCGGGTACTTGGTGCTGGCGCCGGGGACGATCTCGTAGGACCGCGCGTGCCCGTCCTTGTTCTTGCCGGTCGCGCTGACCATCCGCCACCAGCGGTAGGCCTTGGCGTCGCCCGCCTGTTCCTTGGTGACCTTGGTGCGGGTGGTCTTGGTGGTCGGGGCCTGCTGACCGGCGGCCGGTGCGGTGACGGCCGAGTCGTACTGCTCGACGCTGTTCTTGGAGGAGCCGTCGAGGCCGAAGTCGAGCCGCCAGAAGACGTTGTGGCTGTGGCTGGTGGCGGAGGCCTTGGCGGCCTTGCCTATCGGCCAGCCGCGGCCGTCGCCGGCGTCGTAGTCCTCGTAGGAGAGGCTGCCGGTCGCGCCCACGTTCATGGTGACCGTGCCGTCGTCCTGGAAGCGCCACTCGGTCATGTACTCGTACCAGCCGACCTGGTTGACCGTGTAGACGAGAAGGTCCTTGCCCTGGGCCTGGTAGACCTTGTTCGCGGCGTCGCCCTGCATGCGGTAGGCGTGGCCGCGGGAGCGGGTGGTGGTGCACAGGCCCTTGACGTTCGGGTTGTCCGAGGTCCAGAGGTCGGGGACCTTGACCGTCTTGATGGTGCCGCCGGGGCATTCGCCGGGCGCCAGGTTCATCAGGCCCTGGGCGAAGTTGTAGCCCGTCAGGTCGTCGTACTCGTTCTTCCCGTCGTCGTACGGGACGTGGATCTGGCCGAGCCGGGCGCTGTTGAGGACCTTGATCGGCGCGCTCTCGCCCTTGGGCTGGTAGGAGACGTTCTCCAGGACGAGCCCGGCCTTGTTGTCGTAGCGCCAGCACATGCGCCAGGTCGTCCCGCTGTCGAGCTTCTGCTCGATGCGGTAGGCGGCACTGCACTCGGCGGCCGCCGCGGCGGCGGTGGCGGTCTTCGGCTGGGCGACGGCCGGGCCGGCGCCGGTGGTCGCACCGGCGGCCAGCGCGGCCACGGACAGGCCGACGGCCGCCCGGGTGCGGGCGCGGCTGATTCTCCGTGGCCGGGGGTCGCTGATGGAGCGCTTTACGTGCATGAAGAAATGACTCCCTCGCAGGAGGTGCGGGTTCGAAAAGTGGACGGAGGGTGGTGGCTCAGTTCTTGAGCTCGGCGACCTTGCGGGCGCTCAGGTCGATCACCAGGGTCCGGGCGTCGATCCACGACCCGTTCTTGATCTTCGGGAACAGCCGCACGCAGCGGTGCTCGCCGCACTTGTCGAGTACGGCGGGCTGGGCACCCGGAGTGGCCCGGTAGACGCCGCCGGTCACCAGCAGCTGGTCCGCGGAGGTGAGCTCCTTGCCGGTGGCGTCCTTGTAGTCCGCCTTGAGGCCCGCGCCCAGCGGGTCGGCGATCAGGAGGTTGGCCGCCTCGACGTTCTCCTCCTGGCTCAGCGGGGGCTGGACGCCGTGCTGGGTGTCGGTCCGCACGACCTTCCCGCTGTCGAGGTCGACGGTCCGGGACACGAGGGTGTCGTCCCGGTAGTCGTAGAACGTCACGTCGGCCCGCCTGGGGGCGTCCGGATCGTCGACCTCGGCGGCCTCCGGTTCGGCGAGGTCGACGGTGAGGCGCTGCGGGCCGCGATCGCCCTCGACGTCCTCGCTGCTGTCACGCAGCTGCGGGTTCACGGCGATCTGTTCGACGCGCGTGATCTCGTCGTCGGTCAGCGGGTCGCGGCCCTTGCCCTTGTCGCCCTCGGCCGGAGGCTGCTCCACCACGCCGGGCTCCACCGAGGCGCCCTGCCCCTGCCCCTGTCCCTGCTCCTGGCCGGTCTGCTGCCCGGCCCGGGTGGTCCCCTGGGTGCCTCCGGTCTCGTCGGCCCCCGCCGTCCCCGGCAGAGTGATTCCGACCATCACGGCGGTCCCGGCCACCGCTATGGCCGCACCGGCCACCACCTTGCCCAGATGGCGGTGCACTATGTTGCGCACATCTTCCCCCTACTCCCCCAACATCCCCGGGAGTACGTTTCTGCCCCATTGGTTTCGGCCCACGGCGCGGTCATTGATCACCACGGGCACTGGTCGCCCGGTAAGAGGGACGTAAGTCATAGGTGGTTCCCTCACTTTCGGGGAGACTCATGACCAAGGCGCATCCGGCGGCCCCCCTCACCTGAAAGAGTCGTATCCATGCAGGTCTGGCCTGGAGAGGCGTATCCACTCGGCGCCACGTACGACGGCGCCGGCACCAACTTCGCGGTCTTCACCGAGGCCGCGGACCGAGTAGAGCTGTGTCTGCTGCAGGACGACGGCTCGGAGACGGCGGTGGAACTGCGGGAGAGCGACGCGTTCGTCCGGCACGCGTACGTGCCCGGCGTCATGCCGGGGCAGCGCTACGGATTCCGTGCGCACGGGCCGTCCGCTCCCGAGCGCGGTCTGCGCTGCAACTCGTCGAAGCTGCTGCTCGACCCGTACGCGAAGGCCATCAGCGGTGCGATCAGCTGGGGCGAGGAGGTGTACGGCTACCACTTCGGCGCGCCCGACAAGCGCAATGATCTGGACTCGGCGCCGCACATGATGACGTCGGTCGTGGTCAACCCGTACTTCGACTGGGGCGACGACCGGCGCCCGCGCACCGACTACCACCACACGGTGATCTACGAGGCCCATGTGAAGGGCCTCACGATGCGGCACCCGGGGCTGCCGGAGGAACTGCGCGGGACGTACGCGGCCCTCGCCCATCCGGCGATCATCGAGCACCTGACCGAGCTGGGCGTCACGGCACTGGAGCTGATGCCGGTCCACCAGTTCGTGAACGACCACCGTCTGGTCGACATGGGGCTGAACAACTACTGGGGCTACAACACGATCGGCTTCTTCGCCCCGCACAACGCGTACGCCTCCTGGGGCGACCGCGGCCAGCAGGTCCTGGAGTTCAAGTCGGCGGTGCGGGCGCTGCACGAGGCCGGCATCGAGGTCATCCTGGACGTCGTCTACAACCACACCGCCGAGGGCAACCACATGGGCCCGACGCTGTCCTTCAAGGGCCTCGACAACCCGCAGTACTACCGGCTGACGGACGATCCCCGCTACTACATGGACACCACCGGCACCGGGAACTCGCTGCTCATGCGGTCCCCGCACGTGCTCCAGCTGATCATGGACTCGCTGCGCTACTGGGTCACCGAGATGCATGTCGACGGGTTCCGCTTCGACCTCGCGGCGACCCTGGCCCGGCAGTTCCACGAGGTGGACCGGCTGTCGTCGTTCTTCGACCTGGTGCAGCAGGACCCGGTGGTCTCCCAGGTGAAGCTGATCGCGGAGCCGTGGGACGTCGGCGAGGGCGGCTACCAGGTGGGCAACTTCCCGCCGCTGTGGACGGAGTGGAACGGCAAGTACCGCGACACCGTGCGGGACCTGTGGCGGGGTGAGACGAGCACGCTGGCGGAGTTCGCGTCCCGGCTGACCGGTTCGTCCGATCTGTACCAGGATGACGGACGGCGGCCCCTGGCCTCCATCAACTTCGTGACCTGCCACGACGGATTCACCCTGCGTGACCTCGTCTCGTACGAGGAGAAGCACAACGAGGCCAACGGCGAGGACAACCGGGACGGGGAGAGCCACAACCGGTCCTGGAACTGCGGGGTCGAGGGCGAGAGCGACGATCCGGCCGTGCGGGAGCTGCGGGCCCGCCAGATACGCAACTTCATCGCCACGCTGATGCTGTCCCAGGGCGTGCCGATGCTCAGTCACGGCGACGAGGTCGGGCGCACCCAGCACGGCAACAACAACGCGTACTGCCAGGACAGCGAGCTGGCCTGGGTGGAGTGGCCCGGCGCCGAGGGGCTCGGCCGTGAGCTGCTGGACTTCACGCGCGCGATGGTGGGCCTGCGCAAGGACCATCCGGTGTTCCGGCGCCGGCGCTTCTTCCACGGGCGGCTGGTGGAGGGCACCCACGACGAGCTGTCGGACATCGCCTGGTTCACTCCCGAGGGCGAGGAGATGACCCAGCAGGACTGGGACTCGGCCCAGGCGCCGGCGCTGGCGGTGTTCCTCAACGGCAACGCGATCTCCGAGCCCGGTCCGCGGGGGGAGCGCATCACCGACGACTCGTTCCTGCTGATGTTCAACGCCACGCCCAGGACGCTGGACTTCGTGGTGCCCGTCAACCACGGCCGGCAGTGGGAGCTGGTGGTCGACACCGCCCGCACGGACGCCGTCCCGCCCGGCACGGGTACGAAGGTGCGGGCCGGGGACCGGCTGACCCTGGTGGACCGGAGCATGACAGTGCTGCAACGGCCGGTCTAGAGGCGCTTGGCGCAGGGGCGCGCGTCCCGTCCCGGCCTCACGGGGGCGGCGGACGGGGCGCGTGCACGGAGGCGGGTGGCGGTGTCGATGACACGAAAAGCGGCGGGGCGGGTACGTAGGTCTGCATGACACCTGAGCGATCCGTCCCGGCTGTGCCGACGGCCACCTACCGGCTGCAGCTGCAGCGCGAGTTCCCGTTCTCGGCGGCGGCCGCGGCCGTGCCGTACCTGGCCTCGCTCGGCGTCTCGCACCTGCACCTGTCCCCCGTCCTGGAGGCGGTGCCCGGCTCCACGCACGGCTACGACGTGGTGGACCCCGCGCGCGTGCGCGAGGAGCTGGGCGGCGAGGACGGGCTGCGGGCGCTGGCGCGCACCGCGCGGGAGCACGGGCTCGGTCTGGTGGTGGACATCGTGCCGAACCACATGGCGATGGCCCCGCGCCACAACCGCGCCCTGTGGGAGGTACTGCGCGAGGGGCCACAGTCCCCGTACGCGCGGTGGTTCGACATCGACTGGGAGGCGCAGGGCGGCCAGGTGCTGCTGCCGGTGCTCGGGCATCCGCTCGGCGCGGAGATCGAGCACCTGGAGGTCGACGGGAACCTCCTGCGCTACTACGACCATGTGTTCCCGCTGCGCGAGGGCACCGAAGAGCTGCCGCTTCCGCGGCTGCTGGACGCTCAGTGGTACCGCCCGGTGTGGTGGCGGCTGGCCCGGACCGAGCTCAACTACCGGCGGTTCTTCAGCATCTCGGAACTCATCGGGGTGCGGGTGGAGGACCCGGAGGTCTTCGAGGCGACGCACGCCAAGATCCTCCAGCTGCTGCGCGAGGGCGTGCTCGACGGCCTGCGCGTCGACCACCCCGACGGCCTCGCCGACCCCGACGGTTACCTCCGGCGGCTCCACGAGGCGACCGGCGGCCGCTGGACGGTCGTGGAGAAGATCCTGGCGGACGGGGAACACCTGCCGGCCTCCTGGCCGGTCGCGGGCACCACGGGCTACGACGCCCTGCGGCACGTCGACGGGCTCTTCGCGGATCCGGCCGGGTCGGGGGAACTACTGGGCCAGTACCGGCGTTTCGCGGCCCCGCAGACGGACCGGGGCGGCGACTGGGCGGCGACGGTGCGACGGGCCGCGTACAAGGTGCTCACCCACGAGCTGGCGACCGAGATGGACCGGCTGACCCGGGTGGCGAGCCGCCTGTGCGCCGCGTCGCCGGAGCCCGCGCTGCGCGACCGCGCCCCCTGGGCGCTGCGGACCGCCCTCCAGGAACTGCTGGTCCGTCTGGAGGTCTACCGGCCGTACTCCACCGGGGACGCTGCCCGGGTCGTCACCGAGGAGGCGGCGACGCAGGCCCGGTCGGCCTTCCTGATCCCCGAGGAGGGCGGCGCGGTCGACGTCGTACGGGATCTGCTGCTCGGGCGCCACGGCGACGGGCCCGGGCATGTCGAGTTCCGGACCCGGTTCGCGCAGACGTCGTCGGCGCTGCGCGCCAAGTCCGTGGAGGACACGGCGTTCTACCGCTACGTGCCGCTGCTGTCGGCGACCGAGGTGGGCGGCAACCCCGGCAGCCCGACCGTGTCCCCGCAGGACTTCCACGCCTACTGCGTGCGCGTGCAGCGCGACTGGCCGGTCAGCGGGACCGTCGCGTCCACGCACGACACCAAGCGCAGCGCGGACGTCCGGGCCGCCCTCGCGGTGCTCACCGAGTGCCCGCGGCGATGGGCGGACGTGCTGGCCGAGGTGACCCGCACCGGGGAGGGAGTGCCGGACGCACAGCTGGCGTGGGCGGCCTGGCAGACGGTGTTCGGGCTCGGGCCTGCTCCGGCGGAACGCGTCCGGGAAGCCCTGCTGAAGCATGTGCGTGAGGCCGGCCTGTACACGAGCTGGACCGAACAGGAGCCCGCGTACGAGGAGGCGGTGGCGGCGTTCGTCGCGGCCGGGCCGTGCGGGGTGCCGGGCGGGCAGGTCACCGCGTTCCGGGACACGCTGGAGCCCCACATCCGGGCGAACGTGCTGGGCACGGCCCTCGTCCAGCTGACGATGCCGGGCGTGCCGGACGTGTACCAGGGCACGGAGGGCGAGTACCGGGCGCTGGTCGATCCGGACAACCGGCGGCCCGTTCGGTTCCCTCCGGAGGATCCCGGCGACAAGGGCGCGGTGACGCGGGCGGCGCTGCGGCTGCGCGGGCGGCGGCCGGATGTCTTCGGCGACGCGGCGACGTACGCGCCGCTGACCGCCGAGGGCCCGGCGGCCGGTCACTGCCTGGCGTTCGTGCGCTCCGGAGAGACGCTGACGGCCGTGACCCGGCTGTCGCTGCGGCTGGCGGAGGCGGGTGGCTGGCGGGACACGCGGTTGCCGCTACCGCCGGGGCGGTGGGCCGACGTGCTGTCCCCGGAGCGGGAGTTCACGGGGCACACGCGCGTGGCGGAGCTCTTCGATCGGCTTCCGGTGGCGCTGCTGGAGCGGGTCGGGGAAGGGGAGCGGGAGGGGGAGGGGGAGCCTGGGTGATGGCGCCGCTTCCGCGGTCTTCGCGCCGGGACCGCCGGGACCGCCTCGCACGGGCCGACCGCCGGGCGGGGACCGCTCCAGGGGGAGAGCCTGAGCCCGCCGGCACCCACCGTCGTACCCACCACCGAAACCCCTCCCCTACCAGCGGCAGGTAAATGCATCTGGGCGCCCCCCGGAGCCTCCCCCTCGGTGTCCTTGACACGTCAACGAGACCGTGGGGTACTGCGATTGCGAAGCCGGGCGGATGTGACGGGGGTGAGTCTCCTGCCGGAGCCGCGCTACCCCACTGTGGCCGAACAGGTCGCGTCCGCAAGGGCGTTGGCCGCCCATCGACCCGGCGTGTGCGTCCTGAGGCAGGTCGGCGCCTCGCGGGCGGGCAGACCCCTGCACCTGCTGTCCGTGGGCCACGCCCGACGTGCCGTCCTGGTGGTCGCGGGCGCCCACTCCAACGAGCCGACCGGCGGCTCCACGCTCCTGCTGGTCGCCGAACGGGTGCTGCGTGAGCGGGAGTTGAGATCCGACACGTCCTGGCACTTCCTGCTGTGCGCGGATCCCGACGGGGCGAGCCTGCACGTCACTCCGGCGCCGCGCAGCCTGTTCGAGTACCACCTCGGTTTCTACCGGCCCGCGGGACCGGAGCAGCCGGAGTGGTCGCCGTCCCTGCTGCCGCCGGACCGGCTTCCCCCGGAGACGCGCGCCCTGACGGCCGTCATCGACGAGCTGCGACCCTACCTCCAGGTGACCCTCCACGGCACCGATGTGGGCGGCAGCTGGGTGCAGTTGACGAAGGAGGTGCCCGGCCTCGCCGAGCCGTTCGCCAAGTCCGCGGCGGAGTTGAACATCCCGGTGGAGACGGGCGCCTCGGACGCGGCGGGCTGGCCGGCCTCCGGACCGGGCGTGCATGTGATGCCCGCTCCGGGCGCGGGCGCCGCGTACCCGAGCATGCCGGACGACGCACGCCGGTGCACCTGGTACCACGCGCACCGGCACGGCGGTCTGACCGCGGTGGTCGAGGTGCCGATGTGGGCGAGCGACCTGGTGGACGACCCGGTGCCGCACCCGGCCCCGGCGGTGGCGATGCGGCGGCTGGCGGGCCGGCTGCTGCGGGACACCCGGGAGCTGGAGCGGGTGCTCGCGGACGCACGGCCCCGGCTGGCGGCTCTGGACGGCCCACTGCTGCGGGCGGCGGACTGGGGGCTGGACCTGGTGCCGGGACTGGCCGCGGACTGGACGCACACGCCGCCCGCCGACGGCACACGGGCGTACGTCGGCAGCGTGGACGCGTTCGGGCGCCGGCTGCCGCTGCGGGCGGCGGCCATGTTGCTGCGGGTCCTGCGCGAGACCGACGACCCGGCGGCACCGCGCGTCGAACGGCTCGTGGCGACCTGGAGCGACGCCTTCGCGGAGCGTTTCCGGGCCCGCTGGGTGCCCTTGGCGCACCAGGTGGAGCACCAGTCCCGCACGGTGGTCGCGGCGGCGCTGCACGCGCGCGCGAGGGCGGTGTGGCGCTGACCAGTTCGAGGGCGGCTCCGGTGCGGCGCCGCACGCGCGCGAGGGCGGTGTGAGCGGCTGTCGCCGACCGGCGGCCGCCCCACGCGCGCGTGCGCCCTGGCCACGGCAGGGCCGTCAGCCGTCCAGCGCGAAGACCGCTCCGGTCCGCGCCTTCATCACGCACGCGTTCGGGAAGGTCTCCGTGTAGTCGACCTCGCGCCCGTTCCACTGCCCGCGCGCGTACGCGGTCACCGGTGCGTGGACCATCGTGCAGTAGGAGTCGGCGGTCGGGAGGGCGTGGATGTCGCCGGCGGTCGTCTGCAGCTGTGCGCAGGCCTCGGCGGCCCGACCGTGGCCCTGGGGCGGGTCGCACAGCAGCAGGGTGCCGCGCGCCTGGCTGGAGCGGACGTCGCCCGAGGTGACGGAGACGAAGAGCCAGTTGCCCAGGGCGGTCTCCTGGGGGGCGGCGTGCGCCGGGGTCACGAGGGCGAGCAGAAGGGCGGCAGCGGTCGGCAGACCGCCGCGGAGCGCTTTCGCTGTGGTGGTGTAGGTCATTCCCGATGCATCGGCACGGCGGCCTGAGATCCCCACCCCGGCTCACCCGAACGGGAGCGGGCGGGCGCGTACCGCCCGGCGAGTTCGAAGGCGGCCAGCACCACCCGCGACTGATACTCCACCTGGCGTGCGATCGGGACCCAGCGTGCCCCGCACCCGTCGCGGTAGTCGGCGCACCACTCGTCGATCAGCCGGTCCAGTTCGGGCAGCACCCCGGCGGGATCGGCACCGGCCCGGGTCACGAGCTGGTGCAGCAGCCCCGCCGTACGCAGGGCGAGGCGTCGCCCCGCGATGCGCAGCGCGGCCAGATGGGCGGCGCCCAGAGGCGGTAGCGGGCGGACGCCGTCGGGGACGTCGGGGTCCCACGCGTCGGCGAGGCCGGGGCAGACCAGCAGGTAGTCCTCGACCGGGGCGAGCAGCCGGGCCGCGTCCGGAGCGGCCGAGACCTGGGGGCGGATCCGGTTGAGGAGCAGCTCCAGGAGTCGCGCGTCGTGCCGCAGGGCGTGGCTCACGGTCCGCAGCACACCGGCCCGGTCCGGGGACGGGCCGGCTTCCTCCACGGCCGTCACGCCCCACATGGGCGCCTCGACGACGGCGGTCACCGTGCCGTGCCGGTGCGGGTGGTACCAGGTCGACTCGACGGCGGCCTCGGTGATGGCCGCGGCCAGGTCGCCCGGGCTCGGCGGCGGTATCCGGTAGACCGCCGGACCGAGGCGCGGCCAGTACAGGGTGTCGTACGGGCCGAGTTCGCGCGGTATGGCGAGACGGGCCGCGGTGTGCGCGACGCGCTGGGCGAGGCCGGGCAGGTCGCGGGTGAGTTCGACGAAGCCGCCGCCCACGTCGACACCGTGCAGGGAGCACTGGAAGAAGGGCCGCAGTTCGTCCTGGAGGTCGAGCAGGGCGCGGGTCTCCGGCAGGGCGGCGGCGGCCGCGCCGTCGGGCAGCCATTCGGGCTGTTCCAGGAAGCCGGGCCGGAAGAAGTTCCGGAAGTAGCGGCCGAGGGTGTAGGGACCGTGCAGCCAGCCCTCGTTGCGGCGCAGTCCGTCGGGGTCGAGGCAGAGCAGCAGGTTCCAGGTGGCGTCGGCGCCCGAGGTGAGGGTCGGGTCGGCCAGGGCCCGCTCGGCCAGCCGCAGGACGGTGGCGCCGCCCACGGGTTCGTTGGCGTGCGGGCCGGCGACGACGAGGGCCTGACGGCTGCCGTGGCCGACGGAGAGCAGCCACAACGGGGTGCCCGCGCGGGAGGTGCCCGCCCGGCGCAGTCGGGCCTCTTCGGGGTGACGGGCGACCAGCGCGGCCGCCCGGGCGCCGAGTTCGTCGACGGTCGGGTAGCGGAGGAGGGGCGGCAGGGCACACCTCCACAATGTGGTGCCGACGTTTCACCTGGTGTGCATGGTGTACACACAGTCAGTCACGACTTGACGGGTACGTCAACACCACGGAGAGCAAAGGGAATTGAGTCAACACAACAGGTCAAGCACGGGCCAGAGCTAAGGTTCGGCTCAGTCGGCGGCCCGGGCTCGGCTCCGTCGAGAGACCGGCTTCGGCTTCGTCGAGAGACCGGCTTCGGCTCAGTCGACCGAGAGCCGGAAGGCCATCCGGCCGAACCCGACCTGGTCGCCCTCGCGGACGACGGCCGCGCCGATGACCCGTCGTCCGTTCACCGTCGTGCCGTTGGTGGAGCCGAGGTCCCGCAGCACCCACATGCCGCCCTGCCTGCTGAGTTCGGCGTGCACGCGGGAGACCGTCTCGTGGGTCAGCCTGAGGCCGTTGGCGGGGTCGCGGCCGATGCGCAACGGGTGGCCGGCGCCGGGGTGCGGCAGCAGTAGCTTGGGGAGCCGCTCGGCCTGCCAGGCCCTGCGCAGCCGCACCGTGAAGCCGGAGACCGCCTCGACGGTGCCGAACACCAGCCGGGAGACACGGCTCTCCCTGGGCAGATCGGCGGTGAGGGCGACGAGTTCGTCGGAGCGGCGGGCGGTGAGCGCGAGCTCCATGCGGTGGATGAACGTGTCGTGCGAGAGACGACCCATGGCTACGCCGTCACGGAGCACCTTCAACGCCTTGTCGCGCTCCGCGTCGGACAGCCGCGCGGGGTACGTGTTGAACTCGAAGGACGACGTCACCCTCGTGATTGTCGGGCAGCCGAAGCCGAGTGTCCAGAAAACGCGAGAACGGCCGCTCCGCGCGCGAGCCCGGCGGCACCTGCCGCGACACCTGCCACAAAGGGGAGGGTTCACCGGCGTATTGATCGCGTTTGAAGCACCATGGGCGGGGCTACATCACGGTGAGCAGACGAAGGGGAACCGTCCATGCAGTTCGAGGTGTGGGCACCGCAGGCCGCTCGTGTGACGCTCCAGTGCGACAGCGCCACGAGCGCGTTGGAGCACGATCCGGAACGCCCTGGCTGGTGGTGGGGGCAGGCGCGGGCGCAGGACGGCACGCGGTACGGGTTCGCCCTGGACGACGGTCCGGTGCTGCCCGACCCGCGGTCGCGCCGGCAGCCGGACGGCCCGGACGGGCTGAGCGCGGTCGTCGATCACGAGCGGTACGCGTGGCGCGCCGAGTGGGCCGGACGTGCGCTGCCCGGCGCGGTGCTGTACGAGCTGCACGTGGGCACGTACACGCGCGAGGGCACCCTGGACGCGGCCGCGGAACGACTTGGGCATCTCGTCGAACTGGGCGTCACCCACGTCGAGTTGATGCCGCTGTGCCCCTTCCCGGGGCGGCACGGCTGGGGGTACGAGGGCGTCTCGCTGTGGGCGGTGCACGAGCCGTACGGCGGTCCCGAGGCGCTGAAGCGTTTCGTCGACCGGGCCCATGAGCTCGGCCTGGGCGTGGTCCTGGACGTGGTGCACAACCACCTCGGCCCCTCGGGCAACTACCTTCCGCGATTCGGCCCGTACTTCACGGACACCCATCACACGCCCTGGGGTTCCGCGGTGAACCTGGACGCGCCCGGCTCGGACGAGGTGCGCGCGTATCTGCTGGACAGCGCGCTGTCGTGGCTGCGGGACTACCGGCTCGACGGGCTGCGGCTGGACGCGGTGCACGCGCTGGCGGACACCCGCGCCTACCACTTCCTGGAGGAGCTGTCGACGGAGGTGGACGCTCTCGCCGCCGAGGTGGGCCGGCCGTTGTTCCTGATCGCCGAGTCGGACCTGAACGACCCGCGGCTGGTCACCGCGCGCGCGGCGGGCGGCCTCGGACTGCACGCCCAGTGGAACGACGACTTCCACCACGCCCTGCACACCGCGCTGACCGGCGAGTCCCAGGGCTACTACGCCGACTTCGGCCGCGCCCCCCTCAAGGCCCTCGCCAAGACGCTCAGCGCCGGCTACTTCCACGACGGCACGTACTCCAGCTTCCGGGGCCGGCACCACGGGCGCCCACTGGACCGCTCGCGGGTGGCGGCGCACCGGCTCCTCGGCTACAGCCAGACCCATGACCAGGTCGGCAACCGCGCTCAGGGCGACCGGCTGTCGGCCTCCCTCTCCCCCGGTCTGCTGGCCTGCGCGGCCGCGCTGGTCCTCACCGCGCCCTTCACCCCGATGCTGTTCATGGGCGAGGAGTGGGCGGCCGGCACACCGTGGCAGTTCTTCACCGACCACACCGACCCCGAGCTCGCCGAGGCCGTACGGCGGGGCAGGCGCCGGGAGTTCACCGCGCACGGCTGGGCCGAGGAGGACGTCCCCGACCCACAGGACCCGGCGACCCGCGACCGCTCCTGCCTCGACTGGTCCGAACCCGAACGTGAGCCCCACGCGCGCGTGCTGGCCTGGTACCGGAGCCTGCTCGCGCTGCGGCACGAGCAGGCGGACCTCACCGATCCCGACCTCGCCGACATCAAGGTGGCGTACGACGAGCAGGAACGCTGGCTGGCCTTCCGGCGCGGGGACGTCCGGGTGGCCGTGAACCTGGCCGAGGAAGCGGCCACGATCCCCCTGGGCACCCGCCCCGCGCGCGTCCTCGCCGCATGGGAGCCCGTGCAGGCGCCGGGCGCGGCCGGGTTGCTGCATGTTCCCGGGGAGTCGTGCGTGGTGCTGTTGCAGGAGTGACCTAGTCCTGCGGGGTGCCGCGCGGGAGGCGTGGTCTCGGCGGTCTCGGCTCCCCCGGCCCTACGGCTGCGCGTCGTCGCTCTCCGCGTCCCGCAGTTCGGTGACGCGTTCCAGCAGGATCGTCTCCCAGGCGCGCCGCAGCTGGGTCCTGAGCAGCGACAGGGAGCGATCGTCCCGGCCGTCCAGGCGGGCGGCGAGGCGGATGACGGTGTCGCAGCGGGCGAGCCACAGGCCGCGCAGACAGGGGCGGGCGCCGTAGCCGGCGAGGGTGGCCGCGCGGACGGCGGCCGGGGAGCCGACGGCGAGCGCGAGGCCGGCGATGTCCTCGGCGGGGTCGCCGACGACCGCGCCGGTCCAGTCGAGGACACCGCGCACCCGGCCGTCCGCGCCGACCACGAGGTGCTCGCCTCTGAGGTCGTGGTGGACGAGGACGGCGGTGGCGGGCTGCGCGGCGAGCTGGACCGCGGCCGTCGGTGCGAGCTGGTGCAGGCGTGCGGGGTCGAACTCGTCCGCCGCGGCGAGGCGTTCGGCGGCCTTCCCGGCCGCCCGGCGCAGGGCCTCGAGGGAGCGCGGGGCGGTGCGCGGCACCCCGAGGGACTCGGCCTGCCGGACCGGCACCTCGCGCAGCCCGGTGAGCAGCCCGGCCAGATCGGCCTCGCCGACGGCGGACACGTCGTGCTCGTCCCCCGAACCGCCGGGCATCCTGGCGTCCAGGGTGTAGGTGAGCCCGGGGGTCCACTCGCCGTGCGCCACGCTCGTCGGCACCGCGACCGGCAGGTGGGGACGCACCAGGTCCCGCAGGCGCAGTTCGCGGCGCCGGCGGACGGCGGCCTCCGGGTCCGGGTCGAGGCGCAGCACATGGCGGGCGCCGACCCACCAGGCGGCGTGTCCACCGCCCGCGACGACGGGCCGGACCTCGGGCCCGGCGGCGTCGTCCGCGCCGGCCCCGCTGTCCTGGAGCAGGGAACGGACCAGTTGGCGGACGGTGTCCGCGGTGGGTGTCGGTGCCTGGGTCATGGTCGCGCCGTTGTCGGTCGGGGACGGGGGCTCCTGCTGCTCGTCACTCCACTATGGCCATCTCCCGGCTGGTGGCGTTGAGGCGGCGTCCGCCGTCCTCGGTGACAGTGACGATGTCCTCGATGCGTACCCCGAAACGGCCGGGCAGGTAGACGCCGGGTTCCACGGAGAAGCACATGCCGGGCACCAGGGGCTGCTCCTCGCCCTCGATCATGTACGGCGGCTCGTGCGTGGTGACGCCGATGCCGTGCCCGGTGCGGTGGATGAACCAGTCGCCGTACCCCGCGTCGGCGATGACCGCGCGGGCGGCCCGGTCGACCTCCTGGCAGGGGACGCCCGGCCGGACCGCGCGAAAGCCGGCCTCCTGGGCCTCGCGGACGAGGTCGTGCACCCGGCGCTCCTCGTCGGTGGGCTCGCCGACATGGACCGTGCGGGAGGTGTCGGAGCCGTAGCCGTCCCTCAGGCCGCCGAAGTCGAGGACGACCATGTCGCCGCGCTCGACGACGCGGTCGCCGACCTCGTGGTGCGGGTTCGCGCCGTTCGGGCCGGAGGCGACGATGGTGAAGTCGACCTGTTCGTGCCCGTGTTCGCGCAGCAGTCGGGCGAGGTCCGCGGCGATCTCGGACTCCTCGCGACCGGCGAAGGGAACGTTCCGGATCTCCTCGAACGTGGCGTCCGCGGCGGCTCCCGCGGCCGCCAACAGCTCCAGCTCCGCCGCGTCCTTGACGGCACGCAGCATCGGCAGGGCCTCGGTGAGGGAGGCGTACGAGGTGCCCGGGAGCGTCTTCTGCAGTCCCAGCAGATGCATGGCCCAGGCGTTGTCGCTGACGCCGAAGCGGCCGCTCGCGTCGAGGAGCGCCGCGGTGGCGGCGTAGGGGTCCTTGCCGTCGGTCCAGTCGCGCAGGGTCAGCGCGGGCGCGCCGGTGGCTCTCGCCGCGTCCGGGGCCTCCAGGGCGGGGACGACGAGGACGGGGTCCTGACCGGGGGCGAGGACCAGCAGGGTGAGGCGTTCGGTGGCCGCGGTGGGCGCGTAGCCGGTGAGCCACACCAGGTCCGGCCCTGGGGCCACCAGGAGCCCGGCGAGTCCCGCGTCGCCGGCCGCCCGCAGGGCCCGCCGCATACGAGCTCGGTAGTCGTCGGCGGTGAAGGGCGCGGGCGTGCTGCCGGTCATCCGGGCCTCCCTGGGCGGGGTGAAAGGACTACGGGCAGCATCCTGCCCGCACAGCGGGGGCCGCGCGAGCCGGTTGTCACGTCTTTCGCGCCTTCCTCGTGCGTGAGTCACTCAGTGTGAGGGAGCGGTCGTGCTCATGTGACGACGCCGGGGACGACCGTCAGCCGCTGGTAGCCCCCGCTCCTGTGCCGAACGGTCAGGATGACCTCCTTGCCGGGGCGGGCCCGGGTGACGACCTTGGCGAGGTCGGCGGCCGAGTCCACGCGGGTCCGGCCGAACACGAGGAGCACGTCCCCCCTCACCAGGCCGGCCGAGTAGCCAGGGCCCGGGACATGGACGCCGACGACCAGGGCGCCCGCCTTCTCGGCGTCCACGGCCTCCAGACCGAGCGTCGCGCCGCCGCGCGCCGGTACGGGGCCCGCGGGCACGGAAGGGGCCGGGTACGCCAAGGCGGACGGGCCGCCGTGACCCCCCGGCGCGGCCTGCCCCGCCTGCCGTTGCAGCTCGGCCAGTCTGCTCATGCCGATCACCGTGGCGCCCACCGTGCCCAGGCCGACCCCGGACAGGACCAGGACCGTCCCGACGAACAGGGCGAACAGCAGGGCCCGCAACCGTCGGCCCCGCCGCCGCGCGGCATGCGGACGCCGGACAGGAGCGGACCTGCCACCACCGGGTTCCCGACCTGGCATCGGCTTGGGACGCAACGCAGTCTGTTCCATGGATCGCCTCCGGCTGATGCTCTACCCGGGACACCGGCGCACGACGAGCCACGAACGAGTGAGACTGACCTGCGGTGAAGGGTGGGAAGCCATAGCCGTTCGACGCACTCACCCGTCGCGCCGCACCGGGCTTCCCGAGCGCTCCCCGGTCGAGCTCGTGGCACGGCCGCATGCCGCACCGGGGCGCACCGAGCCGGACTTCCTGCTGCTCGACGCGCAGGACGTCCGAGAGCTCGCTCGGAGGGCGACGGAGCGGCTCGGCGGGGTGGGGTGGCCGACCCAATCTCGCGAGTCGGCGCTCCGCCCCCGCACCCCGTCCGTGGCACCGCGAGCACGCCGACGCCCCGAGGCCGGGGTCAGCCGACCGGTAGCGCCGGCGGTGTGTCCGGGAGGAAGCCGTGGGCGCGGCGGGCCAGGTAGTGGGCCTTGTAGCGGTCCACCTCGCGGTGCCAGTTCAGGATGCCCGCGAGCCAGTTCCGCAGGTCGGCCACATAGTTCCCCATGACCTCGCGGGCCTCCTCGGAGAGGTCGAAGTCGTCGTACACGATGGGCAGTTCGTGCTGGGCGACATGCTCGAACTGCTCCATGCGCCGGGTCATCAGGTCATGGACGACGCCGAGGGCGGTCGGGTAGTCGATGCCGAAGAAGTTCTGCACCACGAGGATCGCGTTGTGGACCTCACCCTCGTACTCGATCTCCTTCTGGTACGAGAACACGTCGTTGACCAGGCACGCGTAGTCGATGGCCGCGTTCTCCAGGGAGCGAACGGGGCCGCTGCGGTAGACCTCCGGCGGGACGGCGGGGCCGTGGCCCATCCGGCACATGCTCAGGGTGAGGTCGGAGCCGAAGGTGGCGCGCCGCATCTCCAGGTAGTCGACCGGGTCGGGGATGCGGTTCTGGAGCTGGTTGGACAGCTCCCAGACCCAGCTCTCCGTCATCACGTTCACCGTGCGCTTCAGGGCGCGCCGTTCGTCCGGGGTCATCGCCGCCGTCGTTCGCGCCCACAGGTCGACGAGTCCGTGCTCCATGGCGTTGGCCGGGACGACGGTCTCCTCACCGTCGACGGGCATGCAGTCCGACAGGCGCTGAGTGGTCAGGCGGGCCGCGGCCAGGTCGCGGCGGTGGCCGAAGACGAGTGGGTAGTAGTCGTCGCCGTACGTGCCCCAGGCCAGCCAGTGGGAGCTGAGGTCGAGGGCCTCGGGCGTGGCGTCCGGGTCGAGGCCGGCCGAACACAGCGGGAGGTCGGCGGCGGCGAGCTTGTCCTCGTCCCAGACGCCCTCCTCCAGGATGCCCATGCGGTGCGCCCACTCGGTGAGCCGGGAGCGGGCCCCGTTCAGATGCGGGCTGAGCTCGACCTCGAAGGGCATGTAGAAGTCGGGCAACCGGGACGGGCCGACCTTCTGGTACGGCACATGGATGTGGGCGCGCAGCCGCTCGACGCCGGCCGAGGCGAGCAGCGCGCCGACGTCGGCGGCCGAGGTACCGGGCCCGGTGAGGCCGTGCCAGGGCTTGGTGGACCGGGCCCGCGCGTTCATGTACCGACTGGAACGCATGTGCCATTCGTGGCCGCCGGACTGCCAGTCCTGCAGTCCCCGCGTGTACTGGGCGACCGCGGCCAGCTCCGGCGGGGTCAGGCCCTGTTCCAGGGCCACGGCGGGCACCTCGGTGAACGCGGTGTGCTCGAACTGGTGGAGGCGCGAGGTCAGGACGTCGTTGACGGTGTCGGCGGCCTCCTGGGTGGTGCAGCCGAAGAAGGTCTCCAGGACGAGCACGCCGTTGCTGAGCTCACCCTCGTCCTCGACCTCCCGCTGGTAGGAGAACAGGTCGTTGCGCAGGTGGACGCCGTCGGCGAAGGTCTCCATCAGGACCCTCAGCGGCCTCGAACCGGCGACCGCCGAGGGGACTTCCGCGGTCGCGTACTCCACGAGGCCGGCCGACCACGGGGCGCCGCCGACCTTGCGGCGCATCTCGATGTACTCGACCGGGTTGGCGATCCGCCCCTCGTTGATGTTGGACAGCTCCCACAGGGACTCGTTGAGCAGGTGCTCGGTGGCGACGGAGAAGCGGCGGCGCCAGTCGGCGGACATCGACGGCACCGTGCGCGTCCACAGGTCGGCGAGGCCCGCCTCGACCGGGTTCCGCGGCTCGGGCATCGGCGTGGACAGGTCCATCGGCATGAACAGCGGCAGCCGGTCCAGATACGCCTTGCCGCCGGCGCGGTCCTGGGTGCGTTTGAAGATCTCCAGGAAGTGGTCGTCGAAGAAGAACACCCACACGTACCAGTCGGTGATGAGCGAGAGCGCCGGGCCGTCGCAGTCGGGGTGTGTGTAGGCGCAGAGCAGGCCGTAGTCGTGTGCGTCGAGGTCGGCCTGCTCCCAGATCCCGGAGCCCTCCAGCATGCCCATCTCGCGTGCCCACACGGTCGAGTGGGCCCGGGCCTCGTCGACATGCGCGTTCAGCCGCGCGGGATACGGCATGTAGAAGTGCGGGAGTTCGAAGGGCTGCTGCGTCATGGCCGGGCCCTACCCAGGGCCCCGCGACGGCATCCACGGGCCGGGACATGATCACACCATCGCGTGAATCAGGGCGAATCCGCCCGCCGCGGGCACTACGGCCTGCCACCCGGCGTACGCCCCACCACGGGGCAGCGCCTCACCCCTGGGCAGCGCCTCAGGATCTCCTCAGGGCCTGACCTGGATCAGGGCATGGGTACCGCTGGTGCGCCAGCGCTGTCCCTCCGCGGCGACCAGCGCGGCCTCCGTGTCCGCGTCGAGACCGGTGATCACGTCGGACTTCAGGGTGCGCAGAGCGGCCACCGGGCTTGGGAAATAGGCGGTGACATCGGCGAAGGGCGTGGTCGCGGGATGACGGCGGTCACCCACCAGGCGGCGGTAGTTGAGGTCGCCCTTGACGACCGTCAGGTGCGCGGCGGCGAGCTCCCCGCGGAGGTCGTCGGGCATGTCCGCGTACGGCAGCGGGGCGCAGAAGAAGGGGTGCGCGCGGACCGTGAGGCGACCGTCGGCCATGGCGGACCAGAGCTGGTGCCCGTAGGCGGCCGCCTGGCCCGGGGCCCGCGTCAGGCGGCGCAGCGCGTCGACCACGTCGGCGGTGGTGGCGTCGGAGACGTAGTACGGATACGGCTTGACGTGCAGGACGGCCCGCTGGATCCGCCCGTGCGCGAGAAGGTGCGCGATGAGCAGCAGGTCGGGGATCAGCTCGCGGCCGGCGTTGTCGGCGATCAGACAGAGAGTGCCCGCGTCTCCTGGGCCGCCGGTGCCTCCCGCGCCTCGGGTGTCTCGGGCGTCTCCCGCGCCTTGGAGCAGGGCCGCCCACAGGGTGTCGCTGTCGTCGGCGACCAGGCTGGGGGCGGCGGCCTTGTCCTCGGCTGAGGCGTCCGAGAGACGGAAGCCGAGGTCGGCTCGGTTGCCCCACAGGGAGCCGTGGAGCAGGGCGGCGGCCTGTTCGTCCGCCGGGCGGCCTGCGAGGTCGTCGAGGGCGGCCAGTTCCTCGTCGGTCTCCCGGGAGTCGAGTTCGGCGAGCTTGGAGGGGCGGAAGGGGTCGATGCCCTGCCAGGGTCCGGGGCCGAAGTAGCCGACGGCGTCCAGGAGTCGGCGGTAGAAGTGGCTCTCCGACCACAGCCACGGCACGTCGAACCAGGAGCGGCCGGTGTACTGGTCCATGCCCCAGGCCGACCAACGGTCCCGGTCGGGAGCGTCGGCCGGGAGCGGTTCGATCACGCCCTTGACGCAGCTCGCGAGCAGCGCGTCGAGGGCGTCGTGCTGTTCGGGGCCGTACGGGAAGGCCTCGCGCACCTGTCGGACGATCGCGGGATGCCGCTCGGCGAGCACGCTGTGCGGGAACGAGCCGGGTTCGTCGGCGAGGATCACGGGCGCGGACGGCGCGGGCACGGGCGGCGAGGTGTGGGGCATGCGCCTCACCGTATCGCGGGGCTTTCGACCGCCGGCGGAACCATCACCCCGCCCCGGCCTCCGCCCTCTCGCCCGCCCTCGCCCGGTCACACCGTCCTGATCTCCCGCTCCAGCTGTGCGATCAGGGTCAGATACCGCGCCCGCCGAGGCACCGGGACCATGCCGCGGATCATCATGTGCCACATCTCGGCCAGTCTGCGGGGCTGACGGGCCAGGGGTTCCAGGGAACTGCCCACGACACGGGTCCCGACGAAGAAGCAGACGAGGGAGTGGGCGACGGCGTCGACGTCCGTCTCCGGATGGAGATCGGACTCCTTGACCGCACCGAGGAGTTTGCGGGAGGAGAGCTCCAGCCACTCCGTGAAGGGGTGCCGCAGCGGCGGGCGCACCTCCACTCCCCCGGTGGCCAGACGGAGGCCGGCCCGGGGAATCGGGTCCTCGACGGACAGCCGCGCTATGCCGAAGGTGATGCGCATCAGCGACTCGAGCGAGGTGTAGCCCCGGCTGTCCGCGTCGTTCGCCAGCCGTCGTGAGGCACGGGACTGCAACTCCATGATCGCGTGGGCCAGGTCCTCCTTGGCCGCGAAGTGGAAGTACAGGGCGCCTTTGGTGACTTGGGCGTGCTCGACGATGTCGCTCAGGCTCGTCGACTCATAGCCGTACCGGTCGAACAGATCGGCGGCGGCCGTGATGATCGTCGAGCGGGTCTGCTCGGCGCGTAACTGCCTCGGCATCGACGGAACACTCCTGCGGGAAAGAACGGGTCATGCCGTTTGTTTCTGACTCCTCGTACACGATAGCTCACCATGACGCTGTGTCGACCGTGCACTCGAAGACCGTCGAATCGCCCTGCCTGCCCACGACTTGTACGGCACCTCCGACCCCGTCCACCGTCTCGATCCAGGCAGGTTCGTCCAGTTCGCCGTAGCGGTCGAAGGTGATTTTGAACGACACCGGCGAACGGGCCCCGCCGGTGTGCGCCCGGACGGCCTGGCGGGCGGCTTCCAGCAGCAACATGCCCGGAACATGGTCGAGTGGATGGTCGAAGAAAACGGGGTGTGCGGTATCTACTCGCAGCTGCCACAGACCAGGGCGCCCCGCCGGGGCGAGGACCACGTCAGCGGGCAGCGCCCGGCCCACGGTGGCGGGCGGCAATGGGGGCGGCAGCGGCAGAGGGGCCACCGTGGCGGCCGTACGACCGCCACGCAGCCGGCGATAGACGGGCTCGCCGATGCAGGTGAACACCACCCGCGTCGCGGTCGCGACCCGTTCCCCGCCGCGCAGCACCTGAGCCGTGTAACGGGCGCCCACCGGACGGCGGCCCCGGTACTGGACGTCGACGAAGTCGACCTCCACGGTCAGCTCGGCCGGGACCGCTCCCACGGCCAAGTACTGCGGAAACGTGGCCACTTCGAACTCCTGGAGCACGAAGTGGTGGTCCAGGGGCACGTCGTACTCGGTGTGCGCGATCAGTGTTCCGCTCTGCCGCACGGTCTCCACGACGAGCAACGGGTCGTACGCGGAACGGTCGGCCGACACGTGTAAACCATGCGTGCGCGGCCACTGCGCCGATACGGAGAACCGGTGGTCCGCGATCCGGTGCCAGCCGGTGAGGAAGGTCTCGGCGACCGCCGCGCGGTGTACGAGTTGACGGGGCACGGTCGCCGTCATGGACAGGGTTTCGGCAAGGTGCCGCGGTTGAGGCATATCTCTCCCTACGGTCCCCCGAAAGGCATGTGCAGACAGTGAGGCGTCCACTCCGGTGAGCGTTAGAGTACGAGCCGACCGGTTTGTTTTCAATGAGATCAGTCGCCAGCACCTTATGATCGGGGCCCACTACGGCACACGATTGCGGGCACCGGACAACAGGGCGCAGCGGAGGGGCTCTTATGGCACGGCAGGAGCGCGCCATCAGGACGCGCAGGGCGATCCTGGAAGCGGCGGGCGCGGTCTTCGACAAGCACGGATACGCCTCCACCACCATCTCCATGGTGCTGGAGCGGGCCGATGTCACCAAGGGCGCCCTGTACTTCCACTTCTCCTCCAAGGAGTCCCTGGCCCAGGCGGTGCTGGACGAGCAGGTGCCGTTCGGCGCGGTCCCGGAGCAGCCCTGCAAGCTGCAGGAGATCATCGACATGACGTTCGTGGTGGCGCAGCGGCTGCTGACGGACTCCCTGCTGCGGGGCAGCGTGCGGCTGACGGTGGACCAGGCGACGCCGCCCGGGGTCGACCACTCCGGGCCGTTCCGGCAGTGGGCGGAGCGGCTCACCGTGCTGATGGAACAAGCACGCGGCCAGGGCGAGTTGCTGCCCACCGTGCAGCCTCGGGACACCGTGGAGCTGCTGGTGGGAGGCTTTGCCGGCATTCAGTTGATGTCCCGGGCGCTGACCGACCGGACGGACCTCGCGCACCGGATCTCCGTCCTGTGGTCCCACATCCTGCCCAGCATCGCGGTGCCGGGTCTGCTGCTCGGCCTGGACAGCAGGGCCGACCGAGGTCTGCGGGTCCTCTCCGCGGTCCCCGTACCGTGATCCTCGTGGCAGGGGCCACCGGCACCGTCGGACGGCTGGTGGCCCAGCGCCTGTCCGGTAGCGGCACGGTGCGTCTGCTCGTCCGCGCTCCGTACCGCGCCCCCGTACCGGACCCCGGAACCGAGACGGTGGTCGGGGACTTCGACGATCCGGGCAGCCTGCGCGAGGCGCTCACCGGCGTACGGTCCGCACTGCTCGTCACCATGAATCCGCTCGCGCCCGCCCAGGACGAGAACTTCCTGACGGCCGCCCGCGCGGCCCGGGTGGCGCAGGTGGTGAAGCTGTCGGCCCAGGCGGTGACCGACGCCGACGCCACCGACCTGGTCACGCGGTGGCAGCGGGACAACGAGGAGCTGCTGCGCGCGTCGGGCCTGCCGTGGACGCTCCTGCGGCCACGCGCCTTCATGTCCAACACCCTTGGCTGGACCGGCTCCGTCCGGAGAGAGGGAGTGGTCCGGGCGCCTCACGGCAGCTTACGCAACGCGACGGTCGATCCTCGGGACATCGCCGACGTGGCGGTACGGGCCCTCACCGAGCCGGCACGTCACGAGGGGCACGCGTACGCGCTCACCGGGCCCGAGGCGCTCACTCCGGCGCGGCAGACGGAGATCCTCGCGGAACTGCTCCAAAAGCCTCTGGCGTTCGAAGAGTTGACGTCGAATCAGATGCTGCGGGAACTGCTGAGGCGCTATCCCGCTCCGGTGGCCCACGCTCTGGTCGAGAGCGCCGAGCGCGGCCGGAACGGGACGAAGGCGCGCGTGGACCCCACGGTCGCCGAGCTGCTCGGCCGACCCGCGGGCACGTATCGGGACTGGGCGGCCGCCCATCTGGACGCGTTTCGCGCCTGAGGGGGTCGCGTCGGCCGGGAGGGCCTCGTGCCTGGGTGGGGGTCCCGTTCACCCGGCTGGGAATCCCGTGAACGCGTCCCGCCGATTTCCCGTACTGGACGGGAGCAGACCGTGGCCCCCCCACGGAAGCCAGGCCGTTCCGTTCCGCCCGAGGAGACGTTCCGGATGCCCCGGACCACCGCACACCGCACCGCCGCCCTGGCGGTCTCCGTCACGAGCTCCCTGCTGCTGGGCATGTGGGCGGCGGCGCCCGCCGTGGCGCACGGCGCCCCCACGGATCCGGTGAGCCGGGTCTACGGCTGCTCACCCGACGGAGGGGAGACGGGCACCGCCGCCTGCCGGGCGGCCGTCGCCGCGAACGGGTCGCCCTTCACGGCCTGGGACAACCTGCGCGTCGCGAACGTGAACGGTCGGGACCGGCAGACCGTCCCCGACGGGGAGCTGTGCAGCGGCGGGCTGCCCGCGTACCGGGGCCTCGACCTCGCCCGCGCCGACTGGCCGTCCACCCGTCTGGCCCCCGGCGCCTCGCTGACCATGCGGTACGCCTCGACGATCCCGCACACCGGCACGTTCAAGCTCTACCTCACCAAGCCCGGCTACGACCCGGCGAAGCCGCTGACCTGGTCGGACCTTCCGGAGAAGCCGTTCGCGGAGGTGACGGACCCGACGCTGACGAACGGGGCGTACCGGCTCAGGGCGACGCTGCCGTCCGACCGGACGGGACGGCATGTGCTGTACACGATCTGGCAGAACAGCAGTACGCCGGACACGTACTACTCGTGCTCGGACGTGGTGTTCCCGACGGCGAAGAGCTCTGGCGCGCAGGCCGGCGCGGGGTCGGGCTCGGCCACGAACGACAGCGGCGAGAGCGCGGCTCCGTCGCCCACGAAGTCCGCGGAACCCGCGAAGTCCGCGCCGCAGAGTCCGACGCGGACCGAGTCGTCACCGACCGCCGCCCATTCCGGCGGCCACACCGAGGCCGGCGCCGCCCCGGAGAGCACTCCGGTGGCCTCCGCCGCGGACTCTGACTCCGGCCCGTCCACGCCGGCAGTGGCGGGCGGCGCCGCCGCGGTGCTGTTGCTCACCGGGGGCGCCGCCCTGGCGCTGCGGTTGCGCCGGCGTTGAACGCCGGGCGGAACAGCGTTAGTTGACGAACACCAGCGCGCCGCCGTCCGTCACCGGCGCGTACTTCGCGGTGAAGTAGCCGTTGGCGAAGCACAGCGAGGAGCCGGACGTCTTGGTGAACTGCTGCTTGGTGAAGGTGATGCTGTTGTCGGCGTTGTCGGCCTTGCCGGTCAGACTGGGCGTCTGGTAGACGCAGTTGATGCTGCCGAGCAGGGTGCGCAGCACGACCGTGGTCTGGACGGCGGAACCGCTCGGCGCGGTGACCGTGACGGTGCCGTCGGAGTTCACGGCGGTCGTGTACGGCAGGTTGTTGACCGTGATGCTGGTGACGCCGAGCACGCCGACGACGTTGGTGCTGCAGGTGCTGCTGTCGAAGGTGTGGCCGCTGAGCGTCTCGGTGGCCGTGCCGGGCGCGGCCGGGTTGTCGGCGACGGTGGCGGTGAACTGCGAGCTCGTGCAGGAGATGCCGCTGGTGCCGGTGTCGCTGGAGTAGAGGGTCGCGGTGGTGCCGGAGGCCAGCGGCGCGGTGAGGACGTCGCCGACGGCGACGGGCGTACCGCCGAGCCCACCGGTGGTGAGGACCGGGGTGTCGGCCGCGGATGCGGGGACGGCCGCCATGGTCAGGGCGGCGACGGCTCCGGTGAGGGCGAGGAGGGAACGGGTACGCATGCGGGTGCCTCTTTTCTGGGGGGCGGATTCTTCCGCGGTGAGGGTTGGCTTCCCGGGGTGGGGACGCGGTTCGGGTCCGCCATCGCCGGCCCGTGACGCCTTCTCCGTACGGCACGGACCGGCAACGGCAGCCCACCGGTGACCGTCCGGAGACCCAATGGGGGAGGGCTCCGGACGGGCCGGGTGGGAGGGCGGCCCGGCACGGCCTCAGGGGGGAAGCGACCGTGTGGGTGCCGTGAAGGGGCTGACTTGGGCAGTGACATGCCCGTAATGGACAGAACGTCCGGGAAGCGGCTGGATCCGGCGCCACGGATCGGGGGAAGCCACGGAGAGTTCTAGACCTGAGTGTCAGTCAACGTCAAGGTCTCGCAGGGCAGTTAGTGGTCCGGCGAGGCCTTTTTGTCATCCGCGCAGCAGTTGGATCACAGGTGGCACATAATCAACACCCTTTTCCCACAACTTGCTTGACCCTCGAATGTAACCACGGGTAACTTCCTGGACGGCTACTGATGCGTAACGAGAAAGCCCTTGCATCCACCGGGAGTTGCGGGGAGGCGTGCGCACCGGTTCGCTGTCCGCGCCAGGGCAACGTGCCAACTGAACCTGAAGCCCAACTGCATTGACTATGCCCACAGGAGCAGCACATGGCCTCGTCCTCGGACGTCACATCGTCCGCCGGTAACACCCCAGAGAACCCGGAAAGCGGTTCCGCAACCGGAGTGTCCGAAACCCCCGACGGTTCCGCCAGACGCGGACGGGTGCGGGCGCGTCGGGCCGCGATCATGGCGGTGCCGGCCGCAGCGGTCGCCGCGGGGCTCGCGATCCTGACCGCCGAGGGAGCGCTGGGTGTGCAGTTCGCCATCTCCGGCATGCCCTTCACGGTCACCGCGACCGAGCTGAAGGGCACCGGATTCGAGCAGTTCGGCGGCCTCGACAGCATGGCCGAGGGCAGCCCGAACGCGGGCGACACCGGTGGCCAGGTGCTGGTCGTCACCTCGGCCATCAAGAACGCCACGCTCGACTCTCTGTGCCAGAGCGTCGACCTGGGTGGCACCAACCTGCTCATCAAGGCCGGCAGCGGGGCGCAGAAGGTCCAGGCGAGCGACCTGACCACCGACTCCACCGAGCTGTCGGGTGACGCCTCCTTCAACAACATCGAGATCGGCAACGACGCCAGCACCCTGACCAAGGCGGGCGTGAAGGGCCCGATCGGCGTCTTCAGCCAGCAGGCCGACACCGTGCGTATCGCCAACCTGCGGCAGACCAACTACGCCACCACCGCCGGCGTGTTCAAGCTGCCGGGTCTGAAGCTGAGCTTCAGCGACAAGGGCTGCTGATGTCGGGCCGGCCAGGTCAGGACACGCGCTCCGACTTCCGGAACTGGCGGGCCCGACGTCCGTTCTGGGGCGGGCTGCTGCTCGCCCTGGGCGGAGCGGAGGTCCTGCTCACCGAGAAGGCGTCGCTCAAGGTCGTCATGCACATCGGCATGCAGGGCCTGGCCGGTTACCTCCTGCCGGCCCTGATGGTGCTGCTCGGGCTGCTGATCCTCTTCAACCCCGCGCAGCGCCTCTTCTACTCGATCACCGGCATTCTGCTGTCCCTGGGCACCTGGCTCACCTCGAACCTGGGCGGCTTCTTCATCGGCCTTGCGCTGGGGGCGGTGGGCAGCTGCCTCACCTTCGGCTGGCTGCCCGACCAGGCGCCGCGCGTGAGCCGACGGCAACGCCGGAAGACGGCACGCGAGGCGAAGGAACTCCAGCGGGAGACGGCCGACGAGCCGACCGCTCGCGACGAGACCGCTCAGACGGCTCACGACGAGACGGCTCAGCGGCAGGCCCCTCAACGGCAGCCCGTCGAATCCGTCTGAAGCCCGGACCCGGCCGCCCGGTGAGCCCAACAGGGCCCGGGCGCCCCGGAGTTGTGCGGCCTGAGGCGGAGCCAATCGGGGTTCGGCAGCCCGCCGACCATTCGGCATCGTGCGTCCGCGCAGACATCCGGCGTCGGGCGGGCCCGCAGACATCCGGCGTCAGGCGGCCCGGAGTTGTCCGGCATCAGCCGGCCCTCAGCCCCTCGGCATCAGCCGGCCCCCAGCCCCTGGGCATCAGTCAGTCCCGCTCAAGGCGCTCACCGTACGGAGAAGCGTGGGCCCGGTCCCGTCCAGGTCGCCGGAGACGCCGCTCTGCCGCCCCGGTGTGTACCTGCCGACGGCCGCGCGGGGCCGGTGGGATCCATGTCGGTCAACCGCACGGGATTAGACGCGAGTTACCCATGGGAAGGGAGGTGCATGGACCGAGACATCGACACCTCTACCGCGCACTCCGCGCGGATCTACGACTACATCATCGGCGGCAAGGACCACTACCCGGCGGACCGGGAGGCCGGTGACGCCATGTGCAAGGAGTGGCCCGCGCTGCCCGTCCACATGCGGGCCAACCGGGACTTCATGCACCGGGCGGTGCGCCGGCTGGCCGGGGAGGCGGGGATACGCCAGTTCCTCGACATCGGCAGCGGCATCCCCACCTCGCCGAACATCCACGAGATCGCCCAGGCGGTGGCTCCGGAGTCGCGGGTCGTGTACGTGGACAACGACCCGCTCGTCCTCGCCCTGTCGCGGGAACTGCTGAACAGCTCTCCGCAGGGCCGGACGGCGTACGTCGAGGCGGACATGCGCGACCCGGGCAGCATCCTGGACGCCCCCGCGGTGCGGGAGACGCTCGACCTGACGCGGCCGGTCGCCCTGACCGTGATCGCGATCGTGCACTTCATGATGGACGAGGACGACGCCGTCGGTATCGTCCGCCGGCTCCTCGACCCGCTCCCGCCCGGCAGTCACCTCGCGATGTCCATCGGCACGGCCGAGTTCGCGCCGGACGAGGTCGGCCGGGTGGCCCGCGAGTACGCGGCCCGGGGCATGCCGATGCGGCTGCGCACCTTCGCCGAGGCCGAGGAGTTCTTCGCGGGACTGGAGCTCCTCGAGCCGGGCATCGTGCAGGTCCACAAGTGGTGTCCGGACGGCACGGGCACCGAGGTGGTCCGGGACGAGGACATCGCGATGTACGGGGTCGTGGCGCGCAAGCCGTAAAGCCCCGGGGGGCGAAGGGTGGCGAAGGGGGGTAGGCGACGCGGCCGGGCCGAACGGCTCGTTCCAGTTCGCGCCACCCCCTGCCGCCGCCTTCGGCCTCCCGGCGGGCGCAAAGATCATCACGATGCGGCACCGACAACTCAGTGCGAGCGGCCGATCACTTGACTACCGGCGGTCACACACGGTTGGCTCCAAGCCGATGACGGTTCAACCGGTCAGCGCCCGTGCGCGATTCGACCGTATTTTTGTGTTCCTCTTGCTCGGCCGCACAGCGAGGTGCCCGCTCCATGAACACTCCTCCCCCACCTCAGGCCTCCCGGGGATCCGTCCGCACAGCCGTCCTGGCCGCCGCGCTCTGCCTGCTCCTGGCCGGCTGTTCCGGATTCGGCGGCTCCGGGCTCGACACGAGCGCGGACGCGGACGCGGCGGCCGGTGCGCAGAGCGGCCGGACGAAGGTCGCTCTGATCACCCACGGCGGCCAGGGAGACTCCTTCTGGGATCTGGTTCAGAAGGGCGCCCGGGCCGCGGCCGCCAAGGACGGCATCGACCTGACCTACGCGAGCGACTCCGATCCGGTCAAGCAGGCGCAGTTGGTGCGGGAGGCGGTCGACGACAAAGTCGACGGTATCGCGGTGACTCTCGCCAAGCCGCAGGCGATGAAGGGCCCGGTCGCCGACGCGAAGGCGGCCGGCATTCCCGTGGTCGGCCTGAACTCCGGGATCGACGCCTGGCGTTCGCAGGGTCTGCTGGAGTACTTCGGCCAGGACGAGAGCCTCGCGGGCCGGGCCGTCGGCGACAGGCTGGACGCCGTCAAGGCCAAGCACGCCCTGTGCGTCATCCACGAGCGGGGCAACGTAGCCCTGGAGGCGCGCTGCGCCGGCGTGAAGAAGACGTTCACCGGCCAGACCGAGATGCTCTACGTCGAGGGCACCGAGCTGAACGCGGTGGACGCCGCCGTGACGGCCCAACTGCGGCAGGACCCCTCCATCGACGAGGTCGTCACGCTGGGCGCCCAGTTCGCGCTCACCGCGGTCGAGTCGGTGAAGGCGTCGGGCAGCAAAGCGAAGGTGGCCACCTTCGACCTCGACAAGGACCTGGTCAAGGCCGTGCGCGACGGGGACGTGCAGTTCGCGGTGGACCAACAGCCGTATCTGCAGGGCTATCTCGCCGTGGACGCGCTGTGGCTGTACCGGACCAACGGCAACCTCAGCGGCGGCGGGGTGGCTCCCGTACTCACCGGACCCGCGTTCGTCACCAGGACGAACGTCGCCGCGGTCGCCCGCTTCGCCGCCGCCGGAACCCGCTGACGACCAGAACCCGCTGACCGGCGGCCCCCACCGACGGACCCTCCGCCCCCCGCCCGCTCCTTACCCGCTCCCCTCCCTCCCCGCTGATCGCCCAAGGAAGTCCATGTCTGGACGGACAGGTTCCCGTCGCCGCCTCGGCTCCATACGTCTATCCCTCATCCTCCTGGCACTGGTTCCGAGCGTCACCCTCGCCGCCCTGTGGGGTGTGACGACGACACAGATGTTCTCGGAGGGCCTGCGGCTGCGCTCGCAGACGGAACTGAGCCGCTCGACCGGCGCGATGGGTACCGAGGCCACGTTGACGCTGCAGCGGGAACGTGCCCTGTCGGCCGCCTGGCTGGCCAAGGAGCCCGGCTCCCGGGCCGCTCTGGACCAGGGGCGCAAGGAGACGGACAAGGCGGTCGCGAAGCTCGTCGGCCGGTCCGGCGCCATCCGGATGGCCCCCGCCCGGATCGCGGACCGCCTCTACTCGGTCGTCGGATCCGTGGGCAGCCTGGAGTACTACCGGGGCCAGGTGGACGACCCCGCCGACATCACCGCCGAGCAGGCGCTGGACCAGTACACCTCGATCATCGACGACCAGATCCACGCCTTCCAGGAGCTCTCCCAGGTCGACGACGGCGACCTCACCTCGCAGGCCGGTCCGCTGGTCGCGCTGGAGCACGGGGCGGAGCTGGTCTCCCAGGAGGACGCGCGGCTCACCCTCGCCTGGCCGTCCGGGTATCTCGACGAGAAGGCGTGGACCACGTTCGGCCAGATGGTCAGCACCCGCCGCTGGATCGTCCAGGACCAGATCGTGCCGTCGCTGCGCGGCGACGCGAAGACGCAGACCGAGCGCATCCTGCAGAGCCCGGAGTGGCAGACCCTGCAGTCCGTCGAGGACCAGGTGATGGATGCCCGGGCGTCCGACGGAGCCCACCGGGTCGCCCTGCCCGACCTGCGCGAGCAGTGGGCCACGGCACTGAAGAAGGTCTCCGCCCGGTACGGCGAACTGATCCGGCAGCAGACCGCCTCGCTCCTCACCCAGAGCGCCGACAAGGCCGACGGACTGCTGCTGACCGCCGCCTCGCTGAGCACGGGCGGACTCGTCGCGCTGCTGCTGTGCGCGGGCATGTCCTGGCGGATCACCCGCTCCCTGTCCCGTCGGCTGCGGGGCCTCAGGGAGGCCACCCTCGGTCTGGCCGAGGAGCGGCTGCCCGACGTCGTCCGGCGGTTGGACCGGGGCGAGAAGGTCGACGTGGACCTGGCGGCACCACCGCTGGACTACGGCTCGGACGAACTCGGCCAGGTGGCACAGGCGTTCAACACCGCCCAGCGCACCGCCGTGGTGACCACCGTGGAACTCGCCGACACCCGGCGCGGTTTCCAGAAGGTGATCCTCGGCATCGCCCGGCAGAGCCAGAACCTGGTCAACCTCCAGCTCAGCCAACTCGACGCGCTGGAGCGCGAGCACCAGGACCCCGACGTGCTCAGGGGCCTGTACGAACTGGACTCCACGGCGAGCCAGTTGCGCCGCTACGAGGAGAACCTCGTCATCATCAGTGGCGAGCAGCCGCGTCGCAGCTGGACCGAACCGGTCGCGCTGATCGACATCCTGCGCAGCGCGGTCGGCGAGGTCGCCGAGTACCAGCGGGTGGAGGTGCACGCCGACGAGGAGGTGTGCCTGGCCCCGCCCGCGGTGGCTGACGTGATCCATCTGCTGGCCGAACTCATCGACAACGCCACCGCGTACTCCCCCGCGCCGAGCCGGGTCGGGGTGCGGGCCGCGATGGTGGCCAAGGGGCTGGCCGTCGAGGTCGAAGACCGGGGCCTCGGTATGTCGGAGGAGGACTACGCCTCGCTCAACGCCCAGTTGGCCGATCCGCCGCAGTTCGACGTGGTGGCGCTCGCCGACGACCTGCGGCTCGGCATGTTCGTGATCTCCCGGCTCGCCAAGCGGCACGGCATCGCCGTCACCCTGCGCTCCTCGCCGTACGGCGGCACCACGGCGATCGTCCTGATCCCGCACGACGTCGTGGTGCCGGAGGCCTCCCCCGCCGACGCTCCCTACGTACGGGGCGCACGCGGTACCGCGGAGGCCGGGGACCCGCCGGGTACGGCGGACGCGCGGGCCGGGACGGGCCGGGACGCCGTGCACGGTCCCGGACCCGCGAACGCCCCGGGGGCCGACAAGGACCCGGCGCCGCCCCGCGGTGCCCCCCGGCCACTCCTCGCCGCGCGCACGGCCCCCGCCGCCGCCACCGCCGCCCCTCCCCTCCCCCGCTCCGACGGGCTCACCCCGCTGCCGCGCCGCGTACCGCAGACCAGCCTGGTCGCCGAACTCCGGGAGGAGGCCACTGCGGCCGATGCGGCGGACGCGGCCGACTCCGGCGAGTTCACCGCGGAGCACGCCGCCTCCTCGCTCGGCTGCTTCCAGGCCGGAACACTCCGGGCCCGCGACGAGCACGACCCGGACGAGGACAAGGGTGGTCCGGGCGAGGACGCTCGCGAACCGGCCCAGGCCAAGGACGCACCGGCACCGGCACCGGACCAGGAGGGCCGCGCACCGGCCCAGGACGGACCCGCGCCGAACCAGAACGCACCCGCACCGCACGACCGAAAGGACCCGCCCCCGACGAGCACCCCCGCCGCGCACGTTCCCTCCGCGGACGGCGCCGTCAACCCGACCCTCCAGACCGACCGCTGATGAAGGACACCGTCATGACACGCCCCACCCCCGCCACGGACACCCAGCTGGACCAGTTGCTCACCGGTCTCGTGGACCGGGTCGCCGACGTGAACCACGCCGTGGTGCTCTCCGAGGACGGACTGGTCGTCAGCAGGTCCACCGGGTTCGTGCGCGACGACGCCGAGCGGCTGGCCGCGACCGCCTCCGGTCTGATGAGCCTCAGCAAGGGCGTCAGCATGGACTTCCGCGGCGGCCCGGTGCGCCAGGCACTCATCGAGATGGCCAACAGCTTCCTGATCCTGACCTCCGCCGGACCCGGCGCCCACCTGGTCGTGCTGACCGGTCCGGGCGCGGACGTCGGCGTGGTGGCGTACCAGATGAACATGCTGGTGAAGAAGATCGGCGAGCATCTCAGCGCGGCACCGAGGGCCCATGTGGGGCCCCCGGCCGCCGCGGGCGAGTGACGGGCGACGAGTGACGAGTGAGGTGAGCGGAAGCGACGCGGCGGGCCGGCTGGTACGGCCCTTCGCCCTGACCGGCGGCCGGACCCGGCCCAGCCGCGCCGACTTCACCCTCATCACGACGGTGACCGCGGTGGATCCGCCGCCGGACCGGGCGCCTCGGCCACAGCCCGAGCAGACGCGGATCCTGCGCCGGTGCGTGCGGCCGGTGGCCGTGGCGGAGATCGCGGCCCTGCTGGACCTGCCGGTGAGCGTGATCGTCATCATGCTCTGCGACCTGCTGGAGGCCGGCCTCATCACCGCCCACCCGCCGCATCCCGTCTCCCCCCGCACCCCCCACCTGGACCTGCTGCAGAAAGTGAGGGACGGCCTTGGCCGGCTCTGACGCCGCCACCCCCGCGGCACCCGACACCGTCAAGATCCTGATCGCCGGGGGCTTCGGCGTCGGCAAGACCACCATGGTGGGGTCGGTCAGCGAGATCGCGCCGCTGCGCACCGAGGAGTCGCTGACCTCCGCCGGCCTCGGCATCGACGACCTCCACGGCATAGAGGAGAAACGTGCCACCACCGTGGCCCTGGACTTCGGCCGGATCACCATCAGCGACGAGCTGGTGCTCTATCTCTTCGGTACGCCGGGCCAGCAGCGGTTCTGGTTCATGTGGAACGACCTGGCCGTGGGCGCGCTGGGCGCGGTGGTGCTCATCGACGTCCGCAGGCCGGAGTCGAGTTTCGCCGCGGTCGACTTCTTCGAGCGGCGGGGCATCCCCTTCGTCGTCGGCGTCAACGGCTTCCACGGCCGGCATCCGTACCCGGCCGAGGACATCCGGGAGGCGCTGGCGCTGCCCGAGCACGTCCCGGTGCTGCTGTGCGACGCGCGTGAGCGCGCCTCTGCCCGGGACGTGCTGGTCGCCCTGATGGACAGGGTGATAGCCGAGGCGGACGAGGGCGACGGTTCCGGGCAGCTCACTCCTCCGGTCCGCTGAGCGGTTCGTCGAAGGGCGCGATCAGCCGGGCGCCGAGGTCCGGGGCGGGCATCTCCGGGTCGAAGGGGAACAGGGGCCGGCGGACGCGGTGGTGGCCGAGGCGGGTCAGGTCCTGGTCGACGCCGCCCGGGGTGAGCGCCATCTTCCAGTCGGCGGCCATGGCGAACAGCTCCGGCTCCAGATAGCCGATCTTGACGAGCACGAGGTCCGCCGCCCGGGGGTCCAACTCCAGGTCGGTGAAGTCGTGTTCGTGATGGTACGGCTTGCGCAGCCGGGTGAGGATCACATGCACGCTCCCCACCCGCAGCACGACCTCGGTCTCCGCGTCCCGGTCGCCGTGCCGGACCGCGTGGACCACGCCGGTCAGGGTGAGCGGGCCCGCGTGCCGGTCGTCGACCTCGGCGCCCGCGGTGACGGTGACGCTCGCGCCGACTCCGGCTCGCGCGGCGGTCTCGACGGCCGCCGGTCCGGGCAGGGAGGCGTAGATGACGACGGGGCCGGACGGGTCCTTGAACTCCGGGCGGTCCAGGACCTGTCGCAGGCCCCAGGTGACGTCGCCGGCGCCGCCCGCCGTCGGGTTGTCCCCGGTGTCGCTGACGAAGTACGGGCGGGCGGGGGAAGCCAGGGCCGCGTCGAGGCACTCGTCCAGGGTGCCGGTGGGGGCGACGAAGGCGAAGTCGTGCCGTGCCGCCCAGAAGCCGTGCGCCAGCCGCTCGGCACCGGCGGTGACGGCGGCCGTAGACGGGCCGGTGACGACCACCGCGGCGCGGTTGCGTGGTTCGTCGGCCCAGGCGTAGCCGACCCAGATCGCCGCGTCCGTGACGCCCTCGGCCGCCGCCACCTCCTCGACGGCCGCGTACACGCTCCGGGCGGGTTCGATCCGGGTGGAGGTCTGCTCGCCGGCCAGCAGCACCGGCACCGGCACCCACGCCTTGGCCGGACGGGGCGCCCCGCTCGCCAGCAGCTCGACCAGGTTGCGTGCGGCCCGCTCCTTGGTCTCCATGGCGTCCTCGTGCGGGGCCATCCGGTAGCAGGTGATCAGGTCGCTGCGGTGGACGAGTTCACGGGAGACGTTGCCGTGCAGGTCCATGGAGGTCGACACGAGGACGTCAGGGCCGACCACCTCGCGGACGCGGTGCAGGAGTTCGGCTTCGGCGTCGTCCAGCCCCTCGACGGTCATGGCGCCGTGGATGTCGTACCAGAGGCCGTCGAGGGGGCCCGACTGCCGTAGTCGGTCCAGGAGTTCGGCGGTCAGTTCGGCGTACGCGGACGCCGTCACCGTACCGCCGGGCAGGGCCTTGCCGACGAGGGCACCGCGCCAGTCGGCGGCCTCGCGCAGGGGCTGCCCGGGGGCCAGGAAGGGGTAGCGCGTGAGGACGTCCGCGCCACGCCGCGGGTGGAAGGCGGGTGCCTCGGTGCGGGCCGGGGAGAAGGTCGAGGACTCGATACCGAGTCCGGCGATCGCGATGACGGGCAGGGACATGGTTCCTCCGGGACTCAGGACGGTCCGGGCTCACGACGGTCCGGGCTCACGACGGTCCGGGCTCACGATGCTTCGGGCTCACGATGGTTCGGGGCTCAGGACGGTCCAGGGCCCAGGACGGTCCGGGCTCAGGACGGTCCGGGCTCAGGACGCGGGCTCTCAGGGCTGGTGGCCGGTGGCCGCGTGCAGCGCCCGCGCCAGCGCTCGCTGCAGGGCGAACTGGCCCGCGCCGACCAGGCCCGCGTCGGCGCCGAGGCCGGCCCGTTCGATGACCAGGTGCTCGGTGACCAGCGGATGGCAGCCCTCGTACAGCTGGCTGCGGACGGCGGCGACGAACGGCTCCAGTGTGGAGAGGATGCCGCCGAGGTACACCGCGTCGGGGTTGAAGAAGTTGACGTTCGCGGCGAGCACCCGGCCGAGGTAGCGGCCGGCCTCGCGGACCGCGCGGGTCGCCTCGGGGTCGGCGTCGGAGGCGAGCCGTACGACGTCCTCGGTGGACGCCACGTCACGGCCGCGCTCCCGCAGGATGCGGACCAGGGCCGCACCGGAGGCGACGGTCTCCAGGCAGCCGGTGTTGCCGCAGGAGCAGGGTGTGTCGTGGGCGGCCTCGACGCGGACGTGGGTGATCTCGCCGGCGGCGCCGGTGCCGCCCCGGTAGAGCCGCCCGTCGGCGATCACACCCGCGCCGATGCCGGAGCCGGCCTTCACCATGATCGACTGACGGTGTTCCACGGGCCGTACGCTGTGCTCGCCGACGGCCATGCAGTTGGCGTCGTTCTCGATGGCCACCGGGACGCCGAACCGCTCCTCCAGCCAGTCCCGCACCGGGAACCTGTTCCAGCCGGGCATCCGGGCGGGCAGGGTCACCAGGCCCGGCTCGACGTCGACCGGGCCGGGCAGACAGAGGCCGACGCCCCGGAGCAGGTCGCGTCCCTGCCGGTCGGCGAGGCCTTCGAGGGTCTCGACCAGTCCGGGCAGCGCGGCCTCGGGCCCGTCCGCGGTCGGGAACGGCACGGTGGAGACGTCGGTGAGACCACCGCCGGGGTGCACGACTCCCACGTGGGCGTGCTTGCCGCCGAGGTCGGCCGCCACGGCGTAGCCGTCGCTGCCGCCGAGCCGCAGCACCTTGCGCGGGCGCCCGCCGGTGGAGGACAGCGTGCCCTCCTCGGTGACCAGACCGTGCGTCAGCAGTTGGCCCACCGCGAACGAGACCGTCGACGGGGCGGCGCCGAGCAGCAGGGCGAGTTCCGTGCGGGTCGTCGCCTGTCCGGAGGCGAGGAGTTCCAGAACACCCTCGGTCAGCGAGGAGAACCCGGACCCGCTCTTCCGGCGCGGCGGGCCCTTGAGCTCCGGACTCCTCGCCTGCGGAGTCTTCGGCTGCGGAGTCTTCGATTGCGGACTTTTTTCAGGCATGGACGAAGTAACTTCCGTCTTCGGCGGTCGAGGCCCTGAGCGTAGGTCAGTCGGACCCCTCTCCGGCTTTTTCCAGAACAGCAGTAACAGGCTTTTTACAGCGGCACGTCTGTTTCTTCGCACCCACGGGGCGTTCACTGGCTCCGCCCCCGCTTCTGTTGCCTGAGGAGAGCCATGTCCCCTGCCCGCACGAGACTCCTCGCCGGTGCCGCCCTCGGCGCGGGCACGCTGCTGCTCGCCGCGTGTTCCGGGTCCAGCGGCACGTCATCGGCGTCGCACGACGCCATCGACTACGCGCTCCCCGCGAACTTCACGCCGAACTGGATCCTGCCGATCGGCACCGCGGCCCATCTGAACACCAACAACATCTCCATCGCGAACACCCTGTGGGAGCCACTCGTCGCCTACGACGGCTCGACCGGGAAGATCGCCTGGAACAAGGCCGGTTCGGTGGCCACGGCCGCCGAGTTCGCGTCCGACGGAAAAAGCGTGACGATCACCCTGAGCGACCGCCACTGGAGCGACGGAAAGCCCGTCACCGCACGGGACGTCGAGTTCTGGTTCAACCTCATCAAGGCGAACAAGGCCCAGTGGGCGGGCTACAACCCCGGCAAGGCGCCCGACAACTGGACGTCCTTCAAGACCGTCGACGCCCGCCACCTCACGATCACCTTCGACCGCGCCTACAACTCCCAGTGGATGCTCGCCAACGAGCTGAGCAGCATCAACCCGCTCCCCCAGCACGCCTGGGACAAGACGGACGCCGCGGCGAAGGTGTCCGACGCCGACCGCACGACCGCGGGCGCCAAGCAGGTGTGGACGTACCTCAACTCGGCGGCGAAGAACATCTCCGGCTACGCCTCGGACCCGCTGTGGAAGACCACCAGCGGCCCCTACGCCGTCAAGTCCTTCTCGACCGCAGGCAAGGTCGTCCTCACCGCGAACAAGAAGTACGACGGCGGCGAGAAGCCGGGCATCCCGACCGTGAACCTGCTGCCCTTCACCACGGCGGACGCCGAGAAGAACGCGCTGCGCTCCGGCAGCGTCGACTACGGCTACATCGAGGCCACCGACCTCGACCAGAAGGACAGCTTCACCGCGCAGGGCTACACCGTGAAGCCGTGGTCGGGCTGGGCCATCACCTACATGCCCTACAACTTCAACAACCCGGCGATGGGCCCGGTGTTCAAGCAGCTGTACGCCCGGCAGGCGGTCCAGCGGTCGATCGACCAGACGAGTCTGGCGAAAGTCGTCCTCAACGGGACGGCGGTGCCCGGGTACGGACCGATCCCACAGGGCCAGGCCTCGGACTTCGTGTCCCCCGTACAGAAGGGCAACCCGTATCCGTTCTCCACGTCGGCCGCCCGAAAGCTGCTGACCGACCACGGCTGGAGCGAGCAGGGCGGGGTGATGACCTGCACGAGTCCGGGCAGCGGCGCGGCACAGTGCGGTACTGGGGTAGCCATGGGAACAAAGTTCCAGATGCGGGTGCTGTCGCAGTCCGGGTCGACCGTCACGGACAACATGATGAGCGCCATCCAGTCGGCGCTCGCGAAGACCGGGATCAAGTTCTCCATCAAGACCGCGCCCGTGAACTCGGTGCTCTCGCAGACCCCGCAGTGCACGTCCGGCCAGTCGATCTGCACGTGGCAGCTGTCGTTCTTCGGTACGGCGGGCAGCTGGTACTTCAACGCCTTCCCGACCGGTGACTCGCTGTTCCAGTCCAAGGGCGGCTCGAACTTCGGCAACTACTCCAACCCTGCGGTGGACAAGCTCATCTCCGCGTCCACGACGTCGAGTTCGAACCAGGCGATCCAGCAGTACAGCGCGGCCCTCGCCAAGGACCTGCCGGTGATCTGGCTGCCGGAGCCCGTCTACCAGGTCTCGGTCGTACGCGACGGCCTCGGTGGTTTCTCCCAGGACTCGCTCGCCAACTTCCATCCCGCGCAGTGGAAGTGGACCAGCTGAGGCATGGACACGCTCGCGTACCTCACCCGGCGGGTCCTCCAGGCCCTGGCCGTGATCCTGATCGTCACGATCGTGGTCTTCTGCCTGCTGCACGCGCTGCCCGGGGGTCCCGCGCGCGGGATCCTCGGCCCGCAGGCGACGGCCGAGCAGATCGCCGCGTTCAACCACGAGCAGGGCCTGGACCGCCCGTTGCCCGTCCAGTACGTCTACTACCTGAACACGCTCGTGCACGGTGACCTCGGCACTTCGTACACGCTCAACGAGGCCGTCTCCGGGCTCATCGAGCAACGGCTCCCGAAAACCCTGGTGTTGACCATGCTGTCGGCGCTCTTCGGGCTGCTGCTGGCGATCCCGCTCGGCATGTGGCAGGCGGTGCGCCGCAACAAGCCGACCGACTACGTCATCACCACGCTGAGCTTCGTCGCGTACTCGACGCCCGTGTACTTCCTGGGCCTGATCCTGGTGCTGCTGTTCACCCAGACCCTGCGCTGGTTCCCCTCTCAGGCACCTCAAGGGGACACCCTGGCCCAGGTGTTCGCGGACCCGGCGGCGCTGGTGCTGCCGGTCGTCACGGGCGCCGCGTCCATGATCGCCGTGTTCAGCCGGTACATGCGGGCGGCGACCCTGGAGAACCTCTCCGAGGACTACGTCCGCACCGCGCGGGCCGGTGGCGCACGGCCGGCGGCGATCCTGTGGCGGCATGTGTTCCGCAACTCCCTCACCCCCGTGGTCGCGATGCTCGGGTACTACGTGCCCGTGCTCTTCGGCGGCGCGCTCGTGGTCGAGCAGCTCTTCAACTACCCGGGAATGGGGCTGCTGTTCTGGTCCGCCGCGCAGTCCTCCGACTATCCGGTGCTGCTGGGCTGCGTCCTTGTCATCTCCGTCGCGACGGTGGTGGGCACGCTGCTCGCGGACGTCGTCCAGCGGATCGTCGATCCCCGAGTGAAAGCGGGCCACGCGTGAGTGCTTCGCGAGAAGGCCGTGTGCGAGCCGCGGGCCGGTGGGGGCGGATCGCGCCCGGCGGCGGAGCCGCGAATCGACACAGCCCCGCGCCCCTTGCGGGCTTCGCCCGCAACAGACTCGCCGTGGCAGGACTCCTGGTCGTCATCCTGTTCCTGTTGTTCTGCTTCGTCGGCCCGTTGCTGTACTCCACCGACCAGACCCACACCGACCTCACCCAGGTCAATCTGGCGCCGGGCGGGGCGCATTGGCTGGGGACGGACGCCGTCGGGCACGACGAGCTCGGGCGGCTCATGTACGGCGGGAAGGTGTCGCTGCTGGTCGGGCTCGCCGCCGGACTGCTGGCCACCGTGATCGGCACCCTGTGGGGCGCGGTGGCGGGGTACGCGGGCGGCTGGGTGGACGCGGTGATGATGCGGGTGGTGGACGCCGGGATCGCGATCCCGGCGCTGTTCATCCTGCTGGTCGTCTCCGCGATCACCACGCCGGGCGTGCCAGGTCTGATCGTGATCCTCGGCCTGGTGTCCTGGCTGGTCCCGTCCCGGCTGGTGCGGGCGGAGACGCTGACGCTCAAGAACCGCGACTACGTGCTGACGCTGCGCGCGACGGGCGGCACCCACGGCCGGGCGATCCTGCGGCACATCCTGCCGAACTCGGTGTCGACCATCGTCGTCGCGGCCACCTTCCAGGTCGCCGACGCGATCCTGCTGGTCGCGTACGTGTCGTATCTGGGCCTCGGCGTCCAGCCGCCGTCGACCGACTGGGGCGGCATGCTGTCGGCCGGTCTGACGGCGGCGTACTCCGGGCGCTGGTGGCTGATCGTGCCGCCCGGCCTCGCGATCATCCTCGTCGTGTGCGCGTTCAACGCGATCGGCGACGGGCTGCGCGACGCCTTCGACGTGAGGGGACGGGGATGAACAACTCCAGGACGGAGATCCTGCGGATCGAGGACCTCGGGGTCACGTTCGCGACGGACACCGGCGACGTGCCCGCCGTACGCGGTGTGTCGCTTCACGTCCGGCCCGGTGAGACGTTGGCGCTGGTCGGCGAGTCCGGGTCCGGCAAGTCGACGGTGGCGCTGGCCGCGATGGGGCTGCTGCCGGGCAACGCGCGGGCGTCCGGGCGGGTGACCGTCGACGGTACGGAGATCGCCGGCGCCGGTGAGGCGGAGCTGGCCCGGCTGCGCGGCCGTACCGCGTCGATGGTCTTCCAGGAGCCGGCCACCGCGCTGGATCCACTGACCCGGATCGGCCGGCAGACAGCGGAGGTCGTCCGCAATCACCGGCCCGTGTCGCGGGCGGAGGCCGCCCGTGCGGCGGTGGAGCTCCTGCGCCGGGTCGGCATTCCCGATCCGGAGCGGCGGGCGTCGGCGTTCCCGTTCCAGCTGTCGGGCGGTCAGCGGCAGCGGGTCGTCATCGCCATGGCGATCGCCAACTCGCCCGGTCTGCTGGTCGCGGACGAGCCGACCACCGCGCTCGACGTCACCGTGCAGGCCGAGATCCTCGATCTGCTCAGGGGGTTGGCGGCCGACTCCGACACCGGCGTGCTGCTGGTCACGCACAACATGGGCGTGGTCGCCGACTTCGCCGACCGGGTGGCCGTGATGCTGCGGGGCGAGGTGGTGGAGACCGGTTCGGTGGAGGAGGTGCTGTTGCGGCCCACGCACGAGTACACCCAGCGGCTGCTGGCCGCGGTGCCGCGGCTGCGGGTGAGCGATGCGGGCACGCATCCGGCGGACTCCGCCGAACAGGACCCACCGGTGACTCCGGTGCCTCCGGTGCCTCCGGTGCCTCCGGTGACTCCGGTGACTCCGGTGACTCCGGTGCCTCTGGTGACTCCGGTGGTCGAACTCCGGGATGTGACCGTGGACTTCGGCCGGGGCCGCGGTGCCGTGCGGGCTCTCGACGGGGTGTCGCTGGCGGTCCGGCCCGGCGAGACCGTGGGTCTGGTGGGCGAGTCCGGTTCGGGCAAGTCGACGGTGGCGCGGGTGGCGCTCGGGCTGGTCGCGCCGGCCGCCGGTTCGGTGTCGCTGTTCGGCGGCGACCTGGGGCGGGCCCGGGGACGGGCGCGCCGGGCCCTGCTGGCCGGTGTGGGTGTGGTGCTCCAGGACCCGGTGGCCTCGCTGGACGCGCGGATGAGCGTGGCGGAGTGTGTGGCCGAGCCGTTGCGGACACACCGGCGGGGCATGCCGGCGGCCGAGCGGCGGGAGCGGGTCGCGGAGGCGCTCGAACTCGTCCGGCTGTCACGGGAGTTGGCGGGTCGAGGACCGCGTGAGCTGTCGGGTGGTCAGCGGCAGCGGGTGAGTCTCGCGCGGGCGCTGGTGCTGCGGCCGCGGCTGCTGGTCGCGGACGAGCCGACGAGCGCGCTCGACGTGAGTGTGCAGCGGACGGTCCTGGAGGTAATCGCCGAGTTGCAGCGCGAGCTCGGGTTCGCCTGTCTGTTCGTGTCGCACGACCTGGCCGTGGTGCAGGAGTTCGCCCGGCGGGTCGTCGTCATGCGGGCGGGCCGGGTGGAGGAGGAGGGGCCGACCCTGTCCACCCTGTCGCGTCCGGAGACCGAGTACACGCGTCGGCTCATCGCCGCCGTGCCGGTGCCGGATCCGGTCGTCCAACGAGCTCGGCGGGCGGCGGGACGGACGGGGGCCACCGCGTGACGCACACGATCGCCGGAGTGGACATCGGCGGTACGACGACCCAGGTGGCGCTGTGCGGGGAGGACCTGGGTGTCCTCGACCGGGTGGAGGTACCGACCCCGGCGGCGGTGGGCGGGGCGGCGATGGTCGGGGCCGCCCTGGACGCCGTACGGCTGCTGCTCGGCCGGACGGGCGCGCGGCTGCTCGGGGTCGGGGTGGGCGCGGCCGGGGTGGTGGACGCCCGGGCCGGCCGGATCCTCGTGGCCAGCGACTCCTTCCGGGGCTGGGCGGGGTTCGAGGTGACGGCGGCGGTCGAGGAGGCGTTGGGCGTGCCCGCGTTCCTGGACAACGACGTCAACGCGTTCCTGCGCGGCGAGACGGCGGCCGGCGCGGTCGCGGGCGAGCCGGATGTGCTCGGGATGACGCTGGGCACGGGCGTGGGCGGGGCGCTGTGGCTGGACGGCGCGCTGTACGAAGGACCGCACGGCGCGGCGGGCGAGATCGGGCATGTGCCGGGCTTCGGGGACCTGCCGTGCACCTGCGGCGGCCGGGGGCATCTGGAGACGCTGGCGTCGGGACGGTCGATCGCCGCGCGCTACGGCGAGCGCACCGGGCGGACGCGCGGCGCGCGGGAGGTGGCCGAGGCGGCGGGCCGGGGCGATCCGGACGCGCTCGCCGTGTACGAGACGGCGGGTGCCGCCGTGGCCCGGGCCATGCTGGTCACGGCGGGTCTGCTGGATGTCACCACCTTCGTGGTCGGCGGGGGCGTCAGCCGGTCCTGGGCGCTCGTCGAGCCGTCGATCGGGCGGGCCCTGGCCGCGGAACCCCCGGTCAGCGGGCGCCCGGTGCGAGTCCTGCCCGCGCTGCTGGACGGGGACGCGGTGGCGGTCGGGGCGGCGGCGCGGGCGCGGGCCGAACTCGGGGCCGAACTCGGGACCGGGCTCGGGGGCCCAACTCGGGGCCGTGCGCGGCGGAGTATCGGAAATCCGCCAAGGCCGCCCGAGTGATTGACGCGTTCTCCGCACTCTCCTACCTTCTGGTCGGTTCACCGAACCCCATTCGATATATCGACCAGAAGCCTGCCCCCAGAAGGCCCGCACCCCCTGGAGAGTCGATGCCCCACTCCTCGGCCCACCCCTCCCGCAGACACGTCCTCGGCCTGGCCGCGACCGTCCCGCTCGCCGCGACCGGTGCCCTCACCCTCGGCGCGGGCACCGCTCACGCCGCCGACTCGGCGTACGTCATGGCGTACTTCACCGAGTCCACGACCATGCTGGAGGCCAACTACGGTCTGCACCTGGCCGTCAGCACCGACGGCCTGCGCTGGACGCCCCTGAACCAGAACAACCCGGTGGTCACCCCGACCGGCGGTGCCGGGGGTCTGCGCGACCCCTTCATCCTGCGCAAGCAGGACGGCACCTTCGTGGTGCTGGCGACGGACCTGAGCGGCACCGACTGGTCCCGCACCAGCGTGAACATCCATGTCTGGGACTCCGCCGACCTGCGCACCTTCACGGGCTACCGGCTGCTGAAGCTGCACGACATGACGAACACCCACAGCTGGGCACCGGAGGCCTTCTGGGACGCCGGGCGCGGCCAGTACGGCATCATCTACTCCTCGGTGAACAGCAGCGGCCACAACGTGATCATGGTCAGCTACACCACCGACTTCCGCACCACCCAGAGCCCCCAGGTCTTCTTCGACCCCGGCTACGACATCATCGACGGCAACCTCGCGGTGGGCGTGAACGGCGTCAACTACCTGTACTACAAGAAGGACCAGACCCTCGTCGGCGCACGCTCGACGTCCCTCGCCCCGGGCAGCTTCACACCGTTCAGCACACCCGTCGCGCACGGCGGCACCGAGGCTCCCACTGTGGTCAAGTCCCTGACGTCGGGCACCTATTACCTCTGGGGTGACACCTACACACCCAACGGCGTCTTCTACGTCTGGCAGAGCGGCAACCTCGCGGCCGGCACCTGGACCGCCCTCGACCAGCGTCTGTACACGCAGCCGCTGAACTCCAAGCACTGCGGCATCCAGCCGATCACCTCCGCCCAGTACGACAACCTCGTCGCGAAGTGGGGCGCCCCGGCCTGGAACCGCCTCAAGTCCTACAACTTCCCGGACCGTTACGTCCGGCACAGCAACTACGTGGGCCGGATCGACGCGTACCCCTTCGACCCGTACACCGACTCCCAGTGGAAGCTCGTCCCGGGCCTCGCCGACTCGTCCGGGGTGTCCTTCCAGTCGGTCAGCCTGCCGACCCGCTATCTGCGGCACTACAACTACCAGTTGCGGCTGGACGTGAACGACGGCACGTCGACCTTCGCCGGTGACGCGACCTTCTACCGGACCGCGGGGCTGGCCGACAGCTCCTGGTCGTCCTTCCGCTCGTACAACAACCCGACCCGCTACATCAGGCACGCGAACTACGTCCTGCGGATCGACCCGATCTCGACGAGTACGGAGCAGCAGGACGCCACGTTCCACGTCGGATACTGAGCGGCTCGGTATCGAGAGCGGCGCGGGTACGAAATCGGCGCGGGTGCCCCGTACCGCGGGGCCCCGCGCCGATCCGTCAGCCGTCAGCCGTCAGCCGTCAGCCGTCAGCCGTCAATCATGTCCGAGCAGCGGACGTCAGTTCAGGCCGACCGACTTCAGCCACGCCTGGGCGACGTCGAGCGGGTCCTTGTTCTCCAGCTGCACCTGGGAGTCCATGTCCAGCAGCGACTTCGTGTCCAGCTTGGCCGAGACCTCGTTGAGGGCGGCCACGCCCTCCTGGGAGAGCCCGGACTTGTAGACCAGCGGGGTCACGTTGGCGAAACCGAAGAGGTTCTTCGGGTCCTGCAGGACGATGAACTTCTCCTTGACGATGGTCGGGTCCGTGGTGAAGATGTCCGCGGCCTGCACGGTGTTCTTGGTGAGCGCCGCCTGGGTCAGCGGACCGCCCGCGTCCAGCGCCTTGAAGGACTTGAACTTCAGGCCGTACACGGACTCCAGGCCCACCAGACCCTGCTGCCGGGTCTGGAACTCCGGCGAACCGCCGATGGCCAGTTGCGGCGCGATGTCCTTGAGGTCCGCGAGCGTGGACTGCGAGGTCAGGCTGTGCTTCTTCGCGGTGTCCGCGTTGATGCTGACGGAGTCCTTGTCCTCCGCGGGCGCCGAGTCCAGCAGCGTCAGCTTCGAGTCGAGCTTGGCCTTCGCGGTGGCGTTCACGGCCGCGGCCGTCTTCTGCTCCGCCTTCGCGTCCAGGTAGGCGAGCAGCGAGCCGTTGTACTCCGGCAGGACCGTGATGGAGCCGTTCTTCAGCAGGCCGTAAGTGGTCTCCCGGCTGCCGATGTTCGGCTTGTAGGAGACCTTGACACCCTTGGCCTTGAGTGCCTCGCCGTAGATGTCGGCGATCAGGATGCTCTCGGCGAAGTTGTTGGAACCGACGACGACCGTGTCACCCTCCGCCTTCTCGGCCAACGGGTCGGAGGTGTCGTCCGAGGAGGAGCATCCCGCCAGCAGGGCGGTGGTGGCGGCGAGCGCGAGGGCGGCCACGCCCGGACGACTCCGGAGGGACCTGCTGTGTGCGGCGGTAAAAGTCACGATTTCCGTTCCGGACTCTGGGGGTTGCTCGGAAGCTCTTGCGCTGATCCAATCCAGCCGGTTATTGGTCAGTCAAGAGCAGTCTTATTACCAATTGGCTTCATTGCCCGTCTGGTACTGGTGACAGCTTGACCACAACCATCACCGAACCCGCCGACCTGTGGATGAGTCGTGATGGATTCTTGACGTAGGGGCACGCGATCCGGCCCCCGAAGAGGCTGTAGTCTCGCCGAAGTTGGCGCCGGTCACAGTGGCGTGCGGGGGCCGCATCGGTGTTGTCCTGTCACACCGAACCGTGTCGATCAGAATCGGTCACGTGTCAGTTCTTCGCACGCCGTAAGACACGCACGAAGGAGGGCCTGGTGTCCACGAGCGAGGTGGGCTCGGCTGCCCAGCCGACAACGCCGTCGGTCCCGGGTGACACGTCCGGTGTACGAGGTGCCCGGCGGCTACGGGGTTTCGCCGACCGCTGGCCGTTCCGTCGCAAGCTCAACGTCCTGGTCGGTGTCCCGCTGGCCGTGGTCGCCGCACTCCTCTTCTATCTCATCGCCGAACAGCTGAGCCAGGCCCAGGACGCGGACACCGCGGCTCAGCTGGTGCGGGACAGTTCCGAGGTCGCGGAGCTGGTGGACCAGGTGGAGACCGAGCACCAGCAGGCCATCCTGCTGTCCGTGCGGAACGAGGCCGCGTCCACGGGTACCCACCCCTCCGCCGCCGACTACCGCAAGGCGCAGGCCGCGGTCGACGCCCAGGTCAAGAAGGTGCGCGACACCTTCGGTGACCGGCTGCCGGACACCGAGGCGCAGGCCCTGCGGGAGATCAACGGCCTCAGCAGTCTGCGTGACACCATCGAGCAGGGCTATCTGCCCGCCGACAACATCGACCCGGCCTACACCAACGCCTCCAAAAACCTGATCGACGGTCTCGGCCTGGACCACAACGCGGCTCTCGCCGGTACCTTCACCGGCAACCTGCTGGACTCCCTGCTGCGCGCCGACGCCGCCCACAGCGCCTTCGAGACGGCCGTGTTCTCCGCGCGCACCGGTGACAGCAACGCCCTGATCGAGTTCATCGGCGCGGTCGGCTTCGAGAACGAGTACACCCACCAGGCCGACCGCTTCGCCCGGTTCTCGAGCGAGGCCCAGGCGGACGAGCTGGGCGGGATCGAGCACAACAGCTCACAGGCGACCATCGGCCGGCACTACGCCGAGCTGCAGATCGACCCCGGCAACCTGCAGGCGGGGACGCCCACGGAGATCCGCGAGGCCTTCACCGAGGCCCTCGGCTCCTACCCCGACTACCGTCTGCAGTCCGACAGCCGCCTGAAGATCACCGCGTCTCTCATCGGCCAGATCGCCGACCGGGCCGACAACGCGTCGAGCGAGGCCGCCTGGCGCGCGGGCCTGCTGCTGACCCTCGCGCTGTTCGGCTTCGCCGCGTGGATCGCCTTCGCGGTCCTCGTACGACGCTCCGTGGTGCGCCCCGTGCAGGCGCTCACCGGTGCCGCGCGGCAGGTCGCCGATGTCGCCGGACGCGAGCTGGCGCGGGTGGCGGACGACGACGCCGAGGACGACGCGCCGCCCCGGCTGCGCGAGGTGCCGGTCACCGCGAAGGACGAGATCGGCGATCTCGCCGAGGCCTTCAACCATGTGCAGACCACCGCGTCCGCGCTGCTGGAGCGCCAGGTGCTCAGCCGCCGCAACGTCGCCGAGATGTTCGGCAACGTCGGCCGTCGCGTCAGCAACCTGACCACCCGGCAGCTGGCCCTGATCGACGCGGTGGAGCGCGGCGAGACGGACCCCGCGCTGCTGGAGCGGCTCTACAGCATCGACCACATCGCGGTCCGGCTGCGCCGCAACGCGGACAGCCTGATGCTGCTCGCCGGCATCCGCGAGACGGTCCTGGACTCCGGGCCCCTCGCGCTCACCAACGTCGTGCGGGCCGCCCTCGGTCAGATCGAGGGATTCCAGCGGGTCCATCTGCTCGCCGGGACCGAGGTCATGGTGGAGCCCGACATCATCGGCGACCTCACCCTGATGGTGGCCGAACTGGTGGAGAACGCCGTGTCGTTCTCGCCCGCGGGCAGCCCCGTGGAGGTGACGGTCCGCAACAGCGCCGAGGGCGCGCTGTTGGTGGTCGCCGACCACGGCCTCGGCATGAGTGCGGAGCGGATCGCCGAGGAGAACGCCCGCCTGATCCGCCGCGAACGCCTCGACGTGGTCCCGACGAAGGTGCTCGGCCTGTTCGTGGTGGGCGCGCTGGCCCGCCGCTGGGACGTGGACGTGGCCCTGTCCCGTACCCCGGGAGGAGGCGTCACCGCGGAGGTGACCATCCCGTCGTCCCTTCTGCTGACGATGAGCCCGATGGTGGCGCCGGCTGCCTCCGGCGGCTCGGCGAAGAGCGTGGGGACGGGTTCGGCCGCGGCTCCTGGGCCCACCACCGCCGCGTCGGCTCCCGGTTCGACCTCCGCCGGTCACCCGGGCGTCGCCGACTCCCGGGCCGCCGCCTCCGACGCGCGGCCGATGCCCCGGGCGGGGACGGCAGCCGCCTCCCCCCGAAGAACCGCCCCCACCGACGACGAGCCCGCCCCGCTCCCCCGCCGGGTGCCGCAGCGGGCCACCCCCGCCAACGGCACGGCGGCCTCCCCCACTCCGGAGAGCACGCCGGCCAACGACCCGCACACCGACCCGGTCCCGTCCGGTACACCCGCCACGAGGGCCGTCCCCGCCCCGGACGACACCTCGGCCGCCCCCGACACACCCACCGCCCCCGCCACTTCGGCCGACCCCACCTCCGACGACACCCTCGCGCCCTACATCCCCCGGGCCCGGGACGGTGAGCCGGTGTCGTCCGTATCCGCCGCCCGAGGTGACGGGGCGGAGCCCGGTGACGGCGCCCGCCCGCTGCGCCGACGCGTCCGCGGAGCCACACTTCGTACGACCTTCGGTGCCGACCCCGACCAGCAGGCCACCCGCCGGTCCGCACCCCGCCCCGCCGACGCGGAGGCCGTCCGAGACTCGCTCGACGAGTTCGAGGCGGCCGTGGCGCGCGCCAACCGCGACAGCGAAGACGAGGGCGGCGACGATCGCCGCCCCGCCCGACACCACCTCGACACCGACGACACCGCTACCCCCTCGACCCCCGTGCCCCGCGCCAGCGGCCCCGCACCCAGTCCCTCGCACCAGCACCACCACTCCACGGAAGGAGCGGAGCAGTGAGCACGTCGACAGGTGGCACTCCGACGGGAGGCACCACCCCGGCCGAACTGCAGGCCGCCGCAGCCGATTTCACCTGGCTGTTGAATCGTTTCGCCACCGAGACGGCAGGCGTCGTCGATGCCATCGCCGTCTCCTCCGACGGCCTGCTCATCGCCGTGTCCGAGTTGCGTGAGCACGCCGACTCCGAGCGCCTCGCCGCGATCGTCTCCGGCATCACCAGCCTGGCCGCCGGGGCCTCCGGCAACTACGGTCTGGGCGGCCTCAACAAGGTCATCATCGACCTGGAGGGCGGCCATGTCCTGGTCTCCGCGATCGGCAGCGGCGCCGTCCTCGGCGTGGTCACCGACAAGGAGGCCAAGCTCGGCAACATCGCGTACGAGATGACGCTGTTCGCCAACCGTGCCGGTGCCGCGCTCAGCCCCCAGCTCGTACTCGAACTGAAGAACAGCGTCGGCGCCCCGTCGAAACGCTGACCGGGCGCCGCCCGGCCTAGGAGAAAGACACAGCCCATGTCGGACGGCCGCACTCCCAGAGGTGCCGGCGAGGACGGCACCGCGCCCCCCGGGGCGGCCGGTCCCGTTCCCGCCGTACGGCCGTTCCTGGTCACCGCCGGCCGGGTGGCCCCCAGCGCCAACGGCCGGACGATGCCCGTCGAGACCCAGGTGGTGGCCACCACCGAGGGACTCGACATCCTCGACCAACTCTCCTTCGAACAGCACGACATCATCGCCGCCTGCCGTCGGCCGCAGTCCATCGCGGAGATCGCGGCCAGGCTGCGGCTGCACCTCAACGTGGTCCGCATCCTCGCCGAGGACCTGCGCGCGGCGGGGCAGCTGACGGTGCACGTGCCCGACTCCGGCGTCATCCACGACGCATCCGTCCTGCGAAGGGTTATCGATGGCCTCCGTGCCATCCCCGACTCCCGAGGGGTTCTCCGTGACACCGACTGAACCCGCCACCCGGCCCGCGGCCGCGCAGGCCGCCGTAAGACCACCGCTGCCGGTCAAGATGGTGATCGCGGGCGGTTTCGGCGTGGGCAAGACCACCGCCGTCGGCTCGATCTCCGAGATCGAGCCGCTGACCACCGAGGCCGCGATCACCGAGGTGGCGGCCGGCGTGGACGACCTCAGCCACACCCCGCGCAAGACGACGACCACGGTCGCGATGGACTTCGGCTGCATCACCATCGACCCGACCCTGAAGCTGTACCTGTTCGGCACGCCCGGTCAGGAGCGGTTCGGGTTCATGTGGGACGACATCGTCGAGGGCGCGGTCGGCGGACTCGTCATCGTGGACACCCGCCGCCTCGACGACTGCTACGCGGCCGTCGACTACTTCGAGCACCAGCAGATCCCGTTCGCGGTGGCCGTCAACGCCTTCGACGGGGAGGTCCAGCACACCCTGGACGAGGTCCGCTGGGCGCTCGACGTCAACGACCGTGTCCCGCTGGTGGTGTTCGACGCCCGTGAGCGCGGCTCGGTGCGCGACGCCCTGCTCGTCGTACTGGAACAGGCACTGGCCCGCACCGAGGGCTGACCCGAGCGGTACACGCAGGCGGGCCCGGGCGACGATCACGTCACCCGGGCCCGCCTGCGTGTGGCTGGTGCCGCGGCGGGCAATGTCTGCCCGTGAAGGAGCGGCGTCGTGGGCCCCCGCTCGAGCGCAGCCGAGAGTGGGGGAGCGTGCTCTCGGCGTGCCGGGCGGAAGCCCTCGTGCTGGACGTACTTGGGCATTCGCGCGGTGCGGGGAGAGTGCGTGCCAGGCTTCGCGACGGGGCGAACATTGCCTGCCACGGCACTAACCGCTGCGGCGCACGCCGGGCGACACCGCGAGCCGGTGCACCGCCCAGAACAGTCCGAGCGTCACCAGCGCCATCACGGCGACCAGGGTGGCGCCGCCCACGACCTTCTCGTAGTTGCGCTGGTAGAGACCGTCGACGATGTACCGGCCGAGGCCGCCGAGGGAGACGTACGCGGCGATGGTGGCCGTGGAGACGATCTGGATGGCCGCCGAACGCAGGCCGCTGAGGATCAGCGGGAGCGCCACCGGCAGCTCCACCTGGAACAGGATGCGGGACTCCCGCATGCCCATCCCGCGGGCCGCGTCCACCGGGGACGGGTCGACGGACCGCACCGCCTCGTAGGTGGTGACCAGGATCGGCGGGATGGCGAGGACGACCAGCGGGATCATCACCGGCAGCAGTCCGAGGCCGAGGATGACGAACATCAGCACCAGCAGACCGAAGCTGGGCAGGGCGCGGCCGGCGGTGGCGATGAACGCGAGCGCGTTGCCGCCCCGGCCGGTGTGCCCGGTCAGCAGGCCGACGGGGAGGCCGATCGCGGCGGCGATGGCGAGCGCCAGGAGCGAGTACCCGACGTGCTCGCCGAGCCGGGTGGGGATGCCGTCGTAGCCCTGCCAGCGGGCGCCGTCGCTGAAGAACGCGTTGATGAAGTTCAGTACGTTCACTTGAGCGCGTCCTCCAGAGCGAGCGTGGCCGGTTCGGGCCGGGCCGCGGCCGCCTTCGGTTTCCTGCGGGCGGCACCCGGCATCCAGGGCGTGAGCAGCACCCTCAGCCCCACCAGCAGGGCGTCCAGGACGATCGCCAGGACGGCCGTGGTGACCACGGAGTTCACGGCCAGTTCGGGGCGGTGGTAGAACATCGCGTCGGCGAGCAGGTTGCCGAGCGCGCCCTGGTTGCCGATCAGGGTGCCGACGCTCACCAGCGAGACGCTCGACACGACCGCGATCCGCAGCCCCGCGATGATGGCGGGCACCGCGATCGGCAACTGCACCTGCACGTACCGGCGTACCGGCCCGAAGCCCATGGCGGTCGCGGCGGCCAGCGTCTCCTGCGGCACCGACCGCACACCGTCCACGATCGCCGGGACCAGCACCACCAGGCTGTAGACGCCCAGCGGGATCATCACGGTGAGCTCGGTCTGGCCGGTGTAGTCGATGAGGACGACGAAGAAGGCCAGCGAGGGGACGGCGTACAGCACGGTCGTCACCCACAGCACCGGCGGGTACAGCCAGCGGAACCGTATGCACAGCTGGGCCAGCGGCAACGCCAGCACCAGGCCGAACACCACCGGCAGCAGGGCCTCACGCACATGCAGGCCGATGAGACCGAGCCAACTGTGCTGGAGGTCGCTGGGGATGTCGAAGAAGCCGTTCATCGGGCGACCTTGGTGACCGGGGCGGCCGGGGTGTCCTGGCCGGTCTCGCGGCCCTCGGCGTGGGCACCGCGGATCGCCTCGCCGATGGTCTGCTGGGAGACCACCCCGGCGGCCCGGCCCTCGGCGTCCACGGCGACCGCCCAGCCGGTGGGCGAGAGCACCGCGCAGTCGAGCGCGGCCCGCAGCGACTCGGTCCCGGCCACGAACGGCCGCCCGTGCGACAGGAGTTGCTCCGGCCTGATGTCCCCGGCCCGCAGCCGGCCCGGCTCGCCCCAGCCAAGGGGCTTGCCCGCCAGGTCCGTTACGAGGAGGTAGGGGACGCCCGCGGTGTCGCGCGCGGCGATCTGCTCGGCCGTGGAGTCGATCGCGACGATCGGCGCGGTCAGCAACTCCAGCCCGGCGGACGGGAAGAAGGACAGCCGCCGGATGCCGCGGTCCGCGCCGAGGAAGTCCTCGACGAAGTCGTCCGCGGGGTGGGACAGCAGCTCGGCGGGCGGTGCGAACTGGGCGAGCTTGCCGCCGGTACGCATCACGGCGACCATGGTGCCGAGCTTGACAGCCTCGTCGATGTCATGGGTGACGAAGACGATCGTCTTGCCCAACTCGCCCTGGATACGCAGGAGTTCCTCCTGCAGCCCCTTGCGGACCACCGGGTCGACGGCGGAGAACGGCTCGTCCATGAGCAGGACCGGCGGATCGGCGGCGAGCGCCCGGGCCACTCCGACGCGCTGCTGCTGTCCGCCCGACAGCTGGTACGGGTACCGCTTGCCGAGCGCGGCGTCGAGCCCCACGCGCTCCATCAGCTCCCGGGCCCGCGACCGCGCCTTCTCCTTGCCCCAGCCGAGCATGCGGGGCACGGTGGCGATGTTGTCGACGATCGTGCGGTGCTGGAAGAGACCGGCGTTCTGGATGACGTACCCCATGGACCGCCGCAGCGTGTTCACGGGCTGCCGCGTGATGTCCTGGCCGTCGAGGAGGATGGTGCCCTCGCTCGGCTCGACCATCCGGTTGATCATGCGCAGGGTGGTCGTCTTCCCGCAGCCGGACGGCCCGACGAGAACGGTGATCGAGCGGTCGGGTATCTCCAACGAGAGCCGGTCGACCGCCACCGTGCCGTCCGGATACCGCTTGGTGACTGAATCTATCCGTATCAAAGCGCCGAATACCCTTCGGGTCTGGCAGAAGTTTCGCACTTTTGGCCAGTGCGGGCCATTGCGGGGAGAGTCTAGACGGCCCGCGTTGCGGACATTCGAACGGCTTCGCGGGGCCGCTCACGGCCGCGGCCCGCGCCGCTTGTCACGCCGTCCCGCTCCGCAGGGTCCGGCGGGCGGTGACGAGAGCCTGCCAGCGTGCGCGGGTGGTGTCCGGCCCGTCGAGCCAGCGCGTCCCGGACGGGCGGTCGGCGGGCAGCGGCCGACCGGCCATGAAGCACACGATGTCGCCGTAGTACGCGTAGGCGTCGCCGCGCACCAGGTCCCGCAGACGGGCGAGGGAGGCGTCCAGCCGGTCCCGGTCGGCCAGCACGGCGTGATGGAAGCCCAGAGCGAGCTCGACGGCCGGCCGGGCCGCGGTGATCCCGGCGACGTCGGCCTCGGCGCGCAGGACGCGCGCGCGGTCCTCGATCCCGGCTGCCGCCCCGCCGGCGTCGCGGACCAGGGCGGCGATGTGGGCGGTGAGCCGGGTGGCCCTCAGGTCGAGGCCGACGAGCAGCTGATGGGCGAGGTCGAGTTCGTCGTGGGCGACGGCGGGGTCGGTGAACGCGAGGGTGAAGGCACGGTGCGCCTGCGCGGTGGCGCGTTCCCCCGCGACCGCGTGCTGCTCGGCCTCGTCGCGGGCGGCCTCGTACGCCGCGGCGGCGCGCGCCATGTCGCCGTGCACCCACCACACGTCGCCGAGGATCCGGTGGTGGCGCCCAGCCCAGCCCAGGGTGTCGGCGGTCCGCAGGGCGGTGGGGAAGTCCCCGGCGAGCCGGGCGAGGTGCGCCAGTCCACGCCGGGCCGCCGGAGCGAGCCGCCCGCCGCCCTCGGCGACCAGGCGCATACCGCGCCGCGAGTCCGCCGAACGGCCGAGGTCGCGCTGGGCCTTGGCCCGGTAGTAGACGGCCATGTCCCGCAACTCGGGCGGCAGCAGACCCGATTCGACGACCGCCCCGAGCCGGGCGACGGTGCGCTCGCGGTGCTCGTGCTGTCGACGGGCGAGTGCGCTGAGGGTCTCCACCAGCGCGTCGGCCGCCGTCCGCAGCGCGGGCGGGCCGGGCTCGGCCGGCGCGGGCGGGTCGGGCTCGGCCGGCGCGGGCGGGTCGAGCGGCTCCCACACGGAGTCGCCGACATAGCTCCAGGCCGCCTCGGCGAGCCAGCCGAGCTCCAGGTCGAAGTCCCGTGCCAGGCGCAGTCCTTGACGCAGACAGGTGACGAGTCGGCTCCGGTGCCGGGCGGACGTGTCGGCCCAGCGTTCACCGATCGCCTCGAAGGCACGTGCCGCGGCGTGCGTCCAGTCCCGCGCGGACCACCGGTCGTCCGCCCGGTCACCGGCCGTACGGAGGGTGGAACGGATCACGCCGTGCAGGTGGTACGGCCATTCGGCGTGCGGGTCCGAGCGGACGAAGGGCCGCTCGACGAGCCGTAGGGCGGCGGACTCGTAGGTCATCCCCGCGGTCCTGGAGGCGAGGGCCACGTCGAAGTTGTCGAGGAGGGAGACGGAACGCAGGACGTGCCGTTCGTCGGGGGTGAGGTCCCTGAGGGTGCGGACGATGAGGGCGGGGAAGTCCAGGTCGAGGTCGGCCGGACGAGGGTGACGGCCGGTGCGTCGGACCGCCAGGAACCGCTGGACGGCCAGGTCCAGATGGAGCGGCAGGCCGTGCGAACGAGCGGTGATGACGGCCCGGACGTCCGGACCGATGACGGGTCGCCCGTCGCGGGTCAGGCGCCGGGCGAGGTAGTCGTCGCAGTCCTCCGCCGAGAAGTCCCCGACGAGGATCTGCCGTTCACCGTGCGGTCCCGGGCCCGCGTTGGCTGCCGGCGGACCGTCGGGAGCGGCCAGTCCGGGCCAGGCAGTCGGCCCTGTCCAGTCGAGCTGGCCGTGCAGGGCCTCGTCGGCCCACTGCAGTCGGCTGCGTCCGGTGATGACGAAGAACGCGTTGGGCATGAGCCATACGACGCGTTGCAGCAGCCGTTCCAGGTCGCGGTGGACACGGTCGCCGACGTCCTCGAACGTGTCCAGCAGGATCACCGGCACGACCGCCTTGGCCGTGGGCACCCGGGCGAGTTCCCAGGCCAGCAGGTGGGTGGAGTACGCGAGTGCGTCCAGATCGGGCTCGGCCTCCAGCAGATCGGCGAGCCGGGCGCATCCCGCGAGCGCGCGCACCGAGGCCCGGCGGTCCCGCAGGGCACGCACGAGCGCTCCGGTGACCTGTCCGACGACCGCTCCGACCGTGCCGGGCAGCAGCAGCGCCTGGGCGATGTCGGCCAGTGCCGACTGCATCTGCTGCGGCACGGCCTTGCCGAAGCGCCGGCCGAGACCGCCGCGGCGCAGGAACTCCTCCAGCGGCTCCCCCGGGTGGACGTGGTCCCAGTAGCGGCGCAGCGCCAGGTCGAAGGCGGGCAGTGGACGGCCGAGTTCGGCGAGAGCCAGTCGGAGGGTGAGGACCACCCGTTCGAAGTCGGTTCCGGCCGAACGGGCCAGGTCGATCCGGACCGGCAGGACCCGCGGGCCGGCCCATCCGGGCGCCCCCCACTGTGCGGGCCGGTGCTCGCTGTGGGCGAGCGCGGCCTCCACCTTCCGGGACAGCGTCGACTTGCCGATTCCGCCGACGCCGTGGAACACGAGCACGTTGTCGCGCGGCGCTTCGAGGTCCTCGACGTCGAAGTCGGGTGCGCGGACGGTGCTCAGATGGTCCAGGAGGGCGCCGGTGACGGCCTCCCACTGCTCCTGACGGTTGGTGAAGTGTTCCTCGACATGGATCCCCCGATCGTTGGAGCCGAACAGCGCCCGCAGATCCCGCCCACCCACGACACCCCCCAGTACCAAGGGCATGTTATCCGCGGGTGGCGATACGGTCCGACCTGAGATCCAGCCATTCACAGGAGCACTCCCAAGATCGAGCCGGCGCTGTGTCACCCGGTGTCCGGCTCATGAGTGCGGGTGCGTTGCCGGGCCCCTAAGCTGACCTCACGGAACGGGGGCACGACATATGCCTCTCCAAGCTCCACTCGTACGTCATCGGACATGGAGAGAAATTTGGTGTGGTTGATTGCCGGAGGCAAGAGCAAGAGTAAGAACGACAACGGCGGGAACGAAAGGACTTCTGCGCGCATCCGTAGCGTGTGGAACACTACCCGCAAGGTAATAAAAATGACCGCCGGACCGCTGGCGCCCGGGCCCGTTCAGGGCCATGCAGGTCCGGCTTTCGAGGTGGCCGTCGTGTCCGAGAAGGAGAACCGACAGCAACCGCCTGCCGCGTCGGGGAAAACCCGTGCCGACGACCGCGCCGGGTACGCGGCGGCGATGGAACGTGTGCGACTTGTGATCGCCTGGTACAACAAGGCCATTCATCATGAGAGGCGTTCGACGTCACCCGATCGGAGTCGACTCGAGACCCTGATCGCCGAGCGGCAGGCCTGTGTGGAGGACCAGAAAGCCCTCGAAACAGCGGACGCCGACGAAGTCGCACAGGTCGCGACGGCCTATGGTGCGCGCTTCCGGCATCTGGCACGAGCGGAGAACGGCTCCTAGGGCCTGTCGTTTGGATCAGGCCGCAGGAAAGCAGCGGTGCCTCCTGGCCGACCTGAGCGGGGTCTGGTGCGTGCAGCTGCAAGGCGGAGGAGGGCGTCGATGCGATGGGGGTCCCCCCGCGCGAGCGAAGCCGAGCGTGGGGGAATCGGCAACCGACGACAACGCGGCAGATGTGCGTGCCAGACCCCGCGTCTGCGGCGTGATCCAAACGACAGGCCCTAGGCCGAGGGAAGCAAGGGCCGGGCCAGTTCCGCGATCTCGTCCAGTTCGGCCCCGTGGCCGGGCAGCATCTCGCGCAGCCGTGCCAGGGTGTCGCGGAACCGCGCGGCCTCCGGGTCCGTGTATGAGCGGCTCCACTCGGCCCGTACCACGTCGAGCGCGCCGAGCCCGGTGAACTCGGGCGTACCGCGGTCGGCCTGATACAGCTCGGTGCCATCGCGACGCCGCACCGTCACCCGGTCGACCACCGCCTCCTGCTCGGCCGTCAGCACCGAGGCCTCGACCGCCGCGAAACAGTCGTCGTGCCCGGAAGCCGAGGTGAACCGGGCCGGCGATGCGCCCGCGCCGATCGCCTCGGCGTAGCGCGTGGCGGTACCCAGTCGGCTGTCCGACGGCCGCACCGCCAGCACGATCAGTTCCACGCGGTATCCCGCCTCCCGGAAGGCGGCGGCACCTTCCCGGAACTGCTTGGCCGAGCCCGGGGCGATCTCGATGACGGCATCGCCCCGTCGCTGTCGTACGAAGTCCTCGGCCCAGGCCTGCCATGCCCCGTAGTAAGGCCGGATCGCGGAGCCGGCGTTGCGGGGGTCGCCCTCCAGCAGCGTCAGGTAGGCGGGATGGAAGCCCTTGTAGTCGTCGCCCACGATGCGTACCGGCCGGCGGCCCGGCAGGAGAGGGGGCCACCGGTACAGGCTCTCGCTCTTGCCTCCGCCGGGCTGTGACATGACGTACACGACCACGGGATCCCCAGTTGACGCGACATCACTCAGGTAAGTCCCTTTGATGTCCTCGAAAATCTCCGCCATCTCCGTTTCGGAAAGACGGACACCTGGTTCTTCGTCTTGTTTCGCCACGGTCGTCGCGTCGCTGACGGCGAGGTTTCGCTGACACGGAGAGGGACCGACGCGACGCACGATCTTCAAGTGGACCTCGATCCTTGCGACTTCAGAAGCCGAAGCGGGTTGAGAAGCCAAGATGACAGTCGCACGGAACACGCCTCTCGCGTCAACCGGGGCTCAACCGCCCCAGAAGAATCTTCCGCCCTTGCCGCCCCGTGCGCAACGCACCTGATCGGGGGGTCCGCATGCTGGTACGGCACGGATCGTTCGCCTGACCGGGGAAAGTGGGCGGCTCTGCCGAAACGTGCCTCCATATGGTCACACCAATAGCTCGATCGAGTGGGTCGCCGGGGGGGCACGGGCAAACATCGCGCGCCCCTTGAATGGAGCGCGCGCCCGTGGTTTCGAGCTGCTTCGGAAATCTGTTCCCACGGGCAGAATTGCGCCCTCGTAGCGGCACGAATCGATTTTCCTGAGACACCCTCAATTGGCATACGGGGCGAATCCGCTGTGGGAAAGCTGTGAGTTCCCTGATTCTCATGCGCCCCTCAGCGAAGCCTCAGCGGCGCCCCAGACAGCCCCCGGATGGTCACTGACAACGCCGCGGCGACACCGCGACACCACCGCCCGGAGCACCTGGAGTACGTGTCATGACGACCCTCGCCCCACCGCCCGCGCCGACCTCCGAGGACGGCGGGGCGCAACGCCATCGCGCGGACCCGACGGCCGGCGGCCCTCTCGCCGTTCGTGCCCGGCGGCTGTTCACCGGCGCGCCCGAGGACCCGCGCTGGGTCCGTCCCGCCCTGTGGGCGGTCCTGGTCCTGGCGACGGTGCTGTACGCCTGGAACCTGACCTCCGTCACCGGCAACAGCTTCTACGACGCGGCCGTCTACAGCGGCACCAAGAGCTGGAAGGCGTTCTTCTTCGGGGCCCTGGACTCCGGCAGCTTCATCACGGTGGACAAACCGCCGTTCGCGCTGTGGGTGATGGGCCTGTCCGCGCGGCTCCTCGGCTACGGCACCTGGCAGTTGGCGCTGCCGATGGTGGCGGTCGGGGTGGGCTCCGTGGGCCTGCTGTACCGGATGGTGAAGCGGGACTTCGGTCCGGTCGCCGGCACGATCGCGGCCCTGGCGCTGACCCTCACCCCGATCACCGTCGCCATCACCCGGGACACCAACCCGGACCCGGTCCTGGTCTTCCTGATGCTGCTGGGCGCGGCCGCGCTGATGAAGGCCGTGCGCACCGGCCGGGCGATGCCGCTGGTGTGGTCGGGCGTCGCGATCGGCTTCGCGTTCAACACGAAGATGATGCAGGCGTACGTCGTCCTGCCCGCGTTCTTCCTCGTCTACCTGTGGGCCGCCCGCGCCTCCCTGGGCCGCCGGATCCGCAACCTCCTCGTGGCCACCGTGGCGCTGGTGGTCAGCAGCGCGTGGTGGATGGTGGTCGTCGACCTGATTCCGGCCTCCTCGCGCCCCTACATCGGCGGTTCGACCGACAACACGGTCTGGGACCTGGTCATCGGCTACAACGGCTTCGGCCGGATCTTCGGCGCCAGTGCGTCGGCGGGCTCACAGGGCAACGGGGCGAGCTTCGGCGGCGAGGCGGGCCTGTACCGGATGTTCAACGAGATCATGGGCGGCCAGATCTCCTGGCTGATCCCGTTCGCGCTGGTCGCCCTCGTCGGCGGGCTGGTGCTGCGCGGGCGCGCTCCCCATACGGACACCAGGCGGGCGGCCCTGCTGCTCTGGGGCGGCTGGTTCGTCCTGCACTACCTGACCTTCGCCCTCGCCGAGGGGACCTTCCACCCGTACTACGTCACCGCCATGGCCCCCGGTATCGCGGCCCTGGCCGGGATCGGCGCCGTGATGCTCCACCGGGCGTTCCGTGCGGGCTCGGCGGTGAAGTGGGGCTGGGTGTTGCCTTCGGCGGTCGCGGGCTCCACGGTGTGGTCGGTCGTCCTGCTCCAGCGGGTCTCCGGCTCCGGCACGGTGTACACGGTCGCACAGGTCGTCGCCGGGGTCGCCGGCGCGGCCGCGGTGATCGGGCTGCTGGTCGGGCGGTTCACCAGGCGGCAGCGGCTGATGGGGGTCGCCGCGCTGGCGGCGGTCGTCGCGCTGCTGGCGGGGCCCGCCGCGTACGCGGTCTCGGCGGCGAACTCCACGCCCAACGGCACGAATCCCACGGCGGGGCCGAACACCGGGGGCGGCATGGGCGGCGGCGGTGGCACGGGCGGCGGACAGCGGCCCGGCGGGACGTCCGGCGGGCCGGGCACCGGCAGCGAGAACGGGAGCGGGAGCGCCAGTGCGAGCGGGAGTGCGAGCGGCAGCGCGCCGAGCGGTTCCGGGGAGGGGCAGTCGGCGGGTCAGGCGCAGTCCGACTCCGCCCGGACCGACGGCGGGGGCGGCATGGGCGGCGGGACCCAGGTCTCGTCCGCGATGATCACGTATCTGAAGAAGCACCAGGACGGCGCCACCTGGCTGGTGGCCGTGGCCAACGACCAGACCGCGTCCTCGGTCATCCTGGAGTCCGGTGAGCCGGTGATCTCCATGGGCGGCTGGTCCGGCACCGACGACGCGATGACCCTGGCCAAGCTGAAGAGCCTGGTGGGGGCGGGCACGCTGCACTACATCGTGATCAGCGACAGCGGGCAGGGCTCCTCGAACGCCTCGAACTCCGAGATCTCGACCTGGGTCAAGAAGCACGGCACGGCGGTGTCCGACTACAGCGGTCTGTACCGGCTGGACACCTCCGACGCCGGCTGACACAGCCGTACACCGACAGGGCGGGCTGCCGGTCGCAGCCCGCCCGTCGGCGTGGCCGCCGTCCGAGGGCGGGGCGGCCGCAGGTCACGCCGCCGTGGGTCGCTCCGCCGCCGTCGGGAAGCCCGGTGTCCGCAGCACCGCGCGTTCCGCGGTCACCGCGAACACCTCGCAGCCGGGGAGCCCGGCCGCCCACTCGACGCCCTCGGCGCCCATCGCGAAGGCCGCCGTGGCGACCGAGTCCGCCTGAGTGAGCGTCGGGGCGAGGACCGTCAGGCTGAGCAGCCCGGTGGCCGGACGGCCGGTGCGGCCGTCGATGATGTGGTCGCCCCGCTCGTAGCGGGCGGAGGTGGCGACCGCGCCGTCGGTGAGCTCCAGGACGGTGCACAGCCGGTCGGCGTGCTCGGGGTGCCGTACGCCGACCCGCCAGGGTCCGCCGGCGGCGACCACGTCACCGCCGGCGTTGAGGCAGAAGCGCCGCGCGCCGGCCGCCCTGAGCAGCTCCGCCGCCCGCTGCACCGACCAGCCCTTGACCACCGCGCAGGGGTCGAGGCCGCGGCCGGGCAGCCGTACGTCGAAGGCGCCGCCGGTGGCGACACGGTAGTGCTCGCACAGGTCGAGGATCTCGGTGAGGTCGGCGCCGGGGGCCGACAGCTCGCCCCGGTCCAGCCGGGACACCTCGCTGTCGGGCTTGAACGGACTGAACCGGACGTCGACCTCGTTCAGCCACGCGAAGACCGCGTCCGCCGCCGACTCGGGGACGCCCTCGTCGTCGATCCGCAGCGAGACCGGGAAGCCCATGACGTGTTCGACGCGGTGCACGGTCAGGCGCCCTTCGCGTCGATCGCGGCTTGGAGGGACTCCTTGTAGCCCTCGGTGGTGATCGTCGCCCCGGACACCGTGTCGATGTCCGCGCTCTGCACCTCCAGCGTCTGCGCGATCAGCTTCGGCACGGCCGCCGTGGTCTGCGGGTGGTTCGGCTGCTGAAGCATGCGCACCGAGCCGATCCGGTCGCCCGCGAAGGTCACCTCGACCTGGACGGGACCCTTCTCCGTGTTCACCGTCGTACCGGAGACGACCTCGTTCGAGGAGGCCGCCGAGGCTGAGGCGGAGGCGGAGGGCGAGGCGGACGCGGCGGTCGCGTTCTTGTCGATCGCGGCTTGGAGGGACTCCTTGTAGCCCTCGGTGGTGATCGTCGCCCCGGACACCGTGTCGATGTCCGCGCTCTGCACCTCCAGCGTCTGCGCGATCAGCTTCGGCACGGCCGCCGTGGTCTGCGGGTGGTTCGGCTGCTGGAGCATCTTCACGGCGGTGATCTTCTCGCCGTCGAAGGTCACCTGGACCTCGACGGGCCCCTTCTCCGTGTTCACCGTCGTGCCCGTGACGACCTGGGAGGAGGAGCCGCCGGAGGAGGACGCGGACGGGGCCGGTGCGGCGACCTCGGTGGTGGACGAGGGGGCGGTCGAGGGTTCGTAGCGCCAGACCGGGATCAGGCCGGCGACGCTCAGGACCAGGATGGGTATCGCTCGTTTCACGGTCTCTTCCTCATCCCGCCAGGCTGAAGCGTTCGAAGTGGATCTGCGGCTTGGGCACGTCCAGCTCGCGCAGGCTGCCCAGCACCGCGTTCATCATGGGCGGCGGTCCGCACAGGAAGACGTCCCGGTCGGCGATGTCCGGCACCAGTCGCGCCAGCTCGTCCGGCGCCAGCCGGTCGGGGACCGGCGGCCCGGTCACCAGGTGGAGTTCCGCTCCCTTGGCGAGCGCGAGGTCGCGCAACTCGTCGTAGAGGACCGCGTCCCGGTCGGTGGCGACCCGGTAGATGACCACCGCGTGGCCCTCCAGCTCCTCCAGGAGGGCCCGGATGGGGGTGACGCCGACGCCGCCGGCGATGAGCACAGCCTCCGGCCGGGTGCGGTGCAGCGCGGTGAAGGCACCGTAGGGGCCCTCGGCGAAGACGCGGGTGCCGACCTTGACGTGCCGCAGGGCGGCGCTGCCGTCGCCCGCCGCCTTGGCGGTCAGCCGCAGGGTGCGGCCGTCCGGGGCGGCCGACAGGGAGAACGGGTTGGCCTGCCACCAGCGGTCGCGGGTCATGAAGCGCCACAGGAAGAACTGGCCGGCGCGGGCGGGCATCCGGTCGAGGTCGCGGCCGCTCATGTAGATCGAGACGACGTTGTCGGCCTCCGGGACGACGGCCGTGACCCGCAGCTGGTGGCGCCAGTTCCGCCACAGCGGCAGGACCAGCCGGCCCAGGGCCACCGAGCCGAGGGCGACGCCCCACACGCCGTACCAGTACGCGGTGGCGGCGTCCGACGCGGTGAAGGTCGTCCCGACCGCGACCTGGTGAGTGAAGGCGAGCACCACGGCGACGTACGTGTAGAGGTGGATGAAGTGCCACGTCTCGTAGGCCAGCCGGCGTCGGGCGTAACGGGCCGAGACGGCGCCCACGACGAGGATGATGGAGAACGCGACGACCGCGCGCAGCACGCCCTCGACGGTCTCGGCGAGGTCGACGATCTGCTCGACGGGGTCCATGGAGGACGACTCGGCGTAGCCGAAGGTGATGAAGACGGCGTGCGCGAGCAGCGTCCACAGGAGGCCGAAGCCGGTCCAGCGGTGCCAGGAGGTCAGCCGGTCCATGCCGATGCGGCGGTCGAGCCAGGGCAGCCGGGCCACCAGCAGCAGTTGGAAGGCCATCAGGAGAGCGCCGTACAGACCGGCCAGCCGGCCCAGCACGATGAGGGTGTTCGAGGCGAAGCCCGCCTGGGTGAAGAAGAAGGTCACCACGGCCAGGTTCGCGGCCAGGACGGCGTACAGGCCCGTGCGGGCCACCACCCTCGGGCGTATCGCCGTGGGGGGCGCGGGGGGTGATTGGACGGTCGTCACGGACAGAGCTCCTTGATCCGGGTCCGGGATACCGAGCTTCTCCGGCGGGAGCTGTCGAAATGCTGTCGTACAACTTTCAAGAGGTTATCGATGTGGCCACGGCGGGGGGCCAGCTCTGGCTTCGCCCGCCGAGTGAAGCACTATGAGCAGGTGGAAAAAGTACGACTCCTCGTCGTGGACGACGACCCGCCGATCGCCGATCTCGTCGCGACGGTCGCCCGCTACGAGGGCTGGGACGCGGTCACCGCGAACTCGGGTGAGGAAGCGCTGAACCGCGCCGCCGAGTTCCGTCCCGACATCGTGGTGCTCGACCTGATGCTGCCGGACATCGACGGCTTCGGCGTGCTGGACCGGCTGCGCCGCTCCGGCACCATGGTGCCAGTGGTGTTCCTCACCGCGCGCGATGCCGTCGCCGATCGGGTGGCGGGGCTGACCCGGGGCGGGGACGACTACCTGGTCAAGCCGTTCGCGGTGGAGGAGCTGATGGCCCGGCTGCGGACCGTGCTGCGGCGCAGCGCCGGGCCCGGGTTCCAGCGGTCCGTCCTCCAGGTGGCGGACCTGACGATGGACGAGGACACCCGCGAGGTGCGGCGCGGCGAACAGCTGCTCACGCTCACCCCGACGGAGTACGAGGTGCTGCGCTATCTGATGCGCAAGTCACCGACCGTGCTGACCAAGGCGCAGATCCTGGACCACGTGTGGGAGTACGGCTTCGGCGGCCGGTCCAATGTCGTGGAGCTGGTGGTCAGCCGGCTGCGCCGCAAGCTGGACGGGCCCGCCGACGGCCGGGCGCCGCTGATCCACACCGTCCGGGGCTTCGGCTACGTGGTCCGGCAGGCGGCGGAGTGAGGGGCGCTTTCCGGCGCTTCCGCCAGACCTACCGCAGGCTGCGCCTGGGCACCCGGCTGGCGCTGGGCCTGGGCGCGCTGTCCCTGCTGGTGTTCGCCGTCGTGGGCTCGGCGCTGACGATGTACATGCGCGACTACCTGGAGCACCAGCTGGGCTACCAGCTGAAGGTCGTCCAGACCGTGCAGACCAAGGACGCCGAGGCCAACGGGAGGGTGACGCAGAAGCCGTACTGGGGCTGGTTCACCGCGGTGTACGACGTGTCGGGCGACTCGGCCGCGCTGCGCCGGCCCGCCGACATCCCGCACGACATCCGCCCGTTGACCACGCTGGCCGAGAACATGGCGCACTCCGACACCGAGCTGATGCGCACCGTGCGGCTCGACGGGGAGGGCCTCTACCGGCTGCGGGCCTGCGAGGTGGAGCCCGGGGTGGTGCTGGTCAGCGCCGCTCCCATGGATGACATCGAGGACACCGTGGACCGGCTGGTCACCGTGCAGGTGATCGCGTTCGCGCTCGCGGTGCTGGCGCTGGTGGTGTTCGGCCGGAAGATGCTGCGGCGCGGCCTGCAACCGCTCAGCGACATGGCGCACACGGCCCACGGCATCGCCTCGCACGACCTGAGCGAGTCGGCGTCCCGGCTGCCGCTGCGCGCGGACGGCCGGGACGGCGGCCCGGAGGTGCACGAGCTGCGCACGGCGTTCAACACGATGCTGGAGCACATCGACGACTCCCTCGCGGTCCGCGCCGAGGCCGAGCAGCGGCTGCGCCGCTTCGTCGCGGACGCCTCGCACGAGCTGCGTACCCCCCTGATGTCGGTACGGGGCTACGCGGACCTCTTCCAGTACGCCGCCGCCAACGCCCCCGAGGAACGGGACCGGCACCTGGCCCGGCTGCGCGCCGAGGCGGCCCGGATGGGCGTGCTCCTGGACGATCTGCTGCTCCTCGCCCGGCTGGACGCGGCCGAGGTGGAGACACCGCTGCGCCCGGTGGAGGCGGACCTGGTGGAGCTGGTCGACCACGCGGCCGACGCGTTCCGCGCGAGTCACCCGGAGCATCCGCTGACCGTGACGCCCGGCCCCGGGGAACTGACGCTGCGTCTGGACCCGCAGCGCATCCGCCAGGTCCTGGACAACCTGCTGACCAACGCGGCCGTGCACACCCCGGCGGGCACGGAGGTGACCGTGGGGGTGTCCGTCGAGTCCGGCCGGGCGCTGGTGCGGGTCGCGGACGCGGGCCCCGGCATTCCGGCCGCCGACCGCGAGCGGGTCTTCGACCGCTTCTACCGCGTCGACAAGGCCCGCAGCCGCGACCGCGGCGGCAGCGGCCTGGGTCTCGCGGTGGCCAGCTCCCTGGTGCGGGCGCACGGCGGCTCGATCGAGCTGAGCGGCGAGAGCGGCTCGACGGTGTTCACGGTGACGCTGCCGCCGAGCCCGGCGAGTCTTACGAAGCCGTGACGTACCGGGCGCGGCCCCCTCGTCCGGGCCGCCCACACCCCTAGCGTGGCCGCATGCGAGTACTGGTCACCGGCGGTGCCGGGTTCATCGGGTCCCATGTCGTCGAGGCGCTGGCGGCCCACGGGCACGAGCCCGTCCCCTACGACGTCCGCGCCGACCCCGCGTCGGACGTACGGGACCCCTACGCGGTCGGCCGGGCCCTGGCGGGCGTCGACGCGGTGTGCCACCAGGCGGCGATGGTGGGTCTCGGGGCCGGATTCTCGGACGCGGCCGAGTACGTCTCCCGCAACGACCTCGGTACCGCCGTGCTGCTCACCGCTATGGCCGAGGCGGGCGTACGACGTCTCGTGCTGGCCGGGTCGATGGTCGTGTACGGCGAGGGCCGGTACGCCTGCGAACAGCACGGGGTGGTCCGGCCGGGACCACGTGCCGTCGCCGACCTGGACGGGGGACGCTTCGAGCCCGTCTGCCCCCGCTGCGAGGCGGAGCTGGCGCCCGGACTGGTCGCCGAGGACGCCCCGGTGGATCCGCGCAACGTCTACGCGACCACCAAGCTGACCCAGGAGCATCTGGCGGCGTCCTGGGCGCGGGCCACCGGCGGGTCGGTGGTGTCGCTGCGGTATCACAACGTGTACGGGCCGGGCATGCCGCGCGACACCCCCTACGCGGGGGTGGCCTCCTTCTTCCGCTCGGCGCTCGCCCGCGGTGAGGCCCCCCGGGTCTACGAGGACGGCCGTCAGCGCCGGGACTTCGTGCACGTGCGGGACGTGGCCGCTGCCAACGTGGCGGCGCTGGAGGCGAGTTCGCCCGCGGGCGCGCTCACCGCGTACAACACCGGCAGCGGTGAACCGCACACGGTCGGCGAGATGGCCCGGGCGCTGGCGGCCGCGTACGGCGGCCCCGAGCCGGTCGTCACCGGGGAGTACCGGCTGGGCGACGTACGGCACATCACGGCGGACTCGGCGCGGCTGCGGGCGGAGTTGGGGTGGAAGGCGGGGGTGGGGTTCGAGGAGGGGATGCGGGAGTTCGCGCGGGCATCGCTGGGCGGGGAGTGATCTCTCAGGCCCCGCCATACAGGGAGTCTCCCCTCAGGCCGCGCCGTACCGCACAGGCGGGGCCGCCCCTCAGCCCTCGCCATACCGCACAGGCGGGGCCGCCCCTCAGCCCTCGCCATACCGCACAGGCGGGGCCGCCCCTCAGCCCTCGCCATACCGCACAGGCGGGGCCGCCCCTCAGCCCTCGGCGGCCGGCAGCGTCACCTCGAACCGGCATCCACCGGTCACGTTGCGTACGGTGGCCCGCCCCTGGTGGGCCTCCACGATGCCGCGCACGATGGCGAGGCCGAGGCCCGCCCCGGCGGGCGGGGTCCGGGCGTGCGTGCCGCGCCACCCGGTGTCGAAGACCCGCGGCAGGTCCTCTTCGGGAATCCCGCCGCAGCTGTCGGTGACGGACAGGACGACCCCGTCCGGTCCGCGCTCGGCGGCGACCGCGACGGTGCCGTCAGCCGGGGTCCGGCGGATGGCGTTCACCAGCAGGTTGCCCAGCACCCGGCTCATCTCCTTACCGTCCACCTCGACCGGCAGCTGCTCGACCCGGTCGCCGACCAGCCGTACGCCGTGCTCGCGCGCCAGCGGGTCGGCGCCCGCCAGCGCGTCGCCGACGAGGTCGAACACGGAGATGCGGCTCGGGCTCAGCGCCAGCGCGCCCGCGTGGATGCGGGAGAGCTCGAAGAGGTCGCCGACCATGCCGTTGAGGCGCTCCACCTCGGTGCGGATCTGCCTGAGGTAGCGGTCGGGGTCGGCGGCGACGCCGTCCTCCAGCGCCTCGGACATCGCGCGCAGACCGGCGAGGGGGGTGCGCAGGTCGTGCGAGATCCAGGCGACGAGTTCACGCCGGGAGGTCTCCAGGGCGCGTTCGCGTTCCCGGGACTCGGCGAGCCGGGCGCTGGTGTCCTCCAACGCGCGGCCGAGTGCGGCGAGTTCGGCGGTGGCGGGGCCGTCGGGAGAGGTGAAGTCGCCGCCGTCGCCGAAGGAGCGGGCGGCGAGCGCGAAGGCCCGGTTGCGGCCGACGACCCAGCGGCCGAGCAGCAGGGCGGTGGCGAGGGACACCACGGCGGCCATGGCGACGACGGTGGTGACGACCTTCAGGTCGTGCGCGGACAGGAACATCGCCTGCGCGACGGCGAGGGTGCCCGCGAACATCGCGGTGACGGCGACGGCGGCGACCACGGCGAGATGCGTGACGACCGAGCGGCGCCGGATGAGCAGGACGACGCCCGCGCCGAGCACACCGACCGCGGCGGCGCCGAGGAAGGCGAACAGGAGGATGAGGAGGGTGTCACGCATGACTGTCATCCCTCGTGATCGGCGGTGTCGAAGCGGTATCCGACGCCCCACACGGTCTGGATCAGACGGGGCCGGGCCGGGTCGTCCTCGACCTTCCCGCGCAGCCGCCGGACATGGACGGTCACGGTCGACAGGTCGCCGAAGTCCCAGCCCCACACCTCGCGCATCAGGTCCTCGCGGCCGAAGACCCGGCCGGGATGCCGGAGAAGGAAGGCGAGGAGGTCGAACTCCCTTATGGTCAGGGCGAGTTCGGTGCCGTTCTTGGTGGCGCGACGGGCCGCCGGGTCCAGGGTGAGTCCGCCCGCGCGGAGGGTGGCCGAGGGCTCGGCGGGGAGCGTGCGGCGCAGTACGGACTCGACGCGCAGGACGAGTTCACGGGGGCTGAAGGGCTTGGTGACGTAGTCGTCGGCGCCGACCTCCAGGCCGAGGATGCGGTCGTCCTCGTCGCCGCGCGCGGTGAGCATGATGACCGGGACGGGCCCGCGCCCACGCATCCGGCGGCACACCTCCAGGCCGTCCATGCCGGGCAGCATCAGGTCGAGGACGATGAGGTCCGGCCAGTGCGCGGCGGCCCGGGCGAGCGCGTCCGGGCCGTCCCCGGCGCGGTCCACGACGTATCCGGCCCGGTCGAGGTACCCGGTGACGACCTCGGCGACGGTGGGGTCGTCGTCCACGACGAGGACCCGCGCCCCGGCCTGTGTGTTCGGCTGCTGCTGCTCCATGCCGCCAGCCTCGCACCGTATGCGCCGAAGTGCGGTCCGCGGCTCCCGACGTCCGCGTTCCGTAAGGAGCCGGAGTCCGATTTGCCGGTTTCACGCTCGTAGGGTGAGAGCCGTGACGACCTCTTGTGAACCTGTCCCGGACCCGGTGTCCGTGGATGTCGTACTCCCCTGTCTCGACGAGGCCGAGGCGCTGCCCCGGGTGCTGGAACGCATCCCGCCCGGCTGGCGCGCGCTGGTCGTGGACAACGGCTCCACGGACGGTTCCGCCGGCATCGCCCACGCCCTCGGCGCGACCGTCGTACGCGAGGAGCGCCGCGGTTTCGGCGCCGCCTGCCACGCGGGCCTGACCGCCGCCACCGCCGACATCGTCTGCTTCTGCGACTGCGACGCCTCGCTCGACCCGGCCGACCTGGTGCCGTTCGTGCGCGAGATCGTGGCCGGCGAGGCGGACCTCGTTCTCGGCCGGCGCCGCCCGCAGACCCGCGGGGCCTGGCCGCTGCACGCCCGCACCGGCAACCTCGCCCTCTCCCGGCTGCTGCGCCGCCGCACCGGACTGCGGCTGCGTGACCTCGGCCCGCTGCGCGCCGCCCGCCGTGAACCGCTGCTCGCACTCGAACTCACGGACCGGCGCAGCGGTTATCCGCTGCAGATGGTGGTGCGCGCCGCCGACGCGGGCTGGCGGATCGCCGAGCACGACGTGCCGTACCGCCCGCGCGCCGGCGTCTCCAAGGTGACGGGCACCTGGCGCGGCACCTGGCAGGCGGTGCGGGACATGAGCCGAGTGCTGGCCGAACCCGGGGCCGCCGCGGAGAAACCCGGGACCACCGCCGAGAAGGAAGTGCGCGCGTGACCTCCTCGACCACACTCCTCGTCATCGCCAAGGAGCCCCGCCCCGGCCGGGTGAAGACCAGGCTGACGCCGCCCTTCACTCCCGGGGAGGCCGCCGCGCTCGCGGCGGCCTCACTGGCGGACACCCTGGACACGGTGGCTCGAACGCCCGCGCGTCGCCGGATCCTGGTCCTGGAGGGCGAGCCCGGCCCCTGGCTGCCCGCCGGCTTCGAGGTCGTACAGCAGTGCGCGGGCGGCCTCGACGAACGGCTGGCCGCCGCCTTCGCGGGCTGCGACGGCCCCGCCCTCCTCATCGGCATGGACACACCCCAGGTCACCCCGGAGCTGCTCACCGTGGACTTCGCGGACTGCGACGCGTACTTCGGGCCCGCCGAGGACGGCGGCTTCTGGGCACTCGGCCTGGCCGCCCCCGACCCCGCGCTGCTGCGGGGCGTGCCGATGTCGACGCCCTCGACGGGGGCCCTGCAGCGGGCGCGGCTCACCGGACTGCGGGTGCGGGAGCTGCCGCGACTGCGGGACGTGGACACGGCGCACGACGCGGAGGTGGTCGCCCGGACCGCGCCCGGCGGCCGGTTCGCCGCGGCGCTGGCCCGGCTCGGCGCGGCCGGGGCCCGATGAGCACGGTACGGATAGGGCGGCAGCGGACGCCCGTCGCCGACGAGCACCCGCTCGTCGGCGACGGGGAACCCTGGTCGGCGGACCCCTACTCCGACGCCGTGCGCTCCGGTCGCGGCCCCCTCTTCCTGCGCCGCTCCGACGGCTGGCTGCTCCCGCTGGACGTGGAGCGCTGGTGCGCGGACGCCGACGCGGCCGACCTGGAGGTGCTGCGGCGCTGCGAGGGCGCGGTTCTCGACGTGGGCTGCGGGCCCGGGCGGCTGGTCGCGGCCCTGGGCGCGCGGGGGCGTCGGGTGCTCGGCATCGACGTCAGCGAGGCGGCTGTGACAAGGACGGGCGAGCTCGGCGGACCGGCGCTGCGGCGCTCGGTCTTCGAGCCACTGCCCGGCGAGGGCGGCTGGGGCACCGCGCTCCTGATCGACGGCAATGTGGGCATCGGCGGCGAGCCACCGGAACTCCTCGCCCGGATGTCCGAACTCCTGCTCCCCGGCGGCCTGTTGATCGTCGAGACCGTGCCGGAGCTGGACCTCGACGAACGTGTGCTGGTCCATGTCACCGACGCCCGGGGCACGATGGGCCGCCCGTTCCCCTGGGCGCGCCTCGGCACACCGGCCCTGCTGCGGCACGCGGACCGCGAGGGCTGGTGTGCCACGGGTCAGTGGGCGGCCGGCGGGCGCTGCTTCGTCGCCCTGCGCAGCCGCAGGACGAACAGCAGCGCCGAGCCGCCGAACAGCGCGGCCGTCAGCAGCAGCCAGCGGGCCAGGAAGCCGTCCGGGGACAGGCCGGTGGCGGAGGCGTAACGCCCCGCCACCCGCCCGCTGATGAGCGGGAACCAGACCAGCAGGAGCAGGGCGGAGAGGGCGGCCGGTACACGGACGTATCCGATCCGGTCCCTTCTCCTGCCCGCGGCCTTCACCAGGGCCCGGTCGAGCCCGGCGTACAGCGGCACCAGCACCAGGTCGTGGAGGAGGGCCGCGCCCACGAACCACAGCGCGACCCCGAACCAGTCCCCGTCGAGGAGCCGTACGCCCGCATATCCCGCGAGGGCGAACGAGCAGGCGAGCAGCAGGAGTTGAAGGGGGCTGCCGACGGGGATCCCGGGTCGCTTCACAGCTTTTCTCCGAACGTCAGCCGGGCCACCCACTTGGTGTTGAGCACACCGGGCGCCGCGGGCACGATGACCCGCGCCGGATGGCCGTGGTCGGGGGTCAGGTCCTCGCCGTTGACGAACAGGGCGAGCAGCGAGCGCGGGTCGGCGACCTGGTTCGCGCGCAGGGCGGCCCGCCGGAAGGCGCCGTGCCGTTGCAGCGACTCCACGAGGACGTCGGGCGGATCCTCGTACCCGACGAGGGCGGCGAGGTCCCGTAGCCGCACGCCGCGCCACCACTGGTCGGAGGTCGACCAGCCCTCCACGCAGGCGATGGGCAGGGCGGCGCTGTGCAGCGGGAGCCGGGCCAGTTCGGAGCGGCTGAGCCGGACGGTTCCGGTGCGTCCGGTGACGACCAGCCGCCACGCCTCCTCAGCGGTCTGAGCCGCGTCGATCCCGGCGTACGCGGCCGTCTTGTTGATCTGGAAGCCGCCGGGTCCGGTGCCCGGCTCGGCGCCGCCGTGCGGGGCGAGCAGCGCGGTCCGGCGCAACGGCCCGTCGACGTTCTGCCCGGCCGTGGTGGCGAAGAGCAGCAGCGACCCGCCGCCGACCAGCCCGAGGGCGCCGCGCCGGGACACGGTGGGCCGCGCGGGGTCCGGGGAGACCAACTCGCTCGGTGACCGCGACTCGGCTCGCTCTTCCCGCGGTCGGCGCAGATTGCGCAGGGCTGCCGGTGTCCTCAGCACGGCGTGCACGACGAACGCGGAGAAGAACACCCAGGCGCCGTAGAAGTGCAGCGGGTAGAAGGAGCCCGGGAATAGGTAGTCCAGCTGGACGTTGAGCACGCCGGTCACGAACTCGAACAGCGCGCCGCCGACCAGGAGCAGCAGCGAGACGCGTTCCAGGGCGTGCGCGAGGGAGCGCGCGGGCGGCAGCGTGAACAGCTTCGGCACGACCGACCACAGTTTGGCCAGCAGGACCGGGATCAGGGTGACGCCGAGGGTGACGTGGACGCCCTGGTTGAGCCGGTACAGCCAGTGCGGGTCGGTCGGCCACGAGAAGAGATAGAAACCGAGGATCCCCTTGTCCGGGGTCTTGTCGTTCACCGGCGACAGGTCCGGGTTGTAGGCGGCGTACGACAGCAGCCCGGTCAGGAACAGCACGGTGATCCCGACGAGCAGCACGACGCCGAGTACCGAGGTGAACCAGGGACCGCGCAACGGGCTGCGCCAGAACGAGGGCGAGAAGGGAGTGCGTGCCATGCCCCGAACGTAGGCCCGCCACGCCCCCGCGACCGGCTCGCGAACGATGACGAAACTCTGACGTCCGCGCCTGTCAGCCGTCCGGCGCAGGCCCGGCGACCTAGCGTTTGCGCGTGCACCGTGATCTGAGACGTGACCTGTACGCGGCCCTGGCCGCCGCCCTGCTGGTGGCGGCCGCCGCCGTCGTCGGCAACGCGATCCAGCATCGCGACGGCACCCTCCGCGTCGGCCGGCCGCCCCTGCTGGCGACCTGGGACCCGCATCTCGGCCCCGGCACCCCGGCCGCGCTCGCGGCGGCGGCCCTTGTGGTGGCGTACGGCCCCGCCCTGGCCGCCCGGCTGCCCTGGCGGGCGCTGCTGCTCGTCACCTGGGCGGCCGGCCTGGCCTGGACGTGGTCCCTGGCCCTCGTGGACGGCTGGCACCGGGGCGTCGCCGAGCAGTTGACCACCGGGAGCGAGTACCTCCGGGTCGTCGACCGCTTCCACGACATCCCGGCCACGCTGGCGGACTTCACCCGGCACATCCTGATCGACTCCCCCGACAACTGGCCCGCCCACGTGGCCGGACATCCCCCGGCGGCCACCGTCACGTTCGTGCTCCTCGACCGGGTCGGACTGGGCGGCGGGGGCTGGGCCGGCGCCTTCTGCATCACCGTCGGCACGACAGCGGCACTCGCGGTCCTGGTGACCGTGCGGGCCCTCACCGACGAGTCGCTGGCCCGCCGTGCCGCTCCCTTCCTGGTCCTGGCCCCGGCGGCGGTGTGGGTGGGCACGTCCGCCGACGGCTACTTCGCGGCGGTCGCGGCCTGGGCGGTCGCCTTCCTGGCACTGGCGGTGACGGGACACCGACCGGCGTGGACGGGCCTGGCCTCGGGACTGCTGTTCGGGCTGACCCTGTATCTGTCGTACGGCCTGACGCTCTACGCCGTCATCGCGGGCGCCGTGCTGCTGCTGGGCCGCCACCGCGTCCGCCCCCTGCCGTTCCTGCTGCTCGGACTGCTGGTCGTGCCGGTGGTGTTCACCGTCGCCGGGTTCGACTGGTGGGAGGCGTACCGGCTGCTGACGCGCCGCTACCACCAGGGGGCGGGCGGGGTCCGGCCCTACGGCTACTGGGTGTGGGCGAACCTGGCCTGCACGGCGCTCATCGTGGGGCCGGCGACGGTGGCGGGCCTGCGCCGCACGGGAGCGGCGCTCGCTCTCAGGGCCCTTCTGGTGGATCTCCGTGGGAGAAGGAGCGGCGTTCGGTGCGTGCGATCGGCGTGCGGCGTGGAGGGTCATGTGGCGGAGCCACCTGGCCCTTCGCGCCGTGCGGTTGAGGGTCCCCCCACGCCCTTGGGCAGTGGGGGAGGGCGTGCCGGGCGTCGCGACGCCGCGGAGATCCACCAGAAGGGCCCTGAGCGCTTCGGGCTCCCCGACGTCCGCCTCGGCGTGCTCGTGTCGTCCGCGCTGATCGCCCTGCTCGTCGCCGACCTGTCCGGCATGAGCAAGGCGGAGACGGAACGCATCTGGCTGCCGTTCGCGGTGTGGCTGCTGCCGGCGTGCGCGTGGCTGACGGGGGCGCGGGGGTGGCTGGTGGGGCAGGCGGTGCTGGCGCTGCTGCTCAACCATCTGCTGCTGACCGGGTGGTGACGGGGCGGACATCGCCTGCCACGGCACTGGCCGTCCCGCTCGTTCTGGCACCACCCGAGCGGGCCGCGCGGCGAGGTGGCCGGCCGTGCCGTGCGCCGCGCCGTGGGCCGTGCCGTGCGTCGGCGTCCGGTATTCGGCTGACATTGCGCTGACGCCGACCAGGGCCCCGTCGGCGAATTACGCTCCCATCCGCCCGCGCCGGCATCGACACGCACTGTTTACCAAGTCCGGCCGCGCAGTCGGTCGTGTTTCGCGAGCGTGATCAACGGGTGAATTCACCGGGTGCTTTGATGGGCTTGGACCGCTGTGGTCCGAATGGCGGGACCTCTGAAGGAAATTGGCCGGGTTTTCGGCTGTTTGGCCGGACCGGGCCGGGCTGGCCGAAACGGGCCCATGCCCCACCTCGGCGGGGAGGCGTTATTGACCGGCGGGTAACCAAGGGCTAGCTTTCAATCTCCTCTCCACGCGGGTTATTCGCGGCACACCCTGAATAAGGGTGTGCTTTTGCGAACCAATTCGCCGCTCTGTAGGCCGTGCCACCCCCCACCGTGCTGTTTCACCGTTTATTCGGAGAACCATGACGTCTGCCGTGCGCGCCGAAGACTTGATCATAGGAATCACCCCCTTCCGTGAACCGGACGCCAGGCTCGCCGCCGCCGTCAGCCGGGCCGGCGGACTCGGGGTGCTCGACCTCGGAGCGGGTGACCGAAGAGCCAGAGAGGCTCTGGAGCGCCTGCGCCGCTGGGCGCCGGGCCCGTTCGGGATACGGGTCGCGGCCCACTGCCGGATGGATCCCGAGGGCCTCACGGGAGCCGGGGCCACGGACGAGGAGGCGTCGCCCTCGCACCTCCACACCGTCGTCCTCGGCACCGACTCGCCCTGGCGGATCGGCGAAGTCCCTGCGGAATACCGCGTGTTGGCGGAGGTCACCCATCTTGGCGAGGCCCTGGACGCGGTCCGGGCCGGCGCGCGGGGGCTGATCGCCCGCGGCGGCGAGGGCGGTGGCCGGGTCGGTGAGCTGAGCACCTTCGTGCTGTTGCAACAGCTGCTCGCCGAGCCGGGGGTGGACGTGCCGGTGTGGGCCCGCGGCGGCATCGGTCCGCGCACGGCGGCCGCCGCGGTGGCGGGCGGGGCGGCCGGTGTCGTCCTGGACAGCCAGTTGGCGCTGCTGAAGGAGTCGGGGCTGCCGGAGGCGGCGGCCGCGGCGCTGCGTTCCATGGACGGCTCCGAGACCACGCTGGTGGCCGGTCACCGGGTGCTGCGCCGCCGGGGGCCGGACGCACCCCCGGTGACCTCCGACGACCCCGTGCACGTGGCCGGCCTGCTCGGTGCCCAGGATCCCCGCACCCAACTGCTGCCGGTGGGCCAGGACGGCTTCCTCGCCGCCCGCTTCGCCGAGCGGCACGGCGACACGGGCACCGTGGTGCGCGCGCTGACCGCCGCCATCAGGGACGCCGTACGGGACGACGGGCCCGCCGCCGCGCTGCGCCCCGGGTCCCCGATGAGCCGGGCGCTGGGCACCCGGCTCCCCGTCGCCCAGGGGCCGATGACCCGGGTCAGTGACCAGGCGCGGTTCGCCGCCGCCGTCGCCGCCGAGGGCGGACTGCCGTTCGTCGCGCTGGCCCTCGCGTCCGGGGGGCGGACACGTGCGGTGCTGGAGGAGACCCGGGCCGCCGTGCCCGACCGTCCGTGGGGTGTCGGCGTGCTGGGCTTCGCCCCCGAGGAGACCAGGAACGCCCAGCTCGACGCCGTACGGGAGCTGCGGCCCACGCACGCGATCATCGCGGGCGGGCGGCCCTCCCAGGCCGAGACGCTGGAGCGGGCCGGGATCAGCACCTTCCTGCACGTGCCCTCGCCGGGGCTGCTGCGGCAGTTCCTGGAGTCGGGGGTGCGCCGGTTCGTGTTCGAGGGCTCCGAGTGCGGCGGCCATGTCGGACCCCGGGCCAGTTTTCCGCTCTGGGAAGCTCAACTCGCCGTTTTGGACGACTACTTGGACAGCGTGGATCCCAGCGCGGCCGAGTCCGTCGAGGTGTTCTTCGCGGGCGGCGTCCACGACGAGCGGTCGGCGGCGATGGTGGCCGCGCTCGCCGCGCCGCTCACCGCACGGGGTGCGGCCGTCGGTGTGCTGATGGGCACCGCCTATCTGTTCACCGAGGAGGCGGTGTCCCGCGGCGCGGTCCGGCCGCTGTTCCAGCGGCAGGTCGTGAACGCCACCGGCACCGCCCTGCTGGAGACCGCCCCCGGCCACGCCACCCGCTGCGTGCCCAGCCCGTTCAGCGACGACTACCGACACTTCGAGGCCGGTCTGCGTGCGGAGGGTGTCCCCGACCGGCAGATCTGGGAGCGGCTGGAGCGGCTCAATGTCGGCCGGCTGCGGATCGCCAGCAAGGGCGTCCAGCGGGACGCCGAAGGAACGCTGGCCCCGGTCGACGAGGAACGCCAGCTCGCCGAGGGGATGTTCATGGCCGGGGAGGTGGCCGTCCTGCGGTCGGCGACCACCACCGTCGGCGCCCTGCACCGCTCGGTGACGGACGGGGCCGTCGGCTTCTTCACCGACCGCACGCGTGAACTCGTCGGTCTGCGCGAGGACTTGGCGCCCGACACCGCACCCGCGCCGCTCGACGTCGCGGTCGTCGGCATGGCCTGCATGTTCCCCGAGGCTCCCGACCTCGCCACCTTCTGGGCGAACGTCCTCGGTGGGCACGACGCGGTCGGCGAGGTCCCCGTCGACCGTTGGGACCCGGCCGTGCACTGGTCCGAGGACGGGACCGGCTCCACACCGTCGAAGTGGGGCGGCTTCCTGCCGCGCGTTCCCTTCGACCCGCTGCGCTACGGCATCCCGCCGGCCTCCCTCGGCAGCATCGAGCCGGTGCAGCTGCTGGCCCTCGAAGCCGCCCGGCGGGCGCTGGAGGACGCCGGATACGGCGACCGGGGGCGGGAGTTCGACCGCTCGCGCACCTCCGTGGTCTTCGGCGCCGAGGCGGGCAGCGACCTGTCCAACGCCGCCACCCTGAGGGCCGTACTGCCGTCGTACCACGGCAAGGTCCCCGACTCGCTCGCGGAGCAGCTGCCGCGGCTCACCGAGGACTCCTTCCCCGGCATGCTGGCCAACGTAATCTCCGGCCGGATCGCCAACCGTCTCGACCTGGGCGGTGCCAACTACACCGTCGACGCGGCCTGCGCGTCCTCGCTCGCCGCCGTCGACGTGGCCTGCAAGGAACTCGTCGGCGGCACCAGCGACGTGGTCCTGTGCGGCGGCGCCGACCTGCACAACGGCATCAACGACTACGTCCTGTTCTCCTCGGTGCACGCCCTCTCCCCCACCGGCCGCTCCCGGGCCTTCGACAGCTCCGCCGACGGCATCGCGCTGGGCGAGGGTGTCGCCTGTGTCGTCCTCAAGCGGCTCGCGGACGCCGAACGCGACGGTGATCGGATCTACGGCGTCATCAAGGGCGTCGGCAGTTCCAGCGACGGCCGCTCCCTGGGCCTGACCGCGCCCCGGCCCGAGGGGCAGCGGGCCGCACTGTCGCGGGCGTACCGCAACGCGGGTCTGTCGCCGGCCGAGGTCGGTCTGGTCGAGGCGCACGGCACCGGGACCGTCGTCGGCGACCGCACCGAACTGTCCGTTCTCAGCGAGGTGTTCACCGAGTCCGGGGCGGCGGCGGGCGGTTGTGCGCTCGGGTCGGTCAAGTCGCAGATCGGGCACACCAAGTGCGCGGCCGGGCTCGCCGGCCTGATCAAGACCGTGCTGTCCCTGTACACCGGGATCAAGCCGCCCACCCTGCACATGGAGCGGCCCAACTCCGCCTGGCAGGAGGACAGCAGCCCGTTCGTCTTCCACACCCGGGCCCGGCCGTGGGCGGCTCCGGCCGGCGAACGGATCGCGGGACTGAGCGCGTTCGGGTTCGGCGGCACCAACTTCCACGCGGTGCTCCGCGCCCACGGCGGCACCGCACCGCCCGCCCACGCCCTGGACGCCTGGCCCGCCGAGCTGTTCACGTTCCGGGGAGCGGACCTGGCGGCGGCCCGGCGTGCCGTCGAGGACGTGCTCACCGCCGCCGAGTCCGCCGGATCGGACGGCTCCCTGCCCTGGCGCCTGCGCGACCTCGCGCTCGCCGCGTCCCGCCGGTCGGACGCCCGACCGGAGCCGGTGCGGATCGCGGTCGTCGCCACGAGCGTGGCGGGACTGACCCGGCAGCTGCGGCAGGCGCTGGCGGGGGAGCACGATCCCCTCGCCGGGGTCCACCTGGCGACGCACCCTGAGGAGGGCAAGGTGGCCTTCCTCTTCCCCGGCCAGGGCAGTCAGCGGCCCGGAATGCTCGCGGAGGTGTTCGTCGCCTTCCCCGAGCTCCAGCACTATCTGCACCTCGGCCGCGAGCACGCCGCCGCGCTGTACCCGCCGACCGCGTTCGACGAGGCCGCGCGGGAGCGGCAGCGGGCCGGCCTCACGGACACCCGGGTCGCCCAGCCGGCGCTGGGCATCACCTCGCTGGCCGCGCACGCCCTGCTCACCGCGGCAGGCGTACGGCCCGACATGGCGGCCGGACACAGTTACGGCGAGTTGGCGGCCCTGTGCGCGGCGGGCGCAATCGGCCCCCGGACCCTACTGGAGCTGAGCACCGAACGTGCCCTCGCGATCCTCGCGGCCACCGGCGAGGACGACCCCGGAACCATGGCCGCGGTGTCGGCCCGCGGCGCGGACGTCGAGCGGGCCCTGCGTGAGGGCGACGCACCCGGCTCGGTGGTCCTCGCCAACCACAACGCGCCCGAGCAGACCGTGATCTCCGGGCCGACCGAGGCCGTCGACACCGCCGTACGCCTGCTGCGCGCCGCCGGGTTCGGCGCCCAGCGGATCCCCGTGGCCTGCGCGTTCCACAGCCCGCTGGTCGCGGGCGCGGGCGAGCGGTTCGCCGGGGCGCTCAAGGACAGGCCCGTGCGCCCACCGGAGTTCCCGGTGTTCGCCAACCGCACCGCCGCGCCCTACGGCGACGACGCCGACGCGGTCCGCGCGGAACTCGCCGCCCAGATCGGCGCGCCCGTCCGCTTCGTGGCGCAGATCGAGGCGATGTACGAGGCCGGCGCGAGGATCTTCGTCGAGGCGGGCCCGGGGAGCGTGCTGACCCGGCTGGTCGCGAAGATCCTCGGTGACCGCCCGCACCGGACCGTGGCCTGTGACCCGCGCCCGGACAGCGGGCTCGGCGGCTGGCTGGACGCCCTGGCCCAACTGGCCGTCGCGGGGCTGCCGGTCCGTACCGGATGGCTGTTCCAGGGGCGCGACGCCGTCGACGCGGTCCGCACCCCCGCGCCCCGGCGGCCCGGCTGGACGGTCGACGGCCAGCTCGTGCGGACCGCCACCGGCGAACTCCTCCCCGGTGCGCTCGCACCGGCCCGACGCGTTGTGGAGACGACTGTGACCACGAACCAGCCGGGCGGTGCGCCGGCCGACCGGGACGAACTGATCGCCGATTTCCTGCGCACCAGCCGGGAGATGGTGGCCGCGCAGCGGGACGTGTTGCTGACGTACCTCGGCGCGACGCCGGAACAGCAGTGGGCGCCGACCGCACCGGTGGCCGCCGTCCCGCTGGCGTCGGCTCCCGCCATCGCCGTCGAGGCTCCCGCGGCGGTCCCCCCACCGGTGTCAGAACCCTCGGTCGGCGCGGTCACGGAGGCGGACGTCCTCCAGGTCGTCCTGGAGATCATCAGCGAGCGCACCGGCTACCCCGTCGACATGATCGAACCCGATCTCGACCTGGAGGCGGACCTCAGCGTCGACTCCATCAAGCGGGCCGAGATCGCGGGCGAACTGGCGCGTCGGCTGGGCGCCCGCGGCGGGGTGGACATCGCCTCGCTGGGCGACGCGGAGCTGGAGGATCTGGCGAAGGCCCGTACGGCGGCGGCGGTCACCGGCTGGCTGACCGCGCGGCTGGGGGCGCCCGCGACCGCTCCCGAGCAGGTGAGCCGACAGGTGCCCTCGGACATGGCTGCGGCCTCGGACGTGACGCCGGCCCCCCTGGTGACCGGCGAGGCACCGAAGCGCTTCCAGTTGCGGACCGTGCTCCTGCCGCACCAGGACGGTGACGGGGCGACGGACCCGTCCGACGTCCTGACCGGCAGGCGGTTCGTCCTGCTCGGTGACGACGACGGCGCGGCGACGGCCCACGAGGTCACGGCCCGGCTCACCTCGTACGGCGCCGAGGCGGTGACCCGCCCCGCCGACCATCTGCTGACCGAGGCGGACGGCCCGGTGGACGGCGTGCTCTGGCTCGACCCCCTCGCCACCGCCCGGCCGCCGGTGCTGCCCGGGGCGTTCCCGGTCGTCCGGGCGGCCCTGGAGCGCGGCCCACGCCGGCTGCTCGCCGTCCGCCCCGCCGCCGACGGCAGCACGCACCCGCGCTCGGCCGGGCTGCACGGCCTGTTCCGGACGGTCGCCCGCGAGTACCCGGACACGGTGGCCCGGATCGTCGACCTCGATGACACCGCACCCGCCTCCATCGCCGACGCGCTGATCGCCGAACTGACCGTCCCCGACTCCGACTCCGCCCCGGTGGTGCTGCGTACGGCGTCCGGCCGCCATGGCCTCGGGATGACCGAGGCGCCGCTCGGGGCCCTCGCCACCAGCGGTGCAGGACCGGCCGGAGACGGAGCCGCCGAGGCCGAAGCCGTCGGTCTTGACCGGGACTCGGTGGTGCTGCTGGTCGGCGGTGCCCGGGGCATCACCGCGAGGTTCGCTCGCGTGCTGGCGTCGGCATCACGGTGCCGGATCGAACTGCTGGGCAGGACGCCCGCGCCGGCCGGCCCCGAAGATGCGACGACCGCCGCCGCCCGCACGGCGGCCGACCTGCGCGCGGTCCTCGCCGCGCAGGGCGGCCGCACGCCCGCCGAGGTGAACCGCGGCGCCGAACTCCTGCTGGCCCAGCGGGAGATCACCACGACCCTGGCGGAACTCGCCGCACTCGGCAGCCCGGCCCGCTACCGCGCCGTCGACTTCCGCGAACCCGACGGCGCGCTCCAGGCCGTGAAGGAGATCCACGCCGAGCACGGCCGCATCGACGGGGTGGTCTACGCGGCCGGGGTGATCGAGGACCGGCTGATCGGCGAGAAGAGCGCCGAGTCCTTCGAGCGGGTCTACGGCACGAAGACCGAGGGCGCCGAGACGCTGCTGGCCGCGCTGGAGGAACTTCCGGGCGGGCCGTCGTTCGCCGTCCTGTTCGGCAGCGTCTCCGCCGTCCTCGGCAACCGCGGCCAGGTGGACTACGCCGCCGCCAACGACGCCCTGGAGAGCCTCGGCACCGCCTGGAGCGCCCGCACCGGCCGCCGTGCGCTGACCGTGCACTGGGGGCCGTGGGCGCCCGCCGCGGGCGGGATGGTGACCCCCGAGCTCGGCCGCGAGTACGCCCGGCGCGGGATCGCCCTGATCGACCCGGAGGAGGGGACCGCGGCCCTGCTGCGCGAACTCGCCTGGGGCGACGAGTCGGACCGGGCCGTCGTCTACACCGCGTCGGGCTGGTGACATGAGACAGCCCCCGCACGCCACGGCGATCGTGGGGATGGCGGTGCTGTTGCCCGGCGCCGCCGACCTCGACGCCTACTGGCGCAATCTGCTGGACGGCAAGGACGCCATCACCGACGTACCCGAAGGGCGGTGGGACGCGGACTACTACCGGCCACAGTCCGCGGCCGGCCCGGCCACCGCCGCCCAGGTGTACTGCCGGCGCGGCGGGTTCGTGGACGCGCTGGCGGAGGTCGAGGTCACCCGGTTCGGCATCATGCCGACCTCGGTGGCCGGTACCGAGCCCGACCAGCTCATCGCCCTGGAGGTGGCCGCTCGGGCTCTCGCCGACGCGGGCGGCGAGGACCGCCTGCCCGACCGGCACCGCGTCGGAGTCGTCCTCGGCCGGGGCGGCTACCTCACCCCCGGTCTGGTCCGGCTCGACCAGCGCGTCCGTACGGCGGGACAACTCGTCCGCACACTGGGCGAGTTGCTGCCCGACCTCACCCCCGGCCAACTCGACCGCGTACGGACGGCGTTCACCGACCGGCTCGGCCCCGAGAGCCCCGAGTCGGCCATCGGACTGGTGCCGAACCTCGCGGCCTCCCGGATCGCCAACCGCCTCGACCTGCGCGGACCCGCGTACACCGTGGACGCGGCCTGCGCGTCCTCGCTGGTCGCCGTCGACCATGCGGTGTCCGAACTCGCCGCCGGCCGCTGTGACCTGATGCTCGCCGGGGGCGTACACCACTGCCACGACATCACGCTGTGGAGCGTCTTCTCCCAACTGCGCGCGCTCTCCCCGAGCCAGCGCATCCGCCCCTTCCACCGGGGCGCCGACGGCATCCTGATCGGCGAGGGCACCGGGGTGGTCGTCCTGAAGCGGCTCGCCGACGCCGAACGCGACGGCGACCGTGTCTACGCCGTCATCCGGGGCACCGGGGTGGCGAGCGACGGGCGCGCCGCGAGTCTCGTGAACCCCGACTCGGCCGGCCAGACCCACGCCGTACGCCAGGCCTGGCGCGCCGCGGGGCTGGATCCGACCGCGCCCGGTTCGATCGGGCTCCTGGAGGCGCACGGCACCGCGACGCCCGCCGGTGACGCCGCCGAACTGGCAACGCTGGCCGAGGTGTTCGGGCCCGCCGGGTCGGCTCCCGACGGGCCCGCGGTGATCGGCTCCGTGAAGTCGATGATCGGCCACACCATGCCGGCCGCCGGTGTGGCGGGCCTGGTCAAAGCCGCGCTCGCCGTCCACCACGGCATGCTCCTGCCGACCCTCCACTGCGACGACCCGCACCCCGCACTGACGGCCACCCGTTTCCGCCCACTGGGGAAGGCGACGGCGTGGGAGACCTCGGCCGGGCAGCCGGTGCGACGGGCGGCCGTCAACGCGTTCGGGTTCGGCGGTATCAACGCGCATGTGGTGCTGGAGGAGGCTCCGGACTCGCGGCGAGGGGCGGCGGCCTCGGCCTCCGCGCCGACGTCACGGTTGGAGGCGGCGATCTCGGCCTCTGTGCCCGACACGCGGACGCGGACGGCAGGTTCGGCTTCCGCGCCCGACTCAGGACCGGGGCCCGCGGCTTCGACTTCCGCACCCGACACACGACTGCGGCCGGCAGGTTCGGCTCCCGCACCCGACACAGGACCGGGACCCGCGATCTCGGCCTCCGCACCCGACACACGACTGCGGCCGGCAGGTTCGGCTCCCGCACCCGACACAGGACCGGGGCCCGCGGCTTCGACTTCCGCACCCGAGGCGCGGCCGGGACCGCGGACGGGGCCGCGACCGCGGCCGACAAGTCCGGCTTCCGCCCACCCGCGGGCGTCGGTACCGGTCACCGAGCCGGAACTCATGCCGGGATCGATGAGCGTCACCGAGCCGGAACGCATGCCCGGATCGGCAACCGTCACCGAGCCGGAACGCATGCCCGCGTCGGCAACCGTCACCGAGCCGGAACGGGTGTTCGCGTTGGCCGCGGACGGTCCCGAGGCTCTCGCCACGCTGCTGGACGCCGACGACTCCGCCGTCCTGGCCTCGGGCCTCGACACCAACCACCCGCACCCGTCGGCGGGCCGGTCCCGGCTCGGGATCGTCGCCCCGACCGCGAAGCGGCTCGCGCTGGCCCGCCGGGCCGTCGCCAAGGGGCGTGTCTGGCAGGGCCGCGGAGACGTGTGGTTCACACCCCGCCCCCTGACCGGTGCCGGTTCCGGAAGCGGTCCCCCGACCGACCCCGGTTCCGGAAAGCTGGCCTTCGTCTTCCCCGGTCTCGAAGGGGACTTCGCGCCCCGGGTCGACGACGTGGCCACGCACTTCGGTCTGACTCCGGTCGCCTCCGCTGCCGGCGGGCATGTCGGGGACGTGGGCCGGCACGGCTTCGACGTCGTCGCCGTCGGGCGGCTCCTCGACGCCGCGATGCGCCGCATGGGTGTCGTCCCGGACGCGGTCGCCGGGCACAGTGTCGGCGAGTGGACGGCGATGGCGGCGGCCGGGGTGTACGCGGGCGACGAAGTCAGCGCGTTCATGGAGGCGTTCGACCCCGACACGCTGACCGTCCCGGGCCTGGCGTTCGCCGCGATCGGCGCGCCCGCCGCACGGGTGCTGGCCGCGCTCGACGACGGATGGTCCGCGTCCGGGGTCGTGCTCTCCCACGACAACGCGCCGAACCAGTCCATGGTGTGCGGGCCGGACCAGGCCGTGGACGGGCTCGTCCGGTCCTTCCGGGCGGAGGGCGTGCTCAGTCAGGTACTGCCGTTCCGGTCCGGATTCCACACGCCGATGCTGAAGCCCTACCTCGCGCCCATCGAGGAGGCGGCGCGTACGTTCCGGCTGCGGCCCCCGACCGTCCCGCTGTGGTCCGGGACGACCGCGTCGCCGTTCCCGGCGGACGAACGCGCGGTACGTGACCTGTTCGTCCGCCATCTGCTGGAGCCGGTGCGCTTCCGGCAGCTCGTCGAGTCCCTGTACGCCGCCGGCCACCGCGTCTTCGTACAGGTGGGCACCGGCCAACTCGGCTCCCTGATCGGCGACACGCTGAGCGGCCGCGACCACCTGGTCGTGCCCGCCAACTCCCCCCACCGCACCGGCCTCGCCCAACTCCTGCGCGTGGCGACGGCCCTGTGGACGGCGGGCCGCTCGACAGCCCCTGCACTGCCACCGCCGGCCCGTCCCCCAGGCACCCCACCATCCCCACGGTCCCCACGGCCCCCGCGCGGGAGCCTGCCGCCGGTCCGACTCGACCTGGGCGGGGCGCTGGTGTCACTGGAGAACCGCGCGCTCACGGAACTGCGTGCCGAGCTACGGGCCGGGAGCGCGGCGGGGCGCACCCCGCACCCGGCCCCCTCTCCGGCTCCGGCCACGGCTCCGGCCACGGCCGGGAACCCCTCGCCGAGCGTCACCACGTCATTGGAGGCCCTCGCCGCCCGCTCCCCCATGGCCGCCGAACTGTCCGCTCTCCTGCGGGACACCGCCGACACGGCTGCCGCCCTGATCACCGCGGGCGGCCACCGAACCGTCCCTGCCCCCGCGCCCGCCGACCCCCCGCTCCCCGCGCCCGCCGACCTCCCGCTCCCCGCGTCCCCTCCCCGGCCGCTTCCCACCGCTCCCCAACGCCCGGCCCGCACCGGCCTGTTGCCCACCGTTCCCCAGGCCCCCGCCCGCCCGGCCGACCGCCCCCGCCCCACCCCGGCCTCCGCAACACCCCGCACCCCCCGGCGGGAACACCGCACCACCCTCCACGTCTCCCCCGACACCATGCCGTACCTCCTCGACCACTGCTTCTTCCCGCAGCGCCCGGGCTGGCCCGACGTGGCCGACCGGTGGCCGGTGGTCCCGGCGACCACGATCGTGCGGCACATGATGGACGCGGCCGAGCAGACGGCCCCCGGGATGCGCGCGGTCGCCGTCCACCACGCCCGCTTCGACCAGTGGCTGACCGCGACCCCGCCCAGCGACACGGTGGTCACCGTGACCCCCGACGACACCGGCCGCCTCACGGTCACCGTCGGCTCCGGCGCCCGCGGCTCCGTGGAACTCGCCCCGCACTACCCGGCCGCACCCCCGCTCCGCCCGCACACCGGTCCCGAACGCGCCCCCGACCACACCGCGGCCCAGCTCTACGCCGAGCGCTGGATGTTCCACGGCCCGGCGTTCCAGGGCGTCACCGCTCTCACCGCCCTCGGCGACCACCACGTACGCGGCACCATCACCACACCCCCCGCACCCGGCGCCCTGCTGGACAACGTGGGCCAGCTCCTCGGCTACTGGATCATGGCGACCCGTACCGAGCGGACCGTCGTCTTCCCCGTCCAGATGCGGCGGCTGCGGTTCTTCGGACCGCACCCGCTGCCCGGCACCGAGGTGGAGTGCCTGGTCCGGATCTCCTCCCTCACCGACACCGTGCTGGAAGCGGACGTCCAACTGGCCGTCGACGGCACGGTGTGGGCGGAGCTCACCGGCTGGCAGGACCGTCGCTTCGACAACGACCCGAAGACCCGCCCCGTAGAGCGTTTCCCCGAACGCAACACGCTCTCCGAGACCCGACCCGGCGGCTGGTCCCTGCTGCACGAGCGGTGGCCGGACCTCGCCTCGCGCGAGCTGATCATGCGCAACTCGCTGAGCGGCGCGGAACGTTCGCAGTACGCGGAGCACACCCCGCGAGGCCGTCGGCAGTGGCTGCTCGGCCGGATCGCCGCCAAGGACGCGGTACGGCAGTGGCTGTGGGACCACGGCGAGGGCCCGGTGTTCCCGGCGGAGATCCGGGTGCACAACGAGGAGTCGGGCCGCCCCTACGTCACCGGACTGCACGGCCGGACCCTGCCCCCGTTGGATCTCTCGCTGGCCCACCGGGCCGAGGCCGCGGTCGCGATCGTACGACCGCACACGCCGGGCCCCGGCCCCGGCATCGACATCGAAGAGGTCGTCGCGCGGGACACGGCCACTCTCGCCACCGCTCTCGGAGCCGACGAACTCCGCCTCCTGCGCGCCCGGATCGCGCGCTCCGGTGAGTCCGAGGCCCTGTGGTTCACCCGCTTCTGGGCCGCCAAGGAGGCCGTCGCCAAGGCGGAGGGCAGCGGGTTCGGGGGCCGGCCACGGGACTTCCGGGTCCTCGAAGCGACCGAGGACCTGCTGCTGGTCTCGGGCCGTCTGGAACGCGCCTACGCCGTGCACTGCGCACCTGCCGCCAATCCCGCCGCCCTTCCGGACCGCACCTACGTGGTGGCCTGGACGGCGGGCCCCACGCACGAAGAGGAGAGCCACGACCGATGAACGCCCCCCGCCCCACCACGGCCCCGGACGAGGAGGCGGTCCTCTCCGACATCGCGGGCATGCTCGCGCGCCTCCTGGAGGACGAGTACGGCCTCGACGACGTCGAGATCGGCATGACGACGACCTTCAACCGCGACCTGGAACTGGAGAGCATCGACCTGGTGACGTTGGCCGGTCTGCTGGAGGAGCGGTACGGCAAGCGGGTCAACCTCGCCGAGTTCCTGGCGGACATGGATTTCGACGAGATCATCGAGCTCACGGTCGGCCGACTCGTCGAGTATGTCGTGCACAGTCTCAAGGCAACCGCGGCGAAGACCACCGGGGTGAAGGCCACTGAGGCGAAGGCCACTGAGGCGGCGGGCTGACCGATGGCGATGGTCGACACCGGTGAACTCCGGCTGCACGTACAGAGGATGGGGCCGCGCGACGACCGTCCGGCGACCGCCACGGTGGTGCTCGTGCATGGTCTGCTCACCGACAGCCTGGCCAGCTACTACTTCACCGTCGCCCCGTCGTTCGCGGCGGCCGGCCTCGACGTCGTCATGTACGACCTGCGCGGTCACGGCCGCAGCGGGCGCCCGGCGAGCGGCTACACCCTCGACGACAGCGTCGACGACCTGGAGGCCCTGCTGGACCGGCTGGCAGTGACCGGCCCGGTCCATCTGGTCGGCAACTCCTACGGCGGCACGATCGCCTTCGGATACGCGGCCCGTCGTCCGGAGCGGGCGGCCAGTGTCTGCCTGGTCGAGTCGCAACCGGCGACCGCGGCCTGGGCTCGGACCATGGGCGGTGTGCTGCGCCAGGTGCTGCACGAGCTGGCCCACAACGAGACCGAGGCGCTCGCCTGGATCAGCAGCAACCGCAGCCGCAACACCGCTCGCCTGGCGAGGGGCGCGGCCCGCCTGGCCCGCGAGACGACCCTCGCCCAGGACATTCCGGCCAGCAGGGTGCTGACGGAGGACCAGATCCGGGCGGTGCGCTGCCCGGTGCTCGGGCTGTACGGCGGCGACTCGGAACTCGCGCTGCTGGTGCCGTGGCTCCAGGCGCTGCTGCCGGACTGCCGGACCGTGGTGCTGCCGGGTCATGAGCACTCCGTCCTGGTCGAGGCGGCGGCCGCGGTCGGCAGCAACGTCCTGACCCTCATCCAGCAGACGGCGACGGCGACAGCGACAGCCGAGGCCGACAGCGAGACCAAGACCGAGGCCGAGGTGGTTACCGGATGAGCGGATTCCTGTTCGTCGTGCCGCCGTTGGTCGGTCACATCAACCCGGCGGTGGGTGTCGCGGCCGAGCTGGCGGGGCGCGGGCACCGGGTGGCGTGGGCGTGCGCCGATCCGGCACTGGTGCGGCGGCTGGCGGGAGAGGGCGCCGAGGTCTTCCCGTGCGCCGGACCTGTCCTGGGCGCGGACGGCGCGCGGCGCCCCCCTGAGCTGCGCGGGCCTCAGGCGCTGAAGTTCCTCTGGGAGTGGTACTTGGTGCCGCTGGCCGAGGCGATGGCACCGGGCGTACGGACGGCGGTCGAGGAGTTTGGTCCGGACGTGGTGGTCGCCGACCAGCAGGCCTTCGCCGGCGGGCTGGTCGCCGAGTCGACGGGCGTGCGGTGGGCCACGTCGGCGACCACGACGGCTGAACTCGGCGGCGCGCTGGCCGGGTTGCCCGGGATCACCACCTGGATGGATACCTGCCTGGACGGTCTGCGGGCCCGCGTCGGCGGGAGCCCTCCGGTGACCGCCGACCCCCGGTTCTCCCCGCACCTGGTCCTCGCGTTCAGCACTCCGGAGCTGGTCGGTGCCCACGCCATGACGAACGGCCCCGTCCACTGGGTCGGCCCGTCGATCGCCCGCCGCCCCGCCGGGTCCGACTTCCCCTGGGACCGGCTGGACCCCGCGCGTGCCACGGTCCTGGTCACCCTCGGCACCGCCAACACGGATGTCGGCGTGCGCTTCCTCACCGAGTGCCTGACCGCGCTTCGCGCCCGGGCGGACCGCGTGCAGGCAGTCGTCGCCGACCCGGGGGGAATCCTCGCGGAACAGGTGGACGACGACGACAAGGACGTACTGGTTCGCCCCTCGGTCCCCCAACTCCCGCTTCTCGAACGGGCCGACGCGGTCGTCTGCCACGCCGGGCACAACACCGTCTGCGAGGCCCTGTGGCACGGCGTCCCGCTCGTCGTGGCGCCCATCCGCGACGACCAGCCGGTGGTCGCCGCCCAGGTGACCGACGCGGGAGCGGGCATCCGGGTCCGGTTCGGCCGGGTCACCGCGGCCAGGCTGGGAGCGGCGATCGACGCGGTACTCCACGAGCCCGGATACCGGGTCGCGGCCGACCGGATCCGTACGGCGTTCCGCGCGGCCGGCGGCACCGGGGCGGCAGCGACCCACCTGGAACGACTGGCCACCGGCGCGGCCCATAAGGAGTCCCCGTGAGCGACGTGAGCGACGCGCAGCAGCCCGAGTCCGAGCCCGCGCCCGGCACCCGCGACACCTCGGACCCCGTTCCCGCGCCCGCTCCGCCCAGCCGCGCCGACCAGGTCCTTGCCCTGCGGCCCGGGTACGCGGCCGACCTGGCCGAGGGACTGGACCGCTTCTTCGAGCCCCGGCGCACCACCTGCCCCTGGTGCGGCTCGGCGCGTATGGAGACGAGGCTGCGCACCACCGACCTCATTCAGCACAAGCCGGGCCGCTTCGTCCTGGACCGCTGCCAGGACTGCGAGCACATTTTCCAGAACCCCCGACTGAGCGCGGCGGGGCTGGAGTTCTACTACCGGGACTTCTACGACGGCCTGGGCGAGAAGCAGCTCGGCAGCACCTTCTCGGGCCGCACCCGTATGTACGAGGAGCGCGCCGAGTCCCTGCTCCCCTTCGCCCAGGCCCCGAAGAACTGGCTGGACGTCGGTACCGGCCACGGCCACTTCTGCGAGGCGGCCCGCGCGGTCTACGCCGACACCACGTTCGACGGCCTCGACTTCACCGACGGCGCCGAACTCGCCGAGCGCGCGGGCCGTGTGGAGCGCGGCTACCGAGGCAGCTTCCCCGAACTCGCCCCGGACCTCTCGGGCCACTACGACGTCGTCAGCATGTTCCACTACCTGGAGCACAGCACCCGGCCCGACCTCGAACTGCGGGCCGCGCACCGGGCGATCCGTCCCGGCGGTCACCTGCTGATCGAGGTCCCCGACCCCGACAGCCGCTACTCCCGCCTCCTCGGCCGCTGGTGGCTGCCCTGGCTCCAGCCGCAGCACCTGCACTTCGTCCCCGTCCAGAACCTGCGCGCCCGCCTCACGGACCTCGGGTTCACCGTGGTCGCGGAGCAGCACGCCGAACCCCACGACCCGGTCGACCTCCTGGCCGCGGTCTGGCTGGCCCTGGACACGGCGGCCCCCCGCGACGACCTCCCGTGGCTCGCGACCCCGCCGACCACTGTGCGTCGCATCCTGCGCGCGGCCGTCCTGATCGCCGGTATCCCGGTCTTCCTCCTCGGCACGGCCCTGGACCGCCTGGTCGTCAAGCGCCTCTCCCACCGGCTCGGACTCTCCAACGCCTATCGACTGGTCGCCCGCCGGGAGTCAACGGCCCGGGACTAAAGTCCCGGGCTTGCACAACGGGCGCCACTGGCTGTGGCGCTGCGTTTGCGTCCTGTCCCACGCCCGGGTTCGGGAAGTGGTCCTGGGGCGGTTGACTGCACCCCGCGTCGCCACAACTCCCGCGCTCTGGCGCGGATGTTGCGGGAGCCGTTCCGGTCCGCGTGATCAACGAATCCGCAGGACCGGCACGCGAACCAGGCCTGGGAGACCCGGTTCGCTCTGTCGATGTGCCCGCACTCGGCGCAGGCGCGGGTGGTGTACGCCGGATCGACGTGCACCACCGGCACTCCCGCCTTGCGGGCCTTGTACGCGATGAACTGGCCCAGCTGGGCGAACGACCAGCTGGAGTGGGTGGCCCGTTGGGGCTTTCGAAGCCGTACCCGTTCGCGGATGCCCGTCAGGTCCTCCAGGGCAATTCCGCGACCGGTGCGTTCAGCCTCGGCCACCACATGTTTCGCGATCTTGTGGTTGATGTCCCGTGCGCGCCGCGCTTCCTTGCGCCGCCGTTTCTTCAGCCGGCGCCTGGCGGAGGAGGTGTTCTTCTTCTGCAGCTTCGCGCGGAGCGTACGTTCCCGGGTGCGGATGCGGTTGAGTTCACGCCCGGCCATGAGCTCGCCGTCGCTGGTGGTGGCGAGGTTGACGACGCCCAGGTCGATGCCGAGGAAGTCCACCGGATCGGTGTTCAGTGGCGCTTCGGGAACCTCGCAGGTGGCGTTCAGGAACCACATGCCGTCCCGCCACAGCAGGTCGGACTCGCCCCTGCGGTACAGGGCCAGGGTGGCCATCTGCTCCTGCGAGGCGGTGAACGCCACATCCTTGACCCGGCCGGCAGTCGTCCAGATCGAGAACCGCCGCCGGTCGATCTGCCAGGACAGCATCCGGTCGTCATAGGGCTGCGCGCCCAGCGGACGGAAAGCGACCGGCTTGTCCACCGCTCTGCGGTAGCGCTTCGAGCCCGGCCCGCCCAGGTTCCCAGCCCTCAGGTTGGCCTTCAGCGTGGCGTACGCGTCGCAGGTCTTCTTGATGACGTGCTGGGCGGCCTGCGCACCCAGCCCCCAGCGGGCCTTGACCTGACGGTAGGTATGCTCACGCAGCGCGAAGTTGCTCTTCACATCCTTCTCGAACGCCACGCCGCTCACCCAGGTCGCTGCCTCATTGCAGGCGCGCAGAGTCGCCTCCAGCGCCGCCGCCTGCACAGGCGTCGGCAGCAACTTGACCTGCACCACCAGCTTCACGATCAACGAACCTACACACGCGTGCGACTGCCCACCGCACGTTCACCACGCCTCACCCGACCGAGTGAACCTGCCACAGCATGACGCAGCACCGGCTCCGCCGGACACGGCACCCGGCCGCTTCGCGGCCGATCAGGCACAAGTAGTACCGCGACGCTCCGCGCCGCAACCACGAGGATGCGATTCCTCCCAGGGCTGAAGCCCTGGGGTTTCTCCCAAGTACTGTCATGGACCAGTTCCTCTACCGCACGATGCTGGAGAACGCCCCGGACCCCCGTGTGGACGCCGCCTTCTCCCCGGCCTCCCTGTCGTTGCAGCCCGGGGCCTCCGAGACGGTCACCCTCGGCCTGTCCGACAAGCGGTCCACGGTCGCGAAGACCGTCACCTGGAAGCTGGACGTGCCCGACGGCGTCACCGCGTCTCCGGCCGAGGGGACCGCGACCGTCCCGGCAGGGGGCAGCGCCTCGGCCACCGTCACACTGACCGCGGGCACCACGGGCGTGCACTCCGTCGTGCTCTCCGGTGACGGTGTCCTCGACCGCGCGCTGCCGGTCCAGGTCACCGACAACGCCGGCACGTTCAGGGCCCTGACCGCCAACTTCAGCGGCGCGTCGGTCAGTTCGATAGACCTCTCCACGGGGCGGAGCACGGACATCGCCGTCGGGAACAACCCCGGCGAGGTCGTCGTGAGCGCCGACGGACGCACCGCCTACGCGGCCGACCAGGGCTCGAACACGGTCAGCGTGATCGACGTGGCCGAGCACACCGTCACCGCCACGGTCGCGGTCGGCCGCGTCCCCGCCGGTCTCGCCCTCACCCCGGACGGCGGGACCTCTGGGTCGCCAACTACACCGACGGCACGGTCCAGCCCGTGGACACGGTCACCGGGGCCCCGGGCACCAGCGTCGAGGTCGGCAGGTCCGCCTTCGACGTGGGTCTGGACTGGAGCGGCGGCACGGCGTACGTCACCACGGCCGACGGGAACACGCTGGTGCCGGTCGACACCGCGAAGGGCACCACGGGCGCGGCTCTGACGACCGGCGCCTATCCGCTCGCCGTCGCGCTGACCCCTGTACCGGTGGAGTAGACGCGGCGAGGAGCGCCTCAGCTCGCGGTACGTCGGATCCGGCCGGCGTACCGCTTCTCCAGCTCCAGATTGCCCTCGAAGCCGCCGGGCACGTTGGCCGAGACGTACACCGGAGGGTTTTCGCCGGCGGCGAGGAGCTGGGCGGAGGCTTCCGCGACCGCCATCTGGACCAGCATCACGCCGGTGAGGGTGGACAGGGCGGACACCGCGCCGCCGCCCGGGAGTTCGAGGAGGGCGTCGCCGCGCGGGGCCGCGTTGTCGAGGACGACGTCGGCGAGGTCGGCGAGCTTCTTGCCGCTCGGGTGGCCGGCGGGGACCGCCCGGGTGTGGGTGAGGGAGGTGATGGCCAGGATCCGGTGGCCCCGTTCCTTGGCGCGCAGGGCCATCTCGACGATCACGTTGTTGACGCCAGAGTTGGAGATGACGACGAAGAGGTCCTGGGGGTGCGGGGCGGCGAGGTCGTAGAGCCGCGCGGCCACGCCGGCCCGGCGTTCCAGCAGCGGGTCGTCGAGGACGGCGGGGGCGTCGCCGCCGTACAGGACGAGGTCGGCGATGCTCAGCCGGTTCGTGGGCACCAGCCCCCCGGCCCGGCCGGCGAGTTCGAGGACGATCGCCTGGGAATGGCCGGTGCCGAAGGCCTGGATGACGCCGTCCGCGCGGACGGTGTCGGCGATCAGTTCGGCGGCGCGTGCCACGTCCGCGCGGGCGGACTCGGTGATGTGCTGGAGGACGGCCAGGCTCTCGCGCGCGAACCCCTGGGCGCTGACGGACTCGACGGACACGCGACACTCCCCACTACTGATGGATTGAACCACCCTATACATCTCAAGAGGTGAATCAATAAATCACGTGCGGTCCTGGTATTCAATCCGCCCCCTGAACGGTGGCTGATACATTCTTCCCATGCCCCCGACGGACGTCACCACCCTCATCCGCACCGAGCTGCCCCGGCTGGCCGGCTCCCTGCGGAAGGTCGGCGAGCTGATCCTGGAGGATCCGGCCGCCGTCACGCACTGCTCGGCCGCCGAGCTGGGCCGCCGCACCGGCACCTCCCAGGCCACGGTGACCCGGTTCTGCCGCGCGATCGGTCTCGACTCCTATCAGCACCTGCTGATCGAGCTGGCCCAGGAGCGCGGCCGCGGCGAGGTCTCCGACTGGGGCACCGCCGAGATCGGCCCGGACATCTCCCCCGACGACGATCTCGAACGGGTCGTACAGGTCGTGGGCAGCGCCGATCTGCGCGCGGTCCAGCAGACCATCGACCGGATCGACCTCGACGCGATCGAGCGCGCCGCCCAGGCCACGGCCCGCGCCCGCCGGATCGACGTGTACGGCGTCGGCGGCAGCGGCGCGGTGGCGCAGGAGACCGAGACCCGGCTGTTCCGTATCGGCTGCGCGGTCCGCGGCTGGACCGAGGTGCACGCGGCCAGCACCTCCGCCGCCCTGCTCACCCCGGCGGACGTCGCCATCGCCATCTCGCACTCCGGGGCGACCCGCGAGACCATCGAGCCGTTCGAGCTCGCCAACGAGCGCGGCGCCACCACGGTCGCGATCACCGCCGACCCGCGCTCCCCGCTCGCCCGCGCCGCCGATATCCGGCTCATCTCCTCCACCTCGGAGACCAGCTTCCCCACCGGCATCATCGGCGCCCGGCACTCCGTCCTGGTCCTCGTCGACTGCCTCTACGTCCGGGTCGCCCAGCTCTCCTACCAGCGCGCGAGCGCCTCACTCGCGCTGACCGACCACATCGCGGGGCAGCACACGGTGAAGAACCGGCGCACCCGCTGAGCGCGGCCGACAATGTATGGATGAACCACCGGAATCGCGTGAACATGGTTGTTTGAATCATCGTTCCGGTGCCACGATGATGCTCCGCCGAGCATCCTCGTAGGAGCCCCATGCGTGTGTCCTGTGTCGAGTCGACCGAGCTGTTCGTCGGAACCACCGCGCAGCCGCGCCAGGTGGTGACCGTCGAACTGAGCCACACCCCCGGCCGGACCGTCCGGCTCACCGTCGAGGACCCCGGCGTGCACGGCACGCTGGAAGCCACGACGGCCGACGACGGCAGCCTGCGCGCCGAGATACCGGTGCTGACCGACCTGCCCGTCGGCGAGCGCCGCGAGATCACGGTCACCGCCGCCGACGGGGACGAACTCGCCCACCTCACGGGCCAGTTCACCGCGGCGGAGCCCGGCTGGACCATGTTCATGGTCAGCCACTTCCACTACGACCCCGTCTGGTGGAACACCCAGGCCGCCTACACGGAGACCTGGGACGTCGCCGACGACCCCGCGCGCACCGGCCTGCCCGCCCGCACCTTCGACTCGCGCGGCCAGTCCGGGATGAGCCTGGTGCGGGCCCACTGCGACCTGGCGCGGCGCGACCCGGCGTACACCTTCGTGCTCGCCGAGGTCGACTACCTCAAGCCGTACTGGGACGCCTTCCCGGAGGAGCGCGCCTTCCTGCGCGAGCTGATCCGCACCGGGCGGGTCGAGATCATGGGCGGCACCTACAACGAGCCGAACACCAACCTCACCGGCGCCGAGGCCACCGTACGCAACGCGCTGTACGGCGACGGTTTCCAGCGCGGCATCATCGGGGCGTCCCCTGAGACGGCCTGGCAGTTGGACGCGTTCGGGCACGATCCGCAGTTCCCGGGGCTGATGGCGGACGCGGGGGTCACCTCCAGCTCGTGGGCGCGCGGGCCCTTCCACCAGTGGGGTCCGACGCTGTCCGTGTTCGGCGAGGAGCCGAGGGACCCGCGCCGGATGCAGTTCCCGGCCGAGTTCGAGTGGATCTCCCCCTCGGGGCGCGGGCTGCTGACCGCGTACATGGTCAACCACTACGGCGCCGGCTGGGCGATCGACAACGCCCCGACCCTGCCGGAGGCGGAGGCGGCCGCCCTCAAGCTGTTCCGGGGACTCAAGAAGGTCGCGCTCACCCGCAACGTGCTGCTGCCCGTAGGCGGGGACTACGCGCCCCCGTGCCGCTGGGTCATGGGCATCCACCGCGACTGGAACGAGCGGTACGTCTGGCCCCGGTTCGTCAGCGGTATCCCGCGGGACTTCTTCGCCGCCGTCCGCGCGGAACTGGAGGCGGAAGGGCGCAGGGCCTCCCCGCAGACCCGGGACATGAACCCGGTCTACACCGGCAAGGACGTCTCCTACATCGACACCAAGCAGGCCCAGCGGCACGGCGAGACCCTGCTCGCCGACGCGGAGGCCTGGGCGACGCTCGCCTCGCTGGTCACCGGCCACCCCTACCCCGACGCGGCCCTCGACAAGGCGTGGCGGCAGCTGATCTACGGCGCCCACCACGACGCCATCACCGGCTCCGAGTCCGACCAGGTCTACATCGACCTGCTCACCGGCTGGCGGGAGTTGTACGACCTCGCCGAGACCGTGCACGCCGACGCGACCGGGGCCCTCGCCGACCGGGTCGCCCCGGGCAGCGGCCCCGACCTGGTGGTCTTCAACTCCGCGACCTGGCAGCGCCGGGACGTCCTCACGGTCGAGGACCCGGGCCTGGTCCCCCTGGACGACGCCCTGCGGCCACTGCCCGCCGTCCGCGAGGACGACGGCAGGCTCAGGGTCGTCGTACCGGAGGTGCCGGGCATGGGCCTCAGGGCCCTCCCGCTGGCCGAGGGGTCGGTGCCCGAGTGGACGCCCGGCGAGGGGACGACCATCCGCAACGAGTTCTACGAGGTGACGGTCGACCCCGGACGCGGCGGCGGCGTCAGCGGCCTGCGCGCGCTCGCCGAGGAGGGCGGCCGGGAACTGCTGCGCCCCGGCGACATCGGCAACGAACTCGTCGTCCAGGAGGAGTACCCGCGCCACCCGCGCTTCGGTGAGGGCCCCTGGCACCTCACGCCCACCGGCACGACCGCCGCCCGCAGCCGGGACGTGAGCGCAGAGGTCCGTATCGAGCACTCCCCCGCCGGGTCCCGGCTCACCGTCCACGCCGACCTCGGCCTCTTCCGGTACACCCAGCGGCTGACGCTGTGGACGGGCGTCGACCGCCTCGACGTCACCACGACCGTCGACGGCTACGACGGCGCCGACCGGCTGATCCGGGTCCGCTGGCCCTCCGACGTACGCGGCGGACTGCCGGTGCACGAGGTCGCGGACGCCGTCATCGGGCGCGGGTTCGGGTTCGTCGAGGTGGACAGCGAGCGGTTCCCGTGGACGCTGGACAACCCGGCCAACACCTGGTTCGGGCTGGGCTCCACGGCTCGGGTCGCGGTCCACGACGACTCCGGTACGTTCCTCGGTCACCGTTCGATCGGTGTCGCGGAGCTGGTGTACGCGGACTGGGACGCCGCCGGTGAGCTCGGTACTCCGCTCGCGGCGGCCCTGGTGCGCGCGGGTGTCACCGCGACCTCGACCATCGCGGGCGGCCCCCGCTACGGCGACCTGGAGGTCGACTCCAACCTCCCCGACATCCGGATCGCCGTCGGCGGCCCCGACCGCAACCCGGTGGTCGAGGAGGCCCTCGGCTGGGACCCGGCCGCCGGACGCGAACTCGGACGGCAGCTGGCCGAGTTGGGCGTGGCGGCCGTGTGGGTCGCGCCGCGCGCCTCGCTGCGCGAGGAGTGGGTGCCCGGGGCGGACCTGCGTGACCTGGAGCGGCTGCCGCTGCTCGTGGTGGCGGGGGCCCGGCCCGAGGACGACGCCAAGGCGGTCGACGCGCTGATCGCCGACCTGGACGACTTCAGCGTCACGGCCACCGCGGCGGGCGGCGGCGAGGCGCTGCCGCCGGGCGACGCCTGGGACGGGCGCGGCTTCGCCGTCCTCAACCGGGGCACGCCCGGCTGCGTGGTCACCGCGTCCGGCGACCTCTACCTGTCCCTGATGCGGTCCTGCACCGGCTGGCCGTCCGGCATCTGGGTCGACCCGCCGCGCCGCACGGCCCCCGACGGCTCCGCCTTCCAGCTCCAGCGCTGGTCCCACACCTTCGAGTACGCCGTCGTGGCGGGCGAGGGCGACTGGCGGGAGCAGCGACTGCCCGCGCGGGGACACGAGTTCAACCATCCGCTGACCGCCCGGCTGCGGGACGCGGCGGCGACCGCCGTGTTGCCCAGGACCATCTCCCTGCTCACGCTGGAGCCGGCCCGCGAGGTCCTCCTCGACGCCCTCAGACCGGCCGGCTCCCCGCTCGCCCGGGGCAGCGTGGCCCGCGCCGAACCGGGGGGCGGGGTCGTGGTCCGGATGCACGAGGTGAACGGGCGGCCGGTGCGGGCACGGCTGCGGGGGCCGGCGCGCTGGCTGGACGGCGCCCGGGCGGACGTACTGGAGCGGCCCGGGGAGCCGCTGGCGCCGGACGGGGAGGGCGTGCTGGATGTCGCTCTGACCGGCTTCGAGGTGGCGACGGTCATCGGCACGCCCGCGGTGGACACCGAACCGTCCTCGGATCCCGGAGTAGCGGCCCATGAGCCCGCCCAGCCCGTCCACACCCGTTACTGGCTGCACAACTCCGGGCCCGCGCCCCGCGGCAACCTGCCCGTGGCCGTCTACGTCTCCCCGGCCGCGCTGACCGCCTCCGGTCCCGTCACCGCGACCGTCCGGGTCGGCTCGGAGCTGACGGACGCGCCGGCGCGGGGCACGGTGACCTTCGAGGTGCCGCCCGGCTGGTCCGCCGAGCCCGCCGAGCTGCCGTACGCGCTGGGCCCGGGCGGGTTCACCCTCGCCGAGGTCACGGTGACCCCGCCGCCGGACGCCGAGCCGGGCCGGCACTGGCTGGCGGCCCGGTTGTCGTACGGCGGGCAGACGTATGAGGACGTCGTGGCGCTGGACGTGCCTGACGGGCACACCGGACCGACGCTGGTGTCCCGGCTGGGCGTGGAGCGGGTCACGGTGCGCCGGGGCGAGCGCGCCCGGGTGCCGGTGACCGTGCGGAACCCCACCCGGGGGCCGGTGAGCGGGCAGTTGTGGGCGCTGTCGTCGTGGGGCACCTGGGCGGGGGTCGGGCCGGGCTGCCAGGGGTTCACGGTGGACGGCGGGCAGGAACTGGAGTGCGTGATCGAGGTGGACGGGTCGGCGGTGCCGCCGGGGTCGTACTGGCTGCTGGCGAAGGTCGCCTGGCACGGGTCCGTCGCCTACACGGAGGCGGTCACGCTGGAGGTGACGCCATGAGCTCCGCGACCGGGCACGCCGCCGTGGTGGGCGGCGACGCGATCAGCAGGGACCGCGTGGACGCCCTGCTGCGGGCGGTCCCGCCCCGTGACCGCGAGACCCGTCCCGAAGCCCTCGCCCGCTCCGAACGGCAGCGGCGGCGCTGGGCCACCCAGGTCGTGGTCACCGACGAACTCGCCCGCCGCGCCTGCGCGGACCGGGGGCTCACACCCCCGGCGGAGGTGTCGCCGACGCGGGTACTCGCCGTGGCCGAGACCGATGTGGCCGATCTGGGCAGCATCGTCGCGGCGGCGCTCGCCCACTCCCCGGCGGCGCGGGAGCTGCTGGCCGAGCTGGAGGCCGAGCAGCACGTGCCCGAAGCGGCGGTACGGGACTACTACGACCGCAACCTCGACCGCTTCCTCACCGCGGAGGCGCTCAGGCGCGGGGCGGACCCCTTCGACGGGGCGGCCAAGGCGGACTTCCTGCCGTACCAGGAGGTCCGCGAGGGGGTCGTGCGCGAGCTGCGGCGGGCGGCGGGCCGCCGGGCCTTCTTCGACTGGCTGGACCGGGCGCGCGCGGATGTGGTGTACGCGCATGGGCACGAGCACCCGGGCGATCCGTCGCATCCGGACCACGAGCACCGGCACTGATCTCGTACGGAACCGAAAAGCAACACGGAAACCATTGACCTCCGATGAATTCTGGTCCACCTTTTCATCAATCAGAGTCGAAGTTGGTTCATTGAACCAGCACATCATCTGACTCGCCCGGTCGCAGGAGGGCCCACCACATGCGCGCAAGAAGACTGACCCGCACCCTGACCTGTATCGCCGCCCTGTCCCTTGCCGCCGCCGGCTGCGGTCTGTCCGGCAGTTCGGACAGCGGTGACTCCACCGCCGGCGGCTGCAAGGTCGACAAGGGAAACGTCGGGTCGGGGAAGCTCACCGGCGACGTCAAGGGAAAGATCACCTTCCAGACGACCAACCTGAAGAAAGACTTCGCGGACTTCTTCAACGGAGTGATCAAGGCGTTCGAGAAGGCGCACCCGGACGCCTCGGTCAAGTGGATCGACGACCCCGGCGACGCGACCTTCGGCCAGCGCACCGTCGCCGACGCCCAGGCCTGCACCCTGCCGGACGTGATCAACGTCGACTCCCCCACCGCGACCGCCCTCACCAAGGCCGGCTACCTGCTCAACCTGGGCGTCAAGGACCCGGACGCCGCCGCGCCGTTCGTCCCGGCGTTCTGGAAGTCCAGCACCATGAAGGACGCCACGGGCACCTCGGTGCACACCGTGCTGCCCTGGTACACCGGCGGTGTCCTGTTGACGTACAACACCGACCTGCTGAAGAAGGCCGGGGTCGACCCGCAGAAGCCGCCGACGTCCCTGTTCGGGCTGTTCGCCGACTACGAGAAGATCGCCAAGGCGGGCAAGGGCGACTACTACGCGACGATGGCCAACCCGGTGTGGCGGATACCCGCCGACTGGGACCAGATGAACATCAGGACGCTGTCCGCCGACGGCAAGTCCGCCACCTTCGCCGACGATCCGCGGACCGCTCAGTGGGTCGCCTGGATGGTGAAGCTGTACAAGGAGGGCGCGATGCCGAAGGACTCGCTGTCCTCCAGCAACGACCCCTCCACGCTCTACAGCCAGGGCAAGGTCGCCTACGGTTCGACGAACCCGAGCTTCGTGCGCTTCGTGAAGCAGAACAGCCCGTCGATCTACGCCAAGACCGGCGTCGGCCAGCAGCCCTTCGACGCGCTCGGCCACACCACGGGCGCCCCGCAGTACATCACTACCGCCGCGACCAGCAAGAACGCCGCCACGGCGCTGGCGTTCGCGAAGTTCCTCACCAACGCCCAGAACCAGACGGCCTGGTGCAAGGACCCGAGCGTGGTGATCTTCCCGACGACCACGACCTCGCTGGACGACCCGTTCTTCCAGAACGTCAGCGGTGACGACCCGTTCTCCGAGGCCCGCAAGCTCGTCGCGGAGCAGCTCAAGACGGCCACCGCCTACCAGACCAACCTCTCCTCGGCCGTGCAGAACGCCATCGTGGGCCAGGTGCAGCTGGCCATGCAGGGCAAGAAGAGCCCCGAACAGGCCGTCAAGGACGCCCAGGAGAAGGCCGACGAGCTGCTGAAGCAGGCAGGCTGACGGTGGCGACGCAGATCACGAAGCCGGTGTCCGTGCCCGGTGCGGATCGCACAGCGTCCGCGCCGGGCCCGGCCCCGTCCCCCGTCCGCCGGCTCTCCCGGGCCCTGCTGCCCGGCCCCGCTCCCGGTGCCAACGGAGCGGCGATGTACCGCCGTTGGTGGCTGCCCTGGCTGTGGACCGCTCCCGCGATCGGCTGCGCGGTGATCTTCGGGGTGTTCCCGTTCCTGAACACCCTCCTGCTGTCGTTCACCGACGCCAAGCCGCTCGGCGGCGCCGCGGGCTTCGTCGGCCTGGACAACTACACGCGGATGCTGGACGACTCCGACTTCTGGCTGGCGACCCGCAACAGCATCCTGTACGCGCTGATCGTCGTACCGCTGATGGTGCTGCTGCCGCTGCTGCTGGCCGTCCTGGTGGAGAGGAACCTGCCCGGCATCGGGTTCTTCCGGTCGGCGTTCTACACACCGGTCCTCGCCTCCAGCGTGGTCGTGGGTCTGAGCTGGCAGTGGCTGCTGTCCGACGACGGGCTGGTCAACACCTGGCTGGAGAAGGCCCATGTGATCAGGGACGCCATCCCGTTCCTGTCCGACCCGTGGCTGATCCTGCTGTCCGCGATGGGCCTGACGCTGTGGAAGGGCCTCGGCTGGTACATGATCTTCTACCTGGCCGCGCTCGGAAACGTGCCCAGAGAGCTGCACGAGGCGGCCTCCATGGACGGCGCCGGCGCCGCACGCCGCTTCTGGCACATCACCGTGCCCGGCGTCCGGCAGGCCATGATGCTCGTCGGCACGCTCACCGGCATCGGCTCGCTGCGGGTGTTCACGGAGATCTACATGCTCGGCAGCTCCACCGGCGGCCCCGGCGGCGCCGACCGCACCCTGCCGTTCTACATCCGGGACGTCGGCCTCGACCCGATCACCGGCAACGCCGGTTACGGCTCGGCCGTCAGCGTGGCCCTGTTCCTGCTGACGCTGGGGCTGACCCTGCTGGCGCAGCGCCTGACGAAGGAGGACGACGCATGACGACCGCCGCCGCGGCCAAGCGCCGCCGCCTGATGCCCCGTTGGCGGGACTACGGCCGCCCGCGCGAACTGGTCGTCCGCTACCTGCTGTTGTTCCTCGTGCTGGGCATCACCGTCGGCCCGCTGCTCTGGCAGTTGCTGGCCTCGCTGAAGAGCACCGGTGAGGACGTCTTCGGGGCGAACGCCTCCCTGCTGCCGCAGCACCCGACCCTGCGGGCCTACCGGACGGTCTTCGACCAGGTGCCGGTGGCCACGTACATCGGGAACAGCCTGATCGTGGTCGCCCTGTCGATCACCAGCCAGCTGGTGTTCTCCACCACGGCCGGCTACATGCTCTCCAAGCCCGGCTGGAAGGGCCGCAAGGCGGTCTGGGTGGTGCTGGTCGCCTCGATGATGTTCCCCTTCGAGTCGATCATGGTGTCGCTGTTCCTGAGCATCCGCGACCTGGGGCTGGTCGACAGCCTGGCGGGCGTGTGGCTGCCCGGGTTCGTCGGTGCCATCAACGTCCTGCTCATGCGCGGCGCGTTCCTGGCGGTGCCGCGCGAGATCGAGGACTCGGCCATGCTCGACGGCGCGAACGAGTGGCAGCGCTTCCGGTACCTGTATCTGCCGTCCGCGTGGGGCGCGATCATGGTGGTCGTCATCAACACCTTCATCAGTGCCTGGGACGACTTCCTCTGGCCGCTGATCGTGCTGCGCTCGGAGGGCAACATGACGCTCACACTGGGCCTGTCCCGGCTGCAGAGCTCGTCGTTCGGCTACGACCAGCGGATGGTCATGGCCGGGTCGGTGATCTCCGTGGTCCCGGTACTGGTGCTGTTCGTGATCACACAGCGGTGGTTCTACAAGGGTGTCTCGTCGGGGGCGGTCAAGCTCTGAGGTCGAGCACGACGGGCACGGCCCTCAGCGCGGCCCGGGCCGACTCCGCGACGCGGATCTCGACGGTGTCGGCCCGGTCCGATCGGTCTTCTTCGAGGGTCATGACGACCGTACGGCTCTCGCCCGGCGCGAGGCCGACACCCTCGAACGCGCACAGTTCGAGGGTGCGCGGCCAGACGGACGTGATCAGGCGTCTGAGATAGACCTGCACGACCGTACGCCCGTACCGCTCCCCGGTGTTGGTGACATCGACCTCGACCGTGCGCCCCGACAGGCGCGGCGGGCCGTACGCGAAGCTGGTGTACGACAGTCCGTGGCCGAAGGAGAAGCGCGGCTCGGCGCTCTCGTCCACGTAGGAGCCGTACTCGATGTCCTTGTGGTTGTAGTAGACGGGGAGTTGGGCCGCCGAGCGCGGGACGGAGACGGGGAGCCGGCCGGTCGGCTCCCCGATGCCCAGCAGCACCTCGGCGAGCGCCTCGCCGCCCCACGGGCCGGGGTACCACGCGGTGAGCAGCGCCGCCGCCGTGTCGGGTACGACGTGCGGGCGGCCCTGGATCAGCACGACCGCCGTCGGCGTGCCGGTCGCGACGACCGCGTCCATGAGCGCGTACTGGGCGGCACCGAGCCGCAGTCCGGCGAGGTCCACGCCCTCGCCGCAGGTCATCTCGGACACGGCTGCCCGTGCCGCCCCGTTGGCGGCGAACTCGGTGTCCGGGGTGCGGGCGCTGCTGCCGCCCAGCACGAGCACGGCCAGGTCGGAGGCGGCGGCCGCGGCGATCGCCTCGGGGATGCCGGAGAGGTCATCGCCGGTGAGCGCGCAGCCTTTGGCGTGCCGGATGTCGACGCCGGGCGGGGCGAGTCGCCGTAGTCCGTCGAGCACGCCGGCGCCCGTGCCGGGGCGTTGCGGGGCGGTGTAGTCGCCCGACTGGTGGGCGAAGGTGGCGGATTGGGGGCCGAGGACGGCGATACGGGAGATGCCCGGCGCGACGGGCAGGGCGCCCCCGTCGTTGTGGAGGAGGGTGATCGCGGCCCGGGCCAGGGCCGTGCTCACGTCCCTTCCCCCGGCCGGGAAGGACACTGTCGTGCCGGTCTGGTCGAACAGGCCCAGCCGGAACTTGAGGCCGAGTACCCGGGAGACGGCCGCGTCCAGGGCGTCCGCGCCCACCAGCCCACGCTCGACCGCCTCCGCCAGGTGTGTGAAGCCCTCGTCCCAAAGGCTCAGATCGACACCGGCGTTGAGCGCGAGGGCGCCCGCGGACACCTTGTCGCCGGTGATACGGGCCAGCCGGTCCACGGCGAGGCCGTCCGCCATGACGAGACCGTCGAAGCCCCAACTGTCGCGCAACAGCCCGGTGAGCATGGCCCGGTTGCCGGAGCAGGGCATCCCGTCGACCTCGTTGTAGGCGGCCATCACGGCGGCGGCCCCGGCGCGGACGCCGGCCCGGGCGGCGGGCAGGTGGATCTCGTGGAGTTCACGGGACCCGACCTCGGACTCGGCGGAGTTGCGACCGCCGACGGTGGCGCCCTGCGCCGCGAAGTGCTTGAGGACGACCGGGGCCTTGTCGGCGGCGAACCGCTCGGCGCGCTCTCCCTGCATGCCACGCACCAGCGCCTCGGTGAGCCGGGCCGCGAGGTACGGGTCCTCGCCGAAGCACTCCTCGGTGCGTCCCCAGCGCGGGTCGCGGGCGATGTCCAGGGCGGACACCAGGGCCACGTGGCCGCCGCGGGCGCGCAGTTCGGCGGCGGCGTGGGCGGCGGCACGCTCGTACAGGGCGGGGTCCCAGCCGGCGCCCACGGCCAGGTTGACGGGCAGGACGGTGCCGTCGAGGGCCATGTGACCGTGCGGTACCTCCTCCACGAACAGGGCGGGGATGCCGAGCCGGCTGTGCTCCACGACGTGCCGCTGCACCAGGTCGGCGAGCGCGGCGCCGTCCTCCGCGCCCGGACCGTTGTCGTGGTCGACGCCGGACCAGGCGTCGGCGCGCTGGAGTCCGTACAGGGCGCCCAGTCCGGCGAAGCGCTCCGTCTCTGCGTACAGGGCCTCGGTGAGTTCGAAGTGGCCGTCGGGGGTGCGGCGGTAGGCGTCCCAGCCGTACATCCGCTGGTTGAGCTGGCCGACCTTCTCGCGCAGGGTCATCCGGGAGAGCAGGTCGCTGACGCGGGCGTCGAGGGGTGCGGCGGGGTCGCGGTAGAGCGCGGTGGGTTCGTCGGACCGGTTGGTGGTGCTCAACGGGCACCGCCGTGGGCGAGCCGGGCGAGGGCCACGGCGCCCCGGGAGCCGTCGGCGACCCAGTCGAGGGTCAGGCCGAGTGCGTGCAGGCGTGCGGTCAGACGGGGCGTGAGCGGGCCGTCGGGGCCGAGGAGGCCACCGGTGGCGACGATCCGCTCACCGGGGCTGGGTTCCAACGCCCGCACGGTGTCGGTCAGTCGGTCGGCCGCCTCGTCCAGGAGGGCCTGGGCCACGGCGTCCTTCGCGGCGGCCGCCTCGGCCACCAGCGGGGCGAACCGGGCGAGCCGGATCGGGGGCTCGGCCATCACGGCGGGCAGCAGGTGCATGCGGTAGGCCTCGCGGGCGGCGCGGGTCCATCGACCGCTCGGCACCGCCTCGTCCGGAAGACCCAGCGCCCGCCCGACCGTCTCCGCCAGCACCGTCACCGGTCCCCGCCCGTCCGCCGCCCGCAACGCGGCCCGTACCGCCGCCCGTCCGATCCAGAAGCCGCTGCCGTCGTCGCCGAGCAGCCAGCCGTCGCCGTCCACGGTGGCCGTGCCGTGCCGGTCGGTGATGCGCATCGCGACCGCGCCGGTGCCGGCCACCAGCGCGAGACCGTCGGCCGGGGTGCCGGGCGCGGCGGCGAAGGCCGCCTCGATGTCGCTGCAGATGCCGACCGGCCCGGCCGGGACGCCCAGCCGTCGCAGCGCCGCGATGAGGGCGGACCGGGCGTTCACGTGCCCCGGGTCGTCCGGGGACGCGGCCGTGGCGCCGGCGAAACCGCCGACCACCGAGACGACGCTCCCCCGCAGCCGCTCCGGCACCGCGTCGGCGACGGCTTCGGTGAGGTGTTCGGTGAGCTGAGGCACCGGCACGGTCAGTGCGTTGCCCGGCCCGGCCGCCCCCTCCCCGAGGGGGCGGCCGTCGGCATCGGCGACCACATCGGCGACAGCGAGCACGACACGCGTGCGGGTGCCGCCCGCGTCGAGGCCCACGACGAGTTCCTCGCCCAACGTCTGGTTCAAATCATTGCCCATCAATGACTATGGTGGTTGATACATTCGTGCAGGACAAGCCCGGACCCGACAAACCCGGACCCGAGGAGGATCCCATCCACACGCTCCGCTTCGGCGTCAACTACACGCCCCGCCGCGGTTGGTTCCACTCCTGGCACGACTTCGACCCCGCGCACGCGCGCGAGGACCTGGAGCAGATAGCCGGGCTCGGCCTCGACCACGTCCGGGTCTTCCACCTCTGGCCGCTCCTCCAGCCCAACCGCACGTTCGTGCGTCCCGCCGCCGTGGACCAGGTGGTGCGGCTGGTCGACCTGGCGGGCGAGGCCGGTCTGGACGTCCTCGTGGACGGCGTGCAGGGCCACCTGTCGAGCTTCGACTTCTACCCGGAGTGGACCCGCGCCTGGCACCACCGCAACGTGTTCACGAACCCGGAGGCCATAGCGGCGCAGGCCGAGCTGTTGCGCACCCTGGGCCACGCCCTGGCCGACCGCCCCAACCTCCTCGGACTCCAGCTCGGCAACGAGCTCAACAACCTGGTCGAGCACAACCCGGCGACGGCCGGGGAGGTCGACCACTACCTCGACACCCTGCTGGCCGCCGCCCGCGAGGGCCTGCGCCCCGGCCAACTGGCCACGCACTCCGCGTACGACGCCGCCTGGTACGGCGACGACCACCCCTTCACCCCAGAGGCCTCGGCCCGCAAGGGCGACCTGACCACCGTGCACCCGTGGGTGTTCTCCGGCGACTGCGCCCGCCGCTACGGCCCTCGCTCCCCGCAGGTGCTGCACCTCGCCGAGTACGGCACGGAACTGGCGAAGGCGTACGCCGACGATCCGGCCCGGCCGGTCTGGGTCCAGGAGACGGGCGCGCCCGAGCCGCACATCCCGGCCGCCGACGCGCCCGGGTTCGCGGAGGCGACCGTGCGCAACGCGGCCGGGTGCGCGGATCTGTGGGGCGTGACCTGGTGGTGCTCCCACAACGTGGACCGCGCCCTGGCCGACTACCCGGAACTCGAGTACACCCTGGGCCTGTTCGACTCGGCGGGCCGCGCCAAGCCGATCGCCCATGCCCTCGCCGCCACCGTCGCCGACCTGCGCGCCGCCCCGCCCGCACCCCGGCCGCGCGAGACCGCCCTGGTCCTCGACTGCACCCCGTCCACCCGTTCGGTGTCCGGCCCGGGCGGCGCGTACTTCGAGGCCTGGATGCGGCTGCGCACGGAGGGCACCCGCCCGGCGGTGATCCTGGCGACCCGGGCGGACGACCCGGAGTACCTGGCGACGCGCGGGATCAAGGAGCTCGTACACCTGCCTTGAGCCCCGTCCACACTGAGCTGCCCCGCTCAACCACCCTGCCGGCTCAACTGACCGACCGCGCCGACGCCCGTCAGAACCTCCGCCGCCGCCCGCAGGTTCGCCCGCCCCCGGCCGTACGAGCACAGGGCGTCGCCGTCCGGCAGACCGGTGGCCACCCGTAGCGCGTCCGGTCGGCGGGCCAGCAGGGCGTCCCGCAGGTGCCGCTGCCAGGGGTGCAGGTCGGCGTCGCAGGTGGCGACGATCAGGGGTGCGCCCTCGGACACGCGGACCATCCCGTCGGCGAGGGAGGCCGGATCGGCGGCCTCGCCGGTGACGGTGGTTCCGGTGGCCGTGGGGTCGACGGCCCGCAGTTCGCTCAGCAGGTCCTCGCCGCCCCAGTTGAGCGCCGGATGCGGCGGCGGGAACAGGTCGACGACATGGGCGCCCCGCACCGGCCCGGAGCCGCCCTGGCCGCGAACGGCGCGGCGCGCGGCCTCCAGCCCGGCCTCCGGGTCCCACGGGGCGACGGCGACCACCGGGGTCGCGTACCGCTCGGCGAGCCCCCGCACCCGCCCCGCGGCCTCCAGTACGCGCTCCTCGGGCAGCAGCCCGGAGTGCAGCGCGTCCAGCACCGCGTCCCGGCAGGACAGGGTGACCTCCAGATCCGGTACGGCGACGATCACCTGGTCCGCTCCCGCGGCGAGCGCGATCCGCGCCCCGGCCGCCTCGCCGTACCGGTCGGCTATCGCCTTCATCTCCAGGGCGTCACTGACCAGCACGCCCTCGAAGCCGAGGTCGACGCGCAGCAGATCGCCCAGGATGCGGCGGCTGAGGGTGGCCGGCCGGTTGGCGTCCAGCTCCGGGAACACCACATGGGCGCTCATCAGCATCGGCACGCCCGCGGCGACGGCGGCCCGGAAGGGAGCGAGGTCGAGTTCGTCGTACGGGCGCGGGTCGACGGCCACATCGTGATGGCTGTCGGTGAGGGTGCCGCCGTGCCCGGGGAAGTGCTTGGCGCAGGAGGCGATGCCGCGCGCCTCGGTGGCCTCGATCCAGGCCCGCAGATGGCGGGAGACCAGCTCGGGTTCGGTGCCGAAGGCGCGGGTGCGCACGATCGGGTTGTCCGGCTGTCTCTGGACGTCGGCGACGGGGGCGTAGGAGGCGGTGATGCCGAGCGCGGCCAGATGCCCGGCGAGCGCGTCGGCGCAGCGGGCGGTGAGCCGGGGGTCGTCGACGACACCGAGGGCGAAGTTGCCGGGGACGTCCGGGGCGCCGGCGCCGACCAGGTGGCCGATGCCGCCGCCCTCGTTGTCGATGCCCACCAGCAGATCGGGGCGCATGGCCCGCAGGGTGTCGGTGAGGCGTCGCACCTGCTCGGCGTCCCGCACGTTCCGGGTGAACAGGATGACCCCGCCGAGACCGCGGTCGACGAGCCGCTTCAGCGTGTCGGGGACCACCGTGGTCCCCTCGAACCCGGCGACGAGACAGCGATGGGCGGCCTCGTCGAGGTCGACGGGGAGAGCGGCGCTCAGGGGCAGGTGCTCGAAATGGGTCATCCCGCACATACTCTGGCTCGGTCAGCCGAAAGTCAACAGCTTCACGATTCGTTGATTCACAAGGGCGGGGGTGGGTGATCGCGAGACGCATGTGCCGTGGAGGCAGGGGCGGGGACCGCCCCGCGGGCGACTTGGACACACCACCTCCTCACGCGACACCGGAGCCATTCCCGGCTCGCGCGGCTACCCTGAGGACGTATGGAGGGGGCTTCGGGTACGGGCGCGTCCAGTGGGGCTTCGAGCACGGACGGGTTCAGTGAACCGCCGTCCTCCGGCGGGTCGTTCGGGCCGCTGATCGTCACGCCGCCACCCTCTCCGCGGGCCGCGCAGGTGGAGCTTCCCGAGGAGAGTCCCGACCCGAGCCTGCTGCCCACGATCACGCTGGTGAATCGTGCGGCGTCCCGGGGCGCCGACCCGGACGGCCTGCCGCTGCCGGCGGGAGAGCTGCTGGCCGGGCAGTACCGGCTGATCCGCAAACTCGGCTACGGCGGGATGGGCGAGGTCCACCTCGCGCTCGACACCAAGGTCGACAACCGCGAGGTCGCCATCAAGATCCTGCACCCCGAGCGGGCGGCGGCCGCCCTGGTCCGGGAGCGGCGGGCGCTGGTCGATCTCAGCCACGACGACATCATCCGGGTCTTCAACTACGGGCATCATCCCGAGATCGGCGACTTCCTCGTGCTGCAGTACGTGGACGGGCTCACGCTGGAGGAGGTGCGGGCCCGGGCCCGGGCGAACCCGGACGAGTTCGGCGGCAGCCGCTTTCACGAGTTCGTGCTCGCCTACGGTGTGCGCATCCTCGCCGCGCTGGACTATCTGCACAGCGAGCGGGTCGGCAAGGTCTACGGCGACCTGAAGCCGGACAACGTCATGCACGACGGCACCACGACGAAGATCGTCGACGTGGGGAGCGTCCGCGGGGCCGGTCTGCGCGGCCTCACCACGGAGGGCTTCCGCGCCCCGACGGTCCGCCCGGACGGCGAATCCACCGGCCAGGACGACCTGTTCAGCCTGGGCGAGACACTGCGACGGCTCAGCGGCCTCGGCCAGTCGCCGCAGCACCTGGCGGAGCTGGGTTCCCTGGACATGCTCAGTGAGCTGGACGCGTCGGGCACGTTCCCGGAGGCCCACGGAATGACGGCACCCGCGCCCCGGGGACTGGGCCTCCTCTCGCTCGCCCGGGTACTGCACCGCGCGACCCGCAGCAAGGAGCTCGAGCGGTTCGCCACCGCGCACGAGATGGAACAGCAACTGCGGGGCGTGTTCCGGGAGTTACGCTCACTGCGGACCGGGACGGAGACCTTCGAGCCGTCGCCGCTCTTCCTCCAGTCGCAGTACGCCCTCGACGGTGAGCTCGGGTCCGCTCCGCCCCTGGCCCGCTGGGCCGCGCCGGACAGCTCCGTACCAAAAGCCCCCGGCGCGTACGCGCCGCCACCGCCCTACGTGGTCGCGCAGCGGCTGCCCGTCCCGCGGCCCGATCCGGACGACGCCCACCACGCGGAGCTGAGCAGACTCGCCGACGCGGCACCGGAGGCGCTGCTCCAGCACGTCGCGGACTGGCGGGAGTCTCCGGAGGTCCATCTGCTGCGCTGCCGGGTACAGCTGCGGGTTCCCGGCGGCGCGACCGAGGACGCCGAGCGTGAGCTGGAGGCCGCCAAGGCACTGATCGGGCCCGAGCGCGCCCCGTACGACTGGCGGCTCGACTGGCACCGCGGGCTGCTCGCGCTCGGCCGGGACCAGGTGGACGCGGCACGGTGGCACTTCGACCGGGTGTACGCGGCGATCCCGGGCGAGTACGCGCCCAAGCTCGCGCTCGGGCACTGCGCCGAGCGCCTCGGCCAACGGCACGAGGCGCTGACCTTCTACGAGGCGGTGCGGCTGCGCAACCCCTCGCTGGGCAGCGCGACGTTCGGCGCGGTGCGGGCCCGCCTCGCGCTCGGCGGCGAGCGGGCCCGGGACGACGCCGTACAGGCGCTGGACGCGGTGCCGCAGCACTCGCGGCACCGGACCGCCGCGCGGACCGCCGCCGTACGCGTCGGAGTGGAACACGTGCGGACCGCCGAACATCCCGACGAGGTGGCCAAGCGGCTCCAGGAGGTGCTGACGCGGCTGGCCCGGCTCTTCCACGCGCACGGACTGACGGACGAGGAGGCCAGGGCCCGGATGACGGCGGAGGTGTGGGAGGCCGTACGGGGCGCGCTCACCCGGGGCGTCCTCGACGCGCCGGGCCTGGTCGCGCTGGCCGCGGACGCCGACGTACGGCTCGGTCTGCCGTCCGACGACGCCGGCCTGCGCAGGGACCTGTCCCGTCTCTACCTCGCCCTCGCCCGGCAGGCGGCCCGGTCCGCCGCCCCCGCGGACGCGGCCGTCGCGGAGACCCTGCTGGACCGCGCCTACGAGGTACGCCCGCTCGCCTACCGGCACCACAGGGACAGCCCATGGCTCGGAAAGCGGGTCGGCGACTGGCTACGGACGGTCGCCCGTCCGCCGTCGTCGACACAGACCACGAAGAGCGTCCCGGAGGACGGCCGGTGAGCCGGCCCCGCGCGGGTTCCCGCGTCCAGCTGCCCGCGCGCCTGACCGGCGGGGCCCGGGCCGTCGGGGCGGTCGCCGTCCAGATCGCCCGCCGCGTGGGGCGCTATGTGTGGCCGTCCGCGGACGGTGTCCGCAACCGTGTGTTCCTGCGGGACCGGCTCGTCGCGCTGCCGCTGCTCGCCGTCGTGGGCTTCGGCGCGTTCGGCTGGGCCCACACGGAGGTACGCGACGACTCGGCGTTCGTGCGGGACCGGCTGGCGCCCGCGCTGGTCGGCCTCGCCGACGCCAGGGCCTCGCTGTTCATCGCCCAGGGTGCCGCGCAGGAGAACATCGGCGAGGGCCGGGCCGTGGGGATCGGCGGACTCGGCGACCGGTACCGGACCCGGGTGACGCGGGCCACGCAGAGCCTGAACCAGGTCATCAGCAGCGGAGCCCTGACCGTGGCCGAGGAGCAGGAGTTGCGGGTGGTGTCCGCGCTGCTGGTGGGCTACACGGGCTATATCGGCCAGGCCCAGGAGCACGCCGAGGACCAGGTGCTGCGGAAGGCCGCGCTGGCCTACGCACGCAGCATGCTCTGCTCGAAACCGCTCGTCCCCGCGGCCGACGACGGCCGCTATCCGTCGTGCCGGGCCACGACCGGTTCGACCGCGACCGCGATCGTGGACCGGGTGTCCGGTCTGGAGCGGGAACTGCGCGGCCGGCTCGCGGACCGGGCGGTCTGGGGCGGGCGCGTGATCGCCGCCGCGGTGGTCTCCGGACTCGCCCTCGCCCTGTTCGCTCTCGGGATCTGGCGGACCCTGGACTTCCTGCGCCACCGCTTCCGGATCCGGCTGAGCGTGCCGCTGGCGGCCGCCGCCCTGCCCCTGCTCGCCCTACCCCTCCTGACCGCCGACGCGCTGCTCGCCCAGCGGGCGCAGCACGACGCCCTCCCCGTGGCGGACACGCTCGCCGAGCGGACCTCGCCCGACACGGAGGCGGTCGCCGAGGAACACCCCTACGCCGCCCCCGACCCGCAGGCCGTCGATGTCCTGGCCGACCGGATCGACGACTCTCTCGCCGACGGACGGCTCGCCTTCCTCGACGGGGTGGGCCCGTATCTGATCCCGGCGGGCCTGGCCGCGGCCGGCCTCGTCGGCGGCGCCCTGCACACGTACCGCCGCGAGTACCTCGTGGTGGCCCGCCCGGGAGCCGCCGTATGAGAGCCGTCCCGAACCGTGTCCTGCGCACCCTGCTCGCCGCGCTCTGCCTGCTCACCGTGGCCCTCGTGCCCGGCTGCGCCACGAAGGCCCCCGTCCCCCTCGTCGTTCTGGGCCCGTGGACCGGCATCGAGGGCGAGGCCTTCGAGGCGGCCCTCAAGCAGCTCGACGACGGGACGGGCCGGACGTACACCTACGAGGGCACCCGATCGCTGCGCGAGACGCTGGTCTCACAACTGGCGGCCGACGACCCGCCGGACGTGGCGATCCTCAACAGCATCGGAGAACTCACCGAGTACGCCCGCCGCGGCCGGCTGAATCCCCTGCCCAAGAAGATGGCCTCCCCCGCGAACGCGCCGTGGGCGCCGGAACTCTTCGTGGACGGCAAGCCCGGTACCTACTGGGTGCCGCTGAAGGTCGACCTGAAGAGCCTCGTGTGGAGCGGGAAGGGCGCCTCGGACGCGGCCCCGGCCTGGTGCGTGGGCCTCGCCTCGCAGGCCACCTCGGGCTGGCCCGGCACCGACTGGATCGAGGACATCCTGCTCCACCAGGCGGGCCCTCAGCCCTACACGAAGTGGGCCACCGGCGGGCTCAGCTGGCAGGACCCGGCCGTCCGACGGGCCTGGACGACCTGGGCCCGGCTGCTCGGCAAACGCACGGCCCCGTCGATCGAACGCTCCCTCATCACCTCGTACGAGGGCACCCCGGGCCCGGACGGCCCGCGCGGCCTGCTGAACTCCCCCCGTTTCGACTGCACGCACGAGCACCAGAGCGCCTTCATCCGGTACGTGTACGCGGACGACGACGTCCGTGTGGAGCCGTCGGCCGACTTCCTGGGCGGCCCGGACGACTACCACGACGCCTACGAGGTGTCCGGCGACATGGCCGCGGTCTTCAGTACCGACCCGGCGGCCCAGGAGCTGGTGGAAGGGCTGTCGGACCAGGACGGGCGAGCCCTTTGGCGGGCGAAGGCGGCCCCGGAGGCGCGCCCGCTGTTCCCGGCCTACACCGGGCCGGCGTCCACGAACCCGATCGAGCGGAAGATCGACACCCTGCTCACGTCGGGCGCCAGCACCCTGTGCTTCGACGCCTCCGACGTCATGGCGCCCGAGCTGCGGGACGCCTTCCACCGTGCGGTCCTGGAGTTCTTCCGGAACCCCGCGGAGCAGCATCTCGACCTGCTGCTCCGGCAGTTGGATGCGGTAGGCGCTCAGGTGGCCGAGGAGTCGCCCGCCGACCCCTCGTTCCGCCCGCCGGAGGATCTGTGCGCGAGTCCCGACCGGTGAGCCGCGCCGCCACCGCCCAGTTGGTCCGCCAGGCAGGCGAGGTAGAGGGCCATGGTGGTCCGGTGTTCGCGCAGCGGGCGGCCGGTGAGCTGCTCGATCTTGTGCATCCGGTACACCACGGTGTTGCGGTGGATGTGCAGGGCCGCTGAGGCCCGGACCAGGTTGAAGCCGCTCTCGCACCAGGCCGTGATGGTGTCCCGGAGCGCCGACCAGTCCGCTGCCCCCGGCACACCCTGTACTTCGGGGAACGCCGGGCCGTCGCCTCACCGATCGGCGCGACCACGCGGATCGGCGGGACGATGGAACTCAGCGGCAACAACAACCGCCTCGACTGGCGTCGGGTGGTCGCCGTGGCCCTCGCCGGCCGGCACTACCTGGTCCCCTGGTTCGACGACCCGGACGACCTGGTCGGCCTGATCCGCGATCCCTGGGTCGGCGGCCGGCCCTTCCTCCCGGACGGGCTCCCGGTCATCGACCGGGTACCGGGCCACGACAACGCCTTCGCGGCGACCGGCCACGGCATGCTGGGCGTCACCCTGGGCCCGGTCACCGGCCACCGACTCGCCGAGTTCGTCCGCACCGGCCGCCGCCCCGAGGAACTGACCCCGTTCCGCTTCGACCGGCTGCGCGGCCGGCTCAGCCCTCGCCGGGGACCGGCCGCGGCAAGCGGGAGTCGACCCCCGCCGGGCTGCCCGGAAGTACCGGGGCCGGGCTCAGCCCTCGTCCGTCGTCAGCCGCAGCGAGATGCTGTTGATGCAGTACCGCTGGTCGGTCGGGGTCGCATAGCCCTCACCTTCGAACACGTGTCCGAGATGTGATCCGCAGCGCGCGCACCGCACCTCGGTCCGCGCCATCCCGTGGGACCGGTCCTGGATCAGCTCCACCGCGTCGGTGTCCTTCGGGTCGTAGAAGGACGGCCAGCCGCAGTGCGACTCGAACTTCGTGGTGGAGGTGAACAGTTCGGCACCGCAGGCGCGGCAGGAGTAGACGCCCTGGGTCTTGGTGTCGGTGTACTCACCGGTGAAGGCGGGCTCGGTCCCCGCCTGGCGCAGCACGGTGTACTCGGACGGGGTCAGCTCCGCGCGCCACTGCTCGTCCGGCTTCTCGACGTCGTACGACATGTCGGCCAACCCCTTTACTTCTGTGCGAGACGGTCCAGGATCCGCGGGCCGAGGTCCGTCACGTCACCCGCGCCCATGGTGAGAACGAGATCACCGGGCTTCGCCATTCCCGCGACGAGCTCCGGCACCTCACCTTTGTCGTGGACCGCGGTCACATCCGCGCCCGCGACCCTGGCCGCAGCCATGATCAGCTCGCTCGTCACCCCGGGGATCGGGTCCTCGCGGGCCGGGTAGATGTCGAGGACGACCGAGGCGTCGGCCAGGGCCAGGGCCTCGCCCATCTCCTTGCCGAGTTCCTGGGTGCGGGAGAACAGGTGCGGTTGGTAGACGACCAGGATGCGGGCGTCACCGGCCGCCGCGCGCATGGCCTCCAGGTCCGCCGTCATCTCGGTCGGGTGGTGTGCGTAGGAGTCGATGACCTGCACACCCGCCTCCTCGCCCTTCAGCTGGAGGCGCCGCTTGACGCCCGTGTACGCGGCCAGCGCCGGGGCCAGTTCGGCGGCCGGGACGCCCAGCGCCACACCGGCGGCCAGCGCGGCCACCGCGTTGTGCGCGTAGTGCCGGCCGGGCACGGAGACCGCGAAGGTGTACTCCGCGCCGTCCAGGAGGACGGTGACCTCGCTCTTCAGCCCCTGGGCCGTCACGGACAGGATCCGCACGTCCGCGTCCTCGGACTCGCCGTACGTCACCACCCTGAGGGCACCGGCCGCGACGCGACGCGTCAGCTCGCGCGCGCCGTCCTGGTCCGCCGCGATCACCAGCGTGCCGCCCTCGGTGACCCGGCCGGCGAACGTCTCGAAGGACTCGTAGATCTCGTCCATCGACGCGTAGTTCGCGTGGTGGTCGAGCTCGACGTTGAGGACGATCGCGACCTCGGGGGCGTACTTGTGGAAGCTGCGGTCCGATTCGTCCGCCTCGGCGACGAAGATCTCGCCGTCGCCGTGCAGGGCGTTGGAGCCGGGAACGTCCAGGTCGCCGCCGATCGCGTACGACGGCCGCAGGCCCAGCTCGCTCAGCGACACGGCGAGCATCGACGTGGTCGTGGTCTTGCCGTGGGTGCCGGCGACCGCGATCGGACGCAGGCCGTCCATCAGCCGGGCGAGGGCGTCCGCACGGTGGACCACCGGGATGCCCAGCTCGGCCGCACGGGCCAGCTCCGGGTTGTCGGCCCGGATCGCCGACGAGACGACGACACAGCTGGCGTCGTCCGCCAGATGCTCCGCCGCGTGCCCGATGTGCACGATCGCGCCCAGCGCCCGCAGCGCCTCGGCGGTCCCGGTCTCCTTGGCGTCGCTTCCCGCCACCCGGGCCCCGCGCTGCGCGAGAATCTTCGCGATCCCCGACATCCCGGCGCCGCCGATGCCGATGAAGTGCGGTCGGTCCATGGCGGTGGGGAGGCCGGGTGCCATGTGTGTTTCTCCCAGGGGTGCGATACGACGGTGAGAGCCCACCTTATTGCGCGGGGCCGTCGCGCCCGACCCAGGGGCGCGGGGATACCGCGCGACCAGCCGCGACGGACCCCGCACCCGGACGACTACGTCTTGCTGTGGGAGAACAGCTTCAGCACCGGCACCCCCACCTTGTGCCGCGCCCGCGACGCCCAGTCCCGGTGGAAGAACTCCTCGACGTAGTGGGGGTCGGTCAGCACGATGACCTCGTCCGCGCCGATCTCTTCCACGAGGGACTTCAACGCGTCCAGCGGGTGGGCCTCGATCAGCCGTCCGTCCGCCTCACTGCCGGACACCCGCAGGGCACGCAGGGACACGTCGAGCGCCTGCTCCGCGGTGCCCCTCGCCTCCTGGCCTTCCGGTGTCTCCCGCTCCCGGGCGGCGTCGTCGAGCTCGCCGAGCGCGACGTCGTCGATGGCCCGCAGCAGCCGGTCCGCCTGGTCGCCGCGCGGCTGCAGCAGCACATGGAAGGCGACCTGCTCGTCACCGTGCAAGGTGGTGACGAACTCCACATCGGCGGACGTCAGGGCCTTCTCGATCATCAAAACGCTTGTGAACACCAAACGCCCCTTCTCGTGATCGCACTGGGTACTGCCGGATTCAGTGTGCCCGTCGGTAACCAAGCAGAAATGAAAATTCCGCCAATTTCGGTGCGATAAGTATCGGTCAATGCCATTTCCGAACAAGCGGTACGTCCGGCCGGGCCGGGCTCAGGGCCGCCGGTACCGGCTGAACAGGAAACCCTCCTCCTCCAGCAGTGACACCAGGGCGAACCTCTGCGGCACCCCGACCGAGGGCCCCCCGGCGATGCGCTGCGCGTCTCCCGCGGTGAGCATCGGGGCCACGGTCAGACACAGCTCGTCGAGCACCCCGGCGGTCACCAGCTGACCGAGCAGCCGGGGGCCGCCCTCGGTGAGCAGCCGGGTGTGACCGAGCTCGGCCAGGGCCCGGACGGCGCGGGCGGGCTCGACCCCGACTCCGTCGCCGGCGGTCACCACCCGGGCGCCCGCCTTCTCGGCGGCGGCGATCCGGTCCGGGGCCGCGGCGGCGCCCGTGAGGATCAGGGTGGGCACCAGGGGCGAGGTGAACAGCGGGAGCGAGAAGTCCAGGTCCAGGCTCGCGCTGACCACCGCGATCGCCGGTACGGGGCCCTGTCCGGCGGCCTCCCGGGCCTGCGTGAACTCGGCACGCGTGCGTGCCGGACGGTATCCCTCCTGGCGTACCGTTTCCGCACCGACGACGACCACGTCCGCGAGGGCCCGCAGGGTGCCGAAGATCCGCATGTCGGCCGCGCTGGAGATGGGCTGCGAACGTCCGTCGTGCTGGGCGGCCCCGTCGAGCGTGGACACCATGTTGGCCCGCAGCCAGACCCCCGGCCCGCCGACCGCGGCCTCGGGTTCCGGCTCGGGGTAGGCATAGGCCTCGGCCAGCTCGGCGAGGCTCCACTCGTCCTCCCCGCGGGTCCGGGCCACTGTCTCGGCTGTCTCGTCGGTCACAGGGAACAGGCGTCGCATGCCGTGCAGTGTTCCACGCGAACGGGAAACCTCACTTCCCGAAATCCCCGCCGCCGGGCCGCCCCGGCGGGCACGGGGCCGGGCCGCGGGGGCGGCGCGCCGCCGCGCGGGCGCCGCGGGCGCCGCGGGAAACCACACCACCCGAAACCGTTCCTGTGGACTGAGCAGGAGTGAGTCCGCTCAGCCGCACGCCCCGAACGGTCTTGGGCGCACTGGTCCCCGGCGTACTCAACCCCGGGGCAGCGACACGGATCCTGTCCGTGGTCCGATCCCGGGAGGCCGGTTCCCTGCGCGACCTGGCCAGATGGTACGGCCAGAGGCGACGGGGAGGCCCCGAACCATCACTCCGGTGGAGCGGGGGCCCCGCACGCTGGCGCCGTACCCGGTGTCCCAGGTCGCACATCACCGTAGCCCGCACGGCCCAGGACGCCGCAAGCCAGGAAGCTGACCATCACCCAATCGAGCTAAACCGCCCTTGTGCACGCTCCCCGGCGAGCAGTTGGCAACCCCCGCCGTCCGCCCGCCCCAGCCGGCACGGGACCGGACCACCGAGGCAACCTGTCGCGTGGGCGTCACCGGCCCCGCCGGAAGCGACCATCCGGCCACGCTCCCGGCAGGGCCTAGCATGGGTGACCGTGTCTACCACCCCCGCCGCGTCCGGATTCGGCCCCATAGCCGACGCCGCCCCGCTGTCCCTGTGCGCCCGTGAGCCGCATGTCCCCGCGGATCGGCTGGTCGCCGAGATGGTGCCGCCGCCGCGGTTCGACTCGGTGCGTTTCAGCACGTACATCCCGGACCCGAACCAGCCGAGCCAGACGGAGGCGGTCGGGGTCCTGGAGTCCTTCGCCGCCGGACTCGGCGGCGCGCACGCCACCGGCGCCGGCCGGCGCGGCGGTTTCCTCGGCTTCGGCAGGGGCTTCGGGAGGGCCAAGGCGCCCAGCACCCCGGCCGGCCCCCGCGGTGTCTACCTCGACGGCGGATACGGCGTCGGCAAGACCCACCTGCTGGCCTCCCTCTGGCACGCCACCCCGGCCGAGCCCGCGCTCAAGGCGTTCGGCACGTTCGTCGAGCTCACCAACCTCGTCGGCGCCCTCGGCTTCCAGAAGACCGTCCAGACCCTCTCCGGGCACCGTCTGCTGTGCATCGACGAGTTCGAGCTGGACGACCCCGGCGACACCGTCCTCGTCTCGACCCTGCTCGGCAAGCTGGTCGACGCGGGCGTCGCGCTCGCCGCCACCTCCAACACCCTGCCGGGCAAGCTCGGCGAGGGCCGCTTCGCGGCGGCCGACTTCCTGCGTGAGATCCAGGGCCTGTCCGCGCGCTTCCGCCCGCTGCGCATCGACGGCGAGGACTACCGCCACCGCGGTCTGCCCGAGGCCCCGGCGCCCTACAGCGACGAGCAGGTCACCCAGGCCGCGCGGGCCACCCCGGGCGCCTCACTGGACGCCTTCCCGCAGCTGCTTGAGCACCTCGCCCGCGTCCACCCCAGTCGCTACGGCGCCCTGACCGACGACCTGAGCGCGGTCTGCCTCACCGACGTCCAGGCCGTGCCCGACCAGTCGACGGCCCTCAGGCTCGTCGTCCTCGCGGACCGGCTCTACGACCGTGAAGTCCCGGTCCTCGCCTCGGGCTCGCCCTTCGACCGGCTGTTCAGCGAGGAGATGCTGAACGGCGGCTACCGCAAGAAGTACTTCCGCGCGATCTCCCGGCTGACCGCCCTGGCCCGGGACGCCAAGGGACTCGTCGAGTCGAGCTGATCCCAGCCACTACCCGACCGACCCGCCAAGATCAAGAGCCCCTTCGCGCCAACCACACCGCACGCTTCAGCCGCTCTTCAGCTCGAAACGTTAAGTTAACCCTGCAAATGACTTTGCAGGGTTAATGTGTTTCTTGACCAGCCATTGACCAACCGTTGGTCCGGACTAGAGATGACCGGAGACGCGAATCACCTGGAGGGGGGCACATGTTCCGAGGTACACCGGTACGCGCCGCGTTGGCCCTCCTCGCCGCCACCCTCCTCGCTCTCCAGTTCTTCGCACCCAGCGCGTCCTTCGCAACCGCGCATACGGCCCGTCAGGCGGAGGCCAAAGCCCAGCCCGGAATCAAGCTCCCCGGGAAGGCGCTGCGCGACGAGACCGCCACGCACCGCCACTGCGATCCCGCGGGAGACCCGACCGGTCCCCTGCGCACCCGCGACCGGCATCGCGCCGTCGGCTTCACCCCCGAGGGGCCCGAGCGCCCCTTGCCGACCCAGGATCCGGCGAACACGCGCGAACCGGTGCCGGCCGACGTGTTCCACCTGTCGAGACCCGCGGCAGCGCACTCTGCGGCCACACTCCAGGTCTTCCGCTGCTGACAGCAGAGCGGTAGTTCCCCCCACCTCTGTCATGTAAGCCCGACGCGCCTTCGGCGCGCCAGGAGGAGTCACCACATATGCAGCCCCTCATCGACAACGCCCGCACGTTCGGACAGCGCCCTGAGGAGTTCGCCCAGCTGGCCGAAGGCCAGTCCCCGCAGGTCCTGTTCATCACCTGCTCCGATTCCCGGGTCGTCCCGGCACTGATCACGGGCGCCCGTCCCGGCGAACTCTTCGAGCTGCGCACCGCGGGCAACATCGTCCCCCCGTACGCCTCCGAGCACCCCACCAGCGAGGCGGCCACCATCGAGTACGCCGTGGAGGTGCTGGGCGTCCGCGACATCGTGGTCTGCGGCCACTCGCACTGCGGCGCCGTCGGCGCCCTGGTCCGCGGCGACGACCTGACCTCCGTACCGGCCGTGCGCGACTGGCTCACGCACGCCACACCGCGCCCGGCGGGCACGCCCGAGGACCCGACCGTGGCGGACGGCGTACAGAACCATGTCCTGGCGCAGGTACTGCGGCTGCGCTCGTACCCGTTCATCGACAAGAAGCTGGCGGAGGATCAACTCACCTTGCACGCCTGGTACTACGAGGTGCACACCGGGTCGGTGCTGACCCACGACGTTTCCTCCGACACCTACCGCGCACTGTGAGGCCCGCCGTGGAGAACCGAACCAAGTTCCCTTATCTGCGGCAGGACTTCGCCGCCTCCCTCGTCGTCTTCCTGGTCGCGCTGCCGCTGTGCGTGGGCGTGGCCGTCGCCTCCGGAGTACCGGCCGAGCTCGGGCTCGTCACCGGCATCGTCGGCGGTCTCGTCACCGGCTTGATGCGGGGCAGCAGCCTCCAGGTCTCGGGACCGGCGGCGGGTCTGACCGTGCTGGTCTTCGAGGCGGTGAACGAGTTCGGACTGCCCGCGCTCGGTGTGATCGTGCTGGCCGCCGGTCTGCTCCAGCTCACCATGGGCGCCCTGAAGCTGGGGCGCTGGTTCAGGGCCATATCCGTCTCGGTCGTCGAGGGCATGCTGGCCGGTATCGGCCTGGTACTCATCGCCGGTCAGCTGTACTCGGCGGCGGGCCTGAAGGCGCCCACCTCCGGCCTCGACAAGATCCTGGGGCTGCCCGGGGCCGCGGCCGACGCGCTCGGCAGCACCGAGGCGCTCGCCTCGCTCGCGGTCGGCGCCGGCGCGATCGCGGTGATGGTGCTGTGGAAGCGGCTGCCGAAGCAGGTGCGGACGGTGCCGGGCGCGCTCGCCGCGGTCGTCCTGGCCACGGTGGTCGCGCAGGCGTTCGGTCTGCCGATCGCCACGGTCGAGGTGAACGGCCTGCTGGACTCCATCCAGCCGCCCGGCACCGACGCCTTCGGCAAGCTGGCCGACCCGGCCATCTTCGGCACGATCATCGCCTTCACCCTGATCGCCTCCGCCGAGAGCCTGTTCAGCGCGGCCGCGGTGGACCGGCTGCACGACGGTCCGCGCACCGAGTACGACAAGGAGCTCATGGCCCAGGGCGCGGGCAACGCGGTGTGCGGCGCGCTCGGCGCGCTGCCGATGACCGCGGTCATCGTGCGCAGCTCCGCCAACGTCCAGGCGGGCGCCAAGACAAAGGCGTCCCGAGTGATGCACGGTGTGTGGCTGGTGCTGTTCGCGGTGGCGCTGCCGTCGACCCTGGCGCTGATCCCGCTGCCCGCGCTCGCCGGCATCCTGGTGCACGCGGGCTGGAAGCTGATCCCCTTCCGCGAGATCGTCTCGCTGTGGCGGGGCCACCGTGGCGAGGCACTGATCCTGGTGGTCACGGCCGTGTCCATCGTCGCGGTGAACATGTTCGAGGGCGTACTGATCGGTCTGGCGCTGTCCGTCGCCAAGACCGCCTGGGAGGCCTCGCACCTCAAGATGGAGGTCGTCGACAAGGGCGCCGGCCCCGTCCAGGCGTATCTGTCGGGCAACGCGACCTTCCTCCGGCTGCCGAAGATCCTCGACAGTCTGGAGGCGCTGCCCCAGGACCGCCCGATCGAGCTCAACCTGTCCGGGCTGCACCACCTGGACCACGCCTGCCGCACGGCACTGGAGAACTGGGCCGAACGGCACAGCGCGGTCGGCACGGAACCGGTCCGGGTCACCGAGCCGGAGCCGGTGACAGTCACCGCTCCGTAGTCGCACCGGTGCCTGGTCCGGGGCTTGTCGTGGCCCCGGACCAGGCACCAGGCATATCGTTACAGGAGCAGACATAGCGGGCCTCTCCCCGAGGAGGTCGGGATGCTCCAGGAGCTTGTGACGGCGGCCGTGGCCGCCGGTGCCGCCGGGATCGTGTACGTCGCCTCGGCGGCGCGCGTCGTCAAGCAGTACGAGCGCGGCGTGGTCTTCCGGCTCGGACGGCTCGCCGGTGGCGTACGGCCGCCGGGATTCACGACGGTGGTGCCGTTCGTCGAACACCTGCACAAAGTGAACATGCAGATCGTCACGATGCCGGTGCCGGGCCAGGAGGGCATCACCCGCGACAACGTGACCGTGCGGGTGGACGCCGTCGTGTACTTCAAGGTGGTCGACGCGGCGAACGCCCTCGTCCAGGTCGAGGACTACAAGTTCGCGGTCTCGCAGATGGCACAGACCTCGCTGCGTTCGATCATCGGCAAGAGCGATCTGGACGATCTGCTGTCCGACCGCGAGAAGCTCAACCAGGGCCTGGAGCTGATGATCGACAGTCCGGCCGTCGGCTGGGGCGTGCAGATCGACCGGGTGGAGATCAAGGACGTCTCGCTGCCGGACACGATGAAGCGTTCCATGGCCCGACAGGCCGAGGCGGACCGCGAGCGGCGGGCCCGGATCATCAACGCGGACGCCGAACTCCAGGCCTCCAAGAAGCTCGCCGAGGCCGCCCAGCAGATGGAGGACACCCCCTCGGCACTCCAGCTGCGGCTGTTGCAGACGATCGTGGCGGTCGCCGCCGAGAAGAACTCCACGCTGGTCCTGCCCTTCCCGGTGGAACTGTTGCGCTTCCTGGAGAGGGCGCAGGAACACCCCGCCGATCAGTGACACGCCACGCGCGTGGTTCCCGGAGCCCGACCCAGGTGGTAGACACAGCGGCGTCACAGTTCCTGTCCGCCAGCAGGAAGGTCGCACCGCCATGTCCGCAACACGACGTCAAGTCCTCGCCCGGTCAGGCGCCCTGGGAATGGGCATCGCCTTCACGGGAGCCCTCCCCGAACTCTTCGCGGGCACCGCCGCCGCACAGTCCCTCGGCCACACCGGTTACGGGCCCCTGGTCCCCGACCCGAAGGGCCTGCTCGATCTGCCGAAGGGCTTCCGCTACAAGGTCCTCTCCCGCGCGGGCGACCCGCTCCGCTCCGGCGAGGGCACGGTCCCCTCCAACCACGACGGCATGTCGGCCTTCCCCGGCAGACACGGTCGCGTCCACCTGGTCCGCAACCACGAGAACCGCAACACCGCCACGCTCGCCGTCCCGACGATCGAGGGCCTCACCTACGACCCGGCCGGCAAGGGCGGCTGTACGGCCCTCACGCTGGACCGCCGGGGCGACGTGCTGTCCGAGCGGGTCGCCATCGCCGGTACGGCCGTCAACTGCGCGGGCGGCCCCACCCCTTGGGGCACCTGGCTGACCTGCGAGGAGACCGAGGACAGGGCCGGCACCAACGGCTACACCAAGGACCACGGCTTCATCTTCGAGGTCGACCCGGTCGACCCGCACCGCTCGGGTGCCCTCCCGCTGACCGCGATGGGCCGCTTCCAGCACGAGGCGATCGCCGTCGACCCGAAGCGGGGCGTCGTCTACGAGACCGAGGACGCCTTCCTCAAGCCCTTCGGCCTCTTCTACCGCTTCCTGCCCGAGAAGCCGCTGGGCGGCCCCGGGTCGCTGCGCGCGGGCGGCCGGCTCCAGGCGATGCGGGTGCCCGGCGTACCCGATCTGTCCTCGATCCAGGAGACGGGCGCCTCTTTCGAGGGCATCGAGTGGGTCGACGTACCGGACCCGCTCGCCGCCGAAACCCCGGTCCGTCTCCAGGACTTCGGCCCGAAGGGCATCACGCACGCGCAGAAGCTGGAGGGCTGCTACTGGGGCGGGAAGAGCGTCTACTTCGTGTCGTCGTTCGCGCACAGCGCGGAGGGTTCGGCGGCCGATCACTTCGGCCAGATCTGGCGCTACGACCCGTCGGCGCGCCGCCTGACCCTGGTGATCGTCTTCGGCCCGGACACCGACGTCCAGCTCCCGGGCGAGTCCCCGGACAACATCTGTCTCGCCCCCAGCGGCGGCCTGATGGTCTGCGAGGACGGCAACGGCGCCCAGCACGTCTTCGGCGTCACCCGGCGCGGCGAGGTGTACGCCATGGCCCGCAACCGCCAGAACCTGGGCACTCCCGAGGAGCCGGAGTGGGGCGAGTTCGCCGGAGTCACCTTCTCCCCGGACGGCGAGACGATGTACGTGAACTGCTACACGCCCGGAACGACGTTCGCGGTGAGGGGACCGTGGCGCAGGTAGCCGGACAGGACAGCGGGGCGTGCCGCCGGCGACCGCTCGCGCAGTGAACCGATCCGGACGGGGTACCCGGTCCGCATGACCGAGAACCCCCACGTCAGCGGTTCGTACTGGCTCCAGACCGCGCCCGGTCCACAGCGCCCCGCGCTGATCGACGACCTCACGGTGGACGTGGCCGTCATCGGCGCCGGGGTCGCCGGACTGAGCACGGCGTGGGAGCTCGCGCGGGCCGGGCGGCAGGTGGCGGTGCTGGAGGCTGACCGGGTCGCGGCCGGCGTCACCGGGCACACCACCGCCAAGCTCACCGCCCTGCACACCCTGATCTACGACAGACTGCGGCACACCCGCGGCCCCGAGGGAGCCCGGCTGTACGCCCGCTCGCAGACCGAGGCGATCGAGCGGGCCGCGGAGACCGCGGACGAGCTCGGCGTGGACTGCGACTGGGAGCGCCGGAGCGCCTTCACGTACTCCCGTGACCCTGCCCGGGCGCAGGAGCTGCGGGCCGAGGCGAGGGCGGCGCACGAGGCGGGGTTGCCGGCGTCGTTCGTGACGGAGACCGGACTGCCGTTCCCGGTGGCGGGCGCGGTGAAGGTCACCGGGCAGGCGCAGTTCCATCCGCGCAAGTATCTGCTGGCCCTCGCCGAGGACCTGGTGGCGCGGGGCGCGTACGTGTACGAGCACACCACCGTGGTCGGGCTGAAGGAGGGCGAGCCGTGCCGGCTGACCACCGACACGGGGGCGACGGTCACCGCGCGGGACGTGGTGGTCGCCACGCACTACCCGGTCTTCGACCGGTCGCTGCTGTTCACCCGGCTCTCGCCGCGCCGTGAGCTGGTCGTCGCCGGGACGATCGCCGCCGACCGCGACCCGGAGGGCATGTACATCACGCCGGACGAGGGCACGCGTTCGGTCCGTACGGCACCGTCGGGCGGGGCCGGGGAGCGCCTCCTGGTGGTCACCGGGGAGCACTTCACGCCCGGCACCGGCGACACCCGCACACGCTTCCGGCACCTGTCCGACTGGGCGGGCGAGCACTTCACCGACGTCACCCTCACCCACGCCTGGGCCACCCAGGACAACGACCCCACGGACACCGTCCCGCTGGTCGGCCCGATGCACCCGGGCGCGCACCACACCTACGTGGCCACCGGCTTCGGCGGCTGGGGAATGAGCGGCGGGATGATGGCGGGCCGGCTGCTCACCGCGCTGATCTTGGGCGAGGAGTGCGCGTGGAGCGAGCTGTACGACCCGCGCCGACTGCGTTCGGCGGTGCGCGAGGCCCCCGCGTTCCTCAGGAACCAGGCGCAGGTCGCCCGCCACTTCGTCGGCGACCGGCTGCGGTCCGAGGAGTCGGTGGACGCCGTCGAGCCGGGCGAGGGGGCGGTGGTCCGGGTGGGCGGCGAACGGCTCGCGGTGTACCGGGACGAGGCCGGCCACCCGCACGCCCTCTCGGCGCGCTGCACCCACCTCGGCTGCCTGGTCGCGTTCAACGCCGCCGAGCGCGCCTGGGAGTGCCCCTGCCACGGCTCCCGCTTCGACACGGACGGCAAGGTGGTCCAGGGACCGGCGGTCCGGCCGCTGGAGCAGCGTTAGATCTGAGCGGGGCCCTGAGCGGGGCCCTGAGCGGGTGACATCCTCGCCGAGCCTGCGCCAAGAGAAGGCCGATCATCATACATTCATACGGTGATCACTCCGGTACGACGTGTCACCGCTGTCTGCGCCCTGAGCGCGGCCCTCGCCGCCTGCGGCACCGCGCAGCCACCCCGGACGCCGCGGCCCGGGGCACCCTCCGCGTCCTCGGTGGCGCCCTCCCGGCCCCCGACGCTCGCCCCCGGCCCCACCGGCCTCACCCCCGTCTTCGAACACGGCCCCCGGACGCACGGCAGGACCGTCGCGCTCACCTTCGACGCCGACATGACCGCCGACCAGGGCCCGCGGGCGGCGGCGGGCGAACGGTTCGACCATCCGCGGCTGATCGCGACCCTGAGGGCGCTGAAGGTGCCGGCCACCGTGTTCATGACGGGCCGATGGGCCGAGCAGTATCCGGCGCAGGCCCGGTCGATCGGCCGGGACCCGCTCTTCGAGGTGGCCAACCACTCCTACAGCCACTACGCCTTCACCGGCGACTGCTACGGGCTGCCGACCCTCTCCGGGGACCGGATGCGCGCGGACGTGGAGCGGGCGTACGCCGCCCTCCGCGGGGCCGGGGTGACGGAGCCGATGCCGTACTTCCGTTTCCCCGGCGGGTGCTACGACCGTCGGGCCCTGAAGGTGCTGGCCCCGGCCGGAGTGACCGCCGTGCAGTGGGACGTGGTGAGCGGGGACGCCTTCGCGACGGACGCGGACGCGGTGGCCCGGCAGGTCCTTGAGGGGGTGCGCCCCGGGTCGGTCGTGGTCATGCACTGCACGCGCAGTGCCGCCCCGACGACCGAGCGGGCCGTACGGACCGTCGTACCGCGGCTGCGCCACCGGGGCTACCGGTTCGTGAAGGTGTCCGAGCTGATCGGGGACGCGGGCGGCCGGGGCTGACCGTCCTACGCTGGAGACATGAGCGAGGACTACTGCACGATCAGCGACGGCGGGAAGCCGCCGCAGGCGGACGGGCCGCCGTACGCGGAGTGCGTGCTGTGCCGGAAGCCGACGGAGTACCCCGAGTCCGACAAGGGGATCACGCTGTGTCCGGTGTGCGAGTGGCAGGAAGCGCAACGCACGGCCTGTTCGGGGTGACCCCCGCGACCCGCGTGACCCGCGTGACCCGCGTGACCCCCGGCGCCCTCAGGGGGACCTGCGGGAGGTGAGCGCGCAGGCCGTCGCGAAGGCGGCGGCCGCGAGCAGGACGGCCCCGGCGAGCGGCAGCAGGGGCAGGTCGACCGTGCCGGAGCGGGAGCCGGTGACCAGGCCGCTGACCGCCGCCCGCGCCGGGGAGCCGGACACCACCAGCGCCAGCAGCGCCGCGAGCAGCAGCGCGGGGACCGCCCGGCCGGCCGAACGCAGCACGGGCCAACTGGTGAGTGCGCCGACGGCCGTGCCGAGCAGGGCACAGGCCAGCATGGCGATCAGCCCGGCCGCACCCGCCGGGAGCGGGGGCACCCGGGTCCGGTGGTCCGAGCTCGCCGGATCACTGATCCACGTCACGATCACGATCGTGACCGCGCCGAGCGTCGCCGACGCGCCCAGCGCCACCAGCAGCCGGCTCAGGTGTGCCCGCCCGGGCCCGGTCGCCGCGGCCACGCAGTGGCCGGCCGCCGCCGGCTCGCCCGTGACGCAGATCCGTACCAGCCAGGCGGCGACGGGCAGCAAGGCGGCGGCCGTGTACCCGAGCGAGTCGAGCACCGGCTGGCCGCCCTGCATCCCGATGCCCAGGAACACGGCGTACAGGATGAAGGGCGGCAGCCACCGCTGGGAGCGGACGAGGAGGGCGGCCTGGTAGCGGAGGAGGGCGGTCATCCGGGGTCTTCCTGGGCGTGAGGGGTGTCGGCGGGGGCGTCGGCGCGGGTCACGCCGTGCACGTGCCACGGCGGGCGGGCCGTGAGCAGTTCCCGGAGCAGTACGTCGGAGTGGGAGGCGGGAACGCTGAGGCGGTACGTGCCCGGGACGGTCTCCTCGGCGGACATGACCGTGACGGAGGGGAGCTGCCCGCCGGGCGGGCCCTGCGCCTCGACGACGACGTGCGGGCCGGTCGGCGAAGTCGCCTGTTCCGTAAGGCGTTCGAGAGTGCCGTCGTGGACGCGGTACGTGGCGTCGGACACGCCCGCCAGGCGGCGCGGGTCGTGGTCGACGAACACCACGGCACCGCCGGCGGCGGTGCGTTCGGCCACGGCCCGCTCCAGTTCGGCCCGGGCGTCGGTGTCCAGTCCCGTCCACGCCTCGTCGAGGACGAGCAGTTCGGGTTCGGCGAGCAGGGCCTGGGCGACGGCGACCTTCTGGCTGCTGCCCTTCGACAGCCGGGTCAGCGGGGTGTGGGCGTAGGCCGCCGCGCCGAAACGGTCGAGCCACTCGTCGGTGGCCCGTGCGGCGGCGGTGCGGGTCAGGCCGTGCACGGTGCCGAGGTGGGTGAGATATCCCGACGGGGTGAAGGGCAGGGCCGACGGGAAGCGTTCGGGAACGTAGGCCGTTCGCGGGCGGCCGGTGATACGGCCCGTGGTGGGGGCGTCGATCCCCGCCAGCAGGCGGAGGAGGGTGGACTTTCCGGTGCCGTTGGTTCCCTCGACCCGGACGAGTTCGCCGGGATCGAGGGTCAGGTCGATGTCGCGCAGGACCCAGGAACCGCGTAAGCCGTAGCGGCGGCCCACGTTCTCCAGCCGTAGAGCGTTCTGCATGGGGGACATCATGTCGTGCGCCCCCGGGTTGGCAGACTGGACCCGTGAACGAAGATTCGACGTCGAGCGACAACAGCCCTTTCCGGTCCGACCCCGGCGCACGGGACAACGCGCCGCAGTTCGTGCTGCCCCTGGTCGTCCGCATCGAGCGGGCCGCTCCCCCGGCCCGTACCGACGCCCTGGAGACCGCCGCCCGAGCCGTGCTCGTCATACTGTCCGACGAGCGGTCGGTCGGCGAGGGTGAGTGGGCGCGGGCGATGCGGGAGTGGCAGGACGCGCGGATCCGCAAGGTCGTGCGGCGGGCCCGCGGGGCCGAGTGGCGGCGGGCCGAGGCGTTGCCCGGGATCACCGTGGCCGGGAAGTCGGCGGAGGTGCGGGTCTTCCCGCCGGTGCCGTTGGACGGATGGCCCAAGGACCTGGCCCGGCTCCAGGTGTCGGGCACCGACCTCGACGATCCGGAGCCGCCGGTGGCCGCGGATCCGGCGGCGCCCGTGCTCTGGTTGAACCCGGAGCTGGACATGTCGGCCGGGAAGGCGATGGCGCAGGCCGGTCACGGGGCCCAACTCGCCTGGTGGGAACTGTCGCAGGAGGAGCGGGCCGGGTGGCGCGACGCGGGTTTCCCACTGGCCGTACGCTCCGCCGACCCCGGCCGCTGGGGTGAACTGACCACGAGCGGGCTGCCGTTGGTGCGGGACGCGGGGTTCACCGAGATCGCGCCCGGTCTGACGGTTGCGGTCGAGGGATATGACCGTGTGAGTGCCTTGCGGCACTGACACCCTTCGCATACGAGAACGTCGGCCTCCGGGACCACATTCGGGTCCCGGAGGCCGGCGTCACGCGGTCAGTCGTCTCAGGCAGCGATGAACCGGTCGACTCCGGCCTCGGCGAGTGACTCCAACGCATCGAGCTGCGAGGCCGCCGCGACGATGTGATCGCGTGGTGGTCGTGGTCCCCCCGTCGGCGTCGGTGTAGGAGATCTCCCGGCCCAGCTTGTCGTAGGCGCGGGTGAGGGTGCCGCCGGTCGACGACGCCGTCTTGTACGCGCGGCCCGAGTCGGGGTCGTAGCTCGTAGTGGTCGACGGGACGTCCGTTCCGATGCCGCCCGTGATCTGCACGGTGGTGGGGCGACCCGCCTCGTCGTGGCCGCGGGTTGGTGGCGATGTCGTAGATCTGGAAGGTGGTGATCTCCATCACCCACCCTGGCCGCACCCATCCGAGTTCAGATCGCCGCACGGCCAAGACCGGCGCCGAACCTCAAATGTTGCTCTGAAGGAGCGTGCGGAGGGGTTCGGGTCCGTGCCGGGGGGCCATACCCCCGTCACGCCCGAGAGGCGGCACCGCGGATCCGGAAAGCCGAGGAGGGGACCATGAAGCGACTGGGGACGGGTATCGGGTGGCGGCCCGAGATCGCAGACGCCGTGGAACATATGCCCGGCATCGACTGGGTCGAGGTCGTGGCGGAGAACACCTGCCCCGGACACCTTCCGCAGTCCCTGCTGCGGCTGCGTGAGCGCGGGGTCACCGTTGTCCCGCACGGTGTCTCACTCGGTCTCGGCGGCGCCGACCGGCCCGACGCGGAACGGCTGACCGCCCTCGCCGAGCGGGCCGAGGCACTGGGCTCGCCGCTGGTCACCGAGCACATCGCGTTCGTCCGGGCGGGCGGCCCGCTGACCGCTTCCCCGCGCCTGGAGGCGGGCCATCTGCTGCCGGTGCCGCGCACCCGCGACGCCCTTGACGTGCTGTGCGAGAACGTCCGCATCGCGCAGGACGCGCTGCCGGTACCGCTCGCTGTCGAGAACATCGCCGCGCTGATCTCGTGGCCCGGCGAGGAGCTGACCGAGGGGCAGTTCCTGTACGAGCTGGCCGACCGCACCGGCGTGCACCTGCTCATCGACGTGGCGAACCTGCACACCAACCACGTCAACCGCGGCGAGGACCCGGCCGAGGCGCTCGCCGACCTCCCCCTGGAGGCCATCGCGTACGTCCATGTCGCGGGCGGCTTCGAACGCGACGGCGTCTGGCACGACAGCCACGCCCACCCGGTCCCCCGCCCGGTCCTCGACATCCTGACCGACCTCGCGTCCCGGGTCTCCCCGCCGGGCGTCCTGCTGGAACGCGACGAGAACTTCCCCGAACCGGCCGAGCTGGAGGGCGAGTTGGGGGCGATACGGGAGGCCCTGGAGAAGGTCGGCGCGAGGCCCGCGGCGCCCTCCGGCCCCCGCGCCGACGACACCCGGCCTGCCGACGCGAGGACCACACCGACTCCGACTCCGACTCCGGCCCCAGCTCCGGACTCCGCCGACGACCTCGTCCGCCAGCGGCTCGCTCTCGCGCAGACGGCGCTGCTGTCCGCGCTGGTCGCCGGTACGCCCGTTCCGGAGGGGTTCGACCGGGTGCGCCTCGGTGTACAGGCCCGGGCGCTCGGCGGGAAGCGGGCGGACGTCGTGGCGAAGGTCGCCCCCGATCTTCTGGCCATCCTCGGCCCCGCCTACCGCCCGGCCTTCCTCGCCTACGCCCACGGCCACCCGATGACGGACGGCTACCGCCGCGACGCCCTGGACTTCGCCGAGCAGGTGTTGCTCGCCGGGCAGTTGGAGAACCCGACGGCACGGCGGCACCTACGGGAATGGTGGCTGGAGCGGTCGGGCCCGGCACCGCGTTCGCAGCGCCCGGCCGCACGGCTGGCTCGCGCCACTCGCCGAGTCCTGCTGCGCCGCTGACCACAACCCGCGCGACCGGCCGCTGCCCGACCGATGCTCGCCATACACGGCGGACCGGCAGACACCACCCACCCGCCGTCGGCCACCACCACGTCCAGCCACGTGGCCCGAGCGTCCTACGCCACCCCAGGCTCCCCCACTAGGCGCGTGCCACCCGCCGTCCACCCACAGGTGTGCCAGGGTTAACACCCCGGCCACCCAGCCCAGCCCGGACATCCGCTTCCATCCGGTTTGCCCCTATACAACCCCCGCCCACCTTCCCCCATTCGCCCCACCTCGCCCCTGATACAACCTTTGCCCCCCGTACGGCAGTTGGCGTAGACCCCGCAGTAACATGCCAACCCCGCACCCGAAACGCACTAGCGTGCGGTGCCGCAACAGGAGGCACCATGCGACCGCGACCCCCCACCAACAGCAGAGGCATCTTCACCGGCACCGGAATCATCATCGCCGGTCTGACCGCGACCCTCGTGGCGCTGGTCTTCCCGATCTGGTCGTACGCCGACCGGTCCGGCACCGGCCTGGACGTACTGAACGCCCAGACCGTGTCGACGAAGTACGGTCCGCTGTCCGGTCTCGACCGGGACTTCGTCACGAAGGTCCGGCTGGCCGGCCTGTGGGAGCTGCCCGCCGGTCAGCAGGCGCAGCAGAAGGGCACGACCGAGGCCGTACGAACGGCGGGCACGCACCTGGTCGAGGGTCATACGTTCCTGGACGAGCGGGTCCGGGACGTGGCCGCCAAGCTCGGCCTGGAGCTGCCCAACGAGCCCACCGAGCAGCAGAAGCAGTGGCTCGCGACCCTGAACACCACCCAAGGCGTCGAGTACGACCGCCAGTTCGCCAACATCCTGCGGCTGGCGCACGGCAGGGTGTTCTCGGTCGTCGCCCAGGTACGGGCAGCCACCCGCAACTCCCTCGTCCGCGCCCTCGCCGACGACGCCAACACGACCGTGCTGGACCACATCAAGGTCCTGGAGGCCACGGGGTACGTCGACTACGACGCCCTGGCCCGGGACCTGGTGGCCGGCAGCACTCCTCCGATCACCAACTCGCCGGCCCCGCCCGGCCCGACCACGGACCCGGACCCCGCGACCCCGATGACCCCGTCGCCGTCCCCGAGCTATCCGCTCCCGCCGCCCGCCTCCAACCCGCCTCCGTCGGCACCCGAGGCCTCCTGACCCCGGCACCCACCGGAACGTCACATACCGACAACACTCCGTCCGGGTTGTGAACCAGGCATGGCGCCACAGGGACCCGTCGCATAGAAAATTGCACATGTTCTGGGTCCTTCTCCTGCTGCTGGCCTGGGCCGCCGCCGGCACGGCGTGTACGCGGCTGTGCCTGGCCGCCGTACACGCGGCGGCCGTGGACGCGGAAGACGCGGCCGCGGGCCGGGCACACGATCTGACGCTGTACGAGGCCGCGTTCCTGTCCGGCGGCCCCCGGCGGGTCGCCGATCTGACCCTCGTCTCCATGGCGCGCCAGCGGCGGTTGCTGCTCGCGCGCACCGGCTGGGCGACCGTCGTCGACCCGCGCGGGCGGGACGACATGGAGCGGTCGGTGATAGGTGCCATCGGGCCGGAGGGACAGTCGCGCATCGCCCCGGTGCGGGCCGCCGCGGCCACCGCGGACGCCGTGCACGGGATCGCCGACCGGCTGGTCAGCGCGGGGCTCGCGGTGCCCGACGGCGCCCGGGCGTCCGTCGCCGCCGGGATCCGCCAGGTGTGGTTCGCGGCGCTGGCGGTGCTGGCACTGGGCGCGACCGCGCTGCTGACGCCGGCTCAGTCGGACATGCCGCGCAGCCTGGTCGCCCTCTGGTTCGGGCTGCCCTTCGCGCTCACCCTCAGCTGTCTCGCCGTCGCCCGGATCGAGGTCCACCCCTACTCCCGCTGGGCCTCCCCGGCCGGTCAGCGGCTGCTCGGCGCCCTGACCCGGCGCCCCGGCCGGGACGACCGTACGGATCTCACGTCGGTGGCCGTCCACGGCATCCGCGCGATCGGCGAACCGGACCTGCGTGCGGCGTTCGCCCACCGGGAGCAGCAGGACTGGCGCGCATAGCGGTCCCAGGGGGGCGCACGGGGGTATTGGGACCGACACCGGCCGGGCGGTGCTTGCCTTCGGCAACAGCCGGACGAAACATCCCTTTTGTTGCTGTCGTGCACCGAAGGGATACGCGATGAGAGCCACCGCCCTCTACTCGGCCGCCGGGACCCTGCTCCTGAGCACGCTCACCGCGGCCCCGGCCGACAGCACCCCCGGAGTTCCGGGCGCGGCCGAGCTGCACGGCACGGCGGTGGCCGCCGCACGCGCCGGGGAGAGGGGCATCGACTTCGGCACCTGCCCCGCCGCGGAGGACCTGCCGAGCACGGTGCGGTGCGGCACCGTGTCCGTGCCGCTCGACTACGCCCGGCCCGACGGCCGGCAGATCAAACTGACCGTGAGCCGGGTTCCGGCCAGCCACAAGGACCCGCACAACAGCAAGCGCCGGGTGCCCCGGCAGGGCTCCCTGGTCTACAACCCGGGCGGTCCGGGCGGCTCCGGCATGTACTTCCCGCTGATCGGCGTGCTCCCCGAGTGGAAACGGCTCGCGGCGGCGTACGACCTCGTGGGCTACGCCCCGCGCGGGGTGGGCCGGTCCGCGCCCCTGTCCTGCGAGGACCCCAAGACGTTCCTCGAAGCTCCCACCCAGGCACCGACGTATCCCTCGGAGTCGTACAAGAAGGAACGCGTCGCGCGGGCGAAGGCGTACGCGCGCGGCTGCGCGCGGCGCGCCGGCGACGCGCTGCGGCACTACACCTCCCTCAACAACGCCCGTGACCTGGACGTCCTGCGCGCCGCGCTCGGGGAGTCGAGGCTGACGTTCATGGGCGCGTCGTACGGCACCTACCTGGGGGCCCTGTACGCGGGCCTCTTCCCGTCGCACGTACGGCGGATGGTGTTCGACGCGGCGGTGAACCCGGACCCGGAGCAGGTCTGGTACGGCAACAACCTCGCCCAGTCGGCCGCGTTCGAGGGCCGTTGGCAGGACTTCCGGGAGTGGGCCGCCCGGCACGACGACGTGTACGGACTGGGCGGCACGGCCGACGAGGTGCTGCGCAGTTACGAGAAGGCCGCGGCGCGGCTGGCCGCGAAGCCGGCGGGCGGGAAGGTCGGCCCCGGGCAGTTGCAGGGGGCGTTCCTGTCGGCCGGGTACTACGACGACTACTGGCCGCACCGCGCGCAGGCGCTGTCGGCGTATCTGAAGGGCGACCCGCAGCCGCTGATCGAGCAGGCCGGCCCGCATCCGGAGGCTGCGGCCGAGGCGGAGAACTCGCACGCGGTCTACATGGCCGTCGAGTGCAACGACGCGCCCTGGCCCACCCAGTGGAAGGTGTGGGACCGGGACAACACCCGGCTCGCGCGCGTGGCGCCCTTCGAGACCTGGGACAACGTGTGGACGAACCTGCCCTGCGCGTACTGGCTCGCGCCGCGTCAGCAGGCCCTCGATGTGCGGACCGGTGCCGGTGAGGTGCCGGGGACGTTGATTCTTGCCGCTGAGCGGGATGCCGCCTCGCCTTACCAGGGGGCTCTTGAACTGCATCGGCGGTTGTCGGGGTCGGTGCTGGTGACGGAGCGGGATGCGGGTGCCCATGGCATTGGGGGCGGGCCCAACCCTTGTGTCAACGGGTACCTGGACTCGTACCTGTTGGAAGGGCGGCTTCCGGTGCGGCGCGCTGCGTGTGCGCCGCATCCGGAGCCGAAGCCTCGGGCTGCGCGATAGATGCCGTCTGCGGGTGCGTTGGGGCTGGTCGCGCCCACGCGGCGGAGCCGCAGATTGATACAGCCCCGCGCCCCTTAGGGCGCGGGTCTCAGCGGCATTGACTGGCTAAGCCAATCCAGCGACCAAGTCCGCCACCGACTTCCTGCGGCCCGTGTAGAACGGGACCTCTTCACGGACGTGCATCCGGGCCTCGGAGGCGCGCAGGTGGCGCATGAGGTCGACGATGCGGTACAGCTCGTCGGCCTCGAAGGCGAGGATCCACTCGTAGTCGCCGAGGGAGAACGAGGCGACGGTGTTGGCGCGCACGTCCGGGTAGCCGCGGGCCATCTTGCCGTGGTCGGCGAGCATGCGGCGGCGGTCCTCGTCGGGCAGCAGGTACCAGTCGTAGGAGCGCACGAAGGGGTAGACGCTGATGTAGTCGCGGGGCGTCTCGTCGGCGAGGAACGCCGGGATGTGCGCGCGGTTGAACTCGGCGGGGCGGTGCAGCGCCATGTTCGACCACACCGGTGTGAGAGCGCGGCCCAGCCTGGTGCGGCGGAAGAGGTTGTACGCCTCCTGGAGCTGGTCGCTGGTCTCCGCGTGCCACCAGATCATGAGGTCGGCGTCGGCGCGCAGACCGGACACGTCGTAGGTGCCGCGGATCGTCACGTCCTTGGCGGTGAGCTGGTCGAACAGCTCCTGGACCTCGTCGGCGTACCCCGCGCGGTCGTCGGGGAGCACGTCCTTCAGCTTGAAGACGGACCAGAGGGTGTAGCGGATGGTCTCGTTGAGGTCCTTGGCCAGCTTGCCCTTGTTCGGGACCCTGCCGGACTCGGTGGTGGGGGCGTCGTCACTCATGGTCCTTATTCTCCCGCTCCGCCGTGAAGGCTTTGCACCGGGTTGGCGGTGAGCTCCTGCACAGCGCTCAGGTCACCGTGGATCTGGTCCACCGCCGCGTAGGCGCTCGCGATGCAGGCCGGGATGCCGACGCCGTCGTACGGGGCGCCGCACACCGCGAGGCCCGGGATCTTGGCGACGTGTTCGCGAACGCGGGCCACGCGCGCGTGGTGGCCGACCGGGTACTGGGGCAGGCCGTCGGTCCAGCGGGTGACGCGGGTCTCCAGGGGAGCGGCGTCCAGGCCGGTCGCCTCGCGCAGGTCGTGCCGGGATACGGCGACGAGGTCGGCGTCCTCGCGCTGGAGGATCTCCGTCTCGCCGTAGCGCCCGACTGAGGTGCGCAGCACCAGCAGGTCCGGGTTCTCGTCGCCGATCCAGCCCCACTTCTGGGAGGCGAACGTCGACGCCTTGATGGTGCGTCCGTCGACGGGCGGGACGAGGAAGCCGCTGCCCTCGGGGAGCATGACGTCCGCGCGGCGGTAGGCGAGGGTGACCAGGGCCATGGAGGCGTACTCGACGGCGGTGAGCTCGGTGGCGGCCGCGGGTGCCTCGGTGCGCAGCAGACCGGCGGCGACGGGGGCGGGGGCGGCGACGATCACCGCGTCGGCGTGCCGGACCCGGCCTCCGGCGACGACTCGCCAGCCGCCGGACGCCTCGCGGCGCAGCTCCGTCACGGGCGCCCCGGTCACGATCTCGCCGCCGCGCTCCCGCACCGACTCGGCCACCGCGAGCGGCAGCGAGCCGACCCCGCCCGCGATGCCCATGAACACCGGCCCGGTCTGCTGGTTGGCCGCGGCCTTCGCCTGGATCTCGCGGACCGCCTCCGTCAGGGAGTCGTGCGTTCGTGCGGCCTGGAAGAGCTGCGGGACCGCCGAGCGCATCGAGATGCGGTACGCGTCGCCCGCGTAGACCCCGCCCAGCAGCGGCTCCACGAGGCGGTCGACGACCTCGCGGCCCAGGCGCGCCGCCACGTACTCCCCGACCGCCACATCGTCGCCGACCTCCGTGCGGGGCAGGTCGGCGTCCTGCCCGATGCGGGCGAGACCCTCGTCGGACAGCACGCCGGTCAGGGCGTCGGCGGTGCCGGGGACGCCCATCACATGACCCTTGGGCATCGGGCGCAGGACGCCGCGGATCCACAGTGAGGCGGTCGCGGTGGCGGGCGGCTGGAGGCGGTCGGTCAGGCCCACCTCGCGGGCGAGGGCGACGGCCTCGGGGCGGCGGGCGAGCATCGACTCGGCGCCGAAGTCGACGCGGGCGCCGGCGATCTCGCCGGGCAGCAGCTTGCCGCCGACACGGTCCGAGGCCTCCAGCACGGTCACCCGCGCCCCGCGCCCGAGCAGTCGGTGGGCGGCGGCCAGCCCCGCGATCCCGGCTCCGACGACGACGACCCGACCCGCACCCGTTGCGCTCATGCCCCCACTTTCTCAGACCCCACCGACACTCCCGCGCCGGCCCGGTGTCCTTCACGAGTCCCGACCGTGACCGCATCGGGACCGTTTTCCTCCAACGTCCCGGTCCGCTCCGGCGTCGAAGGAGCGTCAGTCGTCACAACCCGGGGGTAGCCCGCATGCGCGCACGACGTTCCGTACGACCCGTTCAGGCCCTGGCCGGTCTTCTGCTGGCCGCGGCCCTCGCGCTGACCGGCTGCAGTGCCGACGGCAGCGATTCCGCTGGCACGACGGCCGACGACAAGGCCGCCGCGCTGAGCGAGGCGAAGGGGGTCGCACCCGGCGCGGCCGACTCCGACGGCGCCGGCGAAGCGGACGGCGCCAAGGCGACCGCGCCGCCCAGGATCACCAGCCACATCATCCGTACCGCGTCCCTGACCGTGCAGGTCAAGGACGTACCGAAGGCCCTCGACGCGGCGCGCGGCACCATCGAGAACGCGGGCGGCTACGTCGGCAACGAGTCCACCAGCCGGGACGAGGACGGCCGCTCGCGCACCCGGGTGGTGCTGCGGGTGCCCGTCGACCAGTACGACACGGTCCTCGACGAGTTGCAGGGCGCCGGCAAGCTCCTCGAACGCACGGCGAAGGCGCAGGACGTCACCGATCAGGTCGTCGACGTGGACAGCCGCATCAAGTCGCAGCGCGCCAGCGTGGCGCGGGTGCGTGAGCTGATGGACCAGGCGACCAAGCTGAGCGATGTGGTGACGCTGGAGGGCGAGCTGAGCAGCCGGGAATCCGACCTGGAGTCGCTGCTGGCCCAGCAGTCGTCCCTGAAGGACCGCACCAGCCTGGCCACCATCACCCTGTCCCTGACCGAGACGCCGGTGAAGAAGGCGGTCAAGGAGGACGACGACCCCGGGTTCGTGGACGCGCTGGCGGGCGGCTGGGACGCGTTCGTGACGATGCTGCGCTGGCTCGCCGTGGCGATCGGGGCGGTGCTGCCGTTCGTGGCGGTGGCCGCGCTGATCGTCCTGGTGTGGCTGCGGATCGTCCGGCCCCGGCTGCCGCGCCGCCCCGCCACCGTGCCCGCGACGACCGAGCTCGGCCCGCTGCCGACGGCCCGGCAGGCGCCCGAGCCGACCCGCCCGCGGGAGGGCGGCGAGGAGAACTGAGCCGCTGCCGGTGCACTGGGCGGGACTGAAATGCCCTGCCCACGTAGCGTGTTCGTATGAACATGAGCCGTACGAAGCGTGGGGCGGAGCGTCTGGTCGTGATCGGCGGCGACGCCGCGGGGATGTCCGCGGCGTCGCAGGCCCGTCGGATGAAGGGCCCGGACGAGCTGGAGATCGTGGCGTTCGAGCGCGGCCACTTCACCTCCTACTCGGCGTGCGGGATCCCGTACTGGGTGGGCGGTGACGTCCCCGACCGGGACCAGTTGATCGCCCGGACGCCCGAGGAGCACCGGGCGCGCGACATCGACCTGCGGATGCGCACCGAGGTCACGGAGATCGACGTGGCCGGCGGGCGGGTACGCGCGCGTGACGTCGATTCCGGGGCCGAGTCCTGGACGTCGTACGACAAACTCGTGATCGCGACCGGTGCCCGCCCGGTCCGGCCGGATCTGCCGGGTGTGGACGCGCCCGGGGTGCACGGCGTGCAGACGCTCGACGACGGTCAGGCGCTCATCGACACGCTGGCAGACACACGTGGCCGTCGGGCGGTCGTGGTCGGCGCGGGGTACATCGGCGTGGAGATGGCCGAGGCGCTCATCAAACGCGGCTACGAGGTGACGGTCGTCAACCGGGGCCGGGAGCCGATGTCCACGCTCGACGCGGACATGGGCCGGCTGGTGCACGAGGCGATGACGGGCCTGGGCATCACCATGGTCGACGACGCCGAGGTCACCAAGGTGCTCACGGGCGACGACGGCCGGGTGCGGGCGGTGGTCACGCAGGACGCCGAGTATCCGGCGGACGTGGTGGTGCTGGGCATCGGTGTGCGCCCCGAGACGGGGCTCGCCGCGGCGGCGGGGCTGCCGCTGGGCGCCCACGGCGGCCTGCTGACCGACCTGGCGATGCGGGTGCGCGGGTACGAGAACATCTGGGCCGGCGGCGACTGCGTGGAGGTCCTCGACCTGGTCTCGGGCCAGCTACGGCATATCGCGCTGGGCACGCACGCCAACAAGCACGGGCAGGTCATCGGCACGAACGTGGGCGGCGGCTACGCCACGTTCCCGGGTGTGGTCGGCACGGCGGTCAGCAAGGTGTGCGACCTGGAGATCGCCCGCACGGGCCTGCGTGAGAAGGACGCCCGCCGGGTGGGCCTGCGGTTCGAGTCGGTCACCATCGAGTCGACCAGCCGTGCGGGCTACTACCCGGACGCCGCCCCCATGACGGTGAAGATGCTCGCCGAGCGCCGAACGGGACGGCTGCTCGGCGTGCAGATCGTGGGCCGGGAGGGCGCGGGCAAGCGAGTCGACATCGCCGCGGTGGCCCTGACGGCCGGTATGACGGTGGAACAGATGACAGCCCTGGACCTGGGCTACGCCCCTCCGTTCTCACCCGTCTGGGACCCGGTTCTGGTGGCGGCCCGCAAGGCAGCGCTGAAAGTGCGGGCCTCCTGAATCGACTTGGTGGGGGACTTCTACGCGGTCCCGTTGATCCTCTCGATCGCCTGCCGCGCCTGGTCGGCCGGCGGCCTCGGCGGCAGCGACGAGACGGACGCGCTGCTGGTCATGGGCGCAGGCTGCTCCCCCGCGGGCTTCGCGTGGGCCGCCGACCGGGCCGACCGGAGCCGGTTGCTCACCGCCTCGTCGAGGGTCACCGGCCGCTGCATCTGCGCGGCCAGCCGCCCCGCCTCCTGGCCCAGCCGTGCCACGTCCTCCCAGGGCAGTCGCAGCACCAGCGAGATCTCCGCCTCGCCGTCGGGCGTAGCGTGCATAGGAGGAGTAACTCGGTCGTTCATCGCCTGTTCCTCACGTCGTCCCCGCGACCCGCCTTCCCCGTGCCGCGGGCGGTTGAGGAGACATACGCACACGCGGACGGCGGCGTTCACCGGTTCGCCGCCCGCATCGGGGGCACTACTTCCTTGTGGTCATCCCCGTCCATGACGTGAACCCCGTGCGCCGCACCCCCTGGGTGACATACGCGCTGATCTCCGCGAACGTCCTCGTCTTCCTGTTCATGCCCGGACTCTCCGGTTCCGTGGCGGGTGACAGCAACCTGGCGCAGCTCTGCCACCTCCAGGCGTTCCTGGACCACTACGCCGCCGTGCCACAGGAGTTGATCCACCATCAGCTGCCGCGGCTCGTGCCCACCGGTGACGTCGGGGTGGGCGCGCGGGGCGCGGGCTGTGTGGTGGGCCCGCCGACGTACGACAAGTCGCCGCCCCTCAGCGTCCTCACGGCGATGTTCCTGCACGGCGGCTGGCTGCACCTGCTGGGCAACATGCTGTTCCTGCTGATCTTCGGCAACAACGTCGAGGACCGCATGGGCCATGTGCGGTACGCGCTCTTCTACGTCGTCTGCGGCTACGCGGCGTCGTACGGCTTCGCGCTGCTCAACGCCGACTCGACGGACCCGCTGATCGGCGCCTCGGGAGCCATCGCCGGGGTTCTGGGCGCCTACCTGGTGCTGTATCCGAAGGCCAGGGTGTGGGTGCTGGTCCCGTTCCTGGTCTTCCTGCCGCTGCGGCTGCCGGCCTGGCTGGTGCTGGGCTTCTGGTTCGGGCTGCAGGCGGTGTACTCGTCCGGCGAGGGCGTCTCCGACGTGGGCACCGTGGCGTACGCGGCGCACGTCGTCGGTTTCCTCGCGGGCATGCTGCTCGCCTGGCCGCTGAAGCCGGGTACGCCCCCGCCGCCGGAGCCGCGCGGCCTGCTGTTCGGCAGGCGGGCGAGGCCCCGGCACACGTGGTGAGCGCCCCTACCGAGCCGTCTGCGTGTGGACGTACTCGACGAGCCGGGTCAGCGCGTCCGGGTCGGTGGACGGCATGACGCCGTGGCCGAGGTTGAAGATGTGGCCCTCCAGGCCGGCGGCCGCGTCGAGGACCTCGCGGGTCTTGGTCTCGACGGCCTCGGTGCCGGCGAACAGGACGGTCGGGTCGAGGTTGCCCTGGAGCGTCTTCCCGGGGCCGACGCGGCGGGCGGCCTCGTCGAGCGGGACGCGCCAGTCGACGCCGACGATGTCCGCGCCGGCGTCGCTCATCGGCTTCAGCAGCTCACCGGTGCCGACGCCGAAGTGGATGCGCGGGACGCCGTACCCGGCGACGGCCTCGAAGACCTTGGCGGAGGCGGGCAGCACCGAGCGGCGGTAGTCCGCCGGAGCCAGCGCGCCGGCCCAGGAGTCGAACAGCTGGACCGCGCTCGCGCCCGCCTCGATCTGGACCTTCAGGAAGGCGGCCGTGATGTCCGCGAGACGGTCGAGCAGGTCGGCCCAGAGCTCGGGGTCGCCGTACATGATCGCCTTGGCGTTCTCGTACGTGCGCGACGGACCGCCCTCGACGAGGTAGCTCGCGAGGGTGAAAGGCGCGCCCGCGAAACCGATCAGCGGGGTGGAGCCGAGCTCGGCGGTCAGCATGCCGATGGCCTCGGTGACGTAGGAGACGTCCTCGGGGGTGAGGTCACGGAGCTGGGCGAGGTCGGCGCGGGTGCGGATCGGGCGCTCGACGACCGGGCCGACGCCGGGCTTGATGTCGAGGTCGATGCCGATCGCCTTGAGCGGGACGACGATGTCGCTGAAGTAGATCGCCGCGTCCACGTCGTGCCGGCGCACCGGCTGGAGGGTGATCTCGGTGACCAGCTCGGGCCGCATGCAGGACTCGAGCATCGGGATGCCCTCGCGGACCTTGCGGTACTCCGGCAGCGAGCGCCCGGCCTGCCGCATGAACCACACGGGCGTGTGCGGCACCGGCTCGCGCCTGCAGGCCCTGAGGAAGGCGGAATCCTTGACCGCGTCGGACGTGGCTGTCGGCTGCGCCGGGCGCGGGCTCGCGGGGCTCTCGTTGGCACTCACGGGGCAAGTCTCGCACGGCACCGAACCCGGCCCCGACGGCAACCCCGACGCCCGGCAACAGGGTGTTCCTCCCTGCACGAGGCTCCCGTTCCCCTTAACCTTCCCCGCATGGCTGCGGCTCAGGGACGACTGTCGGACGGCGCTGGCGGAATGGACGAGGCGAAGGACACCGAGGATGGTGGGGGACATACGGGCAGGTCGGTTCCGCCGCCCTTCCGGGCGGCGGTGGAAGCGCTGCGGACCGCGCGGCTGCGGCCGCAGATCGAGGTGGAGGCGACTCCGGCACCGCAGCGGCTCGCCCCGCACGCGTACGCGCTGGAGGCGGCGGTCGTCGACGGCGATGAGGACCTGGCCGACGGCCGGCTGGTGCTGTTGCACGATCCGGACGGGCACGACGCCTGGCAGGGCACCTTCCGGCTGGTGACGCTGGTGCGCGCGGAGCTGGAGCCCGAGATGGCCGCCGATCCGCTGCTGCCCGAGGTCTGCTGGTCCTGGCTGACCGGGGCGCTCACCGCGCGCGGTCTGGCGTGCGGCGAGCCGAGCGGCACGGTCACCCGGGCGAGCTCCCACTACTTCGGTGGCCTGTCCGAACGTCCGGCCGCCTCGCAGATCGAGATCCGGGCGTCCTGGACGCCTCGGGAGGGCCCGGGCGGGGTGCCGGACACGGCGGCGCACCTGGCGTCCTGGTGCGATCTGCTGGCTCAGGTGGCGGGGCTGCCGCCGGCCGGTCCGGGCGACGCGTCGGTGGTCACGCTGCCACAGCGACGGGACCCGCAGTCGCGCTGAGCCTCCTTTTGTCCTCACTGACCAAAGGTCGACCCTCGTCGGCCCTTTTTCCGATCTCTTTGTCGATACGGCCACTTTCGGCCGCGTATCGACGCAGAGTGAAACCGTTCGATCTTCGGATGATCGATCGCGTGTCCGAATTGCGCAGATTGTTACTCACTAGATCGTGATCATTCTCTAAAGGCGGACGGGTTTGCTGCCGAAGACGACTGTGACCTTGAAAGCACGGTTCGTCCCGGCTTCATCCCCACAAGCCGGCCCCGTCCCCCACCCCAGGAGGCCTGGTGTCCGTTCTCCTAGAGCAGCCCGCAAGCCTGGTCGCCTACCGCCCGAACAAGCCGACCGCCATGGTGGTCGTGGCCGACCCGCGCGTCCGCTCCACCGTCACCCGCCACCTGTGGGCGCTCGGTGTGCGCGACGTCATCGAGGCCTCGTCCGTCGCGGAGGCTCGTCCCCGCATCGGCAACCCCCGCGACATCTGCGTCGCCGACGTCCACCTGCCCGACGGCTCCGGCCTCACCCTCCTGTCCGAGACCCGCGCCGCGGGCTGGCCCAACGGGCTCGCCCTGTCCGCCGCCGACGACATCGGCGCCGTACGCAACGCGCTCGCCGGTGGGGTCAAGGGCTACGTCGTCACCGGCACCCGTACGAACCTCGGGCTCCCCACCCGACCGGGAGCCGCCCCCATCGGCGCCGCCGCCGCCCGTATGCACCGCCGCCCCCCGGGTGCCCCGAGTCACCCGGGTGGCTATCGCGAACTGTCCGGCCGGGAGGTCGAGGTGCTGCGGCTGGTCGCGGAGGGCCAGTCGAACAAGGCGATCGGCGTCTCGATGGGCCTGTCCGCCCTGACCGTCAAGAGCCACCTCGCCCGCATCGCCCGCAAGCTCGGCACGGGTGACCGCGCCGGGATGGTCGCGGTGGCCCTGCGCACCGGGATCATCCACTGACGCCCACCCCTTCACGGACGTGAACCGGATCGGCCGCCGATCTTCGTCCGCGTATCCACCCGTCGTAGACCGGATCTTTCACCGAGGTGACTGGTTTACGACCCTCAGGCGCCCGTCGACGGAACGTTCCGTCGACGGGCGCTGTCCATACATGGATACCCTTGACAGGTGACCGACGCCCAAGACACCGCAGCAGACGTTTCACTGCGAACCACCGGAGGCGCCCCTCCGGACGACGGCGGATCTTCTGTTACGGGGGCGCCGAACTCCGAGCCATGCCCTGAACCGATCCCTTTGCTGGAACCTCGCGAGGGCATTCCGCCGGTGATCGCCGACGACGAATCGCTCGCTGAGGTGATCGCCGCCTTCGCCGCCGGCTCCGGCCCCGTCGCCGTCGACGCCGAGCGCGCGTCCGGCTACCGCTACGGCCAGCGCGCCTATCTGGTGCAGCTGCGCCGTGAGGGCGCGGGGACGGCGCTGATCGACCCCGTGGCCTGCCCCGACCTCTCGGGCCTGGGCGAGGCGCTCTCCGACGCGGAGTGGGTGCTGCACGCCGCCACCCAGGACCTGCCGTGCCTGAGGGAAATAGGCATGGTCCCCACTCGTCTGTTCGACACCGAGCTGGCCGGCCGGCTCGCCGGGTTCCCCCGGGTGGGCCTCGGCGCGATGGTCGAGGGCGTGCTGGGCTTCGTACTGGAGAAGGGCCACTCGGCCGTCGACTGGTCGACCCGGCCGCTGCCCGAGCCGTGGCTGCGCTACGCGGCACTGGATGTGGAGCTGCTCGTCGACCTGCGGGACGCCCTGGAGAAGGAGCTGGACCGGCAGGGCAAGCTGGAGTGGGCGCAGCAGGAGTTCGACGCCATCGCCTCGGCGCCGCCGCCGGAGCCGCGCAAGGACCCCTGGCGGCGGACCTCCGGGATGCACAAGGTGCGGCGGCGTCGGCAGCTGGCGGTGGTGCGCGAGCTGTGGCAGACGCGGGACCACAACGCCCAGCGGCGGGACGTTTCGCCGGGCAAGGTGCTGTCCGACGCGGCCATCGTCGAGGCGGCGCTCGCCGTTCCGGCCAACGTGCACGCGCTCGCCGCGTTGAACGGGTTCGGGCATCGGATGGGCCGGCGGCAGCTGGAGCAGTGGCAGGCGGCCGTCGACCGGGCCAAGGCGTTGGCCGACGCGCAGCTGCCGCAGCCGGGGCAGCAGGTGACGGGGCCGCCGCCGCCGAGGGCCTGGGCCGACAAGGATCCCGCCGCCGCGGCTCGGTTGTCTGCGGCCCGGGCGGCTGTTTCGGCGCTGGCCGAGCAGCTCACCATGCCGCAGGAGAACCTGATCACTCCGGACACCGTGCGACGGGTCTGCTGGGAGCCGCCCGCCGTTGCCGACGCGGAGTCCGTGGCGGCCGCCCTGGCGGGGTTCGGGGCTCGGCCGTGGCAGGTGGAGCAGGTGACGCCGGTTCTTGTGGCCGCGTTGGCGGATGCGTAGCCGCCGCGGGCGCTCTCACCTCGTCGCTCCTCGCATGAAGCCGTTGTAGATGAAGCGTTGCAGGCTCAAAAAGACGATCAGAGTCGGCAGGATCACCAGGACGGCTCCTGCCGAGATCGTCTCCCAGTGGGCGGCGTAGGGGCCCTTGAAGCGGAACAGCGACGTCGAAATCACGCCAAGATCCTCCGAGGGCATGTAGAGGAAGGGGATGTAGAAGTCGTTGTAGACGGTGATCCCCTTCACGATCACGACCGTCGCGATCGCCGGCCTGAGCAGGGGGAAGATGACCTTGCGGTAGATCGTGAAGGCGCCCGCGCCGTCCAGGCGGGCCGCCTCGTCCAGGGAGATCGGGATGGACCGTACGAACTGCAGGAAGATGTAGATCGAGACGATGTCCGTGCCCATGTAGAGGACGATCGGCGCCCACAGCGAGTCGAACATCCCGAAGCTGTTCACGATCTGGAACGTCGCGACCTGGGTGGTGACGCCCGGGACCAGGGCCGCGACCAGGAAGAGCGCGACCACCACCTTCTTGAAGCGGAACGTGAAGCGGTCGATGGCGTACGCCGTCATCGAGCCGATGAGGACGGTGCCGCCGATGGAGAACAGCAGGATGACGGCGGTGTTGCCGAACGCCGACAGCATCTCGCCACCCTCGAACGCCGACACGTAGTTGTGGAAGTTGAGCGGGTCGTCCGGGAGCGACAGCGCCCCGCCGCCCTCCGCCATCTCCGTCTCGGACTTCAGGGACGTCAGCAGGACGACCCCCAGCGGGAGCAGGACCACCAGCGTGGCGGCGACCAGCGAGAGGTACACGAGCGTCCGGGCCACGGCACGACGTGTCATACGAGGTCCACCCTGTCGTCGGGGACGAGGCGCCGCTGTACCCAGGTCACCAGCAGGATGATCAGCAGCAGCACGATCGCGGCCGCCGAGGCGAGCCCTGTCTTGTTGAAGCGGAAGGCCAGGTTCAGCGTCTGGATCACGAAGGTCTCGGTGCCGGTCGCCCCGCCGGTCATGATGTACGGGATCTCGAAGGCCGACAGCGAGCCGGAGATCGACAGGATCACCGTGAGGGTGACCACGGGTTTGATGCCGGGCGCGATGATGTGGCGGAACTGGTGCCAGCGGTTCGCGCCGTCCAGTTCCGCGGCCTCGTACAACTCCCCCGGGATGGACTGGATCGCGCCGAGGAACAGGACGAAGTTCACGCCCATGTAGCGCCAGACCGAGACCCCGGCCAGTGAGGTGTTCGCCGAGACCGGGGTGCCGAGCCAGGCGTGGTCGGAGTGGTGACCGAACAGCCGGAGCACCGAGTCGAGGGTGCCGCCGTCCTGGAAGAAGTAGAGGAACACGAAGCCGATCGCGACCCCGTTGATCAGGTACGGGAAGAAGAGCACGCCCTTGAAGAAGTTCCGGAAACGGACGTCGAAGCTCAGGATCGTCGCGAAGTAGAGCGCGGCGACGATCTGCACGACGGAGGCGGCGAGGTAGTAGCCGCTGACGAAGAAGACCCGGAAGAGGTCTTCCCGGGTGAAGATCTCGGTGTAGTTCCCGACGCCCGTGTAGTGCAGTTCCGGGCTCACCCCGTCCCAGTCGGTGAGGCTGTACGCGGCCATGTTGGCGATCGGCGCGTAGGTGAAGGTGATCAGCAGGGCGAGCGGGACGATCAGGAAGAGCCAGGGGGTGACGCCCCGTCGCAGCCGCACCCGGCGCGGGGCGGGGGCCGGCGGCCGGGCCGGGGCTGTTGCCGCGCCCGGCACGGCCCGGAAGGCCGCCTTCTCGGTGACGTCCGCCATCAGGACCCCGAGGTCTTCTGTGCCTCGGTCCAGCGCTCGCTGAGGTCGGAGAAGAAGCCGTCGAGGCTGCCCTTGCGGGCGCCGCGGGCGAGGTCGACGAGGTTCTGCCGGTACTCGGGGGCGTAGATGCCGGTCTCCGACTCGTTGTCGATGCTCTTGACCTGGGCGCCCTTGCTGTCGTCCACCTCGATGAACTTCACGCCCGCGTCCTCGTACGGCTTCATCACGGCGGGCAGCGGGGCGTCCTTGAGCGGGGAGATGGCCAGGTTGTCCTGGCCGTAGGTCGACTTGTCGGTGAACCAGTCGATCCAGGCGCGGGCCGCGTCCTTGTGCTTCGAGTGGACGTTGACGGCCTGGTTGTAGTCGGGGCTGACGACCGCGCAGAACGTGCCGTCCACCTGGGACGGGAAGGGCATGAAGCCGATGTCGTCGGGGTTCACCCCGGCCTTCTTGGCGGCGTCCTGGAACTGGACGATCGCCCAGGTGCCGAGCCACTGGGTGGCGATCTCGCCCTTCGCCAGTCTGGGCTTGGACTCCTCCCAGTTGCTGGTCGTCGGGTCCTTCTCGATCAGCCCCGACTTCACGGTGTCGTACAGCAGGGTGTCGCCCACGCGCAGGTCGGCGTCCTTCGCCCATGGGTCGCCCTCGGCCAGCTTGTCGGTCGCCTCGGGGTCGCAGTGGACCGAGCCGTTGACGTAGGTCCAGGAGGTCAGCGTCCAGCCGGCCGCGAAGTTGGTGTAGTACGGGATGGCGTCGGTCTTGGACTTGATGGCCTTGAGGTCGGTGAGGAACTCGGCCGGGGTGGTGGGCCAGTCGGTGACTCCCGCCTCCTTCCAGACCCGCTTGTTGTAGACGAATCCGGGGCTCACCCCGACCGGGGTCTGGCCGTAGACCTTGCCGTCGACGGTCGTGAAGTCGGTGAAGCGGTACTTCTTGCCGCGCTCCTGCGCTGTCCCCAGCGAGGCGAAGAACTTGGGGTAGTCGCTCTTCTTGATCACCGCGGGGATCAGCAGCACATCGCCGTAGTTCTCCGTGTTCATACGGATCTTGACCTCGGCCTCGTAGTTCGTGAGGGCCTCGAACTCGACCTTGACCTTCGGATAGGTCTTGTTGAACTCCGCGGCGTACTTCTTCATCGTGCCGTCCTGCACGAGGTCGGTCCGCACGGTGAGGACCTTGATGGTTCCGGTGACCTTGGCCGGGTCGTCGGGCGCCTTGGCGTCGGCGCCCTTCGACGTGCCTCCGGTACCGGTGCAGCCGGGGATCAGCAGCGCGGCCCCGACGACCATGGCGAGGATGTGACGACGGTTCATGTGCATCAGCTCCGTTCACGGGACGGACGAGCACGTACGAGATGGCTGATTCGGCACTCTGACAGCGCTTTCTCAACCGGTAAAGTCCCATTCCCGCCAACGATGACGAAGTGGCGCTCAGTGCTGGGGTAGACCGGTTTAGGGAGTGCGCATGCTGGAGGCCACACCGCTCACCGAGGACTGGATCCTGAAGCATGAGGGGGCCGAGCTCGCGGCTTCCGTGCCGGGGTGTGTGCACACCGATCTGCTGGCGGCGGGGGTGATCCCGGACCCCTTTCTCGCACAGGGCGAGAGTGAGGTCGCGTGGGTGGGACGCCGGGAGTGGACCTACGAGACCGACCTCGCGGCGACGAACGGGCACGAGCAGACCGACCTGGTCTTCGACGGCCTCGACACCGTCGCCGAGGTTCTGCTCGACGGCCGGCTCCTCGGACGGACCCGGAACATGCACCGCTCGTACCGCTTCGACGTGACCGGCCTCGGCGGGCGGCTGTCGGTGCGGTTCGTGTCCGCGTACGCGGAGGCGGAGGCCGTGCGCGGGAAGCTGGGCGAGCGGCCCGCCGCCTATGCCGAGCCCTACCAGTACATCCGCAAGATGGCCTGCTCCTTCGGCTGGGACTGGGGGCCGACCCTGGTGACCGCCGGGATCTGGCGGCCGGTGCGGCTGGAGCGGTGGTCGACTGCCAGGATCGCGCGGGTGCGCCCACTGGTGACCGTCGAGGACGGTCTGGGGCGGGTCGAGTTACGGGTGGACGTGGAGAGGTCCCGGGTCGAGGCGGAGCTCGCGGTGGAGGCGACGGTCGGCGGCGTGCGGGCGCGCGCGGAGATCGACGGGACGACCGGGACCGTACGCCTCGAGGTGCCTGACGTACGGCTGTGGTGGCCGCGTGGATACGGCGAACAGCCGTTGTACAACGTCGAGTTGACGCTTCTGCACGAGGACGGCCCGCTGGACGTGTGGCGGCGCCGGATCGGTTTCCGGACCGTCGAGCTGGACCGCCGGCCCGACGCGCACGGCACCGGGTTCACCTTCGTCGTCAACGGTGAGCGGCTGTTCGCGCGGGGCGCGAACTGGATCCCGGACGACGTGTTCCCGTCCCGGATCGGCAGGGACCGCTACCGGGAGCGACTGCGGCAGGCGGCCGACGCCGGTGTGGACCTGGTGCGCGTGTGGGGTGGCGGGATCTACGAGAGCGAGGACTTCTACGACGCCTGCGACGAACTCGGGCTGCTGGTCTGGCAGGACTTCCCGTTCGCGTGCGCGGCCTACCCGGAGGAGCAGCCGCTGCGCGGCGAGGTGGAGGCGGAGGCCCGCGAGAACGTCGTACGGCTGATGCCGCATCCCTCGCTGGTGCTGTGGAACGGCAACAACGAGAACCTGTGGGGGTTCAGGGACTGGGGGTGGGAGGAGCGGCTGGCCGGGGACTCCTGGGGCGAGGGGTACTACCTGGGCGTACTGCCGCGGGTGGTGGCCGAGTTGGATCCGACGCGGCCGTACGCGGCGGGGAGTCCGTGGTCCGGGTCCTGGGAACACCACCCGAACGATCCGGCGCACGGCACGCACCACTCCTGGGATGTGTGGAACCGGGAGGACTACGCGGACTACCGCGCGAACGTGCCTCGTTTCGTGGCCGAGTTCGGCTGGCAGGCGCCGCCCGCGTACGCCACGCTGCGACGCGCGCTGCCGGGTGAGGAGCTCGCCCCCGGCTCCCCCGGGATGCTGCACCACCAGAAGGCCGACGACGGCAACGGCAAGCTGGAGCGCGGGCTGGCCCGTCATTTCGCCCTGCCCAAGGGGGACTTCGACCGCTGGCACTACCTCACGCAGATCAACCAGGCCCGTGCGGTCGCCGCCGGGATCGAGCACTGGCGGGCGCACTGGCCGGTGTGTGCGGGCACGGTGGTCTGGCAGCTCAACGACTGCTGGCCGGTGACGTCATGGGCGGCGATCGACGGGGACGGCCGTGAGAAGCCGCTCTACCACGAGCTGCGGCGGCTGTACGCGGACCGGCTGCTCACCCTTCGGGTGCGGGAGCGGGGGCTGGCTGCGGCCGCCGTGAACCAGTCGGCGCGGGTGTGGTCCGGCACGCTGGCCCTGCGGCGGATGTCCGTCGAGGGGCTGGTGATCGGCACGGCGAGCGTGAGCTTCACGGCCGGGGCGCGTTCGGTGGCCGACTTCGGGGTGCCGAGGGAGCTCGTGCCCGTGGGTCCGAAGGAGTTCCTGGTCGCGGACACGGCTGGACTGCGCGCCCTGCACTTCCCGGCCGCGGACCGCGATATCCCGTATCCCCGGCCGGAGTTCGAGGTCGCGCTGGTACCGGGCGGGATCGAGGTGACGGCGCGCACCCTGGTGCGGGATCTGCTGCTCCAGGCCGACCGGCTGGATCCGGCGGCGCGGGCCGACCGGGGGCGCCTCACGCTGCTGCCCGGGGAACGGGTGACCATCGGTGTGCGGGGCTGGAAGACTCGGGACGATCAGGACGCCGCCGCCGCCCGCGAAGCCCTGTACTGCATGGAGCCCCACCGATGACAGCCCAGCCGGCCTCTCGCGTCACCATCAAGGACGTCGCCGCGCGCGCCGGCGTGTCCAAGGGGGCCGTGTCCCTCGCCTTCAACCACAAGCCGGGCTTGTCGGAGTCGACCCGGGACCGGATCTTCGAGGCGGCGCGGGAACTGGGCTGGGCGCCGAGCCCGACCGCCCGGACGCTGGCCGGGTCGCGGGTGGACGTGGTGGGGCTGGCGATCTGCCGGCCCGCCCGGCTGCTCGGCCTGGAGCCCTTCTACATGGACTTCGTCTCGGGGGTGGAGAGCGTCCTGATCGAGCGTTCCTGCTCGTTGCTGCTGCGGCTGGTGCGCAGCGTGGAGGAGGAGGTCGGGCTCCAGGAGACCTGGTGGCGGGGGCGGCAGATCGGCGGGTCCATCCTCGTCGACTTCCGCGCGGACGATCCACGGGTGGCCGCGGTCGAGCGGCTCGGGATGCCGGCGGTCGCCGTCGGGCACCCCTCGCTGACCGGTGGCCTCACCTCCGTGTGGACCGAGGACGCCACCGCCGTGACGGAGGCGGTGCGCTATCTCGCCGCGCTCGGGCACCGGCGGATCGCCCGGGTCGGGGGCGCGCCTGCCCTCGGGCACACCTCCATGCGTACCGCCGCCTTCGACGAGGCGGCCCGCGCGCTGGCGCTGGCCGGGGCGCGGCAGGTGGCCACGGACTACTCCGGGGAGGCGGGGGCGCGGGCGACACGGTCGCTGCTGACGGCGGCGCCCCCGGACCGGCCGACCGCCATCGTGTACGACAACGACATCATGGCCGTGGCGGGGCTCTCGGTGGCCGCCGAGATGGGGCTGAGCGTGCCGGACGACGTCTCCCTGCTCGCCTGGGACGACTCCCAGCTGTGCCGGCTCACGCATCCGACGCTCTCCGCGATGAGCCATGACGTGCACGGCTTCGGGGCGGAAGCGGCCCGGACGCTGTTCGGGGTGATCACGGGAGAGGGCCCGGGGTCCCATCCCGTGCCCACTCCGGTACTGACTCCGCGGGGCTCGACGGCTCCTCCGAAGGTGTGACCTTCGCCGCTTGGGGCGGGGGGACTGTGCAGCTACGTTACCCATAAGTAGCATGGGTACTGAGCGCGCGCTCAGCGCATCGCAGCAGTGCAGATCCCGCACCCTGGAGGAGAGCCATCGTGCCTCGTACCGTCAAGGACGTCGTCTTCGTCGACGGCGTCCGCACCCCGTTCGGCAAGGCGGGCCCGAAGGGCATCTACCACGAGACCCGGGCCGACGACCTCGTCGTGAAGGCGATCCGGGAGCTGCTGCGCCGCAACCCCGGTCTCGACCCGAAGAAGATCGACGAGGTCGCCATCGCCGCGACCACACAGATCGGCGACCAGGGCCTGACGCTGGGCCGCACGGCCGGCATCCTCGCCGGTCTCCCCCAGTCGGTCCCCGGCTACTCGATCGACCGCATGTGCGCCGGTGCGCTCACGGCCGTCACCAGCACCGCGGGCTCCATCGCCTTCGGCGCCTACGACGCCGTCATCGCCGGTGGTGTCGAGCACATGGGCCGCCACCCCATGGGCGAGGGCGTGGACCCGAACCCGCGCTTCGTGAGCGAGAAGCTGGTCGACGAGTCCGCCCTGTTCATGGGCATGACCGCCGAGAACCTGCACGACCGCTACCCGACGATCACCAAGCAGCGCGCCGACGAGTACGCGGTGCGTTCGCAGGAGAAGGCCGCGAAGGCGTACGCCAACGGCAAGATCCAGGCGGACCTGGTGCCGATCTCGGTGCGCCGCACCAATGCCGAGGCCGGGGAGACGGGCTGGGGCCTGGTCACCGCCGACGAGCCGATGCGGCCGGGCACCACCCTGGAGAACCTCTCCGGTCTCAAGACCCCGTTCCGTGTGCACGGGCGGGTCACCGCCGGTAACGCGGCCGGTCTGAACGACGGCGCCACCGCGTCGATCATCGCGAGCGAGGACTTCGCCCGCGAGCACAACCTGCCGGTCAAGATGCGCCTGGTCTCGTACGCCTTCGTCGGTGTCGAGCCGGAGGTCATGGGCTACGGCCCGATCCCGGCCACCGAGAAGGCCCTCGCCCAGGCCGGTCTGTCGATCGAGGACATCAACCTCTTCGAGATCAACGAGGCCTTCGCGGTCCAGGTCCTGGCCTTCCTGGAGCACTACGGCATCGCCGACGACGACGCCCGCGTCAACCAGTACGGCGGCGCCATCGCGTACGGCCACCCGCTGGCCTCATCCGGCGTCCGTCTGATGACGCAGCTGGCCCGCCAGTTCGAGGAGCAGCCGGAGGTCCGTTACGGCCTCACCACCATGTGCGTCGGCTTCGGCATGGGCGCGACGGTCATCTGGGAGAACCCGCACCACAAGGACGCCGGAGGCGACAAGTGAGCACCACTGAACTCCTGAAGGGCGCGGCCGAGCTGTTCCCCGACGAGGTCGTGACCTCGGCGCACGTACGCCACCTCGACCTTCCCTCCGGCGCCGGGCGCTTCGCGCTCATCACGCTGGACAACGGCTTCGACCACACCAAGCCGACCACCTTCGGCCCGGCGTCGCTGGCGAACCTGAACACCGCCATCGACCAGGTCGAGAAGGAGGCCGCGGCCGACGAGATCGTCGGTGTCGGCATCACCGGCAAGCCGTTCATCTTCGCCGTCGGCGCCGACCTCAAGGGCGTCGAACTGCTGAAGGAGCACAAGGACGCGCTGGCCATCGGCAAGGGCGGCCACGAGGTCTTCAAGCGCCTCGCCGGCATCGCGGTGCCGACCTTCGCGTACTACAACGGCGCGGCGATGGGCGGCGGTGTCGAGGTTGGTCTGCACTGCGAGTACCGGACCGTCTCCAAGGCGCTCCCGGCGTTCTCCCTCCCCGAGGTCTTCCTCGGTCTGGTCCCCGGCTGGGGCGGCTGCACCCTGCTGCCGAACCTGATCGGCGCCGACAAGGCCGTCTCGGTGATCATCGAGAACTCGCTCAACCAGAACAAGCAGCTCAAGGGCCAGCAGGTCTTCGACCTCGGGATCGCCGACGCGATCTTCGAGGGCGCCGACTTCCTGGAGCAGTCGCTGATCTGGACCGCCCAGGTCCTCAAGGGCGACGTCACGGTCGAGCGCCCGGTGATCGACCGCGGTGAGGCCTGGGACCAGGCCGTCGCCAAGGGCCGCTTCATCGCGGACGGCAAGGTGCACGGGGCCGCTCCGGCCGCCTACCGCGCCCTCGACATCATCGCCGCCGCCAAGAACGGCGACCTCCAGCAGGGGTACGACGCCGAGGACCAGGCTCTCGCCGACCTGATCATGGGTGGCGAACTGCGGTCCGGCATCTACGCGTTCAACCTGGTGCAGAAGCGCGGCAAGCGTCCCGCCGGCGCCCCGGACAAGAACCTGGCCCGCCCGGTCACCAAGGTGGGTGTCGTCGGCGCCGGTCTGATGGCCTCGCAGCTCGCGCTGCTGTTCCTGCGTCGCCTCGAGGTGCCGGTCGTGCTGACCGACATCGACCAGGAGCGCGTCGACAAGGGTGTGGGCTACGTCCAGGCCGAGATCGACAAGCTGCTCGGCAAGGGCCGTATCAACCAGGATAAGGCCAACCGCCTCAAGGCCCTGGTCTCCGGTGTGCTGGACAAGGCCGAGGGCTTCGCGGACGCGGACTTCATCATCGAGGCCGTGTTCGAGGAGATCGGCGTCAAGCAGCAGGTGTTCGCGGAGGTCGAGGCGGTCGCCCCGGCGCACGCCATCCTCGCCACCAACACCTCCTCGCTGTCGGTCACCGAGATGGCGTCGAAGCTGAAGAACCCCGAGCGGGTCGTGGGCTTCCACTTCTTCAACCCGGTCGCGATCCTCCCGCTCCTTGAGATCGTCCGCGGCGAGCAGACCGACGACGCCTCGCTGGCCACCGCGTTCGGTGTCGCCAAGAAGCTGAAGAAGACGGCGGTTCTGGTGAAGGACGCCCCGGCGTTCGTCGTCAACCGCATCCTGACCCGCTTCATGGGCGAGATCCAGAACGTCATCGACGAGGGCACCCCGGTCGAGGTCGCCGAGAAGGCCGTCGAGCCGCTCGGTCTGCCGATGTCCCCGCTGGTGCTCCTGGAGCTGGTCGGCCCGGCGATCGGTCTGCATGTGTCCGAGACCCTCAACGGCGCCTTCCCGGACCGCTTCAAGGTCTCCCCGAACCTCGCGGCCGTCGTCAAGGCGGGCAAGCGCGGCTTCTACGTCTACGACAGCGGCAAGCCGGAGCTGGACCCGGAGGTCGCCGCGCTGCTGAAGCAGGGCGACACCGTCCTCACCGAGGAGCAGGTCCGCGAGCGTGTCCTGGACGCGGTGGCGCAGGAGATCGGGCTCATGCTCGACGAGGGCGTCGTCGCCGAGGCCCAGGACATCGACCTCTGTCTGATCACGGGTGCCGGCTGGCCCTTCCACCTGGGCGGCATCACGCCGTACCTGGACCGCGAGGGTGTCTCCGAGCGCGTGAACGGCAAGACCTTCCTGGCCCCTGGCCTGGCGAGCGTCCCGGCGTAACGCGGTACCCCTGAGGGGGGTGGGGCGCGTGGTAACGATCCATGCGTTCCACCCCCTTTGACATGCCCCGACGGATAGGATCCTCACATAATCTGACCATTGTTTACATTGCTCTGACGGTTTAGACCCACGACCGCTCAGTGCCGTGCAAAGGAGTTCTCGTGGCGTCCACCCGCCGCCGCCCACCCCGACGACGGGTCTGGCCCAAGATCAGGCTGCTCCTCCTGGTCTGTGTGGTCGCCGGGGGTGCCACGGCGCTGTATCCCGTGTGGAAGGCGGCGAACCCCGATCCGCCGGAGCTCGTCGTCCGCTACCGCACCGACACCCCGGCCACCGCCGCGGCGGCCAAGCCGTCGCTGGAGGTGTTCAACGACGCGGAGAAGCCGCTGCCGCTCACCGATCTGACGCTGCGGTACTACTTCACCGCGGACGGGGACTCCACGTACGTCTACAACTGCGTCCAGGCCGCCGTCGGCTGTTCGAACATCGCCGGGACCGTGACGAAGCTCGACGACCCCACCGAGGACGCCGACCACTACCTGGAGCTGCGGTTCACCAAGGACGCGGGCACGCTGAAGCCCGGCGCCAACAGCAAGGGCATCGACGTCCAGTTGTTCCGCGCCGACCACAAGAAGCTGACGCAGTCCAACGACCGCTCCTTCGACGCGGAGAAGACCACCTACAAGGAGTCGAAGACGGTCACCGCCTACAAGCGGGGCGTCCTCGCCTGGGGTGACGAGCCGGACGGCGGCGGCGAGAAGGGGGCGTCGGCGAAGGCGTCCGCGCCCGCCCCGGTGCCGGCCGCCCCGGACGGGGTGCTGTTCGACAACTTCCACTACGCCGGCTCCAAGGACCCCGCGCTGTTCAAGCACGGCTGGCTGGTCCGCAGCAGCAAGGGCGGGCCGGGCATCGACGACACCTGGTCGGCGGACGGCGTCACCTTCCCCGCCGAGAAGGACGCGCTGGGCGACGGTCAGGTGCTGAACCTGCGCGCCGCCACCGACGGCACGAAGTCGGGCACCTCACAGGCCAGCCTCGGCACCGCGAGGCGTGAGTTCCGCGACGGCACCTACGCCGCCCGGATCCACTTCAGCGACGACCCGGCCGAGGGCAAGAGCGGCGACCACGTCAACCAGACCTTCTACACCATCGGCGGCAGCGGAAAGACGTACAGCGAACTCGACAACGAGTACATGCCGAACGGCGGTTGGGGCCGGCTCGGTCCGAAGCTCGACACCGTGTCCTGGTACGACCACGAGCAGAACGACCGCGTCTACACCACCACCAACAAGAGCCTGGCCGGCTGGCACACCATGATGATCACGGTCGAGGACGACGTGGTCACATACCGCCTGGACGGCAAGAAGCTCTTCTCCAGCGACGGCAAGTACGCCCCGCGCGCGGGCATGTCGATCAACTTCAATCACTGGTTCGTGGACCTGCCGTTCAAGGGCGACCGCGCCTGGGACATGCAGGTCGACTGGCTGTACTACAACGCCGACGACGTGCTCTCCGCCAAGGAGGTCGACGCGGCGGTCAAGGAGTACAGCGGCAACGGCATGAACTACTTCGACACCGTTCAGGAGAAGCGTTGAGCAAGGACCATTCCCGTACCTCGGCCCGCTCACTGAGCCGGCGCGCCGCGCTGCTCATGGGCGGCACGGGAGGTGTCGCTCTGGCGGGCGGCGGCGGTGCGTGGCTGGGGACCGTGGCGGCCCAGCCCGCGGCCGCCTCGGCCGCCGAGGCGGCCATCGGAGGCCTCACCACACCTCCGGCCTACGCCCCGTCGGGGCGCCGCCCCAAGTTCCGCCGGGCCACCTGGTCCCAGCAGTTCCAGGCCTCCCACGGCTGGACTCCGGCGGGCGTGGGCACCGCGTCGGCCGAGGCGAACGACACGTCCGTCTTCGTGCGCGGTACGCAGTCGGTGCGGGTCACCACCAACGGCACCGGCAAGCAGTCGTACGTCCGCAAGACCGGTATGACGGCTCAGAACCTGACGGGCAAGATGATCAGGCTCGTCTTCCGGGTCGACGACGTGACCAACCTGTCCAAAATCGTCTTCTATCTGGGCAGCGGCTCGCTCGCGAACTACTTCTCCTGGACCCTGCACGCCCATTCGACGACATCGGCCAACTACGTGCAGTCCGGGGAGTGGGTGACCGTCCACCTGCAGTGGGCCGACGTCGCCGGCGCGGCCGGAACGTACTCGGTCTCCGCCTCGGGCACACCGTCCACCAAGACCGGTTTCACCGACATGTCGTTCGCCGTGTACGACAACGCGGGCGGGCCGGTGACCTACCGGCTGCAGGCCGTCGAGCTGATACCGGACACCGTCTCGGTCTTCCCGAAGGGCGTCGTCTCCCTCACCTTCGACGACTCCCACAAGTCGATCCATGACCTGGCCCGGCCGGTGATGGACCAGTACGGCTTCTCGGGCACGGTCTACAACATCGCCGACGCGATCGGTACGGGCAGCTTTCTGACGGTCGATCAGATGCGCTCGATGCAGGACTTCTCGGGCTGGGAGATGGCCGGGCACTCCTACGCGAACGCCACCCACACCGCCAGCTACCCCAAGCTCACCGCGGAAGCGGCGGACGAGGACTTCCGGAAGCTGCGCGAGTGGCTGGTGGGCAACGGCTTCTCCAGTGAGCATTTCGCCTACCCGCACGGGGCGTTCCAGAAGACGACCGACGGTGTTCCGGTGGACCAGATCGCGAGCCGGCACTTCACCACGGCCCGGTCGATCATCTCCGAGACGATCGAGTCCTTCGCCCCGGCCATGCCGTATCGCCTCAAGGCGCTGACGGGCGTCAACGACGGCACGGGCATCGGCGGTACGGCCCTGTCGAAGGTGACAGGGGCGGGCGGCCGGCTCGACCGCTGCGCCAACAACGGTGACTGGCTCATCCTGTGCCTCCACAAGATCGTCGAGGGCACTCCGGCGACCAGCACGGAGATCGGCAAGGCCGGCCTCGCCGAACTGATGAAGGCGATCGCGGACCGGGGCATCCCGGTGCTCACGGTCGAGGAGGCGATGGCCTCCTACACGTAGGGCACGTGAGGCCCGTGAGGGCACGTGAGGCCCGGCAACGACAAGGAGGGGCGGCCATGCGGCCGCCCCTCCTTCTGCTCGTCCGGGGCCTACCAGCCCTGGCCGTGCCCCTGGCCGTTGCCCTGCTGCCAGGACGGGTCCGGATAGCCGCCCTGTTGCTGAGGGTCGTACCCCTGCTGGTACGGGTCGTACTGTCCGCCGCCCTGCCACTGCTGCTGTCCGCCCGGTTCCGGCGTCCCCCAGGTCACGGGCTGCTGGGGGACGTGCGCGTGCTGCTCGTCGTAACCGGGCAGCGGCTGCGGCTGGGTGGGGATGGCGCCGGCCGGGCGGGGCCGGGTGCGCAGGGCCACGCCCTCCAGGCGCATCAACTGGAGCGTCTCGGTGACCTTCTTGTCCGAGTACGGGTCCTCTTCCTCGAAGATCTCCATCACGTCGGCCTCGTGGTCGCCGGCCACGGACACCTCGACGCCGCCCTGGCGGGTGCCCCAACTGCCCTTGTGGAGGGTGAAGAGGGCGTAGAAGCGCAGCGGGGTGAGCAGGGTCAGCTGGATCACGCCGTAGATCGGCGCGAGCAGGAACATGCCGAACCGCTTGATGAAGCCCATGCCGCGGCGCGGGAAGTCGAGGTACCGCACGTTGCGGAGGTACCCCATGAGCACCATGAAGACCAGGTAGTCACCGATGTGGTCGACGAACTGGGCGGGCTTCATGATGGGCAGGATGACCATCGAGTAGAACATCGCCGAGCCGAAGACCAGCCACAGGGCCAGTTCCATACAGGTCAGCCAGAAGGCGGGCCGGTACTTCTTCTGGTGGCGGAAGGCCCACAGGGACTCGCGGAAGAAGGACTTGTTCCAGCGGACCTGCTGGCGCAGGAAGTGCGGCAGCTTCTCGGGGACGGCCGTGTAGCCCACGGCGGTCTCCTGGAAGACGACCTGACCTTCCATCAGGCAGTAGTTGGTCATACGGCGGTCGTCGCCGAAGACCGCCGGCTTGCCCAGGAACTGCTGGTTGAGGAAGTCGTCGAGGTACTTGCGCACCAGCGTGCCGCGGTAGGCGGAGAGCGCGCCGCAGCAGCACAGGACCGACTTCAGGCGCGAGTACGCGGCCCGTTCGAAGAGGAAGGAGTTGCCGTAGCGCAGGTCCTGCAGGCGCGTGAAGATGTTGCTGTCGTGGTTGAGCGCCAGCACCATGCCGGTGGAGGCCATGATCTTCTCGTCGGCCAGCGGCAGCAGCAGCTCACGGACGGTGTCCCGGGACAGGACGGTGTCCGAGTCGACACAGAGGAAGATGTCCGAGTAGGGCGCCGCCTGGAACCCCAGGGCGAGGGCCTCGCGCTTGCCCTTGTTCTCGGGCTGCACGCTGACCGTGTACTTGACGCCCCTGGCCTCGAACTCGCGGCGTATCTTCTTCGCCGTCCGGATCCCGGAGTCGTTGGCGCTGGCGTCGTCGATGATGTGGATCTCGTTGGGCAGCCGGCTCTGCGCGAGGAGGCTGCGCATGCCCTGCTCGAACATCACCGGGTCCTCGTTGTAGATCGGGATGACCGCGGTGACCCAGGCGTCCTCCAGGTACTCCAGCTCCTCCCGCCCGGCCTTGGCCGGACGGTAGAAGAGGGCGCCGAACATCTTCAGGGCGAGCAGGCCCATCGCGCCCATCGAGTACAGGTGCAGGGAGCCCGCGTCCAGCCGGGTCGCGATCAGCGCGGCGAGGCCGAGGAAGACGATGTACGAGACCTTCAGGTGCCGGCGTTTGCGGTGCCCCCGCTCGCCACCGGAGTCGACGGCTCCGGCTATGTACGTGTCTTCGGAGGTCACAGCTTGACCACCCGCGGGTGGTCCGCGGACTTGCCCCGGGTGTCGAAGAGCGCCCGGGCGCGGTCGGCGAGGTCGGCGAGGTCGATCTCGCGGTGCGGCTGGAGCAGGATGGTGAGGTCGGCGGAAGCGGCCTCGGCACGGTAGTCGTCCGTCCGCTCGACGCTCTGGCCCGCGACCTTCCAGTCGTCGACGCGCGGGTCGAAGTAGACGAGTTCGGCGCCGCGCGCGAGGAGGTTCTCCGCCACCGCGAGGGCCGGGCTCTCCCGCTGGTCGGAGATGTCCGGCTTGTAGGTCACTCCGAGCAGCAGCACGCGGGAGCCGCGGACGGCCTTGCCCTGGTCGTTGAGCAGGTCGGCGGCGCGGTTGACCACGTGCACGGGCATGCGCTGGTTGATCTCCTGCGCGAGCTCCACGAACCGGAACGGGATGCCGAGCGAACGCACCTTGTACGACAGGTAGTTGGGGTCGATCGGGATGCAGTGGCCGCCGACGCCCGGGCCCGGGTAGAAGGGGGCGAAGCCGAACGGCTTGGTGGAGGCGCAGCGGATCGCGTCCCACAGGTCGACGCCGATCTCGCGGCAGAACATCGACATCTCGTTGACGAGGGCGATGTTGACGTGCCGGTAGGTGTTCTCCAGCAGCTTGGCCATCTCGGCCTCGCGGGTGCCCTTGGCCTCGACGACCCGGTTCACGAAGCGCTCGTAGAGGGCGCGGGCGGCCTTGGTGCAGTCCGCGGTGATGCCGCCGACGACCTTCGGGGTGTTCTCCAGGCCGAAGGAGGGGTTGCCCGGGTCGATGCGCTCCGGGGAGAAGGCGAGGTGGAAGTCCGTGCCGACCCGCAGGCCGCCGGCCTCCAGGCGCGGGCGGACGACCTCGTCGGTGGTGCCCGGGTACGTCGTCGACTCCAGCACCACGAGCGTGCCGGGCCTGAGGTGGGCGGCGATGTCGTCCACGGCGGCGTGCACCGCGCCGAGGTCGGGGGCACCGTGGTCGGTGAGCGGGGTCGGGACGCACACGACGACGGCGGCGGCATCGGCGATGACCTCGGCCCGGTCGACCGCCTGGAAGCCCTGGTCGAGCATCGCGCCGACCTCGGCGTCGGTGATGTCGTCCACGTGCGAACGGCCGGCGTTCAGTCCGTCGACCACGCGCCGGCTGCGGTCGAGACCGATCACCTTCAGGCCCGCGTCGGCGGCGGAACGGGCCAGCGGCAGCCCCACGTAACCGAGTCCGACAACGACAAGATCCACCGTGGAGGATCTGCTCACAACAACATTCCCAACCCCGTTGTACCGACCTCTCGGTCGGCTGCGGTGATACGTCGGTCTCCCGATAAATTCGAACAAACGCAGGGAGGCTAGCAAGGATTTTCACCCTTTAACCACAGGTTCTTGACGTTGCCCTTGTCACGCGCACATCCATACAACCCTCTGTGCGTTTCATGTGTCTCAGCTCTCTGACGCCTCAGCTCTCGGCGTGACGCGTCTCGGCGTCATGTGTCCCGGAGTCATGTGTCCCGGCGTCATGCCGCCCGGGAACCGGGGACTTCACACCGGCCGCCAGGCCTCCAGAGCCAGGCCGGGCTCGTCCTTGCGGCGGGTCAGCAACAGGTGTCCGGTGGACGGGGAGAGGGTGGCCGCGACCACCCGGTCGTCCTCGTCCACGGCCAGCGACACCTCGGCGTCCAGGGGGAGTTGGGGCCCCGACTCGGTCCACCAGGCGCCGGCCGACTCCTGCTCGGTCGGGTACGCGGCGAAGGCGACCCGGCCGCTCGCGGAGCGCTGGGCGAGCAACGTGCAGTCGTGGCCGTCGAGTTCGCAGCGCACGGCGGCGACCGGGCCGGGACCGACGGAGGCGAGCAGGGTGACCGGCTTGGCGCCCGGACGCCAGGCGCACAGGTCACCGGAGGCGTCGGTGAAGAAGAGCGTGGTGCTGTCCGGGGAGGTGGCGAGGGCGCGCAGGGTACCGGGACGGACCGAGGCCTCGATCTCCTCCTCCAGAACCGGCTGGGCGCCCGCCTCCTCCTGCCGCCAGTGCAGGATCCCGCCGGACGTGGCCGCGTACAGCTCGACGAGTCCGGGCTCCCCCGTCACGGCCGCCAACTCGTCCTGTGTGTCACGCCCCTTGAGGTCGCGCCAGGGGCTCCAGCCGCCCTTCTCCTTCTGCGCGGCCATGCTCACCCCGCCGCCCTTGTTGCGGACGAAGACATGGGCGCGGCCCTGGGCGTCGACCGCGACGGCGGGCGCGCCGGTGCGCTCGCCCGTCTTGTCGGGGTGCCCGACGGGACTCCAGTCGAGTGCCGCCAGCCGGGGCCGGAAGTGGGTGGAGTGCACCAGGGCGGACTCGCCGGACTTGGTGGGCCGCCAGGCGGCCAGATGGGCGTAGCCGTCGCCGCCCTGCCCGACCGCGAGCACGGTCTGCAGTCGCTGGGGGCCGCCCACTCGGCGGGGAGCGTCCCACGGGCCGCCCGGGCCCCGCTCGGCCCGGCACAGGACGGCGTCATCCGTGGGCAGATACACACTGAGCCGGCCGTCGCGGCCGCGTATGAGCCAGTCGCCGTTCACCGGTTCACTCTAAGCGGAGGCGGCTGCCGGGCGCGTTCCGCCCCCTGGCCGGCATCGCCCCCCGTGGGCTGTCCTCGCCCAGAACGGGCAGGCTGGTCCACAACGAGGACCGCCGTACCAGAACAGAAAGCCGACGTCATGACCGACAAGCTCACCGTAAGCGTCCTGGGCACCGGGATCATGGGGGCCGCGATGGCCCGCAACCTGGCCCGCGCGGGACACTCCGTCCGGGCCTGGAACCGCACCCGCGACAAGGCCGAACCGCTCGGCGCCGACGGCATCACGGTCACCGACACCCCGGCCGAGGCCGTCCGGGACGCCGATGTCGTCCTCACCATGCTGTACGACGGTCCCACCGCCGTCGACGTGATGCGCCAGGCGGCGTCCGGCCTGCGTCCGGGGGCCGCCTGGGTCCAGTCGACGACCGCGGGCATCGAGGTGATCGAGGAGCTGGCGGACTTCGCCCGCGGGCACCGGCTGGTCTTCTTCGACGCGCCGGTGCTGGGCACCCGCGGCCCCGCCGAGGCCGGACAGCTGCTCGTCCTGGCCGCCGGGCCCGCCGGGAGCCGCGAGGCGGTGGCTCCCGTCCTGGACGCGGTCGGCGCCCGCACCGTGTGGACCGGCGAGGACGGTGCGCTGGGCAGCGCGACCCGGCTGAAGCTGGTGGCCAACAGCTGGGTCATCGGCGTCACCGCGGCCGCCGGTGAGGTGCTGGCCCTGTCCAAGGCCCTCGGAGTGGACCCGCAGAACTTCTTCGACGCCATCGCCGGCGGCCCGCTCGACATGGGCTATCTGCGGGCCAAGGCCGAGCTCCTGCTCGAGGACCGGCTCACGCCCGCCCAGTTCGCGGTGGCCACGGCCGCCAAGGACGCCCGGCTCATCGTCCGGGCGGGCGAGCTGAGCGGCGTACGGCTCGACGTGGCCGTCGCGAGCGCGGAGCGGCTGGAGCGGGCCGCCGGGCAGGGGCACGCCGACGAGGACATGATCGCCGCCTACTTCGCCAGCTTCGACGAGAAGCCCCGGCCCTGACGAGAGGGACGTGGGGCGGGAGGGGGCGTGGGGCGGGAGGCACCTGGGGCGAGAGGGACGTGGGGCGGGAGGGGGCGTGGCACCCTGGCCGCATGGACGACAACGCCCCGCTGCTGGTGATCGTGGACGCCGCGAACGTCGTCGGGTCGGTGCCCGACGGCTGGTGGCGGGACCGGCGCGGGGCCGCGGAACGGCTGCGGGACCGTCTGGCGGCGGACGGCGTGCCGGGGCGTTCCGGCCCCGTGGAGATCGTTCTGGTGGTCGAGGGCACGGCGCGTGGCGTGGAGCCGGTGCCGGGCGTGCGGGTCGAGTCGGCGCCCGGCAGCGGGGACGACCACATGGTCGAGTTGGTGGCGCGGGCAGCCGGCCGTCCCGTACTGGTCGTCACGGCGGATCGTGAACTCAGGCGCAGGGTGGGTGAGTTGGGGGCGGAGGTGGCCGGGCCGCGGACGGTCAGGCCGTCCTGACCGGGCACGCCGGCACCGCCGCCCCCTTGGGCCGTCGGCTCCTTGGCCGGAGCCGGCCGGTTACTCCGCGGTGCCGCGCGGCGGCTTCGCCGTCTGGCCGGCGGCGGCCCGCTGTTCCACTCCGAGACGGCTGTGGCCGCGGCCGTAGAGGAAGTACACGACGAAGCCGACGGCCATCCAGATGCCGAAGCGCAGCCAGGTCTCGGCCGGCAGGTTGATCATCAGCCACAGCGAGGCGAGCACCGAAAGGATCGGCAGGACGGGCACCAGCGGGGTGCGGAAGGAGCGGGGCAGGTCGGGGCGGGTGTTGCGGAGGATGATCACGCCGACGGCGACGACGATGAACGCGAACAGCGTGCCGATGTTCACCAGCTCGGCGAGCTCACTCAGGCTGGTGAAGCCGGCGAGGATCGCGATGATCACGCCGAGCAGGATGGTCGGCCGGTGCGGGGTCTTGAACCGCGGGTGGACGTGGGAGAAGAAGCGGGGCAGCAGCCCGTCACGGCTCATCGCGAAGAAGACCCGGGTCTGGCCGAGCAGCAGGATCATGCAGACCGTCGTCAGGCCGACGGCGGCGCCGAAGCTGATGAAGCCCGCGAACCAGGGATGCCCGGTGGCCTTGAACGCGTCGGCGAGCGGGGCGTCCACGGACAGCTTGGAGTAGTGCTGCATGCCGGTCACCACGATCGACACCAGGACGTACAGGGTGGTGCAGATGAGGAGCGAGGCGAGGATGCCGCGGGGCATGTCGCGCTGCGGGTTGCGGGTCTCCTCGGCGGCCGTGGCCACGACGTCGAAGCCGATGAAGGCGAAGAAGACGACGGAGGCGGCGGTGAAGATGCCCATCACGCCGAAGTTGGAGGGCGCCCAGCCGAACATCAGCTGGATGAGCGGGGAGTCGAGGCTGCTGCCCGCGTCCACGGTCTGCGCCTTGGGGATGAACGGGTCGTAGTTGTCGCCCTTGATGAAGAAGGCGCCCGCGATGATCACGGTCAGGACGACGGTCACCTTGATGGCGACCACGACGGCGGTGACCCGTGCGGAGAGCTTCGTGCCGACCACGAGGATGGCGGTGAGCACCAGGACGAGGGCGGCGGCGAGGATGTCGAAGCCGAAGCCGTCGGCTCCCTCTCTGCCGCTGAGCGCCGCCGGCAGGTGCCAGCCCGCGTTGTCCAGCAGCGAGGCGATGTAGCCGGACCAGCCGACCGCGACCACCGCGGTGCCGAGCGCGAACTCCAGGACCAGGTCCCAGCCGATGATCCAGGCGGGCAGTTCACCGAGGGAGGCGTACGAGAAGGTGTACGCGGAGCCGGCCACCGGGACGGTGGAGGCGAACTCGGCGTAGCAGAGCGCGGCGAGCGCGCAGACGACACCGGCCACGACGAAGGCCAGGGCCGTGGCGGGACCGGCGTTGTCCTTGGCCACCGTGCCGGTCAGGACGAAGATGCCGGTGCCGATGATGACACCGACACCGAAGACGGTCAGATCCAGCGCGGAGAGGGATTTCTTCAGCGCGTGCTCTGGTTCCTCGGTATCGAGGATGGACTGCTCGACCTTCTTCGTCCGGAAGAGGGTGCTGCTCATGGGTACCTCCCACGCTTTCTCGTCCTCGACATGATCGAGAGGGGGCGTAGTGCGTATGCCCCGGCGCGGGCGTATTCACGCGAACGGGCCGGCCATACCACTGTCAAGAGTGGGATGACCGGCCCGTTCGGGCATGTCAGTCGCGGGCGGACTCCACCGGTTCGGCCTCGGCCGCCGTGCTGCCGATGGGGGTCCCCCCGCTCGGGCGCAGCCGGGAGTGGGGGATGCCGTCCAGCTTCGAGACCAGGCCGGTGACCTGGCGGGCGATGTCGGGCGCGGTCAGCCCGATCTCCGCCAGGACCTCGGCGCGGGAGGCGTGGTCGAGGAAGCGGGGCGGGATGCCGAAGTCGCGCAGCGGTACGTCGACGCCCGCGTCCCGCAGGGCCTGCGCGATCGTCGAGCCGACGCCGCCGACGCGGGAGTTGTCCTCGACGGTGACGACCACACGGTGCCGCTCGGCGAGCGGGGCCATGGCCTCGTCGACGGGTTTGACCCAGCGCGGGTCGACGACGGTGGTGGAGATCCCCTGCTTGTCGAGCAGGTTCGCGATCTCCAGGCACATCGGCGCGAGGGCGCCCACCGAGACGAGAAGCACATCCGGTGTGCCGGTGCCCGGCTCGCGCAGCACGTCCATGCCGCCGACGCGTCCCACGGCCGGTACGGCGGGGCCGACGGCGCCCTTGGAGAAGCGGACCACGGTCGGCGCGTCGTCGACGGCGACGGCCTCACGGAGCTGGGCGCGGACCTGGTCGGCGTCGCGCGGGGCGGCCAGTCTGAGGCCGGGCACGACCTGGAGGATCGACATGTCCCACATGCCGTTGTGGGAGGCGCCGTCGGTGCCGGTGACACCGGCCCGGTCCAGTACGAACGTCACCCCGCACTTGTGGAGGGCGACGTCCATCAGGACCTGGTCGAAGGCACGGTTGAGGAAGGTGGCGTACACCGCGAACACCGGATGCACCCCGCCCGCCGCCAGGCCCGCGGCGGAGACGGCGGCGTGCTGCTCCGCGATGCCGACGTCGTAGATGCGGTTCGGGAAGGTGTCCGCGAACTTCTTCAGGCCGACCGGCTGCAGCATCGCCGCCGTGATCGCGACGATGTCCTCGCGCTCCTTGCCGAGTTCGACCATCTCGTCGCCGAAGACGGAGGTCCAGTCGGCGCCCGAGACCTTGACCGGCAGACCGGTGTCGGGGTGGATGGGCCCGATGCCGTGGAAGCGGTCGGCCTCGTCCTGGAGGGCGGGCTGGTAGCCACGGCCCTTCTCGGTGAGGCAGTGCACGATGACGGGTCCGCCGAAGCGCTTGGCACGGGCCAGCGCCGACTCCAGGGCCTCGATGTCGTGGCCGTCGATCGGGCCGACGTACTTCAGGCCGAGGTCCTCGAACATGCCCTGGGGCGCGATGAAGTCCTTGAGGCCCTTCTTGGCGCCGTGGAGGGTCTCGTAGAGGGGCCTGCCGACGACCGGAGTGCGCTCCAGGAGGTCCTTGCCGCGGGCCAGGAAGCGCTCGTACCCGTCGGTGGTCCGCAGGGTCGCGAGGTGGTTGGCGAGGCCGCCGATGGTCGGCGCGTACGACCGCTCGTTGTCGTTGACGACGATGACCAGCGGGCGGTCCTTGGCGTCGGCGATGTTGTTGAGCGCCTCCCAGGCCATACCGCCGGTGAGAGCGCCGTCGCCGATCACGGCGACCACGTGGTCCTCGCGTTCGAGGATCTGGTTGGCCTTGGCGATGCCGTCGGCCCAGCCGAGGACCGTGGAGGCGTGGCTGTTCTCGATGACGTCGTGCTCGGACTCGGCCTGCGAGGGGTAGCCGGACAGACCGCCCTTCATCTTCAGCCTGGCGAAGTCCTGACGGCCGGTGAGCAGCTTGTGCACGTAGGACTGGTGGCCGGTGTCCCAGAGCACCTTGTCCTTGGGTGATTCGAACACCCGGTGCAGGGCGATGGTGAGCTCGACCACACCGAGGTTGGGGCCGAGGTGGCCGCCGGTCTTGGAGACGGCGTCGACGAGGAAGGTCCGGATCTCCTCGGCCAGCTGGTCCAGCTGCTCCAGGCTGAGCCGGTCCAGATCGCGCGGTCCCCTGATGCGGGTCAGCAGCGGCACCCGTGCCTCCTTGCAGTAGAGCTGATCGAGCTGTTTCCGGGCTCGTCGAGTCTAATTGTCCGCCCATGCGGCCGACGCCGGGGCGGTGCGTGATGCGTCACGCGATCGGCTGTACCCATGATGTGCCGTTCCTACGACATGACTGTGCCCGGCACCACCATGGGTGCCGGGCACAGGGGTTCGTACGGTTAGGCGCGACCCGCGGTCTTCTGTGTCTTACGGGTGACCGAGTCGATCACGACCGTCGTCAGCAGAACCGCCGCGGTGATCATGTACTTGACCGGCTCGGCGATGGACTCCAGCTGGAGACCGTACTGGATCGAGACGATGACCAGCACACCGAGGAGCGCGTTCCAGGTCCGGCCACGGCCACCGAACAGCGAGGTGCCGCCGATGACGGCCGCGGCGATCGCGTTCATCAGCAGGTCACCGGTGCCGGCGCTCTGGTTGGCCGACGCGATCTTCGACGCCAGGAACAGACCGCCGACCGCCGCGAGACCGCCCGAGATCGCGAAGACCGAGACCCGGACCGCGGTGACGTTGATACCCGCACGCCGGGACGCCTCAACGCTGCCGCCGAGCGCGAAGATCTTGCGACCGTAGGCGGTGCGACGCAGCACGAAGTCGGTCGCGATCAGGAACGCCAGGAAGATCACCGTGGCCAACGGCAGGCCCTTGTACTGGTTGTACATGTACCCCGCCGCGAAGGCGACCACGGCCAGCAGGACCGTCCGCATGAGGGTGTCGCTGAGCGGCCGGGACGGGATGCCCGCGGCCTCCCGGCGCCGGTTGCCCAGGAACGAGGTGAGGAAGAACACCACGACCACGACCGCTGCCAGCACGTACGCGGCGGCCACGTCCGTGAAGAAGTACGTGGTCAGCTTGCCGATCAGCCCTTCGCTGTCGAGGTTGATCGTGCCGTTCTCGCCCAGGATCTTGAGCATGAAGCCCAGCCAGAACAGCAGGCCGGCCAGGGTCACGGCGAAGGCGGGAGCGCCGAGCACCGCGAAGAAGAAACCGTGTGCCGCGCCGATGGCCGCACCCGCGGCGACGGCGGCGAGCACCGCCAACCACTCGGGCCAGCCCTGGTTGACCGCCAGGACGGCCGCGATGGCGCTGGCCGCGCCACTGACCGAGCCGACCGACAGGTCGATCTCGCCGAGCAGCAGCACGAAGACGATGCCGACGGAGATCATGCCCGTGCCGACCATGGTGACGGTGATGTCACTCAGGTTCTGCGCGGACAGGAAGTTGGAGTTCAGGCTCTGGAAGACGACGCAGATGACGATCAGGCCGATGACGACCGGGATCGAGCCGAGCTCGCCGGTCCTCATCTTGCGCTTGAACTCACCGACGTAGCCCTTGAGTCCCTGCTCGCGTACGAGGAGCCGGGGATCGACCGCGGTCACCGCGGCAGCGGCGGCCTCTTGGGTGTCGACGGCGACGCCGCCCTGCGAGGTCGCGGAGGTCTTGTCGAAGCTCACTTGGAAACCTCCCCGTTCGTGCTGGTCGTGCGGGCCGCACGACGGGTCACGGCATTTTCGGTGGCACCGGTGATGGCGGAGATGATCTCCTCCTGCGAGGTCGTCTTGACCTCGAAGACACCGTTGTTGCGGCCCAGACGCAGCACGGCGACCTTGTCGGCCACCGCCTTGACGTCGGCCATGTTGTGGCTGATGAGGATCACCGCGTGGCCGCGCTCGCGCAGCCTCTCGACGAGGTCGAGGACCTGCGCGGTCTGCTCGACACCGAGGGCGGCGGTGGGCTCGTCCAGGATGACCAGCTTGGGCTCGCCGAGCATGGAGCGGGCGATGGCCACCGTCTGGCGTTGACCGCCGGAGAGCGAGGCGATCGGGATACGGACGCTCGGGATACGGATGGACAGCGTCCGCAGCAACTCCTGCGAACGTCGCTCCATCTCGACCTCGTCCAGCACGCCCCACTTCCTCACCTCGCGGCCGAGGAAGAGGTTGCCGACGACATCGATGTTGTCGCACAGCGCGAGGTCCTGGTAGACCGTCGCGATGCCCAGGGCCTGGGCGTCGTGCGGTCGGTTGATCTGGACGGACTTGCCGTCCCACTCGATGACGCCCTCATCGATGGGGTGCACGCCGGCGATCGTCTTGACCAGCGTGGACTTTCCGGCGCCGTTGTCGCCCACCAGGGCGACCACTTCACCGGCATGGACCTCAAGCTCTACGTCGGTGAGCGCCTGAACGGCACCGAACCGCTTGGAGACCCCGCGCAACGCCAGCACGGGCGTAGCGGACACGTTAACCATCTCCTTCGCCGCCTGACCCGGCGGGAGGTTGTGCAGAAAGAAAGTCTGGGGGATGTTCCGTCCGGCGCCCCGCGACGAGCTTGCGGGGCTGTCTGATGTACGGGGCGCCGGCGGAGACTGGGGAGCAGTCATGTCCCTACGGGAGCTTCCGGGTACGGGGATTCACGGTCGAACTCCCGTACCCGGACAGGGGACTTGAGGCTGCTTACTTGATGCCGAGCTCGTCGCAGGCGGCCTTGTACTTGCCGGTGCAGATCTCGGCGGGCGTGTAGTAGCCCTCCTTGATGACCGTGTCGTTGATGTTGTCCTTGGTCAGCGAGACGACCGGGACCAGCACGGACGGGACGTCCTTCGCACTGCCGCTGGAGACCTTGTCCTTGGCGATGGAGCCCAGGCTCTCGCCCTTGGCCAGCGCGACGGCCATCTCGCCGGCGACGCTCGCCTCCGACGGGTAGGACTTGAACACGCTCATGTACTGGTCGCCGACGATGACCCGCTGCACGGCGGAGAGTTCGGCGTCCTGGCCGGTGACGGGGACCTTGAGACCGGCGGCCTTGAGGGCGGTGATGATACCGCCGGCCATGCCGTCGTTCGCGGAGTAGACACCCGCGATGTTCTTCCCGCCGACCGCGGAGATCGCCGCCTCCATCTCGGAGTTGGCGTTGTCCGGCGACCACTCCTTGGTGTCGTACTCCTTGGCGACGGTGACCTTGCCGTCCAGCGCGGAGTGCGCGCCCGCCTTGAACTGGGCGGCGTTCGGGTCGGTGACCGAACCGTTGATCATGACGATCTTGGAGGACTTGGTGGCCTTGGAACCCAGGGCCTTCAGCAGGGCGGCGCCCTGGGTCTTGCCGACCTCCTCGTTGTCGAACGAGGTGTAGGCGCTGATCGGGCCCTCGGCGAGGCGGTCGTAGGCGACGACCTTGATGCCCTGGTCCACGGCCTTCTGGACCGAGTTCTTGATGGCCTTCGCGTCCACGGCGTCCACGATGAGGACGTCCACCTTGTTGGTGATCATCGTGTCGACCTGCTGGGACTGCAGGCTCGCGTCCTGCCGCGCGTTGTTGTACAGGACTTCGGCCTTGTTGTCCGTGAGCTCCTTGATCTTCTTCTCGATCAGGGGCTTGTCGAACTTCTCGTACCGGGCGGTCTTGTTCTCCGGAAGGAGCAGACCGACCTTGATGTTGTCGCTCTTCGATGCGGAGCCCGAGGCCTCGGCCTTGTCTCCGGACTCCTTGGCGCTGCCACAGGCGGCCAGCGAAACCGCCATGGCACTGGCGGCGACGGCAACAGCGGCACGACGCATACGCGTATTCACTTCAGAAACCTCCCTGACGAGGCCGCGTCGTTGCGGCCGAGGTGGCTGGAAGTCAACTCGGCCACACGTGCGACGTCAAGAAGTAAATCCTTAACGGGTTGGCAACGGTGCCATCCGTTCTCTAAGTGAAGGCGGGTGTCGCCGCATGCAGCGTGCCGTCCAAAAGGGTTGAATCACCCATCTCGCTGAGCGCGAGAGCGAGCGCTCCAAGCACTTCCGCACGGCCACCAAGGGCCCCCGGGAGAACGGAGAGCTGGCGTGCCGCACTGGGGATCGCATAGCGGCCCACGGACTCCCTGATCGGCCCGAGCACCAGCTCACCGGCCTCGGCGAGATCACCGCCCAGGACCACCCGGCTCGGGTTCAGCAGATTGCAGAGATTGGCGACTCCACTGCCGATATGGCGGCCGACGTCGGCGATCACCCGACGACAGCCAGGGTCTCCGTCCCGCGCCAGTCGCACCACGCCTTCCATCGTCAGATCGGTGCCGTGACTGGACTGGAGCAGCGGAAGCACATAGCGCGCGGCCGCGAAGGTCTCCAGGCAGCCCCGGTTTCCGCAACGGCAGACCGGGCCGGACTCATCAAGTGTAATATGTCCTATTTCTCCCGCGGTGCCACCTGGGCCGCGGTAGATCTTCCCGCTGATCACCAGGCCCGCTCCGACCCCGCTCGCCACCTTGATGTAGGCCAGGTCGCGCACCCCCCGGCCACTCCCCCAGACCAGCTCGCCCAGGGCGCCGAGATTGGCGTCGTTGTCCACGTGAACAGGCACGCCGAGCCGGCCGTGCAGCTCCTCGGCGGGCCTGGTGCCGGCCCAGCCGGGAAGGATGGCGCTCGAGCCGAGGGTGCCGGACTCCACGTCGATCGGGCCGGGGACGCCGAGCCCCACGCCGGCGATCTTGGAGCGATCCACTCCGGTGGCCTCGATCAACCGGGTGACCAGCTGTTCCGCCCGATCGAAGCCCTGCGCCGCGGAGGCGTCCACATCCAGCGGCTCGGACTCCTCGGCCAGCACCTGATGGGCCAGGTTCCCGACCGCCACCCGCAGATGGGTGTGCCCGAAATCGACCCCTATGACGATGCCGGCGTCGCCGCTCAGGGAGACGCTGCGGGCCCTTCGGCCGCCCGCCGAGGTGGGCGTGACCTCGACGGTTCCGCTGCCCTTGAGCTCGCGCACGATGTTGGAGACGGTCGCCGCGGACAGGCCCGTCGTCCGCGCGATCTCCGCCTGCGTGAGGGACCCGGCCAGCCGCACGGCTCGTACGACACGTTCCAGGTTGGCTCGGTGCAGCGACGACTGCGAACCCGGAGTCTCCACGACGACCTCCTGCGCGCGGGACCGCTTCAATGAGGCCCCGTCTATGTCCAACTAGTGAACTCTAAGCTGAGCCGTTCGGGTTGCCTCCCGTCAAGAGGTTGAGCCGCATCCGGGTGCGCGGACACACGCGCGAACGCCGCCCCCGAGAAACCGGGAGCGGCGCCGCGCACCGTGGTCGAGCGGTTACTTCAGGGCACCGGCGGTCAGCCCCTGCACCACCTGACGCTGGAAGACGATGTACGCCGCGAGCACCGGCAGCATCGCCATGACCAGGCCCGCGAACAGACCTGACCAGTCGCCCTTGTACCCCTGGCTCACCGCCAGCTGGACCAGACCCTGGGTGAGGACGCGTTTGTCCGGGTCGGTGTTCAGCACGGTCGGCAGCATGTACTGGTTCCACTGCCCCAGGAAGTTGAAGATCCCCACGCTGATCAGGCCGGGCTTGGCCATCGGCAGCATGATCTGGAAGAACGTCCTGGAGTGCGAGGCCCCGTCCACGAACGCCGCCTCCGCGATGGAGGTCGGCAGGGTGCGGAAGAACGCGGTCAGGAAGAACACCGTGAACGGCAGCGAGTAGGCGATGTAGACCAGGATCAGCCCGTGGATCGTGTTCAGCAGACCCATGTTGTTCACGACGTAGAACAGCGGGACCAGCGCCAGCATGATCGGGAAGCTCATGCCGCCGATGAACAGGAAGTAGATGAACCGGTTGCCCGGGAAGTCGAAGCGGGCCAGCACGTACGCCGCCATCGAGCCGAGCACCAGGGTGCCGATGAGCGAACCCCCCACCACCAGGATGGTGTTGAGGAAGTAGTCGCTCATGTTGGCCTCGGTCCAGGCCCGCGACCAGTTGTCGAAGTGCAGCTTGTCCGGCAGCGACCAGGGCGAGCCGAAAATGGCGCTGTCGCTCTTGAAGGACGTCATGAACGCCCACACCAGCGGCAGCACGACCATGATCGCCCAGAGGACCAGGATCCCGTGCGAGAAGGCGTTGAGGACGCCGCCCTCCTTCTTCTCCTTCCGGGAGGGGCCGGCCGGGACGTCGACCTTGGCGACGGGCACACCGGACTCGGCCGGCAGGGGGGCGGGGGGCTCGGTCGTCTTCATTCTGATCAGTACTCCAGCCGCTCGCGCCGTCCGAGCCGCATCACGAGGGCGGCGAAGGCCAGCGTGACGACGAGCAGGGCGACGCCGATGGTGGTGGCATAGGCGGCCTGCCCGTCGCGGAACGCCTTCTGGTACACGTACAGGACCATGACGGTGGTCGAGTAGTCGGGACCGCCCGGCCCGGTCGTCATGATCTGTACGACCGCGAACGACTCGGCGCCCAGGGCGAGGATGCCCATGTAGACCCAGCCGGACTGCACGGTGTCCCACAGCAGCGGCAGGGTGATCCGGAAGAACGTGGCGGCACGGCCGGCCCCGTCGAGCAGCGCGGCCTCGTAGAGGTCCGCCGGGATGGAGGCCATCCCGGCGGAGAAGAGGACCACGAAGAAGCCGACCGTGGACCAGACGAGCACCGCCATCACGCACCACAGGGCCAGGCTCGGGTCGCCCAGCCAGAGCGGCTGGACGCTGTCGAGGCCGATCCCGCGCAGCAGTGAGTTGATGGCGCCACTGTCCGGGTTGTACGCGAAAGCGAACAGCAGAGCGACGATCGCGATCGAGAGCACCTGCGGGAAGAAGTAGACGATCTTGTAGAAGGAAGAGCCCCGGACACCGGAAATGACCGGCCCGCCCCTCCTTCTGCGCCCACCGACATTGATCATGAAGGCGAAGAACAGCGCCAGGCTGATCGTCACGATGGGCAGCACGACCGCGAACATCAAGCTGTGCTGCAAGGACTTCCAGAAGATCTCGTCGTCCAGCATCCTCCGGTAATTGTCCAGGCCGACCATCTTGAATTCGGGGCTCAGGCCGGTCCAGTCCGTGAACGAGTAGTAGATGGACTGGATGAACGGCCAGACCACGAAGAGCGCGTACAGTCCGAGGGGCAGCGCCAGAAACCCCACGATGAACCGGTACTTGCCGTGCTGCATCGATTCTCCGGTTCGTCTACTGGTGCTTGTAGTGCTTGATCGAGCTGTCCTTGGCGGTCTCGTCGGCGTAAGCCTGGATCTTCTTGATGGCCTCGGCCGGAGTAAGGCGGCCGGCCATCATCTCGCCGAGGCCGGAGACCCCGATCTTCTCCTTCTGGAGTTGCACGTACCAGTCCTGCATCCGCGGATTCACCACATTGCTGCCGGCCTTCTCCAGCGCCGCGACGCCGGACTTGAGGCCCGGGGTGAGGGTGATGCCCTCGGTGCCGCCGTTGAACGCGGTCAGCGACTTGACCTTGCTGGTGAAGTTCTTCGAGGACGCCTCGCTGAGCATGATGCGCAGCTGCTCCATGCCGCCCGCGCCGTTCTTCGCCTTGGCGGGGACGATGAAGGGCTCGCCGCCGGAGGCCCAGATGGTGCCGAAGGGCAGCTTGTCGGAGGAGTCGATACCGGTGGGCGCGGAGACCGCCAGGTCGAAGTCCTTCGGGATGACGTTCGCCGACTCGTTCTCCACCCAGGAGCCGTTCGGGATGAACAGCGCCTTGCCCTTGGCCCACGCGGTCTGCGACTGGATGTGGTCCAGACCGGGCGTGCCCTTGAGGATGTAGCCCTTCTTGTAGAGCTCGTAGTAGGCGTCGAAACACGCCTTGACCGCCGGGTGCTTCCAGGCGTTCGGCTCCAGGTTGTCGATGGCGTCGAGCACCTCGACACCGCCCACCTTGCCGATCATCGCGTAGAGCGAGAAGGGGAGGTAGTACGGGTACTTGCCCGCGTACGTCCAGCCGGCCATGCCCTTCTTCTTGGCCTTCTCGCACACCGCGAGCATCTGGTCCCAGGTCTCGGGATATGTGGCGTCGAGGGAGTCCAGCGCCTTCTGCGAGTACCAGACGCCGTACACCGTGTAGGCGTAGTACATGATCCAGACCGGGTCGCCGTCGAGCTGGCCCATCTCCACGATGCCGGGACGCAGCGTGTCACGGACCTTCTTGTTCGGGTCGTCGTAGGACGCGGCGTCCAGCAGCGGGGTGAGGTCGGCGAGCTGGTTCTTTCCGGCCAGGACGCCCATGTCCATCTGCTCTGCGCCGGAGTTGTCGATGAGGTCCGGCGGGGTGCCCTGGTTGAAGCGGGGCTGGAGGGTGGACTGGATCTTCTGGGTGGCGGCGAACTTCACCTTGGCCTTGGGGAAGTCCTTCTGGTAGATCTTCACGGCGTCCTGGGCGTACTCCTTGCCGAAGCCGCCGTCGAACAGGACGAATTCCATTCCCGCGGTCTCGTTCACGGCCAGCGGGTTCTTCGCGGTCTTCTTGCCGGCCTTGGCCTTGTCGCCACTGTCGTCGCCGCCACTGCTGGCGCACGCCGAAAGGAAGCTCATCGTGGGGACTGCGATCAGGCCCAATGCGGCGGACCGCTTGATCAGATCGCGGCGGCCGACGCCACCGGTGCCGTTGTTCTCGGCGGAAGTGGATCCCATGCTCAAGTCCTCGCCTTCTCCAGGACTCAGGCGGTGAACCGGATCCTCCCGGGCACCGCGGTCAGGTCAAGCAGGGTCGTGCGGGAAGTGCGGATCGTGCGAGTTCGATCATGCCGTGCGGATCGTGTGAATCGCCGACAGGTATAGTCCACTTCCTGCCAACGGAGCAAGATCGTACGCAAGGTTGACCATCGGTCTTTTCCGAGTTGAGACCTCGCGGAAATATGAGCGCCCTGTGCGCCGCTTGCCGGAAAAATCCCTGACATAGGCCTCGAATGCCACAGTCAACACCCTTGACAACACTGCCCACTTGAGCAACTACTGGTCCTTGCGCAGAGAAGTTGACAACGTTGTCCGCAGCGCAGGAGGGGTTGCTCGCGTATGCAGCAGCACAGGGTTCGGCACAGACGTGTTTCAACGGGTGGGCGGGGTTCGGCGGTCGCGTTGACGGCCGCCTTCGCATTGGCGGTGGGGTCCCAGGGGGCGGCGGTCGCCTTTCCGCAGGCGCCCGCGGCCGCCGACCGGGGGTTCGCGTCCTCCTTCGAGGCGGACGATCCGGCACCCGACTGGCTCAACACCGTCGACACGGCACCGGACGGCGGCAAACGCGCCTCCGGCGTCGACGGCGGCTACAGCACCGGCATCCCCGGCAATGTGACCGACCACGTCACCGACGTCCGGGCGAGCGCCGAGAACACCGGCGGCGGCGAGGTGAAGGACAACCTCGTCGACGGCGAACCCGGCACCAAGTGGCTGGCCTTCGAGTCCACCGGCTGGGCCGAGTTCGACCTGGACAAACCGGTGAAGGTGGTCCGGTACGCGCTGACCTCGGCGAACGACGCCGAGGAGCGCGACCCGAAGGACTGGACCCTCAAGGGCTCCACCGACGGCAAGGACTGGAAGACCCTCGACACCCGCTCGGACCAATCCTTCTCCGAGCGATTCCAGACGAAGACGTACGACATCCCGGAGGCGGCCGCCGCCGAGTACCAGCACTTCCGGCTGGACATCACCCGCAACAACGGCGCCGACGGCATCCTGCAACTCGCCGACGTGCAGTTCTCCACCGGCGGCGACGACGGCCCGGTTCCGCAGGACATGCTGTCGCTGGTCGACCGCGGCCCGAGCGGATCGCCCACCGCGAAGTCGGGCGCCGGCTTCACCGGAAAGAGGGCCCTGCGTTACGCCGGACGGCATACGGCGGACGGGCGGGCCTACTCGTACAACAAGGTCTTCGACGTGAACGTGCCGGTCGGCCGGGACACCCGGCTCTCCTACCGGATCTTCCCGTCGATGGCGGACGGGGACCGGGACTACGACGCCACGAACGTGTCCGTGGACCTGGCCTTCACCGACGGCACCTATCTGAGCGGCCTCAAAGCCACCGACCAGCACGGATTCGCACTCTCACCGCAGGGGCAGGGCGCCTCCAAGGTGCTCTACGTCAACCAGTGGAACAACGTCGCCTCACGGATCGGGTCGGTCGCGGCCGGTAAGACCGTCGACCGGATCCTGCTGGCGTACGACTCCCCGAAGGGTCCGGCGAAGTTCCGGGGCTGGCTGGACGACGTGACGATCGAGCGGGCCGCTCCCGAGAAGCCGAAGGCCCATCTGTCGGACTACGCGCTGACCACCCGGGGCACCAACTCCAGCGGCGGTTTCTCGCGGGGCAACAACTTCCCGGCGACGGCGGTGCCGCATGGCTTCAACTTCTGGACGCCGGTGACCAACGCGTCATCGCTGAGCTGGCTGTACGACTACGCACGGGCCAACAACGCGGACAACCTACCGACCGTCCAGGCGTTCAGCGCGAGCCATGAGCCGAGCCCCTGGATGGGCGACCGGCAGACCTTCCAGGTGATGCCGTCGGCCGCGTCCGGCACCCCGGACACCGGGCGTGAGGCGCGCGAGCTGGCCTTCCGGCACGAGAACGAGACCGCGCGGCCGTACTACTACGGGGTGCGGTTCGAGAACGGGCTGAAGGCGGAGATGACGCCGACCGACCACGCGGCGGCGCTCCGGTTCACCTACCCCGGTGACGACGCGAGCGTGCTCTTCGACAACGTGACCGACCAGGCGGGGCTGACACTCGACAAGGAGAACGGGACCGTCACCGGGTACTCGGACGTGAAGTCCGGGCTGTCGACCGGTGCCACCCGGCTCTTCGTGTACGGCGTGTTCGACAAGCCCGTGAGCGACGGGTCCGCCGCCGGGGTCAAGGGGTATCTGCGCTTCGACGCCGGTGCCGACCGGACCGTCACCCTGCGCCTGGCGACCTCGCTCATCAGCCTCGACCAGGCGAAGGACAACCTGCGTCAGGAGATCCCGGACGGCACCTCCTTCGAGAAGGTGAAGTCGCGCGCCCAGCAGCAGTGGGACAGGATCCTCGGCAAGGTCGAGGTGGAGGGGGCGACGCCGGACCAGCTGACCACGCTGTACTCCAGCCTGTACCGGCTCTATCTGTACCCCAACTCCGGTTTCGAGAAGGTGGGTTCGAAGTACCAGTACGCCTCCCCGTTCTCGCCGATGCCCGGCCCGGACACTCCGACGCACACCGGCGCGAAGATCGTGGACGGCAAGGTGTACGTCAACAACGGCTTCTGGGACACCTACCGGACCACCTGGCCGGCCTACTCACTCCTGACGCCCGGTCAGGCCGGGGAGATGGTCGACGGGTTCGTCCAGCAGTACAAGGACGGCGGCTGGACCTCGCGCTGGTCCTCACCCGGGTACGCGGACCTGATGACCGGCACCTCGTCGGACGTGGCCTTCGCGGACGCGTACGTCAAGGGCGTCGACTTCGACGCGAAGTCGGCGTACGACGCGGCCCTGAAGAACGCGACCGTCGTACCCCCCTCCCCCGGTGTCGGCCGCAAGGGCATGGCGACCTCGCCCTTCCTCGGCTACACGAGCAGCGACACGCACGAGGGCCTGTCGTGGGCGCTCGAGGGCTACCTCAACGACTACGGCATAGCGAGGATGGGCCAGGCCCTGTACAAGAAGACCGGCGAGAAGCGCTACAAGGAGGAGTCGGACTACTTCCTCAACCGGGCCCAGGACTATGTGAACCTCTTCGACTCCAAGGCCGGCTTCTTCCAGGGCCGGGACACGAAGGGCGACTGGCGCGTCGAGTCCTCTACGTACGACCCGCGGGTGTGGGGCTACGACTACACCGAGACCAACGGCTGGGGGTACGCCTTCACCGCGCCGCAGGACAGCCGGGGCCTCGCCAATCTCTACGGCGGCCGCGGCGGCCTCGCCGAGAAGCTCGACGAGTACTTCGCCACCCCGGAGACCGCCTCACCGGACTTCGTCGGCTCCTACGGCGGCGTCATCCACGAGATGACGGAGGCGCGGGACGTCCGGATGGGCATGTACGGCCACTCCAACCAGGTCGCGCACCACGTCAACTACATGTACGACGCGGCCGGGCAGCCCTGGAAGGCCCAGCGGAACGTGCGTGAGGTGCTGTCGCGGCTGTACACCGGCAGCGAGATCGGGCAGGGCTATCACGGTGACGAGGACAACGGCGAGCAGTCGGCCTGGTTCCTGTTCTCCGCGCTCGGCTTCTACCCGCTGGTGATGGGCAGCGGCGAATACGCCGTCGGCTCCCCGCTGTTCACCAAGGCGACGGTCCATCTGGAGAACGGCCGGGACCTGGTCGTCAGGGCGCCGAAGAACAGCGCGAAGAACGTGTACGTGCAGGGGCTGAAGGTCAACGGCCGTTCATGGACGTCGACTTCACTGCCGCACTCGCTGCTGGCGAAGGGCGGGGTCCTCGACTTCGACATGGGATCGAAGCCGTCGTCGTGGGGCACCGGCAAGAACGCGGCTCCGGTGTCGATCACCCAGGACGACAAGGCGCCCGCCCCGCGTGCGGACGTACTGAAGGGTGAGGGCGCCCTGTTCGACAACACGTCGGCGACGGACGCGAGTGTGACGTCGGCCGTGGACCTGCCGGTCTCCGCGCGGGTCAAGGCGCTCCAGTACACGCTGACCTCGTCGGCGGACCACACGAAGGCACCGGCCGGCTGGACGCTCCAGGGCTCCGCCGACGGGACCACGTGGAAGACCCTGGACAAGCGCTCCGGGCAGTCCTTCGCGTGGGACAGACAGACACGTGCGTTCTCGGTGGGAACCCCGGGTAGCTACGAGAAGTACCGTCTGGTCGTCGATGGCGAGGCGGTGGTGTCGGAGGTGGAACTGCTCGTCTGAGCAGTCGAGTTGGGGGTCCCGTGCCGTTTTCCGTGCCCGTCCTGCCCGAGGGTGTCGACCCGGCCTGGCTGCCACCGGAGGCCTTTCGGCCGCTCGGTGGCAGGCGGACCCTGATCCGCGGATCGGGGCCGCTGGTGGAGACGGTGCACGGGGAGGTGGCCGAGGCCTGCGCCCGGTTCGGTGGTCGTGTCGTACGCGACGTCGAGCCGGGCGCTCCCGGGTACGACCTGGTGCTGGAACTGACCGGTGCCGAGGACTCCGAGGACCCCGAGGACTCTGAAAACTCTGAGGACTCCGAGGCCTTCACGTTCGTGCGTGAGCGCGGCCGGACGACCGTGACCGCGTCCGGGCCGGCCGGGCTGCTGTACGGCCTGTTCCACGTCGTCCGGCTCGGCGAGGACGCCTTCGCCGGGGAGCCGGCTCGACAGACCCACCGTCCGGCGGTGGCGCTGCGGATGGTGGACCACTGGGACAACGTGGCCGTGCACCCGGTCATGGGCCAGGTGGAGCGCGGCTACGCGGGCGGGTCGCTGTTCTGGGCGGACGGCCGGGCGCGCGGGGAGCAGGCCCGGGTGCGGGCCTACGGCCGGCTGCTGGCCGCCTGCGGGATCAACGCTGTGGCGGTGAACAACGTCAACGTGCACGAGACCGAGGCACACCTGCTCACGGACCGGATCGGTGAAGTCGCCGACATCGCGGGCGCGTTGCGGCCGTACGGGATCAGGACCCATCTCTCGGTCGGCTTCGCCGCGCCCATGGTGCTCGGCGGACTCCCGACGGCGGACCCGCTGGACGAGGCGGTGCGCGGCTGGTGGGCCGAGGCGACCGAGCGGGTGTACGAGGCGATACCGGACTTCGGCGGATACGTGGTGAAGGCCGACTCGGAGGGGCAGCCGGGTCCCTTCGCGTACGGGCGCAGCCACGCGGACGGCGCGAACATGCTGGCCGCCGCGCTCGCCGCAGCTGACAGCGGCTCCGCCGCGGGGTACGGCGGGACCGTGCACTGGCGGGCCTTCGTCTACGACCACCGGCAGGACTGGCGGGACCGGACGACGGACCGGGCGCGGGCCGCGTACGACCATTTCACGCCGCTGGACGGGGAGTTCGCCGCCAACGCGGTCCTCCAGGTGAAGCACGGCCCGCTGGACTTCCAGGTACGCGAACCGGTGTCACCGCTGATCGGCGCGATGCCGCGGACCCGGCTGGCAGTGGAGGTGCAGGCCACCCAGGAGTACACCGGGCAGCAGCGGCACGTGTGCTGGCTCGGGCCGATGTGGAGCGAGGTGCTGCGGTTCCGGCCGGACGGCCAGGACCCGGTCGGGGCGCTGGCGCGGGGCGGGCTGGTGGCGGTGTCCAATGTCGGCGACGACCCGTTCTGGACCGGGCATCCCCTCGCCCAGGCGAACCTGTACACCTTCGGACGGCTGGCCTGGCGGCCGGACGCGGATCCCGGTGCCGTCCTCGACGAGTGGATCCGGCTCACCTTCACGCCCGGCGCGACCTCCGACCCCGCCCGGTTGGAGGCAGGGCTCCACGCGGTTCTCGACGGTTCGTGGCGGACGTACGAGAAGTACACCGCGCCGCTCGGGGTGGGCTTCATGGTGCAGCCCGGCCATCACTACGGCCCGAGCGTCGACGGCTACGAGTACAGCCCCTGGGGGACCTACCACTTCGCCGACCGGGACGGCATCGGTGTCGACCGGAGTGCGGCGACCGGGACGGGCTACGCGGGGCAGTACGCCAAGCCCTGGGCCGAGGTGTACGAGTCGCCGGACACCTGCCCCGACGAACTGCTGCTGTTCTTCCACCACATGGCGTACGAGCAGATGTTGAAGAGCGGGAAGACAGTGATCCAGCACATCTACGACACGCACTTCGAGGGCGTGGAGGAGGTGGCGGAGGCGCGGGAGGTGTGGGCCTCGCTGGCGGGTCTGGTCGATCCGGCACGCCACGCGCGGGTCGCGGAGCGGTACGAGGAGCAGCTCCGGAGTGCCCGCGAGTGGCGCGATCAGATCAACAGTTACTTCTTCCGCAAGTCGCATGTGCCCGACGCACATGGGCGTCGCATCTACTGAAACCGCAGGATCACTGTGCCGAGCGGGTCGAGGGTGAGTGGCTCGCCCTGGTCGACCCGTTTGCCGGTGAGCAGGTCGGTGGCGGTGGCGTGGGCGGTCAGGCGGGCCGGTTCGGGGGCGTGGTTGAGGAGGAAGAGGAGGCGGGTCCCGTCGGGGGCGACACGGGTCGCGGACTCGACGGTCGGGTGGTCGGAGTACGGGCCGATCAGGTCGTGGCGGGCGAGGATCTCCCGGACGACCTGGTCGACGCCCGGCTGGTCGAGGGCGGTGGCGACGTACCAGCCCTCGCCCTCGCCGAACCGGTTCCGGGTCACGGCGGGGGTGCCCGCGTAGAAGTCGGCGCCGTAGGTGCCGACCGGCTCGGCGCCGCGCGGCTGCACGATCTCGAAGACCAGCCGCGCCGAGTAGCTCGACTCCCCCAGCTCGACGGGCTGTACGACGTCCTGGGGGCGGGAGTCCCATTCGTCGACGCGGATACCCATCAGGGGGGCGAGCGGACCGGGGACATCGGTGAGGAAGGCCAGGTCGTGTTCGTCGACGCGGCCGGAGAGGAAGGTCGACAGGACCGTGCCGCCGCGTGCGGCGACCGTTTCGAGGCGGGCGGCCAGATCGCCCTTGACCATGTGCAGGACGGGCGCGAGCACCACGTCGTACGGGGTGAGGTCGGCGGTCTGCGGGATCACGTCCACGTCGGCGCCGGCCTCGCGGGCGGCCCGGTAGTAGGCGTGGACGGTGTCCTGGTAGCGGACCGGTCGGGACGGGCCGTCGGAGATCTCCAGGGCCCACCAGCTGTCCCAGTCGAAGAGCAGGGCGGTGCGGGCGGGGGTGCGGGCGCCCAGGGTCGCGCTGCCCAGCAGCTCCAACTCCCGCCCCAGGTCCGTCACTTCACGGAAGACTCGGGTGTCGTCGCGGCCCGCGTGGCCGATCACCGCCCCGATGTACTTCTCGCAGGCGCCGCGCGAGGCGCGCATCTGGAAGTAGAGGGCCGCGTCGGCGCCGTGGGCGACGGCCTGGAAGGTGGCGAGACGGAGTTCGCCCGGTCGCCGCAGCGGGTTGACGTCCCGGCAGGCGGTGGTGGAGGGGGTCTGTTCCATCAGCCAGAAGGGGGCGCCGTCCTTGAGGCCGCGCATCAGGTCGTGGGCGAGGGCGGGCCAGGTGGGCGGCGCGTCGAGGGGCGGGTAGCTGTCCCAGGACGCGAAGTCGAGGTGGGGCGCCCAGCGGTGGTAGTCGAGGGGGCGAAACATGCCCATGAAGTTGGTGGTGACGGGGGTGTCCTGGTCATGGGCGCGGATCACCTCCTTCTCGGCGAGGAAGCAGCCGAGCAGGGCGTCGGTGGTGAAGCGGAAGTAGTCGAGGGTGGTGCCCTGGAAGGCGGTGTGGTCGGGGCCGCGCCAGTGTTCGGTGAGGGCGTTCGGGGGCTCGATCTCGTCCCAGTCGGTGTAGCGGTGCGACCAGAAGGTCGTGTACCAGGCGTCGTTGAGGGCGTCGAGGGTCGCGTACCTCTCGCGGAGCCAACTCCTGAACGCGTCGGCGCACAGCTCGCAGTAACAGGTGCCGCCGTACTCGTTGTTGATGTGCCAGGCCAGCAACGCCGGGTGGTCCGCGTACCGTTCGGCCAGCCGTGCGGCCAGCGAGGTGGACAGTCGGCGGTACGCCGGTGAGCTGGGGCAGAAGTTGTGGCGCTGGCCGTAGCGGTGCCGACGGCCCTCGAAGTCGGTGCGGTTGACCTCCGGGTACTTCTTGGCGAGCCACGGCGGGAGGGCCGCCGTGCCGGTGGCCAGGCAGACCTGCCGTCCCTCAGCGGCCGCCCGGTCGAGGACCCGGTCGAGGACCGTGAAGTCGTAGGTGTCCTCGGCCGGTTGGGTCAGCGACCAGGAGAAGACGCCGACGGTGAGGGTGTCGATGCCGGCCCGGGTGAACAGGCGGTGGTCCTCGTCCCACACCTCCTGTGGCCACTGCTCGGGGTTGTAGTCGCCGCCGTAGGGGATCTTCGGGGTGCGGGGCGGGGTCATACGGTGAAGTCCTCCTGGGTCTCGGCGATCACCGGCCTGCCGCTGTGCAGCAGGGACAGCAGCAGCGGGGCGGCCAGCAGGGCGGGCAGGGCCTCGGTCAGCAGGGCGGTCATGGCGCCCGTGAGGACGAGCAGCGAGGCGGCGCGGAGGGTGACACCGCCGCGGCGGATCAGGAAGTACCCGGCGAGGCGGGCGGTGTCCCGGGCGCGGAACGCGAACAGCGAGGTGAGCACGAGCGCGTGCGCGCCCCACAGGAGCGAGCCGAAGCCGATGACCGCGAGCAGGACGGCCCACCAGCCGGGCAGTGCGGTGGCGGAGAAGTGGGTCAGGGTGAAGGCGATCACGGTGAGCCAGGCGAGCAGCGGCGTCCACAGCTTCAGGGCCGGGAGCGCGTTGAGGCGCCAGCCGCGCCAGTAGGTGCGGGCCGGGTGGAGGTCGGTGAGGTCGCGGTCGCGGTGGTGGAGTGCGTACAGGGCGGCGGACAGGGCCGGGCCGAGGGGCAGCAGGCATACGGCGGCCAGCGGCAGGTTGGCCGGGTCGGTGCCCACGACCAGCAGCCCGGCCAGGCCCGGTGCGGCCGCGCCGAGCAGCAGGGCCTCGACGGTGACCAGGGTGTGGATCAGCGCGGCGGCGCGGGAGAGGGGGCCGTCACCGAAGGCGGTGGCCTGAGGTGTGCTCACCGCGTGTGATCCCTTCCGCTCGGCTCGGCGGGCACGCGGATCACCCGTTGTCCTTCTGGAAGCGGTCGTACGCCTTGTTGTGCGTGTCGACGAGCTGCTGCATGTTCTTGGCCTTCAACTCGGCGACGTACGCGTCCCATTCGGACAGCGGGCGCTTGCCGAGGACGAACTTGAGGGTGTTCTGGATGGCGTGGTCCTTGAGAGGCGTCTCCCAGAGCGTCGCCTGTTCCTGCTCCACGGACTGCAGCGGGTGGGCCGGATCGATCGGCAGCTCCTTGCGCTGGGCCATGGCGTCCTGGAACTTCTTCTCGTCCGGGCTGAACGAGGAGGAGACCAGGTCCCAGCTGCCGCCGTAGGTGAAGACGCCGTTGAAGAAGCCGTAGTCCTTCTGCAGGTCCTTCGGGGCGTCCGGGTCGGAGCCCATGAGGGAGATGCCGGGCTCCAGCTTGTACTGACCGCCGGACTCGGTGTAAGTGGTGCCCTTGACACCCCACTTGCACAGCTTCTGTCCTTCGTCCGAGTACCAGAGCCAGTCGACGAACTGCATCATCGCGACGAAGGTGTCGCTCTTGAGGGCCTTGCTGGAGATCATGACGCCGTTCTCCAGGCGGTTGCCGCCGATCACCACCGGGCCCGCCGGACCGAGCGGCACCGGCACCATCTCGATCTTCGCGCCCTCGACCTGCTTCTCCAGGTTGTAGCGGTAGTTCTGCACCAGTTCCTGCGGGTTGGCGCTGATCACGTAGGACTTCTCGGCCAGCAGCTTCTGTACCGCCTGGTCGTCCTGCTGGGTGAAGCTCTCCGGGTCGAGAAGCTTCTCGGCGACGATCTTTCTCAGGTACTCGACCATCTGGCGCCAGGTGTCCGTCGCCGCGGTGAAGACGAACTTCTTCGCCTCGGTGTCGAAGCCGATGTTGTCGTACGACCAGCCCGCCTTGACCCCGTACGCCTGGCCGAGGTAGCTGAACAACGCGCCGCACGGGAAGGGGGTGTTGGTGCTCCAGCGGTCGGTCCAGGGGTACTTGTCGGGATACTCCGCCTTGAGCGCCTTGAGAACCTCGTACACCTCGTCCCAGGTGGTGGGCAGGGTCAGGCCATGCTTGTCGAGGACGTCCGTGCGGAAGGACAGCGAGTAGCCGGACTTGACTTTCTCGTGCAGTCCGGGCAACAGGTAGTACTTCCCGTCGGACTGGCGTATGGAGTCGAGCTCGGGTTCGAGCTTCCACTTCCGCACCTTGTCCTGGAAGTTGGGCATCAGGTGGACGTAGTCGCTGACCGGGAGGATCGCGCCCGAGGACACGAACGCGGCCTCGGAGGGGTGGTACGTCTTGGGGATCAGGAAGGGGGCGTCGCCCGCGCCGATGAGGACGCTGCGCTTCTTCTCGTAGTCCGCCAGCGGGACGTCGAGGGGCTTCAGGGTGATCCCGGTGCGCTGGGTGACCTCCTTCCAGAACAGCCAGCCGCTCTTCAACGGGTAGACCGGGTTGTTGTTGTGCAGGAGCGAGAAGGACAGCGGCTTGGCCGCCTTGAACTGCTGGCCGGCGCGGTAGTTCTTCATCGCGCCGTTCTGCTTCTTGGACAGGTCCTTGCTGTCCCCGCCGTCGTCGCCGCTGCCGCAGCCGGTGAGGGCGGCGAGGCCGACGAAGCCCGCGGCGGAGAGGATCTGCCGACGGGACAGTTGGCCGGTGTTCTTCTGCCCTGCGTTCTTCACGGAGATACTCCCTTGTACCGTAAGTGAATTGACGTAGCGTCAGATCTGTCTTGGCCCTCAGCCCTTGACCGCGCCGAGCATCACGCCCGAGACGAAGTAGCGCTGGACGAACGGATACACGCAGAGGATCGGCAGCGCGGTGAGCACGATGGTGACCGCCTGGATGTTCGCCCCGACCTGACTGAGCTGCTCCGTGCCGGCACCGGCGTTGCCGCCGCCGGTGGCACCCTGGATGAGATTGCGCAGATAGACGGTGACCGGCATCAGGTCCGTCTGGTCCATGTAGAGGAACGCGCTGAACCAGGAGTTCCAGAAGGAGACCGTGTAGAAGAGCAGCATCGTCGCGACGACCGCCTTGGACAGCGGCAGCACGATCCTGAGCAGGATGCCGTAGGTGCTCAGACCGTCGAGCTGCGCGGCCTCCTCCAGGTCGGTCGGCAGGTTCTCGAAGAAGGCCTTCATCACCAGCAGGTTGAAGACGCTGATCGCGTTGGGCAGCGCGATGGCCCAGACGCCGTTCTTCAGGCCGAGGGTGGTGACCAGGACATAGTTGGGGATCAGTCCGCCGGTGAAGAACATGGTGAACACGGCGACGCCGACGAGCGCGGTGCGGCCCTTGAGGTGCTTCTTCGACAGGACGTAGGCGTAACAGGTCGTCAGCACCATGGCGACGGCGGTCGACACGACCGTGTAGAGCACGGTGTTGCCGTAGTTCCGCCAGAACATCGTGTCCTGGAACACGATCTTGTACGTGGTGAGGTTGAACCCCTTGGGCCACAAGGTGACTTCACCGGCCCGGATCTGACGCTCCCCGCTGAAGGACCTCGCGACGATGTTGACGAAGGGGTACAGGGTCACGACCACCACGAGAGTGAGGATCACCCCGTTGACGCCCTGGAAGACGCGATAGCCGCGCGTGGGCCGGTTGACACTCACCACAGGCTGGTCCCCACTGTGCGGCGCGAGAGCGTGTTGGCGGACGTGATCAGGACCAGGCCGATGACCGCCTCGAACAGACCGATGGCGGCGGCGTAGCTGAAGCTGTTGGACTCGACACCGGTCCGGTAGACGTACGTGGAGATCACGTCGGAGGTCTGGTAGGTCAGCGGGTTGTACAGCAGCAGGACCTTCTCGAAGCCGACCGCCATGAACGTGCCGATGTTGAGGATCAGCAGCGTGACCATGGTGGGGCGGATGCCGGGCAGGGTGACGTGCCAGATCTGCTGCCAGCGGTTGGCGCCATCGATGCGCGCGGCCTCGTACAGGTCCTCGTCGATCGTGGTGAGCGCGGCGAGGTAGAGGATCGTGCCCCAGCCGGCGGTCTGCCAGATCTCCGAGCCGACGTAGATCGTGCGGAACCACTCCGGTTCCTGGATGAACCGGATCGGGTCGTGGCCGAACCAGCCGAGGACGAGGTTGACCGGGCCGTCCGTGGCGAGCATCTGCATCGTGACGCCCGCGACGATCACGATCGACAGAAAGTGCGGAAGGTACGACACCGACTGCACGAACCGCTTCAGCGACCGTCTGCGCACCTCGTTGAGCAGCAGCGCCAGCACGATCGGGATCGGGAAGCAGAAGACGAGCGTCAGCCCGCCGAGCCACAGGGTGTTGCGGAAGACCTGCCAGAAGGTGGGATCGCTGAGGAACATCTCGACATAACGCAGACCCACCCACTGCTCGCCGAACATCGAACCGCCCGGCTCGAAGCGCCGGAAGGCGATCACGTTGCCGATCATCGGCAGATAGCGGAAGACGAGGAAGAACAGCAGGGGCAGTACGGCGAGCGAGTACAGCTGCCAGTCCCGGCGCAGTGCCCGCCGCCAGCCGGGGCGCGCGGGTGTCCGTGCGCGGCGACGGGGTGCTGCTCTGGCCGGTGGCGGGTCCTGGGTGCCCGGCGGTGGGGCCGATGTGGTGGACGTGCTCATGCTCGGGCCTCCCGTGGCATGGGACGCGGAACCGAAACTTTCGAGCTCTTACCGGTAACTTCGCGGCAACTTAGGGGCAGCAGAAAGCGCTGTCAATGGGGGCTGCAGAAGGGAAGGTTGGGCGGTGAGACGGTTGTGCCGCCCTGGATTCACCACGGGGCGAGGGTGGAAGGGATGAAGGGATCGGCGTGGTGACGTCGGAACTTTCTGACTTCTGACCGCAACGATCGGACCGAGCCGTCCTGTTGACGCCTGTGAGGTGCCGCTGTGCCAGCGTTCGACCTGCCGCTGACGGAACTCGAGCACTACCGACCGGAGCCCGAGGAGCCCGCCGACTTCGACGAGTTCTGGCTGAGCACGCTCAAGGAGGCCGGGCAGACTGACCCGGTGGTCTCGGCGCGGCGGGTGGCGACCGGTCTACGGCTGACGGAGACCTGGGACGTGACCTTCCGCGGCTTCGCCGGCGAGTCGGTGCGGGCCTGGTTCAGCAGACCGGCCAACGTGCCCCAGCCGCTGCCGGCCGTCGTCGAGTACGCCGGCTACGGCCGTGGTCGAGGCCTCCCCCACGAGCGGCTGACCTGGGTGAACGCCGGGTACGCGCATCTGCTGATGGACAACCGGGGCCAGGGTGACCAGTACGGCTGCGGCGGCGACACCCCGGACCCGTACGCGGGCGCGCCGGGCGGCCCGGGCCCGGCGGTACGCGGTCTGCTCGCCCCCCGGGACCACCACTACCGCCGCCTGATCACGGACGCGGTCCGCGCGGTGGCCGCGGTCCGGGCGCTGCCGGGGGTGGACGCGTCCCGGACCGTCGCCGTCGGCAACAGCCAGGGCGGCGGACTCGCCCTCGCCGTCGCCGGACTGGTCCCGGATCTCGCGGCGGTCCTGGTCACCGCGCCCTTCCTGTGCGGGATCCGGCGGGCACTGGACCTCACCGACGCGGCCCCCTACGGCGAGATCACCGCGTACCTGTCCGTGCACCGGGGCGCCGAGCGGGCCGCGTACCGCACGCTCTCCTACCTGGAGGGCATCTCCTTCGCCCGGCGCGCGCAGGCCCCGGCCCACTTCGGGGTGGGCCTGCGCGACACGGTGTGCCCGCCGAGCGGGGCGTACGCCGCGTTCAACCGATACGGGGAGTCGAGGGGCGTGGATCCCCGCGAGGAGGCCCCCGGCGAGAGGACGGTCCGCACGGAGCCCGGCCGCGAGGGGACTGGCAGCCGGAAGACCGTCCGCAAGGAGATCCACGCCTATCCGTACAACGGTCACGAAGGCGGCGACGCCGTGCACGTCCGCCGCCAACTCGACTGGCTGGCGGACGTGTCGGGAGTCCCCGGGGTCAGCCCAGAGCCAGCGTGAACACGTGCAGGTCCGCGTTCTTCGGCAGTCGCACGCTCGCGATCCGCTTGCCGTCCGGTGCCGTGAACGGCCGGGTGGCGAAGACATACGTGGCCACCGGGTCGCGGTCCGCGCCCGCCACGTTCCGGTAGGCGGCCCGGGCGACCACCTCGTTGCCGAACTGGACGGTGCCGCCGCCTCCGCCGACGGTCCAGTCGGTGAAGGAGAGGTCCGCGGTGCCGGTGCTCCCGTCGGTGTAGGTGACGGTGGCCTCGGTCTGCTGGTTGCCGTTGACCGCGCTGCCGACGAAGGACAACGTGGCCGCCGGTTCCGGGAGTTGGATGGTCTGGCCGGCCGCCGAGGCGTTGTCGGGCCGTCCGCCGGGTGAGTTCGGCCAGGTGAAGGCCAGCCCGGCGACGGTGCCCCGCTGCCCGGGGGTCAGTCCGGCCGCTGCGAGCGCCTGCCGGGAGTAGCTCCAGCCGCCGCCGTCGAAGTCGGCCTCGTCGTGGTCGCCGGAGTCGTCCGAGACGCCGGTGTTGTCGTACGCGGCCAGGAGGGTGCCGGGGGCGGCGACGGTGAGGGACACCGGCTGTTCGTACGAGGTGCCGTCCGAGGTGACGGTGACCTTGACGTCGTGGAAGCCCTGCACGGTGTCCTCGGACGTGCTCAGCGTGATCTCCTGGAACCCGTCGGCCACCGTTCCCTCGGCGGGGACGGCGGTGACGCCCTCGGGAGTCTCGACCGCGAAGCGGACCTCGGGCCCCGCTCCCCCGCTCATCGACAGGGCGCGGACACCGACCTTCGCGCTGCCGCCCGGCGCGAGGGTGGCCGTGGTCGGGCCGACGCCGACCTGGTACGGCTGCTCGCCCTCACGGAAGGACGGCGGAGCCGCCGAGCTGCCCCAGTCCTTGTCCGGCGTTCCGGAGAGCGTGTAGTCGAGGCGCCCGCCGTCCCGCACGAACGAGGCCGGCAGCCAAGGGCGCTCGCTGGTACGGCCGTTGACCTTCAGGGAGCTGATGTACGGGGCCCGCTCCGCCGCCCCCGCCGCGTGCACGGAGATGTCGTCGCCGCCCGGCCGGTCGATCTCGATCCGCGGGAACAGCGGTGAGCCGAGGACGAGTTCGGCACGGGAGGGCACCTGCGGGTACATACCGAGCGCGGAGAACACGTACCAGGCCGACATCGCGCCGAGGTCGTCGTTGCCGGGGATACCGCCGGGCTGTGTGGACCACAGGGCGCTCATCGCGGCCCGGACCGTCTCCTGTGTCTTGTAGGGCGCGCCCGCGTAGGCGTACAGGTAGGGCACGTTGATGGACGGTTCGTTGTCCAGTTCGGACTTGGCGCCGCCGCTGCCGGTGAAGGCCCAGCCGCCGTCGGCGTCGTGGAAGAAGGTGTCGAGGCGTTCCAGGGCCTTGTCCCTGCCGCCCATCGCCGCGAACAGACCGGCCGGGTTGTGCTGGACCATCCAGGTGTACTGGGCAGCCGAGCCCTCGACGAAGCCGTTGCCGGTGGCGGGGGTGAATCCGGTGACCCAGCTGCCGTCGGCCTTGCGGTTGGCGATGTAGCCGCCACTCGGATCGGCCGCGATGTTGAAGTTGTTCTGCCACCACTGGGCGCGGGCGGCGAAGCTGTCGGCGGTGCCCTTCTGCCCTGCCTCGCGGGCCAGTTGGGAGAGGGCGAAGTCGGCGCCGGACATCTCCAGTGTCTCGGCGGCGCCGCCCCAGGCGTTGGAGACGGACGGCATGTAGTGGAGCCTCAGGTACTTGTCGAGGGACGGGCGCTGGCCGACGGACAGCACCGGCTTCCCGGCCGCCGACAGGTCCTGCTCGGTGGGCACGGTCGCCGCCCTGACCAGTGAGGCGAGGCTTCCCCGCAGGTCGAAGTCGGTGCCGCCGAAGGCGCGGATGCCGGCCAGGGCGATGGGCGAGGGGTCGCCGTTCATGACGTGGGTCCCGCTCGCGCCGTGCAGCCAGCGGTCCCAGACTCCGCCGTTCTGCTCGGCCAGTTCGTACAGCGACTGCGCGATGTCCGAGCCGGTGCGCGGGTTGAGCAGGGTCAGCAGCTGCACCTGGTCGCGGTAGACGTCCCAGCCGGAGAAGGTACCGTACTGGGCCTGGTGGCCCCGGGTGACGGTGTGGAGCTTGCCGTCGCCGCCCCGGTATCTGCGGTCGGCGTCGCTGATGACGTTCGGATGCAGGAGGGCGTGGTACAGCGCGGTGTAGAAGGTGGTGCGCTCGTCGTCGGTGCCGCCGCCCACCCTGATCGCATCCAGCCGGTCGCGCCAGGCGCGGCGGGCCGCGTCCCTCACCGAGTCGAAGGAGCGCCGGGGCGGGTTCTCGGCGGCGAGGTTGGCCTCGGCGCCGGCCGCGCTGACGTACGAGATGCCGACCTTGACGCCCACCGGGCCGGTGCCGGGCTCGAACTCGACGTACCCGCCCGCGCCCTTGCCCGCGACCGGCCGCCCGCCGTTCCCGAACCCGCCGGTGCCGCCGCTCGCGGAGGTCGAACCCGGGCTCAGTGTGTCGTCCTGCCAGGTGCCGGTCGCCTTGAAGGGACGGTCGAAGTGGGCGGTGAAGTGGACGGTGTAGTAGGAGCGTTGGCCCTCGGGGTCGAGGTAGCCGCAGAAGTTGCCGGAGGTGACGGAGCCGGAGACCGTACGGGCGGCCGGGTCGATCTCGATCGACGAGTCGGCGGAGCCCACCTCGGAGTTGGCGGTCCGGATGAGGAGGGAGGCGGGCTTGTCGGCCGGGAAGGTGAAGCGGCCCGAGCCCGTGCGGGCGGTCGCCGTGAGGTCGGCGGTGACGCCGGACGCGAGGCCCACCTTGTAGTGGCCGGGCTCGGCCGTCTCGTCGGCGTGGCTGAAGTCGGCGGCGTACACCGCGTCGTCGGTGTCGCTCGCCGGGGATGTGGTGACCTCGCCGGCGTACGGGAAGAACGGGATGTCCCCGCTGCCGCCCGCGCAGCCGGTGCCGGACATATGGGTGAGGGAGAAGCCGCGGACGCGGGTGGCGTCGTACTGGTAGCCGCCGGGTGCGGCCGTTCTGGTGGCGTCGCCGCGGGTGTTCTCGGGGCTGAAGGAGAGCATGCCGAACGGGACGACGGCGCCCGGGAAGACATTGCCTCCGTTCCTGGTGCCGATGAGCGGGTCGACGTACGCGGTGGGGTCGTCCACCAGGCCGGTGGGCGCCGCGAGGGCGGGGGTGGCGCCGGCGACCGCGAGAACGGCCGCCAGCAGCAAGGACGTAGGACGGAAGCGCATGACGCGGCCCCTCCTCCTTCGGACGGGTCGCGCACCACGGGTCGCACAAGCCGCAGGGACAGTAGCGTGCCTCACCGGTACCACGGAAGAGGGCCTGCGGTCCTGGAGCCGCGCGGCAGGGGCCACCCGGACGGCTCAGCTCGTCAACTGGGTTGACATCGTTGTCTGTTGTCGCGATAGAGTCATGCACACACCATTTCGACAACGTTGTCGCACCACGGTCTCGCCACAAGCCACGCCCCACCGGATCGGCCCACCCCACCCCTTCGCCGACCCGGCTCGCGGACCCGGTGGCACTCTTCACCCACCGGGTCCGCCCTGAGCGACGGTTCGGAACGACGGACAGCCGACGGCGGTTCAGGCGGTGGTGGTTCAGCCGACCCGGCAGGGAAGTGTCGTCGTCGCGTCACCGCCGGACCCGGAGACGACGTAGCCGAACGTCGTACTCTTCCCCGGATCCAGTGAGCCGTTCCAGTTGGCGTTGTGCACCATCACGTTCTGTCCGCTGTAGGTGGCGTTGCCGCTCCACAGGCTCTCGACCTTCTGGCCGGCCGGCAGCGTCCAGTCGACCATCCAGCCCAGCATCGGGACGTCGCCGGAGTTGGTGACGGTCACCTCGGACTGGTATCCGCCGCTCCAACTGCCCGTCGTCCTACGGGTGGCCGTGCAGGTGCCCGGCACCGGCTCGCTCGGGTTGCCCGGCTCGTGGATACCGGTGACCTCGCCGTTGCCGCCGTCGAAGACGACGTCGGAGCAGGAGTAGAAGGTCTCCGCGCTGTCCGAACGCTGCCACACCATGTAGATGATGTGCCGCCCCGACTTGTTGGCCGGGAGCTGGCCGGTCCAGGAGTAGTTGGCCTCGACCGTGCCCGGACTGCCGTTGAGCGGCGGGTGGTCGACGCTCAGGAAGGGCTGCGACTCCATGACGTCCCAGGTGAGCGTCTTCTTGGGGTCGAAGCCGTCCTTGGTGACGTAGACGTAGAACCAACCAGGGTGCGCGGCCCAGGCGTTGTAGGAGAAGTCGACCGTCTTGCCCGAGGTGAGATGGGTGAGCGGCCAGTCGTCGCGGGCCGCGTTGAAGCCCGTGAAGTTGGTGTTGCCGCCGCTGCACAGCTCACCGTCCGGCACGAAGCCGCGGGTGCGACCGGCGCCGTCCGAGCGCAGCACCGAGAACCAGTTGTAGAACGGCGTGGTTCCGCTGACCTGTTGCGCGTTCTTGCAGGCGGGGTTGATCGGTTTGATCTCACCGGTGTCGGTCAGCCCGTCCTGCCAGCACAGGAAGGTGCGGCTGGCGGGCTTCATCGGGGTGCCGTGCGCCTCCGCCTCACCGCCGGCCGTGACGACCAGGCTGAGCGCCGGGATCGTGGCCAGCAGGGAGACCAGCACGAGGAAGAGGGCGCGGGCGCGGGTGGGGAGCGGGAAGCGGGGGGCGGGCAGTGATCGGCGTGGGGAGTCCGGAGACTCCCCTCCTAATCTTGTCGTGATCATGACAGATCAGTCCGTTCCTTGAGGTACGGGCCGTGGATGCGTGTGCGCGAATGCGTGTGCGCGAATGCGCGTGCGCGGATGCGCGTATGTGGATGCGCGTATGTGGATGCGCGTGCGGATGCGGGGGGTGGGAGCGACCTCGGGGCGGGTTCCGGTCCACCACGTGGGAGCGCTCCCACCCACCTGTCTGGGAAGCTAGCGCCGAGCGGCCGACTTGTAAACGGCTGGCGCACGGGGGTTGTTGGGCGCTGCGCTCGTCAGGAGCCGCCTACGTGGAAGATGGGGCCGCCGACGAGGCGTACTCGCTCGGGGAGTCTGTCGGCCGGTCCGGGCGTACCGAGAACGCCGTGTCGCCCGCCACGGCCACGATCGCGTCCTTGACGAGCAGCAGACTCGGGATCGTGTTCTGCGCCGAGACTCCCGGGTCGTCGAGCTTGTCGCTGCTCCATTGCGCCGTCCCGGTGTCCCGGTCGAGCGCGAGGAGGCGGCCGTAGCGGTTGGCGAAGTAGAGGGCGTCGTACGTCGTGGACAGTACCGGCGCGGACAGGTTCTCGACCTGTGTGCCCTGCTGCCACAGGCGCGCCCCGTCGGTCGCCCTGATCGCGGTGACGGTTCCGTCGGGGCGGACGAAGTACACAGTGCCGTCGACGAGGCCGGCCTCGCCGCGCGGGATGTCCGGCAGGGGAGTCCGGACGGCCTTGCCTTCGACCGGGTTCACCTGCAGCAGGGCCGCATACGGCTCGTCCCGCCCGTCGTTCGACTCGGACTCGGTGCTCTTCCGCTCCGCGAACAGCGGCTGCCCGTCGACGGCGCCGAGCGGCGTCGCTGTCAGGGGCAGCGAGGCGATCTCCTGTGCCGTGCCGTCGGCCGGGGCGAGCCGCAGGAGACCGGCCGGGCCCGTGGTGGGGTCGACGGCGTCGGTGCACACACCGTAGGGGGCGCCGCCCAGGACCATCGGGGCGCAGCTGGTGCCGGCCGTCGACTTCGCCGGGGTTCGCCACAGGTCCTTGCCCGTCCGGGCGTCGAGCGCGACGAGCTCCGACCTCTTGTCCGACATCGTCAGGACGCCGCCGTCGAAGAGGGCGGCGGGGTGGCCCGTGTCGACGGTGCGGATCCAGACCCGCTTCCCGGTGTCCGCGTCGATGGCGATCACCTGCTGGTCCGCGTTCACCTCGTCCGGCTGCTCGTACGCGTACACGATCCCGTCGCGTACGCCGAGGGGCCGGTCGGCCGCCTGTGCGCTGCTGCCGTAGCGCCACTCGACGCGGCCGGTGGCGGCCGCTATCCGGGCGACGGTGAAGCCGGTCCCCGCGCAGTACAGGGAGGCTCCGGCGGACACGCAGCCGGCATCCACGGCGCTCACGTCGATGGCCGTGGGCTCCCCCTTCACGGGGCTCGTGAGCTTCGCCTGCCAGGGCCGCCAGCCGGCCGGGAGCTCCGGGCCGGCATCGGCGGCGGCGGCATCGTCGGTGGTGTCCGGGCTCGTCGCCAGGTGGTACGCCGACACCCCCGCCGCGGTGACGGCCAGAGCGGCGGCGAGGACGACGAAGCGGCGCACCCGGCGTCCGCGGCGTCCCTGGCCGCCGGCCCGGGTGGCGGCGCCGGCGGCGGTGGTGTTCGGCGTCACCGTCGTGCCGCTGGGGCCTCGGGAGGTCCCCCGGAACGCCGGGACGGTCGGCGGCGCCCCCGTCGCGGTGTCGGGAAGGGTCATGAACATCCGGTGCAGTTCGGCCAGTTGGGGTCTGGCGGCCGCATCCTTGTCCAGGCAGCGCTCGACCATGGTCCGCAGCGGCTCCGGTACACCGTCCAGGGAGGGCTGCTCGTGCACCACCTGATAGCCCGTCATATACGGGCTGCCGCCGTCGAAGGGACGGTTGCCGGTGGACGCGTACACCAGCAGCGAGCCCAGCGAGAACACGTCCGAGGCCGCGGTGACGTCCCGGGGCGAGGCGAACTGTTCCGGGGACATGAAGGGCGGGGTGCCGATCAGGTGGCCGGTCATCGTGAGGGCCTCGTTGTCGGCGGCGCGGGAGATGCCGAAGTCGATGACGCGCGGGCCGTCCTCGGCCATCAGGACGTTGCTCGGCTTCAGGTCCCGGTGCACGACACCGGCCTGGTGGATGTCCCGCAGCGCCTCGACGAGGCCGAGGGCGAGGGTGCGCAGAGCGCGGCCGCCCAGCCTGCCCTCCTTGGCAACGATGTCCTCCAGTGTGCGGCCGGGCACGTACAGCGTTGCCATCCACGGCAGTTCGGCGTCGGGGTCGGCGTCCACCACGGGGGCGGTGAAGGCCCCGCTGACCCGTCGGGCCGCCGCGATCTCCTGCCGGAAGCGGGTCCGGAACTCCTCGTCCTGGGCGTACTGCGTGTGGACGACCTTGACCGCGACCTGGCGGCCCGAGGCCGAGCGTGCGAGGTAGACCACTCCCATGCCGCCGCTGCCGAGCCGGTCGACGAGGGTGTAGCCGCCTATGGACCCGATGGACTCCGGCTCCCCCGTGCTCAGCGACATGTGCCGGGCGCCCTTCCTGAATCCCCTGTACCTCACGGCTGTTCGGACGCATCACCCTAGTGCCTCACCCTGAGGGCCGCGACGCGGAGGCTCCCGTACCGACGCCTCCGGCTCCGCATTTCGACCCCACCTTCAAGACCTACGGCACCGCCGATTCCCGTGACCGAAGGGGGCGTTGGCACTCCTCGGCCACAGGATTCCCTTGAGTCGCCTTCCGCGCAGCGCCCACTCTGATCACTGGCTTCCGCTCACCAGGCCGGAAGCGACGTCAGCGTTCAGGGGAGGACGCCACCCATGCGAAGACTCAACGCCCTCTGGGCTGTGGCAGGAGCGGCCGGACTACTCACGGGCGCGGTCACGCCCGCCGCGGCCGGTTCCGGATCGCAGATCACCGCGCCGGACGCCACGCCCGTGCGGAGCGGCGCCGGGACCGGTGCCACGAACACGCAGACCGTCACCCTCATCACCGGCGACACCGTGTCGCTGAGCGTGGGCCCGGACGGCAAGTACGCCATCGACGTCCAGCGCGGCAAGGGCCGCGAGGCCGCCACCTTCGTGTCGAGCGAGAAGGACGGCGAGGTCAGTGTCCTGCCGGCGGACGCGATCCCGCTGGTGAACGCGGGCCGTCTCGACCCGGCCCTGTTCAACGTCACCCAGCTCGTGAAGCAGGGTTACGCGGACGCGAAGACCGGCGCCACCCCGGTGATCGCGACGTACGCGAAGGGCAGCGCGACCCCTGACGGTGCGCGCCGGACGCTCCCGCTGCCCACGATCGACGGGGCCGCGCTCAGCGCGAGGAAGTCGACCGCCTTCTCGGCGGACATCGCGCCCACGCTCGAATGGCCGCCGCCCCGTGAAGGACGACGGCCAGGACCCTGGGCACTCAGCCCGAGGGGCACATCACTTGCGGATCAGGCTGCGCGCCCGCCTCGATGCCGTGCCCCGGTGCCAGGGCTCGCAGGACCGTGCCGTCGGAACGGGTCTGGATGAGGTTCGCCCAGCCGCCCGGCTGGCCGCGCAGCGCACTGAAGAAGGCGTTGTAGCCGCCGGGCTTCAGGTGGCCGGTGTTCTTCACAGTGCCGTCGGCGGCCTTCACGCCGACCGCGTACGGCGCGGAGAACATGTCGACCTGGGTGCTGTTGATCCACAGGCCGGAGTCGTTGAGGGTGTACTCGGTCCAGTTGAACAGGATGTTCCTGTTGGGGTCGGACGGGTTCTGCACCGCGGGCTGTACGAGTCCGCCGGTGGTCAGCTTGAAGACGAGCTTCCGACCGTAGGAGAAGTAGACCCGGCCAGAGAACTTCGGCATCTGGAGCGTCATGGTCTGGCCGCTCGCCGGTCCCGCGATCGACGCGTCGGGCGCGTCGGTCGGCGGGTTGCCGCCGGCGGGCCAGGCGTGGAACGTGCCGTTCGCGTCGGCCCAGCCCTGCTGGCCCGTGCTGAGCAGGGTGCCGATGTTGTAGACGTAGACCTGGTCACCGCGCCCCGAGTTGTTGCTGATCGTCAACGGGATGGTGGTGGACACGGCGGCCTGGGCCTGACTGCCGGTACCCGTCCAGGTGACACCCAGGCAGATGGCCAGGGCTGTCAGCACGGCGGCCAGCGTCCTTCGCGTCACGGGGATGGACACGTTGTTCTCCTTGTCGGACCTTGATGCGGGGTTGTGGGGGGAGAGGGGGAGGGGGAGGGGGGAGGGCGGACCGGCGGCGTGGCCGGACGAGTGAGCGCGCGGTCAGCCGATGGTGACGCCGCCGGCGACGCGTCCGAGGTCGTTCCAGGCGCCGTGCCCGTCCCCGCCCTGCCAGGCGTAGACGGTGGCGGCGTTGGTCGTGTTGTCCCCGAGGACGTAGTCGGCGTTGCCGTCGCCGGTGAAGTCGGCCGTGGACACGCGGGTGGCGTCAGCGGTCAGCCCGGAGGCGACCTGCCCCAGCCCCAGCCAGCCGCCGCGGCCGTCGCCGCCCCGGTTGAGGTAGGCCGAGAGGGCGCCGGTGGAACTCAGCCACGTGTAGTCGGCGCGGTCGTCCCCGTCGAGGTCCGCGAAGCGCACCTTGGAGGCGTCGGCCGTCAGGCCCGAGGCGATCTGGCCCAGGGGCGACCAGCCGCCATGGCCGTCACCGCCCCGGTTGAGCCACGCCGACACCGCGCCGGTGGAGCCGAGCAGGACGTAGTCGGTCCGGCCGTCGCCGTCGATGTCGGCGAACTTCACCTGGGCGGGGTCGGTGGTCTGGCCGGTGGTGACCTGGCCGAGGACGGACCAGCCGCCGTGGCCGTCACCACCTCGGTTGAGGTAGACCGTCACCGCGCCGGTGGAGCCGAGGTCGATGTAGTCGGCTCGTCCGTCGCCGTCGAAGTCGGCGAAGCGGACGCGGCCCGCGTCGGCCGTCAGGCCCGAGGCGACCTGATCCAGTGGCGACCAGCCGCCGCGCCCGTCACCACCTCGGTTGAGCCACACCGACACCGCGCCGGTGGAGCTGAGCAGGACGTAGTCGCTCCGGCCGTCGCCGTCGAAGTCCGCCCACCGGACGTTGCCGGTGGTGCCGGACTCGGTGCTCGCGTCCAACTGCCGCCTTCCGGCGGCCCATCCGGCGTCGAACACGTTGGTGAGGGCCGGGGAGAGGGCCTGTGCCATGCGCTGGTAACCGGCGTCGTTCGGGTGCAGGTCGTCGACAAACTCGGCGGAGGTCAGGGCGGGTGGGTCGACGTAGAGGAACTTCTTCCCGGCGGCCTGCTCGGTGCTCTGCAACTGCTTGGCCGCGGCGTTGTACACCGCTACCTGTGAGCCCAGGTGCGGCGTGGTCGGGATGAGGCCCAGCATGATGACGCTGGTGCCCGGCCGGTCGGCGTAGATGCGGCTCACCAGGTCGGTCAGCCGGGCGGGAGCGTTCGCGACGTCGACGTCCCGGTGGAGGTCGTTGATGCCGATGTGCAGGATCACCACGTCGGGGCGGGCCGCGGACATCCAGCCGTCGATGCCGTCGCGTATCTGGGAGATGACGTATCCGCTGTGGCCCTCGTTGGACTGGTCGGCCAGCGTGCCGGAGTTCTGCGAACCGACGAACTGCACGGTGTACGCGGACTGGCCGGCCACCAGACTCGCGAGGGGCGCCCGGTACGACGACGTGGTGGCACTTCCGACGCCCCAGGTGATCGAGTCGCCCAGGGGCATGACCCGTAGCTGAGGGACGGATGTCTGGGCGGAGACCGGTCCTGCCGGCACGAGCGCCAGGAGAACCGCGCCGACGGCGGCGAGGACTGCGGCGGATGCCCTCCGCTTCACGCGCCGGGTTCGCGTGTCGGGGTGCGCGGGTGAGCGTCTGCGGCGAACGGCCATGGAGCTTCTCCTCTGCTGGCGGCGCGGGCGGCTGGGCGGGGGGTCAGGAGGCGGCGTTCATCAGATCGAGGGCACTCTGCTGGCGGGCGGCGTCGGTCTTGTCCAGGGGGCCGTACCAGTGCAGCCCGTACTGGTCGAGCGCGTTGCGGTCGGAGGCGTAGGCCTGTGCGGCCTGCTGGCCGAGGTACGCCGTGTAGGGGCGGTCGGACAGGACCGCGTTGAGCTTCGCCAGGCCGCGTACGTCGGCGCCCTTGAAGGAGGGTCCGTCGGCGCCGCAGTCACCGCTCTCGCAGGGGTCCTCGAGGATGCCGGCCGAGGTGTTGAGCCTGCTGGAGGTGGTGTTGGCGTCGGCGATCCGACGGGCGGCGGTGAGTACGGAGGAGTCGCTGGTGGCCCTGTACAGCTCGGTCAGTCCGCCCACCAGCTGGCCCTGGTTGTACGACCACACGGTGGCGTTGCCGTTCTTGCAGGTGCTCAGGCTGATGCCGTCGCCCACCGTCTGGTCGGAGTTGACCATGCCGGTGCCCTGGAACCAGGTCCAGTCCGCCTTCGCGCGCGCAAGGTACGTCGTGTCGCCCGGGATGCGGTTGTGCAGGGCGGCGTTGAGCTCGATGTAGAGGGAGTTGGGGATGGCGTTCTTCACCGTCTTCGCGGTGCTCCACCACACCCCGCCGCCGCAGGTGCCGTCCCAGTAGGAGGCCATGTAGTCGGCGTCGGCCCGGGCCGTGGCCAGGTAGCGGCTGTCGCCGGTCAGGTCGTAGGCCGCGATCCAGGTCAGGCCCCACCAGCCGGTGTCGTCGATGTAGTCGTTGCGGAACTGCCCGCCCTGGGCGTTGAGCTGCAGGTCGTAGGTGCGGCCGATGGCGTAGGTGTAGCTCTGCATGCCGGTCACCCGGACGTTGTCGATGACGGCGTGCAGCGCGTTGGCGGAGTTCCACCAGCCGGTGGTGCTGAACAGGCCGGTGCCGTAGTCGTAGAACTGCATCTGCGCGGTGGCCGCCGCGGTGCGCCGGTCGGCGGCGTTCCAGGTGGAGCGGGCCCAGGGTGTGCAGACGATGTCGGTGCGGTCGGCGGCCTTGCCGCAGGCGCGCAGGGCGCCGACGCCGTGGTTCGCCCAGTCGTCGACGTTGTACATCATGGTCCGCCAGCCGGTCTGGCCCGCCGGGATCGTGGTGCCGCCGATCCTGCTGCCCGAGGACCAGGTGCGGCCGCCGTCGAACGAGCGGTCCATCCACACCTCGTCCGCCGGGCTGCCGTTGCCTATGGAAGCCCAGCCCATGGCGTCGGCGTCGTCGAAGTGCAGCACGAACGTGCGGGAGAAGAGCGTGGCGGTGACGGGTTTGCGGTCCTGGCTGCTGAGGGCCGGGTCCCGCGCGTCGCAGTACTTGTTGCAGACGGTCGCCTGGACTGCAGTGGTCGCTGCTACGGCGTTTTTGGATGCCGGGATCAGGACTGCCAGGGACACCGCGGTCGCGAGCAGGACGGTCCCAAGCGTGCGTGTTCTTCTTGCCTTTGACTGCATGTCAGCTCCGTCGAGGTCGGTCAGCCCAGGCGCCACTGCTGGTTGGCGCCGCCGTTGCAGGTCCACAGTTCGAGCGCGGTGCCGTTGACGTTGCCGGAGGCCTGGTCGCCGCCGGTGACGTCGAGGCAGAGGCCCGACTGGGTGCCGGTGATGGTGCCGTTGCCGTTGAAGCGCCACTGCTGGTTGGCGCCACCGGTGCAGGTCCAGAGCTGCACTTTCGTGCCGGCGGTGGTCCCGCTGCCGTTGACGTCCAGGCACTGGGTGCCGCCGTAGAGGCGCAGTTCACCGGCGGCGGTCAGGGTCACGGCCTGGTTGGCGCCGCCCCCGCAGTCCCAGATCTCGATCTTGGTGCCGGGCGTGGTCTGGCCGTCGTACGCGTCGAGGCAGCGGTTGGAGGAGGCGCCGATCAGCCGGTGCGTCGTCCCGACGCTGGTTCCGCTGCCGACGGACACCCGGTACATGACCGAGCCGTGCCCCGGGACGTTGGCCGCGATGCTGCCGCTCGTACTGCTGATCACGTGCGTCCAGAGGTTGTCGATCCGGTACGACGAGGCGGCCGGGAGGCCCACCGCGGAGGCCGAGGTGGTGATCGTGGCCGCGCTCGCGTTCTCGTTGAACAGGACCACCGACACGTCACCGTTCGCGAGGGGTTTGGTCATCACGTGCAGACCGCCCGACGAGGAGATCTCGGTGCCCTGCCTGCCCAGGGAGTCCTGGTCCACGGCGATGACGTCCTTGTTGCCGTAGAGGGAGAGGGTGGCGGCGGAGGCTGTGCGCATGTCGTTCCCGGCGATCAGCGGCGCGGCCATCTCCGACCAGAGGCTGAAGTGGGAACGGTCCTCGTTGAACGACATGCCTCTGCCGACTTCCAGCATGTCCGGGTCGTTCCAGGCGCCGGGCTTGGCGTACGGGGCCAGCTTGACGTTGGCCTTGTAGATCGACACCACCGTGGAGAAGTTGAGGTTGATGTCGTCGGTGGTGCGCCAGCTGTTGCCGACCCCCGCGCCCCACGTCCACACGCTGGCCAGGCCCCAGTTGCACAGGCTGTAGACGATCGGGCGGCCGGTGTTGGCGAGGGCGTCGCGCATGGCGGTGTAGCGCTGCTGGTCGGGCACGTTCTGGTGGTTGCAGTTGTCGTACTTGAGGTAGTCCACGCCCCAGGCGGCGAAGCTGTTGGCGTCCGTCTGCTCGTGGCCGAGGCTTCCTGGGTAGCCCTGGCAGGTGGCGGTGCCGGCGCTCTCGTAGATGCCGAGCTTGAGGCCCTTGCCGTGGACGTAGGCGGCGGTTCCGCTGATGCCGTCGGGGAACTTGACCGGGTCGGGCACCAGTTGGCCCGCGGAGTTGCGGGCCGAGGTCATCCAGCAGTCGTCGATGTTGACGTACTGGTACCCGGCGTCTTTCAGACCGGAGGAGACGAGGTAGTCGGCGGTCTGCTTGACCAGCTGCTCGGTGACGTTGCAGCCGAAGGCGTTCCAGTCGTTCCAGCCCATCGGGGGCGTCCTGGCCAGGCCGTTTTCGAGGGCTTGCGCGGGCGGTGCGGCGCGGAGCACCAGCAGAGCCGGGGCGAGGGCCAGCAGAAGCACCATCGTGAGGGCGGCGCTCAGGCGTCTCATGCGGGGGGACGGGACAGTCATACCGATGTCTCCTGTTTCGCCGTGCGGGGCCGGACGAACTCACATGCTGGACAACGTTGTCCAGTCGGGGGGCGGAGCATCTTGGAAACGTAACCATCGAGAACATCCCATCAGCCAGGTTCAGGCGTCAATGGTCCGTACCAGATTGCCCTCGGGCTTAACTACTCATGCCTGCAGGAGCGTTGACGACCCCACGGCTCAGTGGGAACGTTTCCATAACCCCATCCCTGGAGGCCCTCCCATGCCCATGTATCCCTCTCGGCGAGTGATGGTCGGTTCCGGCCTGGCCGCGATGACAACGATGGCCGCCACACCGGCGGCCGCAGCGGAACGCTCCAGCCCGGCCCAGGCGTTGTCGCGCGCCGTCGCCGCGTACGCCGCGCTCGAGAGACACTTCGACACGAACGACGGTTCCGGGCTGGTCCGCGAGCAGGTTCCGGCGGCCGCCGACGACAAGCCGTACTCGTACGAATGGCCCTTCTCGCAGGTGCACATCGCCGCACTCGACCTCACGGCCGTGGACGCGACGTACGAGTCGGCGCTGGCCGAACGGGCAACGGCGCAGGAGCACTTCTGGAACGCCGCCAGAGGCACGACCGGGCTTCCCGGATATGACTCCTACCCCGTCGCCCCGTACGGCTCGGGCGGCGACATGTTCTACGACGACAACGAATGGGTCGGCCTGGCGAAGGTCCAGCGCCATCTGCAGACCGGGGACACCGCCGCCCTGGCACGCGCGAAGGAGATCTTCGTCCTGGTCAGGTCCGGCTGGGACACCGACACGAGCCACGCAGCCCCCGGCGGCGTCTTCTGGACCCAGGCCGGCTGGAGCCGGGACCGCAACACCGTCTCGAACATGCCGGGCGCCCAACTGGCCCTGCGCCTCCACCAGATCACCGGCGAGGCCGACTATCTGGACTGGGCGAGACGTTTCTACGACTGGACGAACACGCATCTGCAGAGCCCCGGCGGCCTGTTCTGGGACCACCTCGACCTGCAGGGCACCGTCGAGAAGACCTTCTGGTCCTACAACCAGGGCGTGCCGGTCGGTGTCAACGTTCTCCTCTACGAGGTCACCCGCGACCGTGCCTATCTGCGCCGGGCCGAGCGGATTGCCGAGGCCGCGTACGCCTACTACGTCACACAGGGGCGGCTGTTCACGCAGCCCGTGCACTTCAACTCGATCTTCTTCAAGAACCTGCTGCTCCTGGAGTCCGCGACCAAGAAGGACAAGTACCACCAGGCGATGGCCGACTACGCCGACCAGGTGTGGTCCACCATGCGCGATCCCGCAACCGGCCTCGTGCACTTCAATGCGGCCGGCGGTACGGAAGCGATCCAGCAGGCGGCATTCGCGCAGGTCTACGCCGTGCTCGCGTGGCCCCGCGCCAAGTGGCGGACGCTCTACTGACTACGGGTTACTGATCTCTCCCGTGCCGCGCGTGATCAGATGGACCGGGAGGACGGTGCGGCGGGAGGGCGCGTCGTCGCCATTGATGCGGTCCAGCAGAAGGTGGGCGGCATGGCGGCCCAGTTCCTCGGTGTCGGAGGTGACCACGGTGACCGGGGTGGGGAGCATGTCGGCGAGCTTGAAGTCGTCGAAGCCGACGACCGCGATAGGGGCCTGGAGCTGCCGGCAGGCCCGTAGGACGCCCTCGGTGAGGAAGCCCGTGGTGGAGAAGACCGCGGTGGGCGGCCGGTCGGAGGTGAGCAGGGTGTGGGTAGCGGCGGAGGCCTCCTCGGTGGTGCCTCGGCGCAGAGTGACGATCAGGTCGTTGTCGGGGGTGATGCCGTTGCGGCGGAGGGCCTTGCGGTAGCCACGCAGCCGTCGGCCGGTGCTGTAGTAGGAGGGGGCGACGAGGATGGCGATCCGGCGGTGGCCCTGGTCGATGAGGTGTTGGGTGGCCTTGCGTCCGCCGTCCTCGTTGTCGACGAGGACGACGTCGGCCTCGACGCCGGTGGCCGGCCGGTCGACGAAGACGATGGGTACGTGGTCATGGCCGTTTATCTCGTTGAGGAAGGCGTGGTCACCCTGGTCGGGGACGATGATGAGCCCGGCCACGCGTCGTCCGATGAGCTCGCCCACGGCGCGGCGTTCGACCTCCGGGTCCTCGTCGGCCGTGCTGAGGAGGACTGCGTAGCCGGCCCGGTTGGCCACTTCGACGGCGGCCTTGGCGAGGGACGCGTAGAAGGGGTTGGTCAGGTCGCCGAGCAGCAGCCCGATGGTCATGGAGTTCTGCCCGGGGCGGAGCGAGCGCGCGATCTCGTTGCGCTGGTACCCGATGGCGTTGATCGCCGCGATCACACGGTCGGCCGTCTCCTCGCGGACCGTTCCGATGCCGTTGACGACGCGGGAGACGGTGACGACGGCGACTTGGGCCCGCTCCGCGACATCGCGCATCGTGGGCCTGGCGTTCTGGCGGTGCGGGGGACGACTGCTCACGTGAGGCGAAGACCAACTTTCCATCGCGTACCGGGGCCGGGGCCGCCCTCAGGATACGTTTCCGGCCCCGGCCAACTGCCCGGCCCGGGTGGCTAACTGTTGTTCTTGATCACTTCGTTGATCTTGTCGGTCATCGTCTGGAGTTCGGAGAGCGGCTTCTTGCCCTGGATGATGTCCGGCCAGTAGGCGGTGATCAGGTCGTTCGACTGGCCGGCCCACTGGGTGGTGAATCGCACGCCGATGCTGGACGACGTGTCCAGTCCCGCCTTGACGGTGGACGCGACGGTCGTCAGGCCGGCCTTGTCGAGGGCGCCGAAGTAGGCGTCCTGGGCCGGGACGTAGGCCGGGACCGCCACCGGGGAGTCGGCCAGCACCTTGGTCCACACGGTGGAGTCGAGGTACTTGAGGACCTTGAAGGTGGCGTCCGCGTTCTGGGTGTACGACGGGGTGCAGATGCCCACGGCGTCGTACAGGGTGGCCGGCTTGTCCACCTGGGGGATGGGCGCGAACCCGTACTTGATCTTCGGTTTGTTCGTGAGGAAGCCGGCGGCCAGCCACTGGCCGCTCCACAGCATGGGGATCTCTCCGGCGGCGAACGGCGCCTGCTGGTTGCTGACGTCGTATCCGGGAGGTGCGATGGCACCGCTCTTGATGCCTGCCACGAGCTTGCTGACACCCTCGCTGTACTTCGCGTCGATGGTGGTCCTGGTGGGCTGGTGAACGGAGTCGGTGAAGGGCGCGCCACCGGCGGACATGGAGTACGTACTGAGGGTGAAGGGGCCGTCCAGGGCGGTCATGGCGTCGGCGACCAGGCCGTACTTGGCACCGTTCGCGTGCAGCTTGGCGGCGGCGTCGAACATCTGGTCCCAGGTCCACCCGGCGGCGGGCAACGCTATTCCAGCGGCCTTGAAGGCACCTATGTCGTACCAGATGCCGTAGGTGTTCATCAGCGAGGGGACGCCGCCGATCTTTCCGTCGGCGGTCTTCCAGTTCTTCATGGTGGAGGAGACGAAGCTGTCGGTCCCGAAATCACCGGAGCCGGAGAGCCTGGAGGACCAGTCGGTGAGCAGGCCTTGCTCGGTGTACTGCCGCTCGGTGTCGTTGCCGCACCAGAACAGGTCGGGCAGTTTCTTGGCCTGAGTCAGCGCGGCGAGCTTGTCGCTGAAGTTGCCGTTGGGTGTGTCGATCCGCTTGACCGTGATGTTCGGGTCGTGGAAGCCGGTCAGGGCCTTGTCGATGGCCTTGTTGGTCGCGTTCGACTCCCAGGTCATGATGGTGACCGTCGCCTTGCCGTCCGACTGCTTTCCGGAGGAGCCGCCGCAGGCCGCCGTTGCGAGCAGTCCCCCCGCCGCCAGCAACGCTCCGGCGACATGGATCGATCGTTTCATCATGGCCTCCTGGTACATGGCTCGTGCGTGGCTCGAATGCGGGTCGTATGTGGGTCGTATGTGGCTCGTATGTGGGTCGTCTGCGGGTCGTATGCGGGTCGTGGTGCGGATCAGCGCTGGTTGACGGTGCCCAGAGCGCTCAGGCCTTGGATGAAGTAGCGCTGCGCGACGAAGAACACGGCCAGTGGGGGGAGCATGTAGAGCAGGTTGGTGGCCATGTAGAGGTTCCAGTCCGGAGTCTGGCCGGCGAACGGGGCGACGAAGGAGGCCATGCCGACGCTCAGCGGCCACTTCTGCGACGAGTACAGATAGATGAGCGGGTTGAGGTAGTCGTTCCAGGACATCTGGAAGGCCAGGATGGACATCGTGATCCAGGCCGGCCTGGTGATCGGAAGCATGACGCTGACGAAGATCCGGAGGTGTCCCGCGCCGTCGACCTTGGCCGCCTCGTCGATGGAATGGGGAATCGACAGGAAGTACTGGCGGGCGAGGAAGATGAACAGCGGATTGCCGCCCAGAAAGGCCGGCACGATCAGCGGCAGCCACGTGTCGTACCAGCCGATGTCCTTGAACAGCTGGAACAACGGGATGATGCCGACCACCGGCGGCAGCAGCATGCTGCCGACGAAGACGTAGAACCAGACCTTCCGGCCGGGGAAGCGGAGCCGGGCCAGGGCGTATCCGGCCATCATCGAGGTCATGACGCCGCCGACCACCGACAGACCGGTGATGACGAGGGAGTTCAGCAGCAGCCGCGGGAAGTGGATCGCCTTCGGCCCGTCGATGAAGTTCTTGAAGTGGAACTCGTGGGGCAGCAGTTTGGGTGGGACTTCGAAGACCGCCGAGGGGCCCTTCAGCGCGACGGTGAGCATCCACAGGATGGGCAGGACCATCACCGAGCTGATCAGCAGCGCGACGGCGTACCAGGACGCCGTGCGTACGGTCCTGCCACGCGGCTTCGATGCCGGGGCTGTCGTCGGCGCCGTCGTCGGCGCCCTCGTGACGTCAGGAGACGTGGTCACTGTAGGTCCAAATCGACGAGAAGCGGGCGGTGGCGGCGATCACGACGACGATGCCGAGGAAGAGCACCCACACCTGGGCGGAGGCATAGCCGAACTGGGAGACCTGCCCGAGTTTGGGGAAGCCGTTGGCGTAGATCGACAGCATCAGCGTCCTGGTGCTGAACCCGGGACCGCCCAGGCCGTCCGGCGAGAGGATCTTCGGCTGGTTGAAGGCCTGAAGGGCGGTCACCATCTGCAAAACCACCTGGAGAACCATGATCGGGCTGATCAGCGGCAGGGTGATCCGGAAGAACACCGTCCAGGGGCCGGCGCCGTCGAGCCTGGCCGCTTCGTAGAGCTCGGTGGGGACGGCCTGGAGCGCGGCGAGAAAGATGATCATCGTGGAGCCGACGCTCCACAGCATGACGATCACGATCGAGGGCATCGCCGAGTTCGAACCGGACAGCCATTCGCTGGTGGGCAGGTGAAGCCACGTCAACGCCTGGTTGGCCAGGCCTACTTGTGGGTTGAACACGAACTTCCAGAGGGTGATCGTGGCCACCACGGGCAGGACGACCGGCAGGTAGCACAGGGTGCGCAGCAGGCGGACGCCCCGCATGCGCTGATTGCAGAACACCGCCAGGGCCAGCCCGATGGCCAGCGACAGCGGCACGTACAGCACGACCAGCAGCAGCGTGGCGCGCACCGAGGGCCAGAAGGACGGGTCGGTGGTGAACATCCTGCGGAAGTTGTCGAGGCCGATGAACTTCGGGTCCGACAGGCCGTTGTAGCTGGTCAGCGCGAAGTAGGCCGACCGGATCAGCGGATAGACGACGAACACCGTGAAGCCGATGAGAGCCGGTGCCAGGAACACGTACGCGGCCAGGGTGTCCGACGCCGGCTTCCTTCGCCGGCGCCATGGTCGCCCGAGGCGCCCAGGTCGTCCCTGCTCGGGCGGCCGATCCGCAGGTGGTGCGGTGGTTCGCGTCTCTTGGTGCGGAGTGGCTGTCACACGCGCTCACCTTCTCCCTCCGAGGAGTTGGCGATGACTCAGACTGGGCGGACCCGACCGTCTGGTGGTCTCCAGCTCCTTCAAGGTAACGTTTCCATTCCCTGTTGATCACACGGTGGCGCACGCCACAGAGGGAGTCAAGAGGCGCGATGGTAACGTTTCCCGGAGCAACATCCGGAACACTGTGGGCGGTTCCGGAGTCGCTGAGGGCACTCGGACGACGACTGGTCACCGAACTGCGGGGCAGCCCGGCAGCGGACATCGTCGAGAGTTGCCTGACCAACACGTGGACCACATCGATGAGTTGGGGCACCCCGCCATCAGACGTCTCGGACGTCTTCGTCAAGACCGGAGACATCCCGGCGATGTGGTTGCGTGACAGTACGGCCCAGGTCCGGCCCTACCTCGCCGTGGCCACGGATCCGGAGGTCGGCGACGTCCTGGTCGGCGTATCGCGCCGTCAGATCCGCTGCGTCCTGCTGGACCCGTACGCCAACGCCTTCAACGACGGACCCACCGGTGCGCACGGCGAGCCCGCCGACCGGCCCACGCCGGGCGATTGGGTGTGGGAGCGCAAGTACGAACTCGACTCCCTCTGCGCGCCGTTGCAGTTGGCGTACGCGATCCGGCGGGCGACCGGTCGCGAGGACCACCTCGACGAGGCCTTTCACCGTGCCGCCTGGACGATCGTCCGGCTGTGGCGGGCGGAGCAGTCCCACACACACTCGCCCTACTGGTTCGTCCGGCCCTCCGGCCCCTTCGCCGGTGACAGCCTTCCCCAGGGCGGCCGCGGAGCCGGCGTCCGGCGGACCGGTATGACGTGGTCGGGCTTCCGGCCGAGCGACGATCCCTGCCGACACGGCTATCTCGTCCCGGCCAACGCGCTGGCATCGGCGAGCCTGCACGGGCTGGCCGAACTGGCCGCCTCCGCCCTCCGCGACGCGGAACTCGCCCGCGAGTCCCGGAGGTTGGCCGACGAGATCGACGCCGGAATCCTCGCGCACGCGGTGACCGAGGTCGACGGCGCATCCGTACTCGCCTACGAGGTGAACGGCCTCGGCGCGGCGCTGCTCGGCGACGACGCCAACCTCCCCAGTCTGCTGAGCCTCCCCCTGAGCGGCTGGTGCGCACCGGAGGACCCGCTCTATCAGGCGACCCGGCGTCTTGCGTTCTCCGCGGCGAACCCATCGTTCTTCAGCGGCAGTTACGCGTCCGGCGTCGGCAGTACGCATACACCGGACGGTCATGTCTGGCCGCTGGCGATCGCCACCGCCGGCCTGACCGGCGACGCGAACGCCGCTGCGCAGGCCCTGGACACACTGGCGGCCACGACTGCCGGCACCGGCCTGATGCACGAGAGCTTCCATGTCGACGACCCGGGCCGGTTCACCCGGGACTGGTTCGGCTGGGCCAACGCCATGTTCTGCGAACTCGCCCTCGACCTGTGCGGGGGCGGCGTGCGGCACCTGTTTCCCGTGCACCCGCGGACCCTGCCCGCCGCGCCGAGCGCGGGAAGCGGACCCGCCTGACCTGCGTCAGTGGCCGAGACGGCGACCGCCGGGACCGGCGCCGTCACCGCAACCACCCTGAGGAGCCTGCCGTGTTGTGCCTGCCCGACACCGTCCACGTCATGACCGACGACACCCGGCCGCACACGGCGGCTCCGGCCACCGAAGGTGTCTGGACGGTGCGCGGCACCCAGGTCACCGCCGAGCGGACGTCCAACGGTCTGCGGGTGTGCGCCCGCGCGGGCGCCGAGGGCCTGTCACGGATCGTGCTGCGCTGGAGGCACAACACACCCGGAGGCGCACGGATCCTCGGAGATGCCTGGGAGCGCGGGTACGGCGATCTTCAGTGGCGGACGCTGCAGCCGGATCGCGCGCTGCCCTGGTACGTCCTGATCACCGGTGCGTCCGGGGGGACGACGACCGGATGGGGGGTACGTACCAGAGCCGGCGCCCTGTGCTCCTGGACGGTCGACGAGGACGGCATCACCCTCTGGGCGGATGTGCGCAGCGGCGGCCTGCCGGTGCTGTCGGGTGAGCGAGTACTGGACGTGGCCACGGTGGTGACCGCCGCGGCCCCGACACCGTTCGCCGCACACGAAGCGCTCAGCACCGTCATGAGCCCGGACCCCCTGCCTTCCCCAGGCCCCGTCGTGGGCAGCAACAACTGGTACTACGCCTACGGACGCGGCTTCGGCCCCGACGCGGTACTGAGGGACGCGCGGACGGTCGTGGAGTACGCCGACGGGCATCCCGTCCGCCCGTACTGCGTGATCGACGACGGCTGGACCGAGGGCGGCGGATCCGCGCCCGGCGGCCCCTGGGACACCGGGCTGCCGGGCGTGTTCGACGACATGGCGGACCTGGCCGCCCGCATCACGCAGACCGGTGCCCGGCCGGGCCTGTGGTTCCGACCGCTGCTCTCCCGGACCGAGACCGCCGCCGTCCGGCCCGGCATGCTGAGGGACGCCGGTTTCCCCCTCGACCCGTCACTGGACGTGGCACTTGAGACGGTCGCCGGGGACGTGACCCGGTTCCGGCGATGGGGGTACGAACTCATCAAGCACGACTTCTCCACGTACGACGTGTTCGGCCGCTTCGCCGCCGGCTCCCCGGCCGAACTCGCCTCGCCGGGCTGGTCGTTGGCCGACCGGTCCTTGACGAGCGCCGAGATCCTGGTCCGCCTGTACCGCACGATCGCCGAGGCCGCCGGGGACACGGTGGTGATCGGCTGCAACACGGTCGGCCATCTGTCCGCGGGCCTGGTGCGGGTACAACGGTCCGGCGACGACACCTCGGGCCGCAGCTGGGAGCGGACCCGGCGCATGGGCGTGAACACACTCGCCTTCCGGCTGGCCCAGCACAACAGGTTCTTCACCGTGGACGCGGACTGCGTGCCCTGCACACCGCAGACGGACTGGAATCTCAACCGGCAGTTCCTGGACCTCGTGGCGCGCTCCGGTACAGCCCTGTTCGTCTCGGTGGACCCCGCCGCCCGCACCGACCGCACGGACACCGACCTTGCGGCAGCCATCCGGGTCGCGCTGGACGGCGGGACACCCGGCGGCGTCGAACCCCTCGACTGGCTGTCCACCACGGCTCCCCGTCGCTGGCGGGCCGGTGCGGAGACGCTCGTCTACGACTGGGCCGAAGCCTGGGGAGCGACGCCCCTGCCGGTATGAGTGCGCCGAACTCCCCCCTGCCGCTCCTGGTCTTTCGCTCGGCCCTGGTCCCGACGCCTCACCGCACCACCGCCTCCAACCAGAATGCCTTGCCCTTCGAGGTGTTCTCGGACAGGTCGACCGGCAGTCCCTCGGTGCGCAGCTGCTCGCCCGTGAACTCCCCCTTCGCGGCGTGGGCCTGGCTGCCGTCGTCATCGATCGTGATGTCGGTGACGGCGTAGGTCGTACGGCCCTTCAGCCAGCGCACCTTCGCATCGACGGTGGTCTGGGGTGTTCCGGCCGCGGTCGCGATGAGGAGGGCGGTGCGGCGGGGGGCGTCCGTCCACATCCACACGTACGGGCCCTTGCTGCTGTCCCACTCCGTCGTGTCCCAGCCCTGGCCCAGGTGGACGGGCAGGAACTGGCCGTCCGTCAGGGCGGTGATCTCGGGCCGCCTGCGCCAGGCGTTGAAGACGCCCATCAGTTTCACCGCCGCCTCCGGCCACTTGCTCGGGTCGCCCGGATCCTGGCCGAACTTGACCGCCCGGACGGCCATGTAGGAGTAGTAGTCCTCCATGCGGCCGGTCATCCTGCCGCCGTTCATGTACGTCGCCCCCATCGGCAGGTGCCCGAACGCGGTGAGCGCGGTGCGCAGCGACAGGTCCTCTCCGGTGACGCCTCCGTTGGAGGTGTTCCAGCCGTTGTACGCGATGTGCAGCAGGCCGTTGTTGCGGTCGCCCTGGGTGGGGGCGATGTCGAGTTCGCTGGTGAGCTTGGGCAGGTACTGGGGGTTCTTCGTCACCAGGTCGTTGAGCATGGTCCGGGTGAGGATCGCCTTGCGGTAGACGTTGTCACTCGGGTGGGAGTAGGCGGTCGTCTGCTCGTTCTGCCAGTACTCGGTGAGGTCGATCATGTGCTGGGTGACGCCGTAGTCGTTGAGCAGCGTCTCGATCTGGCCTCGCTTGTAGGCGAGTTGGGCCGGGTCGGCGAGGTCGCGGCCCTTGAGGTGGCCGTCTCCGGTCAGGGAGAACCAGAGGCCGAAGCCGAGTCCGTTGTCCTTGAGGGTCCTGGAGAGCGTGGCCAGGCTGGTGATGGACTTCTTCATGGAGTCGCTGGGTTCGATGGAGTCGCGCGTGGTGTTCCAGTAGTCGTCGAGCATCACCATGTCGAGGCCCGCCCGCCTGGTCTGCGGGATGACGGTGTCGTAGTAGTAGCCGGCGGGAAGTTCGTGGCCCGGGCCGCCGCGGTAGTCCCAGTCGTTCTGGTGGAAGAGCGTGGTCGTGTGGTGGTACTTGAAGCGCTTGTGGAAGTGCAGTTCGTCGGCCGTCTTGCCGTCGACGACGTCGCCCTTGAAGACCGTGAGGTTCACCGCGAGGTACTCGAACTCCTCTTCCGGCCGCAGCGTCAGTCGCAGAGATTCGGGGTGCGTGTCCACGGAGACGGTGTCCTGCTCGTGCCAGGCGTTGATGCCGGCGAACGGCGGCAGCATGTAGTCGGTCGGGTAGTTGCCGTTGCCACGCTGCGTCTTCCAGTTGAGCTCGGGACTCACGCTCCAGCCGTGCCCCGTGTCGTACACGGTGAGGGCCTTCTTCGGCCAGGATCCGCCGACGGGGTCGGTGCTCAGCGACCCTCGGGTGCTGAACCACTTCATGTTCGGGACGTAGTGGAGGGTGTGCGGCTCGTCCGGCAGCCGTAGGTCGATCACTCTTGAGCGGGTGAGGGTGAGTTCGCGGGCCGGGTCCTCGTTGCGGACGAGGGTGAAGTAGCGCAGGCCCGCGTCTGCGTCGTAGATCTCGAAGACCAGGGTGACGCGGAACGGGCGGGGTGCGGTTCTGCGCAGGGGGATGCGGACGCGCTCCCCGACCCGCCAGGAGCTTTCCTTCGTGCGTACGGTGATGAGCTCCCTGGTCGTCGCTCCCAGGCGCCAGCCTCCGTCGTCCGCGCGGACGGTGTCGGTGCCGTCGAGTTCGTGGGCGAAGAGCGACGAGGGGGCGCTCAGGTAGTCGCTTCCGGCACGCTTGTTGAGGATCCGTGTGAGGTGGATACCGCCGTTCCGGTAGGTCACGGTGGCGCGCAGGGAGTCGTTCTCGAAGGTCCAGTCTCTGGATCTGTGCCGGATGGTGTCCGACACCGCGGCGGCGGGTCCGGCGCCTGCGGCAAGGAAGGCGGCCGAGGCCGCGCCGAGGAAGACACGGCGGCTCACAGGGGGCACGGCGGAGGTCACCTTTCGTCGGAGGAACGGTCGTCGACCGGACGGATGACAACGTTGCCATTACGACGGACAGGCACCGGGAGGAAGATCACAGTGGTGCGCATCATCGCGAGGAATTCTCCGTCAGGCGAGCGAGACATGGCGCGGGAAAGCGGCCGATCGGGCTGTGCGGGGTGAACGGTAGACGACAGCAAGCGCTTTCACCTTCGGGGAACCTAGGCGGCGTTCGACCAGTCGGTCAATGGGGCTGCAGGAATTGGACCAGGTGTGCACGCATCGATCGTCAGGCGTGATCCGCCGAGTGCCGCAAGGGGCTCCAAGAGTCTTGACGTGCACACAGTGCGGCCACAGAATGACGGCACACTCTGACAACGTTGTCGAAGGGTTCGTCAATGTCGCAGCACCTGGGGTTCACCCGCCGTCAGGCCATACAGCTGATCGGCGCCACCGGTACCGTGGCCGCCTTCCCGCTCGCCCTGGGTTCGGGCCGGGCCTGCGCCACGACAACCACCTCCACTCCAGGAGCGGACCATGTCTCCGACACGTACTACCGCGTCCTGCTCTCACACACCCGGTGGTCGGAAGGGCAATGGGACCCGGCCCAAGGCCACTACACCGACAAGGACTTCGGCTTCGGCGTCGTACTCGGCAACGCCGTCCTGCTGACCCGTGGCCCGTACGACGCCGAGCGTGCCGGAGTCGACAAGGACACCCTGCGCGCCAGGACCCTCGCCACCGTGAAGCACTTCGCGGCATCCAACCGGCTGACCGGCGGCACCCAGTGGGGGCGGAAGCTGTTCTGGGACACCACGTTCCAGTCGTACTTCGTGCTCGCGGCCCGCCTGTTGTGGGACGACCTCGACGAGGCGACGCGCCGGAACGTCGACACCATTGCCCGCGAACAGGCGCAGTACACCACCCAGTTGGGCACGGCCGATGATCCCGACTCCGCCGGCTGGACCCCGCACGGCCTGAGCGGGGGATTCGAAGGCGACACCAAGTTGGAGGAGATGGGGGTCTATACCCAGGCACTGGCCCCCGGTCTGGCCTGGGCGAGCGACGACCCGCGGTACGAGGCATGGCGCGCCGCGTTCGGCCGGTGGAGCCGCAACGAGGCAGGCCTGCCGGCCGCCGACCTCGCCAACCCGGTCCGCGTGGACGGGGTCGCCGTCAGCGCGAACACCGCGCAGAACCTGTACGACACGTTCATCGTCGAGAACCACGGCTCGTTCGGCCCGCACTATCAGGAAGAACTCTGGCGTACTTCGGGACGCAACAGCGCCCACTTCCTCGCCGCGGGCCGGGACCTGCCCGAGGTGCTCACGGCGCAGCCGAACGCCGGGCCGTTGTGGCGCACCCTGCTCGGCGTGATGAGCGACGCCGGAGAGCCCTTGATGCCGATGGTCGCCGATCGCGAGCACCTCTACGGCCGGGACGTCATTCCGCTCGCCTTCCTGGCCCAGGTCGTCGGCGACCGCGCGGCGGCCCGCTGTGAACTGGCCCTGGCCGAGCGCCTGGAGGCGTATCAGGAGTACCCGCCGCAGTACCGCCTCGCGAAGTTCTCGGGCGAGCCCAAGTACGAGCCGGAGGCCCGGGCCGAACTCGCCATCAGCTACCTGCTGCACGAGTGGCGGGCCCGGTCGGGGCAAGCACCCGTACATCCCCTGTCACAGCGCGAGCTCCTCGAGCAGGCGAGCGGCGTCACCGACTACGGCTCGGGTCCCGGCCTCGTCTCCCACCAGTCGCCGGGCGCGTGGTCCGGTGTGGTCAGCAAGTCCGGCTTCGTGAAGTTCGCCTGGCAACCCGCCCATGACGACTGGCTTTTCGCACTCAGCGGTACGACTCCGATGTTCCTGCCAAGCACCGGCGCCAAGGTCACTGGGCGTTCGGTCGCCACGTACTCGCGCCCGCGGGACGGGTTCGACGGCAGCGCGAGCCTGCTGACGCTCGACCACGGATACGCGGGGTTCACCACGTTGCCGTCCGGCGCCGTCGTGTACGCGACCTCCGGGACGGCGTACGGCGAAGGCCACATCGAGGTGCACAACCTGAACATGCCCGGGATGCCGGGGCTGGACGGAAGCCGCGCGTACCGGGCGGCCGAAGGCAGCACGACGATCGCGGCACAGGCCGACACCTCGGCTCCCGCCGCCGGCCCCCGGGTCGACGAACTCACCTTTCCTCGCGGCCGGTTCCGCCATCTGCGGATGCTCGGGACCCGCCCCGACCCGTCGTACGGCTATTCGCTGTACGCCTTCGAGATACGCGACGGAGCCACGGGCGCCGACCTGGCGCGCGGCGCCGGGGCGACGGCCTCCGCGTCCTCCTTCGACCCGGGCAAGGAGCCCGTACTCGCGGTCGACGGCGACGGCTCGACCCGTTGGGCGGTGTCCCGTACGGACCGTCCTCGCGTGGACAGTTGGATCACCGTCGATCTGGGCGCGGCCCTGGACGTGGACCGGGTGACGCTGCGCTGGGAGACCGCGGCGGGCCGCGCGTACCGGATACAGGGATCGGTCGACGGGCAGCAGTGGACCGACCTCGTCGCCTGGCCGCGGGCGGACCTCACCAGCCGCTCCGGCTGGCTGGACATCGACGGCCGTGCCGGTCTCGTCGTGCGCGGCGGTACCAACCCGATCTCGGTGTACGGCGACACGGTCGTCCTCTCCGACGGACCGGCCGAGGGCCTTCTGGTCGAGGGACTCCCGGGCGCGACGCCTGATCGGCTGCGCGCCGCAGCCGCCCGGAAGAGCCCCTCGGTGCAGTCCGCCCAGGTGAAGGCCGCTCTCACCGACGACTACCTGAGCCTGTTCAACCTCTCCTCGGATCCGGTGACCACCACAGTGACGATCGCGGGGTCACGCTCCGACGGAATCCGCCTGTACGAGGGTGTCCAGACCGTCACCGAATCGGGTACGGCCTATCGAGCCGAACTGTCCGCCGCTTCCGCCGTGCTGTTGCCTGCGCGCTTCGTCCTCTCCGGAGAGCGCGTTCCCGTCGGTCTGCGCGCCGAGGCGGTCGACGGCCGCACGGTGCGACTCGGCGGGCCCTCCTGCCACGTCACCGTCTCCGCTCAGGGTAAGAGCCTCGACGCCACGGTCCGTGCGGGCCGTACGACCACGGTCACCGTGCCGCGCGCCACGGCGTACCCGCTAGCCGATCTCGCACTCGGCCGCCCCGCCTTCCCGACCGCACCGTTGCCGCCCGGCATGACGGACCCGAACGCCGCGGTCGACGGAGACGAAGGCACCGCGTGGACCCCCGGCCCGGACGGTCGGATGGTCGTCGACCTGGGTGCCGAGCGGCACATCACGGAGATCCGCACTCAGTGGCGGGGCGGGCACATCCCGGCAACCCAGGCCGAGTTCAGCAGGGACGGCCGTACATACACCGGAGCGGCACGGCTGACGGCGCGGGGAGTGCTGCGCACCGACAGCACGGCCCGCTATGTGGCACTCCGAGTCACCGCCCCGGCCGGAGGCCACACCGCACTCACGTCCCTCACCATCACCTCATGACCTGAGGAGCACTCCCCCGAGGAGTGGGATGCCAGGAAGGAGATCAGAAGGAACGGTCTGGCTGTAGTCACTGAGGTACGCCGTCCGAAATCGTAGGGGTCTGTTCGCAGTTGGGCCTTTTCTGCGTTCGGAACGGGAGAAAGCGAACTGACAACGTTTTCGGACTCGAGTGGAGGCCTACGTGCACGCAGGAACGCACCGGTTCAGACGCAGACTGCTGGCGTTGCTCGCCGCAGCTGTGAGCGCCACCGTGGCACTCGGAAGTCCCACTCTCCCGGCCGCGGCGGCCACTGAGAGCGCGGCGGCCACGTCGTGGAACGTGACGCACAGGGCGGGAGAGCCCGGCGACGACCTGACCGCGCACCTACAACTCGACAACACACGAGGCACCTTGTCGCTGGGCGTACGTCGGGGCAGCACCACGGTGCTCGAACCCGCCCCGGTCGGCATCACCACCGATGCCTCCGACCTGACCGCCGGTCTGCGGCTTCGTGGCCACATCGTACGGAAAGTGACCGAACGGTACTCCACGACGACCGGCAAGCAGCGCCGGCGTGTGGCCCATATGACCGAGGCGCGGTTCTCCTTCGCCAAGGACGATGGTGCCCGGCTCGACCTGGTCGTCCGTGTCTCGGACGACGGGTTCGCCTACCGCTATGTCCTGCCCGGCGACGACGAGGTGACGGTGCTCGGCGAGGCTTCCGCCTTCCAGGTGCCGGATGAGGCCACGGCGTGGCTGATGCCGTACACACCCAACTACGAACGGCCCCGCACCGAAACCACCGCCGCAGGCGCCGCGGCGGGCGACTACGCGTACCCCTCGCTCTTCCGGGTCGGCGAGTCCTACGTCCTGCTCACGGAGTCGGACGTGGACGGTCGTTATGCCGGCAGCCGTCTCGCGCACGACGCCGGAAGCGGCCGCTACACCGTGGAACTCGCCGACGACCGCATCGCCTCGTCAGGCCCGCTGGCCACGCCGTGGCGCACCGCCGTCATCGGAGACCTGGCCACCGTCACGGAATCCACCCTCGTCGACGACCTGGCGCCCGACTCCCGGGTGGCAGACACCACGTGGATTCGCCCGGGCAAGGTCGCCTGGTCCTGGCTGGCCGGCTTCGGCGCCGCGCAGCGCAGCCTGGAGACCCAGCAGCGGTTCGTCGACTACAGCGCCGCCCACGGCTGGGAGTACACGCTGGTCGACGACGGGTGGAAGACCGAGGACTGGATGCCGCGGCTCATCGAGTACGCGCAGCGGCGTGGCGTGAAGATCCTGGTGTGGATGCACTGGTCCGATCTGGACACGGCCGCCGAACGCGAAGAGACCCTGGACAGGGTCAAGGAGTGGGGCGCGGCCGGGTTGAAGATCGACTTCATGGATTCGGACGCGCAGGAGCGCTTCCGCTGGTACGACGACATCCTTGAGGCGACCGCCGAACGGCACCTGCTGGTCAACTTCCACGGATCGACCATCCCGCACGGCATCCAGCGCACCTGGCCGCACGTCATGTCGATGGAGGCGGTCTACGGTGCCGAGCAGGGCAACGTGTCTCTCGCCGACGTCACCACACTGCCGTACACCCGGAATGTGGTGGGATCCATGGACTACACGCCCATGGGATTCCAGTTCGGCACCCGCAACACCTCGGAGGCCGCGGAACTGGCCCTGTCCGTCGTGTACGAGTCCGGCTTCCAGGACTTCGCGGGTTCGGTGGAGGCGTACCGTTCCCGTCCTGAACTCGAACGGTTCCTGGAGCAGGTACCGACCGTCTGGGACGAGACGCGGCTGCTGTCCGGGCGCCCCGGTGACGGGGCGACCTTCGCACGGCGTAACGGCGACCGCTGGTTCGTCGGCGACGTCACCGCCGCCGGGCCTGCCACGCGGCGCGTACCGCTGGACTTCCTCGGCGATGGCCGCTGGCGGCTGGAGGTCCTGCGTGACGGATCGGACGGCCTGGTCCGCGAGACCCGGGTCGCCGACCGCCACGACGTCCTGACGGTTCCCACGTCGGCGGGCGGCGGATTCGCCGCCCTGATCTGCCGTGCCCTGCCCGGCCGCACCACGTGCGACCGGCCCGTGGACCGCATGCCGTTGACCGACTTGTCGGCCACACCGCAGAAGGCGGAGGCGGATGCGGGGACAACGGTCGATGTCGAAGGCACGTTCCAGGTGGAGGACTTCGGTCCGGCGCGCGACGCCACCGTGCGGGTGAACGCCCCGCAGGGGTGGACGGTCACGGACGGCACCGCTCACGCCGACGAACTCGCTACCGGCGCCGCGCTCAGCACGCGCGCCACCGTGTACGTCCCGTCCGACGCGGCGTACGGCTACCACGATGTGGTGGTCAGCGTCTCCTACTGGGCTCCGGGCGAGAAGGCCGGCGTCCCCGCACTGCGCCAGGAGCGGACGGTACGGGTGTTCGTCGCACCGCCGGGAGTGGACTACGTGAGCGATCTGCCGTTCGCAGAGGAGCGCAACGGCTGGGGGCCGGTCGAACGCGACGCCTCGAACGGAGAAAGCGCCGGAGGTGACGGCGGTCCCCTGCGCATCCGCGGCACCGCGTACGACAAAGGCCTCGGCATGCATGCCACGGCCGAGGTGTCCGTCGACGTCGGTGGCGCGTACGACCGTTTCCGGGCTCACGTGGGTGTCGACGACGAGGTCGGCGGCGCGGCCACGGTCGTCTTCGAAGTGGTGGGTGACGGGCAACTGCTCGCACGAACCGAGGTGATGACCCCCGCGGACGCCGCTCGCGCACTCGACGTCGACGTCAGTGGGGTGCAGCGCCTGACGCTGCGCGTCACCGACGGCGGCGACGGCATCAACTTCGACCACGCGGACTGGGCGGACGCACAACTGCATCAGGTCACCACCGACACCACTGAATAGCGGCATTTCGAGGGTCGGCGGCAGTGCCGGCCCTCGGGCGCCACGGCGACCCCTACGAGGTGCCCGGCGACCTGACCTGGCCCCTGACCCCGAGCAGCGTGGCGATGTCTTGATTCTCGCCACCGGCGACGACGCCGTCCGGCTCCTGGAGCACCTCTACCGGCACGGGGGAGAGCGCGCGTCGGGCCCTCGTGTCCAAGCCTTGCGCCAGATCATGGTGCAGAACTATCACCGCGACGCCGCGGGACGCCTGCGCTGGCGCACCGCCGAGTCCGAGGACGGACCCGGGCTGCCGCCCTCGTCCCGGGCGATCGTCTCCCCCTACGACACCTCGGCCCGCTATGCCCGCCACGGGCACATCATCAACTGGAAGGGGTTCTCCGCCCATCTGACTGAGACGTGTGCTCCGGACGGCCCAAACGTGATCACGGACGTGGCCACCACCGCGTCCACCACCCATGACAGCAAGGTCCTGCCCGGCATCCACACCCGCCAGCAGCACCGTGGCCTGCTGCCCGCCGAGCACCTGGTCGACAGCGGCTACACCTCCCTGCCCCACCTGGAGCAAGCCGCACGTGACCACCAGGTCACCGTCTCCGGGCCACTCCGCAGCAACCCCACCCGGCAACACCGCCGCGGCGAGGGCTTCGCCCGCGACGACTTCCACATCGACTACGACCGCCGGCAGGTCACCTGCCCTCAGGGCCAGGTCAGCCAGGGCTGGCACGGCCCCTACCCGACCTCCTCACCCACCGCGGCCCCGCTGATCGTGGCCAGGTTCACCAAAAGCCAGTGCCACCCCTGCCCGGCCCGGCCCGCACCCAGTGCACCACCTCCCGCGAAAGCACCCGCACCGTTGGCTTTCCCCCACGAGAACTCCGCGACCTGCAACTCCGCGTCCGTGCCGAGCAACAGACTCCCGACTGGAAGACCCGCTACGCGGTCCGCTCCGGAGTGGAGGGAACGGTCAACGAGTTCGCCCACGGCCACGGCATGCGCCGCTGCCGCCACCGAGGACAGAGCAAAGCCCACGTCCAGCACGTCCTGACCGCCATCGCCATCGCCATCAACATCGAGCGTCTCAGCGGTCTCCCACCGACCGAGGAAGCACCCCCTCCCCGCCGACCGACCGCCTTCCAGAACTACCTCGACCAGCGCGAATTCCCCCGGCCAAAATCCTGGCGCACCCTGGGCACCTGACCTCGGCAACTCCAAGATCCCCGACAGAGTCAAGCTAGCGGCGCTCGTTCGCCACACGCTCGCAAGGACAGAAGGACCCCGCACCTGGTACCAGGTGCGGGGTTCTTCGTCGTCGTAGGATGCGCAGCTCCGCTCCGGGAACAGATCGCCTGCGATCATGGTCACAGACGGCGTCTTCCGCACCGTCGAGCGCGAGTGCCCCGCCCCCCGCGCGCGAGATGCAGGGGCAGGGCACTCGTTCACATCAGGTCAAGAACCGGCAAGTTGGCGCAGCACGTAGTGCATGATGCCGCCGTTGCGGTAGTAGTCCGCCTCGCCGGGGGTGTCGATGCGGACCACCGCGTCGAAGTCGACGCCCGTGTCGGTGGTGACCTTGACCGTGCGCGGGGTGGTGCCGTTGTTGAGCTCCTCGACGCCGGTGAAGGAGAAGGTCTCCTCGCCGGTCAGACCGAGGGACTCGGCGGTGGCACCCTCCGGGAACTGGAGCGGGAGGACGCCCATGCCGATGAGGTTCGAGCGGTGGATGCGCTCGTAGGACTCGGCGATGACGGCCTTGACGCCGAGGAGCGCGGTGCCCTTGGCGGCCCAGTCGCGGGACGAGCCGGAGCCGTACTCCTTGCCGGCCAGGATGGCCAGCGGGGTGCCCTGCTCGATGTAGTTGCGCGAGGCGTCGTAGATGAACGACACGGGCGCGTCGGGCTGCGTGAAGTCGCGGGTGTAGCCGCCTTCGGTCCCCGGCGCGATCTGGTTGCGCAGGCGGATGTTGGCGAACGTGCCGCGGATCATGACCTCGTGGTTGCCGCGGCGCGAGCCGTAGCTGTTGAAGTCACGACGCTCCACACCGTGCTCGGTGAGGTACTTGCCGGCCGGGGTGTCGGCCTTGATCGCACCGGCCGGGGAGATGTGGTCGGTGGTGACCGAGTCGCCCAGCTTGGCCAGGACGCGCGCGCCGGAGATGTCGGAGACCGGGGTGGTCTCCATCGTCATGCCCTCGAAGTACGGGGGCTTGCGGACGTACGTCGACTCCGCGTCCCACTCGAAGGTGTTGCCGGTCGGGATCGGCAGCGCCTGCCACTGGGCGTCGCCCGCGAAGACGTCCTGGTAGGACTTGTTGAACATGTCCTCGCCGATGGCGTTCGCCACGACGTCGTTGACCTCGGCCTCGGAAGGCCAGATGTCCTTGAGGTAGACCGGGTTGCCGTCCTGGTCGATGCCCAGGGCGTCCTTGGTGATGTCCACCTTCATGGACCCCGCGAGGGCGTACGCGACGACCAGCGGCGGGGACGCCAGGTAGTTCATCTTGACGTCGGGGTTGATCCGGCCCTCGAAGTTCCGGTTGCCGGAGAGGACCGAGGTGACCGCGAGGTCGTGGTCGTTGACGGCCTTGGAGACCTCCTCCGGCAGCGGGCCGGAGTTGCCGATGCAGGTGGTGCAGCCGTAGCCGACGAGGTTGAAGCCGACCTTGTCGAGGTACGGGGTCAGGCCCGCCTTGTCGAAGTAGTCGGTGACGACCTTCGAACCCGGGGCGAGGGTGGTCTTGACCCACGGCTTGCGGGTCAGGCCCTTCTCCACGGCCTTCTTCGCGACCAGCGCGGCGGCGACCATGACGTACGGGTTGGAGGTGTTGGTGCAGGAGGTGATGGCCGCGACCGTCACCGCGCCGTGGTCGACCTCGTACGTCGAGCCGTCGGGGGCGGTCACCGTGACCGGGTTGGACGGGGCGCCGTTCGGGGCGACGGCCGGGGCGTCGGAGGCCGGGAAGGACTCCTTGCCCGCCTCGTCGACGTCGTCGACGTAGTTGCGGACGTCCACCTTGAACTGCTCGGCGGCGTTCGCGAGGACGATGCGGTCCTGCGGGCGCTTCGGGCCGGCGATCGAGGGGACGACCGTGGAGAGGTCGAGCTCCAGCCTCTCGGAGAAGTCCGGCTCGGCCTTCGGGTCCAGCCAGAGGCCCTGCTCCTTGGCGTACGCCTCGACGAGCGCGACCTGCTGCTCGGAGCGGCCGGTGAGCTTGAGGTACTTCAGGGTCTCGCCGTCGATGGGGAAGATCGCGGCGGTGGAGCCGAACTCCGGCGACATGTTGCCGATGGTGGCGCGGTTCGCGAGGGAGGTGGCGGCGACGCCCTCACCGTAGAACTCGACGAACTTGCCGACCACGCCGTGCTTGCGGAGCATCTCGGTGATGGTCAGCACGAGGTCGGTGGCGGTGGTGCCGGGGGGGAGCTCACCGGTGAGCTTGAAGCCGACGACGCGCGGGATGAGCATCGAGACCGGCTGGCCGAGCATCGCGGCCTCGGCCTCGATACCGCCGACGCCCCAGCCGAGGACGCCGAGGCCGTTGACCATGGTGGTGTGCGAGTCGGTGCCGACGAGGGTGTCGGGGTAGGCCTGGCCGTTACGGACCATGACCGTGCGCGCCAGGTGCTCGATGTTCACCTGGTGGACGATGCCGGTGCCCGGCGGGACGACCTTGAAGTCGTCGAAGGCGGTCTGGCCCCAGCGCAGGAACTGGTAGCGCTCGCGGTTGCGGCCGTACTCCAGCTCGACGTTCTGGGCGAAGGCCTCGTTGGTGCCGAACTTGTCGGCGATGACGGAGTGGTCGATGACCAGCTCGGCCGGGGAGAGCGGGTTGACCTTCGCCGGGTCTCCGCCGAGCTCCTTGACGGCCTCACGCATGGTGGCGAGGTCCACGACACAGGGCACACCCGTGAAGTCCTGCATGATCACGCGGGCCGGCGTGAACTGGATCTCCTGAGAGGGCTGGGCCTGCGAGTCCCAGCCGCCGAGGGCGCGGATGTGGTCGGCGGTGATGTTCGCGCCGTCCTCCGTGCGGAGCAGGTTCTCGAGCAGGACCTTGAGGCTGTACGGAAGGCGGGCTGATCCCTCCACCTTGTCCAGCCGGAAGATCTCGTACGACTCGTCGCCCACCTGCAGCGTGCTGCGGGAGTCGAAGCTGTTCGCCGACACGACAGTCTCCTTCATTTCTGTGCGCTTACCACCGCATCCTGCCGCCACGCCCTCTTGGCTCATCCGCTGAGGTAAGGCTAAGTTAGGTAGGCCTTACTGGAGTGGCGACTGCGGCACGCCTCGGCAGATATCTCGATGTCGAGATAACTCTAGTACATGGGCGCGGGATGGTCATGCCCGGGCCCCTGTGACCGCTGTCATCCGACCCAGCCGTCTGACGACGAACTCAGTCGCTCGGACTTCCTTGCCGGGGAGGCCAGGCGTGTGAGGTGACGCGCTGGAGCGGGGCCGGGCGGCCGTACGGCCGGGTTCGAGGACGTGACTCCGGTGCGGCCGTTTCGCTGGTCGCGGGGTGAGCACCATTTCGCAGACCCCGGCCTACTTCGTGCGCCCAGCTGACGCCTCGGCGGCCGTCGTCTGTCCGTGCGTATGACCTGACGGGTTCCGAGGGCAAGGGGGCGATCACGGCGGGGGGCGGAATGGTGTCGGGGATGTCCCGCATGGTGATGGTGAGACCGGGCAGCTCGTGCGGATGGCGACGGGGCCGGACTGACCGAGATTCAGCCCAGTGGGCCCGCCGCCGGCACGGAGATCAAGTCGCGCGGCGACCACCGCGGGTTTCACGAGTCCTTGGCGGAGACGAGGAAGTCGCTCCGGGCGGAGGGGAAGACAGGGAGGCAGGCGCCGCTCAGCCCAGTACGTCGCGCAGCAGTCTCGCGGCCTTCACCACCTGGCTCGATCCGGTGCGCGCCGCGGCCCTCGTGACCTCGGGGATCTCCCCCTTCGCCGCGCAGCGCGAGGCGCAGTCGACGCTGAGGGCGAGCAGCGCTCCGGTGCCCCGGACCACGGGGTCGCGCAGCAGGTGGGGCAGGGCGACTTCGAGCACGGACCAGACGGTGGCATACGCGCCCGTCTCGGCCGCCGTACGCAGGGACGCAGTCACCCGGTTCGCCTCGATCCACTTACTGCGCAGCATCTCGGCCAGCTGCCGTCCGAGCAGGTCGGCGTTCAGTTGCCCCCGCCCGGCGGCCTCCGACGAGCGACTGCGCCTGCCCCCCGAAGACGGCTACCACCGGTACTTCGACTGGCAGCGACTGCGCGACCAGGTCCTCATCCCGCTCACCAGTGGCACGGCAGCGGTCTACCGGTGCTACGACTGGTCGACGGGTGCGCTCGCCGAGGAGGAGACCCGTGTTTCCCGGTCGGGTACGGTCATCGTCGAAGAAGTCTTCGCCGCCCGTCCGGAACTGGCCGGCTACTACGACCTGACCGTCTACGTCGACACACCGCGCGAGACGTGCTTGCGACGCCAGTACGCCCGCGGAGACGACCACGGCCCCGGCGACTGGACCGAGCGCCGGCGCGCCGCCGAAGAGCACTACCTCGCCGCGACACAGCCCGCCACCCAAGCCGACCTGACGGTCAAGGGCTTCTGATTTTCGCCTACCCACTGACCTGCTCACTGACCTGCTCGCGGACCTGCTCGCGTACCTACTCACGGAGTGGAATCGACATGCCTGACGGATGGCAGTGGGACAGCACCCTGTTCCGGGGAAGCGCGGCCCATTACGAGCGCGGCCGACTGCCGTACGCGCCGGGCTTCGCCGAAACGCTGGCCACGGCCCTCGGCCTGGACGGCCGCGGGCGACTCCTCGACGTCGGCTGCGGGCCGGGGATCGTGACGCTCGCGCTGGCACGCTTCTTCGCCGAGGTGATCGGACTCGACCCGGACGAGGACATGCTGGCCGAGGCCGAACGACAGGCCACCCGTCGCGGAGTGACCAACGCGCACTGGGTGGCCGCCCGCGCCGAAGACCTTCCGGCCGGCCTGGGCGAGCTCCGGGTGGTGGCGTTCGCCCAGTCCTTCCACTGGACGGATCGTGACCGGGTTGCCGCCACGGTGCTGGAGATGCTGGAACCTGGCGGCGCGTTCGTCCACATCAGCGACCTGAAGAATCCGCCCGCCGACCCGACGCCGCTGCCGCTGCCCACTCCTCCCTACGCACAGATCAGCGACCTGGTGCGTCGATATCTCGGTCCGGTACGCCGCGCGGGGCAGGGAACGCTCGTCAACGGCACGCCCGGCCGGGAGGATCTCGTGCTGGCGCGGGCCGGGTTCGAGAACTTCGAACGGCATGTCGTGCCGGCCGGGGACGTGGTGAGCCGCACCGCCGACTCCATCGTGGCGTGGACGTTCTCCCGATCCGACTCCGCCCCTCACCTGTTCGGCGACAGGCTCCCGGAGTTCGAGCGGGACCTGCGGGAGGTGCTTCGGCAGGCGTCGCCCGACGAGCTCTTCGCCGAGCGTCCTCCGTCGACCGAGATCATGACCTGGCGCAAACCCGCATCGTGAGCGGTGACGGTCATGTCCCGGCGCCTTCCGGGTATCCGGTAGGGAACGAAAGGGGGCGGGAATGCCGCTTACGTTCCGCAAGAGTTTCCGGATCCTTCCCGGAGTGCGCCTGAACATCAACAAGCGCTCCTGGTCCATCACCACCGGCGGCCACAAGGGTCCGCGGCACACGCACAGCAGCACAGGACGTCGTACGACATCGATGGATTTGCCCGGACCTTTCGGGTGGCGTCGTACCCATAACGCCAAACGGCGATGACGGCCCGTCACCCGAATGGACCACCTGAGAGGCGCCATCTCATATCTGAGATAACCTCAACCTCATGGCAGACGACTACCTCGTACGTATCGGCAGGCTCATCCGTGACGCCCGGCAGCATAGGGGCTGGACACAGGCGCAGCTTGCCGAGGCGCTCGGCACCAGTCAGAGCGCCGTCAATCGCATCGAGCGCGGCAATCAAAACATCAGCCTTGAGATGATCGCTCGAATCGGTGAAGCACTGGACAGCGAAATCGTCTCTCTGGGCTATGCGGGCCCGATGCATCTGCGGGTGGTCGGCGGTCGTCGGCTGTCCGGCGCCATCGACGTGAAGACGAGCAAGAACGCGTGTGTGGCACTGCTGTGCGCCTCCCTGCTCAACAGGGGGCGCACGGTGCTGCGCCGGGTGGCCCGCATCGAGGAGGTGTACCGCCTGTTGGAGGTGCTCAACTCCATCGGCGTACGCACCCGCTGGATCAACGACGGCGTCGACCTGGAGCTGGTGCCGCCGGCCGAGCTGGACATCGCGGCGATCGACGCGGACGCCGCCGTACGGACGCGGTCCATCATCATGTTCCTCGGTCCGCTGCTGCACATCATGGACCGCTTCAAGCTGCCGTACGCCGGCGGCTGCGACCTCGGTACGCGGACCATCGAGCCGCACATGATCGCGCTGAGTCGGTTCGGGCTGGACATCGCGGCGACGGAAGGGCAGTACCACGCGGTCGTCGACCGTGCCGTGCGTCCGAGCCGGCCGATCGTGCTGACCGAGCGCGGGGACACGGTCACGGAGAACGCGCTGCTGGCCGCCTCGCGGCACGACGGCGTCACCGTCATCCGCAACGCGTCCTCCAACTACATGGTCCAGGACCTGTGCTTCTTCCTGGAGGCGCTCGGCGTCAAGGTCGAGGGAATCGGCACCACCACGCTCACCGTGCACGGCGTTCCCCACATCGACGTGGACGTCGACTACTCCCCCTCCGAGGACCCGGTCGAGGCGATGAGCCTGCTGGCCGCCGCCGTCGTCACGGAGTCGGAACTGACGGTCCGCCGGGTGCCGATCGAGTTCCTGGAGATCGAGCTCGCGGTCCTGGAGGAGATGGGCCTCGACCACGACCGCACACCGGAGTACCCCGCCGACAACGGCCGCACCCGGCTGGTGGACCTCACCGTCCGGCCCTCCAAGCTGGAGGCGCCGATCGACAAGATCCACCCGATGCCCTTCCCCGGCCTGAACATCGACAACGTCCCCTTCTTCGCGGCCATCGCGGCCGTGGCCTCGGGCAAGACACTGATCCACGACTGGGTCTACGACAACCGCGCGATCTATCTCACCGACCTCAACCGCCTCGGCGCGCGCCTCCAACTCCTCGACCCGCACCGGGTGTTGGTGGAGGGCCCGACCCGCTGGCGAGCCGCCGAGATGATGTGCCCGCCGGCCCTGCGGCCCGCCGTGGTCGTACTGCTCGCGATGATGGCGGCGGAGGGCACGTCCGTGCTGCGGAACGTGTACGTCATCAACCGCGGGTACGAGGATCTGGCCGAGCGGCTGAACTCGATCGGGGCGCAGATCGAGATCTTCCGCGACATCTGAAAGTCTTCCGGAACAACGCCACTACACCCCTCCTGACCTGCATATATGTGAATCAGGAGGGGATTCCGCGGCGCCTGTGGACTTCTCTGGGACTTTGAGCCGGGACCGAGCGACTGTCAGCCTGAGAGGTTCAGGTCAGGTTCCTCGGCTCACTGTCCTGCGTACGGGCCCTCGGAGCGTCCAGCGAGCGTCATGGCCAGCCGTCCGTCCCTCCCCTCTTCAGGCGGAACAGGCTGGCACGCCCAGACACCCTGCACGAGCCCGCTCCCGCTCACCGCGGATGCAGGCTCGCGCATCATGGTCCTTGCCGCTCCCCCGACCGCCATAATGGAGTCATGCCCTCCAGCCCACAGCACCCCGCACCGACGCCGAGCGGCCTCTCAGGCGCGGTCGCCGAGGACCTCGCGCTGTACCGGGAGAAGTTCCGGCGGCGTCTGCCGGAGTCACTGGACGAGCTGCACGGTCCGACCCAGGGGATCGTGGATCTGCCGCTGCACGTGGCTTGGTCGGGGATGACGTCGTACGACTTGAGCAAGCCTCGTCAGCGCATGGGCCTGTACCGCACCGTCCTGCATGAGGGCCTGCGTGATGACCTGCCCCGGTATCTCGACCGGGACTTGCTCCTCCAGTTGTGGCCGGTGCTGCGCACACTCGTCGGTCGTACCGTGAAAGAGCGCTTCTTGCCGGCCTGCGCCTGAGAAGGCGACCGGGTACTCGACATCGGCTTCCGGCACGGTGACATCGATGAGCAGGTCCCAGAGTTTCCCGGGTCGGGCATCACCTGGACCTCGATGACGACCCTGGCTGCGGTTGGCTGGGGCCAGTTGCGGTGGTCGGTGCGTTTGAGCCGGTAGTTGGACATCTTGCGTTTGACGACGCGGGGCTGGGTGCGCGACTCGACATACTGCTGGTTCGGCGAGGGCGCGCGGAGGATCTGGTGTCGGCGAACTCCCTGACACCCCTACCCGACACGCGCGTGATCGATGAACGCGGTCAACGCGTCCACAGTCGCGTCGGGCTGCTCCTCGGGAATGAAGTGGCCGGCTTCCGGGATGACGACGCCGGTCACGTTCTCCGCCCAGGGGCTGAGGGAGGCGGCCATGTCGGGGATCGAGCCGTGGGAGCTGGAGATTCCCAGGACGGGGATGGTCAGGTGCCCGCCTCCGGAGGCGAGAGCGTCACGGTTTTCGCGCGCTGATTCCGCGGCGTCGCGGAAGTAGGCGAGAGCCGCGCGGAGCCCTCCCTCGGCTGCGATGGAGGCGGCGTAGTAGTCGATGTCGGCGCTGTCGAGCGTGTTCGGGGACAGCGTCTTGGCCCTCAAGAACCAGCCCACGTAGTCACGTTCGCGGCCGGTGATCAGCGTCTCGGGCAGTTCGGGAACCAGATGGAACGCCAAGTGCCAGGTTTTCCAGGCGCGTTCGGGATCCGTGGGGATGGTGTCCGGGAGGGTGATTCCGGGGATGCCGGCGTCGAGCAGGGCGACGCCGTGCAGGCGGTCCTGGTACCTCAGGGCGAGCGAGAAGGCAACGCAGGCCCCGATGTCGTGGGCGGCGAGCCAGTACTTCGGCACGTTGAGCGCGGTCAGCGCGGCCTGGACGCGCGAAGCGAGAGTGTGAGTGTCGTAGCCCCCTTGGGGGCGATCGGAGTGGCCCTGTCCCGGCAGGTCGACCGCGATCACGTGGAAGCGCTCGGCAAGGCGCGGCATCGCCTTGTGCCAAGCCCACCAGGTCTGCGGGAATCCGGCGAGCAGCACGACGCTGGGGCCGCCCGACCGGCCGCCTTCCACGGCGTGAAGCCGGATTCCTTCCGCGTCGACCCAGCGGTGAGTGAAACCCGCGAGGTCACGCAGCGGCAGCCCGGGGACGCGGTCCGGGTCGGGAGAGCCGTTCGGGGCGATGGCAGTGCCGGTCATGCCTCGAACGTAACATATTTTGAACTATTCAGTTCAAGATAGGATGGGCAAGGCCACGATGGGTTGGTTCAAGAGCGGGGTGGATGCGGGATGGCCGGGAAGAAGCAGTTCGACGTCGACATCGCGCTCGACGCGGCGATGGTCCAGTTCTGGCGGGCCGGGTACGCCGACACCTCACTCGACGACCTCTCCAGGGCGACCGGACTGAACCGAAGCTCCCTCTACTCCTCGTTCGGTGACAAGGACTCGCTCTACCTGCGCTGCCTGGACCACTACGCCGTCCGGTACGGAGACAGGTACGAGCAGGCGCTTTCCTCCGGTGCGTCCGGGGAACCGCTGCGGGCGATACAGGCGTTTTTCGAGGTCACCCTCAACCGCATCGCCGACCCCGAAGTGCCGGACGGATGTCTGGTCGCCCAGACCGCGATGGCAACACCAGTACTCAGCCCCGCCATCGCCACGCGGGCGATCGAAGCCGTCGGGCTTCAGCGTGCGCGGCTGCGGACCGCCTTGAACACCGCGGAACTGGCCGAGGGCGACGCCGAGAACTACGCCACCCACATCACGGCGGTCAACCAGTCGCTGGCCGTGATGAGCAGGGCCGGGGCGAGCCAGAAGCAGCTCAGCACGATCGTCGACATCAGCATGAGCGCGCTCTCGCAGGCTTTGCACAGCCGGGGCTAGAGCCGCGACGGTTGCCCTGTTGCTCCCTCCGGGCGGCGGCAGGTCGGTCGCTTCCTGCCGACGGGTGCGTGAGATCCCAACGCCATGACGATCTTGGCGCGTGATTTTCTGCCGCATCGGTTCCGCTGGGGCGGTGGCCATGCAGACGTGTGGCCGCTCGTTCGGGATGGCGATTGCCATCCATGCGATAGTCCGGGCACCGCTGGCACCGTTCAGCGACGCGGGCGGGATGGCCGTGTGCGGGATCGAGTCACGTGGATTTCTCCCTGGAGGGGCGGCGGCGCTGGAGCTCGGCGTGGGCTTCGTCGCCGCGCGAAAGGCCGGTGGGATGTTTCGCGGCGAGAAGCTCGCTCGGAAAACGGAGCCCGACCATCGGGGTATCCGGCACTCGCTGCGGATCCAGCGGGCGTCGCTGGACCAGGGGGACCGGGTGCTGCTCGTGGACGATTGGATCGAGACCGGAAGCCAGGCTCTTGCGGTCTGGGATCTGTTGAGCGCTGTGAAGAACTTCCAGACGCTTGATCGTGTAGTGCCGGCTCTTCACCGACTGCGTCGGCTGACGTCGGCCGCGTAGGTGGCTCAGTCAGCGCGCGCAGTTGTTGGCGGAACTCCTCGATGTCCAGCTCAGCCTGAGCGGCGAGGCCGGGGATGTCACGCTCGTGGAACTCCATCCCCAGGATCTCGGGGATCCAGGCGCGGTCGGCGAGGACGGCGAGAACCTCAGGCGGCAGGCAATGAGGTCGATTGTCGCGAGGTAGATCATGGCTTCGGAGCGGTGCGGTGCAACACTTGCCGCTCGCTTGGGCGCGCGATGTGGATGAGAACTGCCGCAAAGTGTCGGTGAGAACCGGATCCCGAAGGCGCCGCCGGGTGTGCCGCACCCTGTCCTCGCGGCTGGCGCAGGGACGACGTATGAAGGTGCCGAGATCTGTCCAGCGCTCGTTCCATGCGCCGCCAGGTCCGCGGTGATCGGCGAGGTCCAGGAGCCGTAGGGGACGGGGTTGTCGGGGGCTCGACCCGTGGCCGACTCACTGCCCCCGCCCCTGAAGCCTGTGCTGGATCGACGTATTGTCCGCCTGGTTGCAGCTTATCCCGGTATGTTGTGTCTCAGTCTCCATCCCGGTCGCTCATGACTGGCAGGCAGGTGCCCGAAGCCCGTTGAGGGTGGCGGCAGCCTGGGCGCGCCTGTTCGGAGGTACTCTCGGCGGTCAGTACGACCGAGGCATTCGGCACGACATGACACGACTCCCACAGGATGCCGGTGCGGCTGACGCGGAGGGTGGCGTTGACGATCTCCTGCCGCGCCGGCCGTCGATGACCACGCCCTCACGCGGCTGGACGCCCTCCTCCTCGTAGCGCCGGGCCCACGCAAGAGCACTCAGCTCGGGCTCGATGCGCCGATCCGTATCAGCCGCACGTGTGCGTCGTATTGGCGAGCACCCATCAGTCGCCACAGCAGCCGGGCCGGGGCAGGCATCTCGCCGAGGAACCATGCGCGTTCGCGCGGCGTGGCATCCTCCAGGACCATACCGGCCAGGGTCAGCTTGCCGGTCAGCGTCTTGGGGCCGTGCTTCATGGCGTGCTTCTGCGGCGCCAGCCATTCCGGCACGGTGAGGTGATCGTGGATGAGCGGAAGCACTGAGTCCTCTTCCAGGTCCAGATGCTCGGTCAGGGTCGGGCCGAGATCCCGCAGGGCGTCGGCAAGCCGGTCGCGGGCCGGGGCCTTCGCATCGGCGGTCCAGGCGGGCAACGCGGCCGCGACTTTGCCGACGGCGTCGCCGATCACCTGGTGCTGCCCTTCCATGGCGCCGATCAAGTCCTTCTCGATCGGTACGCGTTCCATGAGGACCGGCCAGAGCAGTTCGTCTTCGGCCTCGTGGTGGTCGTGCAGCATCCCCAGAAGCAGGGAGAGGTGATTGCCGAGCAGACGGGCGCGGGCGGTATCGCCCACGGACACCCCGGCGATGAGAGCGGGAAGCTGGGTGAACTCCCGCCTCATCACACGGTGGATGACCTTCATCTGCTGGATCTCGGGCTTGTCGGCAGGAGCATCGGGGTTAATCAACATACATTTATAGTAACATCATTAACATCAATGTGTCCCTGTCATAATGATGGGATGGCGAAGCGCACCTACCGTTCAAAGGTCCGGACCCTCGCGGCGGGACAGACGCATACCGCCATCCTCCGAGCCGCGGAAGAACTGTTCGTCGAGTCGGGGTTCGCCAGGGCCACGGTCTCCGCCATCGCGGACCGGGCGGGGGTCGCGCTGAACACCGTGTACACGAGCGTCGGAGGCAAGTCGGCACTGGTGGAGGCGCTGGCAAGGGAGGGCACGGAGGACAAGGAGATCCAGACCGCGCTCGCCGCCCTGCTGGCCACAACAGATGGCTCGGAAGTCCTACGTCTGACGGCCGAGAGCACTGGCGAGATCACACGCCGCCATGAACGCGTCCTGAACTTCCTGCGCGACAACGCGACCGCCGATCCTGCGGTGGCCGCTGCGGCTGAACACGCTGTCGAGCGTTACCGCGAGCGGCTGGCCATCATCGCCGACCACCTGGTGGCCCTGCGGGCGGTCCGCCTGGACGCGGTCCGAACCGAGCAGATCCTCTGGTTCTACTTCGGCCAGGGGGCTTGGAGGACCGTCCGCGGGTTCGGCTGGACCTGGGCGGACGGCGGCGTCTGGCTGGCCGCACGGGCAGCCGACGCTCTGCTGCGCACACCCCCGAGCGACGGCGGCTGACCACCCGCAGTTCGTGAACAGGAGAAGACCGCGCCTCTGGCCGCCTCGCTTCGTGGTCTCAGTCATCAGCGTTCATCACAATCAAGGTCCCGAGTGCCCCGGCGTCACCGGACTGGGCAGCATGGGCGAGTCCCCCGTCCGAAGGCGCGCTCATCGTCATTCGAATCCCCTGTGTTCGGCATGGGCGGCTGGCACCAGAACTACCGGCCTGCACTTCGGCCCCGCAGCCGGTTCTTCCTGAACTACCCGCAGCACCTCGACCTGCCGGCCGCGTCACTGGCCAAGCCGCCGGCCGGACGCGCGCCTGCCGGCGAGCCCGATCTCGAAGCGCTCGGAGTCGCCCTGAAGGAGTTCAGGAATCGGCGTCACCACACGCACCTCCACCAGCGACCCGCTCTCGCAGGGGACCCGCCGTATCGAGGTGGAGGGCGTCGCCCGGCGGTATCACGTCCACGGCACAGGAGCGCTGTGCATCGCACACTCCGGAGATCCGGAAGGGACTGGCCCTGCGGCGGTCAGACCAGACCCGCGTGGTGGATGGTCAGGGCGATCTGTACCCGGTTGGTGAGTTCCAGCTTGGTGAGGATGTGCGAGACATGGGCCTTGACGGTGGCCAGGCTCATGTACAGCTCCGCTGCGATCTCCGCGTTGGTCTTGCCCTGTCCCACGGCGACCGCGACTTCCCGTTCCCGCTCGCCCAGCCGGTTGAGCCGGGTGCGTGCCTCGGTGGTCTCCGGTCGCCGGTCCGTCCTGTGGTCCTGGGTGACACGGGCGATGAGCTGCTCGGTCACCGCGGGTGAGAGCACCGGCTCACCCGCCTTCACCCGGCGCACCGCCGCGACGATCTCGGCCGGTGAGGTGTGCTTGAGCAGGAAACCGGCCGCGCCGGCGGACAGTGCGCTGAGGACCTGCCCCCGTCTCAGCTGCGTCCGCCACCTGGGATCGGCGCCGTCCCGACGCTCCGGTCCCTGCCGGGTGGGGGCAGGTCCGGGGCGGGGTTGCTCGGCGCGGTGGTGGACGTTTTCCGTGTCAGCGGCGGAGGAAGTCCAGCGTCTGTGCCACGAACAGGTCGTGGTGCTGGAAGATGCCGCCGTGGCCCGAGTCGGGGTAGACGCTCAGCTGCACGTCGGGCAGCAACCGGGCGAGGTGGAACGAGCTGATCGTCGGCAGCATCGTGTCGTCGTCGCCGTTGACAACGAGGACGGGCTTGTCCACGCTCTTCAGGCCTTCGGGCGAGGTGCCCTGCTCCCACTTCGCGAGGGCGGCCAGCTGGGCGCCGATAGTTTCGTTGGACACCGGCGCGTCGCGGTCCTCCGTGCGCTCGTCCAGACGGGCGAGGAAGGCGTCGGCGGCCGCCTGACTGGTCGCCGTCGGCGAGAAGAACAGGAAGTGCTTGGGGTGCTTGCCCTGGGCGCCGGCCTTCTCCATGGCGGCCTGGAGTACGGCCCCCGTGGCGGCGGGCCCCTCGTCGCCTGCGGGTGAGGTGCCGGCCAGGATGACGCGGCGGACCAGGTCGGGTCGCTGCTGGACGATCACCTGGGCGACCATGCCGCCCAGGGAGAAGCCCAGCAGGTCGACCGTGCTCAGTCCGAGCTTCTCCAGGAAGGCCACCGCGTCGCCGGCCATGGCCTCGACGCTGTCGGGGGTGGTACCGCCCGAGTCGCCGACGCCCCGGAGGTTGACCAGGATGACGGGCCGCTCGGCCGCAATGCCGTCGACGACTTCGGGGTCCCAGTCGTCCAGTACCGCGGTGAAGTGGTGCAGGAACACCACCGGGACGCCCGTGGTCGGGCCGACCTCGCGGTAGGTGAACGGGGTCCCGCCGACCTCGACGGTCTTGGTGACGGCTTCCTTGCTGGTTACAGACATGACTCTGTTCCTTCTCTCGCTTCGTGCCGGTGACGGCGTCCTGACTCTCATAGCGTAGCGCTCGTTATATAACGAGCGCTACCCTAAGGTGCCCAATAAGTCCGGAGACTTAAAGGAGGGACCGGGGATGAGGTACTCGAAGGAGCACAAAGCGCAGGCCAAGGCCGCGATCGTGCGGGAGGCGGGCCGCACGCTCAAGGAGGGCGGCTTCCACGGCGTCGGGGTCGACGGACTGGCCGCGTCAGCCCAGGTCACCTCGGGGGCCCTCTACTCCAACTTCGCCAACAAGGAAGCGGTCCTCGAAGAGGTCGTGGCCACACAGCTGGGCATCGAGTTCGCCGGCCTCGCCGACAAGGAGCCGGCCGAGCGCCGCGCCCTGCTCCGCGAGTCCCTCCGCGTCTACCTCAGCGACCTGCACCGTGAGGACCCCGGACACGGCTGTGTGATGCCGTCACTGAGCGCGGACGTGGCGCGGGCGGGCGACTCGGTCCGTGAGGCGTACCGGCGCCGGATGGCCGATGTGATCGCCATCCTGGCCCCCGCCATGCGCGGAAAGCCGGAGGAACAGGTGCAGCTGGCCTGGGCTCTCCTCGCCTCGATCGTGGGTGCGATCACGATCGCGCGGGCCCTCCCCTCTGGCGACCAGGCCCAGGCCGTACTCGACGCCGTCCTCGCGTCAGTCATGCAGTCGATCACGGACGAGCCCTGACGGGTACTGGGTACGGCTGCGCAGCGGAGCAGAGGTGACCAGCGCCCGCGTCGGAGCGTAGACGATGTGCAAGAACCTGCCGCGGAAGTGACCGATTCTGAACACGCGCGGTTCGATGTCTTCGTGCTGAAGCCCGAGGCGGTCGACGCCCCCAGTCTGCGAGGCCAAGGACGCGGGAGCCGCCTGTTCGAGGCCATGCGGGTGGCCCAGCAGACGTAAGCGGCAACCACGAGGCCGTGGAAACGGTCCTGAAACCCGGCCCCACGCTGACCGTGCGCCAAATACGATGAGGTGGCCATGGACGCCGCTCACGCGCTCTTCCACGCGGACAGCCGCCACCTGCTCACCTACCAGCGTGGCCCGGACACCTGGGACGCTGAGAGACCGCCGTCCTCCTGTGAGCGCCATGATGCAGGGCGCCGCGAAGGACTGGTTCGAGCCGGCCATTGTGACGGATCGTCGCTGCCTGGCCTGTCCTGTACTGCTGCCGATCCGGGCAGGAGTGTCGGCAGCGGCAGAGCATCTCCACCCACAACTCGCCAGGCCGCGACGCCAGATGGCGTCCCTTGTTGTGGTGTAGCCGATCACGGTCAGGGAGTGCGCCCGGGGCGCGTGCTGGCGTGGCTTCCGCTCCCTGCCCGCAGGGTGGGTCACCGTGCAACTCTCCGTAATGAACGGGCAGTTCAACGCGGGAGGTGCAGGGTGGCCCTGTCTCAGCATGACCTGGACACGCCGTGGACGTAAGCCTCCATGATGACCGCATAAAGGGCCTGGTCGATGCGGCGGCGTTCCCAGTCACATCCCGAAACCCAAACGAACGCCGCGACGACGCAGCAGAAATCAACAGGTCGACGACGCTCCCGATGTCTGACCCAGGCATACGAAAGGGCATGTCCAGCCTCGCCTCCGCACCGCCCACCGCCTCACCTCGTCGCCTTGGCACCGGGCCTGCTTCCGGGGCTGATCCCGACCGGCCGGCGGCTGATCATAGGAGCTCAACAGCCCTTCGCTTCGGGCTCGCCGTGGCGGAGCACCTCGTGCAGCAGCGCTACCCCGACCGCATCGGGTCGGTCGTGGACACGAGCAGGGTGCTGCGAGCCGGCTGGCCCCTGAGCGTCTCGCAACGGAACAAGGGCTGACGGCCCCCGGCCCAACTACCTCATCAAGGCATGGAAGCTCGGCGAGCCGTCGAAGGCGCCTTCGTGGCCTGCCGGGGAAACCACCAGAAGCCGTGCAAGCGGACCGGCCCGAACCCGCAGCACCACGATCCAGCAAGATGTACGGCCGACCGCAGTTGCCCCTGAAGCCGCCTCCGCTGTTCCCCGACGCTACTCGTCCGACGCGAGTGGCTGGTCGTAGGCGCTCAGAAGCACTTCGATGCTCTGATTGTTGATGGACTGCCGGTCGTAGAGGCGTTTGGCGTACCGCGACAGGAGAACTTCGACGCTTTTGCCGGCCCCCTGGGCGACCTCGGCCGGGTCCGCCCCGGCGCACAGCCAGGTGGACAGCGCCGAATGCTTCAGGTCGTACGGGCGCTTCGCGAGCGGGGCGCCGACGAGGGGCGGCGCCAGAGCCAGGTCGCGGGTCTCGTGCCAGACCCGGTGGTAGGTGGTGTAGCGAGGACTCCGCCGCGTTCGCTGAAGAACAGCCGGCCGTCGTCAGCCGTGCCGAAGGTGGCGACGTGCTCGCGCCACAGGGCCACCAGATGCGGGGGCAGCGGCACCACCCGTGTTTCTCCCGGCGGGCGGTTCTGGCCCCCTGGGCGAGGCCCGCGCGGATGGCCCGCACCAACTCCGCGCCGAAGTCGCAGCAACCGTGTGGCAACGCTCGGTACGGCGGACAGGCCATTGGCACGCCACAATGACGTAGCGGCCCCTCACCAGCCCAACTGCACTCATACGCCCTGTATGACGCCGAATGAGTGGTTGTCGGCAGTGGGAGTTCCGTGGGACTTTTCTGGGACTTCCGGCTGCGTCAACGGGTACGAGCATGAAACAGCTGAAAGGTCATTCGCGCAGGTCAGCCACCTGAGACCACTCATTGCGGCAGGTCACCGCGTCCGCTGGCCTCTTCCGGGACATCTGAATGGCGGATGTCACCGCACCCTGCCTGACCTGCGCTGATGCGGGTCCAGAGGGGGTGCGGCGGCGTCTCAGCGCAGTTGCTCGGCCAGTCCGACGATGATGCCGTCCGGGCCGCGGAGGTAGCAGAGCAGATAGCTGTCCTCGAACCGGGCGATCTCGCCGACGAGTTCGGCGCCGTGAGGACGCAGGCGGGCAACGGTGTCCTCGATGTCGTCGACGGCGAACATGACGCGGTGCGTGCCCAGAATGTTGTGCGGCCGATTGCGCGGCCCGGCGCTGATCGCCTCGGGGCTGCGGTACTTCGCCAGCTCGAGCCGGCTGTGACCGTCCGGGGTCCGGACCATCGCGATGTCACAGCGGACGCCGTCGAGCCCGGTGCACTGGTCGGCGACGAAGCCCTCGACCTCCGCCCTGCCCTCCAGCTCCATACCGAGTTCCACGAAGAACGCGATGGCGGCATCGATGTCCTCGACGACGATGCCGACGTTGTCCATCCGCTGAATCGCCACGCTGGTCTCTCCTTCGTCCTCGTGCGGCCCGGTGGTGACCGCTGATGTCCCTGGGACGGAGCCGGTGGCACGTTCTCGACATCCGCAGACCGGCGGAAGCGCGACACACACCTGCTCCTCATCACCCGTACTGAACGAAGCAGCAGGTCAGGCGGTTCCGGTAGCTTGCGACCCAGTCCACATGATGCGTCATCGGGAACATGTCAGTACCAGAAAGCGGTACAGAACCCCAGGTCAGAAGCGGTCTTCCGAGTGCCCCTGACGCCCCCCAGGACCCTGAGCGTCAAACGAGCGTCAAGTCTCATGACAATGCATGTGGGGCTGCTCGGGACAAAGAGGCGGCACTCCACGGCCGGGAGGGGTGCGATCTGCACGCGGTTGTTCAGCTCCAGCAGGGTCCGCATAGGCAGCAGGATCCACATGTGGCACTCGTCACCGTCAGCCAGGGGTGACCTCAGCGTTCACCGGTCAGGTCCTGGCGAGTCAGCACGGCCCGACCGGCGAGGGGGTGGGCGACCGGTACGCAGCTCTCGACCGGGTCTTCGCCGAGGAGGGCTCTCCGCACCTTCCGGTACGGGGAGCCGGACCGGGGCGGAATCGTGGGTGAGTGCGAGGTCGGCGGCCCCCCTGGAGCGAGGTCCGTGCACGGCTCGTCCGTGGCGCACCGCATACAGCAGGCGGCCCCTCATCCGGAGAGGAAGGGCCCCCTGATCATCGTTGTTTCCGCATACCCCGGCGGCTACGCGGGATCCAGCACGGGCCTCGCGGGAAGCCCGCCGTTCTTCTCGCAGCGCAGTTCCTTGGCCATGGCCAGCGAGAAGGAGTGGGCCACGGTCGCGTAGGCGTCCTTCAACGCCTCGACGTCGCCCTCGGGCTCTTTTGGCATACCCCCGCGCTCGACGCCGATGTCGATGTGGGCCACTCTCGACGAGTCGGACAACTTGTCGCTCAGGCATGCGAACCGGACGTATGCCTTGTCCGCCGCCGCCAAAGCCTCCTCACCCATCTTCAGCACGGTGAACTCCGGGGCCGCCGGGTCATCCGTCGGGGCTTCGTCGGCCAGCCTCCAGGTGATTTTGAGCTCGAAATTCGGCGTGTCGAGGGGCGTGTAGACACGGCAGGCGTCCTTGGGCACGGTCGGGACCGGGAACGCCTCGACAAGGTCCGCCGCGGTCTGCGCGACGGTGTACTCCTCTGCCGACGCCTCGAACCGTGACGACCCCGTGATCACCTTCAGTGCCTTGGACGCGTCCGCGGACACGGCATCGCCACCGCAGAGTGCTGTCCCCGCAACGACCTTGTAATCCTTCGGAAGTTCGTCCTTATCTCTGCCCCCTCCGCAACCGGTGGCCCCGACAAACAACGAACCGGCCATGACCGCAGAGAGGAGCCCCCCACGTACCGACCTACGATTGATCACTGTCCGTATCCTTACGTGTCCTCGGCCGTCCACCGGCCTCAGCCGGTCTCCGGGTCGTTGCCCTGCTGGTTCTCCCGGTCGTTGCCGACCCCGTAGCCGATCAGCATCGATTCGTGCAGGTCTTGCGCGAACACGCCTTTTTCGGGATCCATGCCGTGATGCCGCAGGAACTCCTCCATCGGGGACTCGGCCATGCTCTCACCGGCGGAGTAGATCTTGGTCTTCTCCGTCCTGTTGAGCTCCTCCACCTTCTCCTTGTGCTCATCCACCGAGTTGTCGGAGATGTCGCCGACCATCTGGCCGATGACCTGTTCGGCAGCACCACTGGCGGTATCGGTCGCCAGCGGGATGAGCACCGCGGCCGTGCCCACGGCCGCGGTCGCGGGCAGGAAGGCTACGCCCGCCGCGACGCCCGCCGTGGCCCCGAACTCGACCCAGCCCGCCCGCTTGGCGACCGCCTTCTCGTAGTCCTCGTGGGTCTTGAGGTTCGTCGCCTCCACCTGGTCTGCCCGGGACTGGTCGAGCATGCCCTGCACCTCGGCGCCCACGCGCACGGTCGCCCTGGCAGCGCCCTCGTTGATCTTTCCGTCGGGTCCCACTGTCTCTTCCAGCGCGCTGCGGGTGTAGACCTGCTCCGCGGTCGAGACCGTCGCGTAGGCGTCCGGGTGCTGGCCGAGGGTGCTGAGGAAGCCCCGGACTACGCTCCGCCCGTTCCCGTCCGCGGTGTCCGCGAAGTCGAGGTGCCCGTCCGGGTTCTTGCCCGGCGCGAACACGCTGTCCGGATCGTTCTTGGCCAGCGCCCAGTTGATGTCGTCGATGTACCCGGCGCCCATGACGCCCAGGCTGTCGGCCATCGCCTCGTGGTGCTCCTTGAGCAGACCCGGGTCCGCACCGTATTTCTCCATGACCTTCTGCATGACCGCGGCGTTGTCCGCGTCCCGCACCACGCCGGCGTCCGGGTGCCCGGACGGGTAACCGAGGGTCGCCGCCTCCAGGGCGTGACCGAGGGCGTCGGGCATCTGGTCGAGCGACGCCTTGCCCTCCTTCTCGTCGGTCGAGTTGACGTCGGGGAAGGACTCCCACTTCTCGTCGCCGAAGAAGTCGAGGTAGTTGTCGATCGCCTCGCCGTCCTTGTTCTTTCCGAGGTCGGCCGTGGCACCGTGGTTGACCGTGCCGTCCTCGTTGTACGCGGTCGGAGGGTCGGCGAAGAACTTCTTCGCCGCTTCCGGACTGTTGCCGAGCGCTTCCAGCATGGCGGTGGCCGGGTCGTAGCCGGCGCCGTTCACGCCCGAGGGGTTGAACGGGTTCTTGAACGGACTGTTCACCACCTTGTTCTCGGCGAACCTGTACGGATCCTTCTGATGCAGCTGCGCCACGTGTTCCGCGATCGGGTTGAGGAACTTCGCGTCGTAGTTCCCGTACCGCATGATCCCGCCGAGCAGCTGGTATCCGAACGGCCCGCCGTAGTCGTTCTTGGCCAGCGGAATGCGCTCCGTACCCAACTTGCGGAGCTCCGGACCCCACTTGTCGGTGAACTCCTTGTCGTGGGAGGCGGTGGCCAGGTTGAGGCCCAGGTTCTTCTGGAGCTCCTGGACGTCCTTCAGGCGCTCCGCGTCGACCTTGCCGTACTCGTACATGTCCATGGAGAGCTGGCCGAAGAACGCGAGCGACTTCTCGGGACCGAGCTTCTCGTAGAAGCCCTTGGAGAACTCCACCGACGAACTGTTGTCCTTCAGCAGCTCGTTGAGCTGCTGCAGTTCGGCGTGTGTGATGTCCCGGCCCTTGGCCGCCAGAGCGGCGGCGCGGGCGGCCTCCTCCTGGTCCAGCTTCGTGTACGTCGGAGCGCTGAAGTCCTTGCGGTCGGAGACGTTGGCCTCGAGGGTGTTCTTGAGGGCGAGGTCGGTGTCGTTGCAGTTGTCGACGATGAGGTCGATCCTCTTCTGCCACGACTCGATGTTCCGCCTCTCCTCCTGCAGGAACTCGCTGTAGTCGGGGTCGTGCCGCGCCGCGGAGCTCTCGGACAACGGGTTCCGCGCAGTGACCTTGCCGTTGCCGGCCACGCGGATGCCAGCCGCGGGCCCCTCCTGGTCCCGGATATTGACCAGGTCGTCCTTGGCCTTCTTGATGGCCGCGTGACCCTCTTCCAGGATCAGCTTCACACCCTTGGCCTCGGCCGCGGCGTCCGCGAACTCCTTGGCCGTCTTACCGATGAACGCCTTGGTGACCCCTGCGTTGACGCCCTCCCAGGCCGCTCTGTCCGCCTTTGCCTTCATCCCGTCGGCGGCGTCGGTGGCGAGCTTGTCCAGCTTCCCCGCCATCTCCGACCAGTCGTCGACGGCGGCCTTCAGCTTCGCCACCGGAGCGTCGATAATGTCCTCGTACTTCAGCATGTTGCGCGCTCCCCCGAGCCCTATTTCATGTATTCCGTGAGCACGGAGATCCGCGTCAGATCTCCCTCGATCTTCGCCTCGTCCTTGGCATGCTGGGCCTTGCTGTAATCGAGGTGATTCGAAATCTGCGCGCAGGCGTCCAGCAGCGTCTTCAGGTGCGTCTGCCAGAAGTCATGCACCTTCAGCACGGCCGAACCGCTCACGAAATTCCCATTGGTCAGCGCCGTCGCCGCGTCGAACGTGGAGGAACGCGCGATGTCGCCCTCCTTCGTCAGCCGTCCCAGCAGGTCATACGCGTCATTGCCGATAGCTCCGAGGTCGTCCCGATTGACCACCAAGTCGTTCCCGCCACCACCGCCTCCGCCGCCGTCGGCCGGAATGCTGTTGATCTGCATGGCAGTCCGCTTGGCCGCCGCCGCGCGCAGTTCGGCCCATTCTTGCTCGAACGTCATGAATTTCCCCCGAGTCGATCCAGGCAGGCCACACCGTACTCGCGCGGCCACCGACCTGATCACCTGTCTCTTGTATCATCACCCGCCCACGGGCGGCCGGTAGTTGATTCCCCGAAGCCCGGACGACAACGATCGAATCCCGGCAGGGTCATGCCCCGTGGATGCGGTCTCCCCGCCTGCCCAAGGCGGCGCGTGCGGCCCAGAAACGACCACTCGCGATTCGTCAGACCCCTCACATGATCCGCCGGATGGTGCCCAGCCCGGTGGGATCACAGGCGCAGCCACCGTCACCCTCGTACGTCTCTCTGATCAACCAGACCCGGAGTAGTCGGCGTGCACTCGCGCCTGCGCACCGATCAAGACTTGGGACGTCCGCCAGTAGGTCATCGGATGCGTGGGCTTCGGGGGCGGGTGTTCCAGCGGTAGAGGGTCCAGGCACGTCGGATCAGGCGGCGGACCGTGATGATGGTGCTGCCCAGTCCGCGGGGGACGAGTGGATGCGGATGCTGAGCGAGGACGCGGCCGTTGCGGAGACCGCCGAGGAACTGCACGCGCGACTCCGGCATAGGCTCGGCAACCTGACCCTCACGGCGGTCAACTCGGAACTGCCCAGCCACCCGTTCGAGCGCAAGCAGGATCTACTCAAGGGCAGCCACCTGGAGTTGAACCGACGCATCGCAGCCACCGACCGGTGGGGGGCCCAGGAGATTCTGCCCCGCGCCGACGATCTCGCCGAGCGCGCGATCGCACTGTGGCCGGCCCCTCTGCGCGGAATCGGCCGGTCAGGGCGCAGCCGCGACTGGCAGCTGGTCCATCAGGTACTCGCGGCGCTCCCTCACGGCACCTGGACGTCCTACGGTGACCTCGCCGCATTCCTCGGTTCGGGCGCGCAGGCCGTGGGGAACCACCTGGCCGCCACCCCGGGCGTGGCCTACGCGCATCGCATGCTCATCTCCGAGGGCAAGGTCTCCGACGGGTTCCGCTGGACGTCCCCGAGCGAGGGGGGCGACGTCCGCGCCCGGTTGACCGCAGACGGCGTCCGCTTCACGGTCAACGGCGCCGCCGATTCGGCCCAACGCATCACTGCCGACGATCTCGCCCTCCTGCTCACCGGCGTCGACGACTCCCAGGCGGACGACCAGGACACGGCAGAGCGCACTGTGCAAAGCCAAGCGAGGAGACGCGCGCCGACCGGTTCTTCTGTCAGCTCGCGGTAGACGACCGGCGCTGCGCGCCGAACCGCTACGGCGGCTCAACGGGCTGAAGGGTGTCGACATCCCCGAGGGAAGGCCAGAACTGCGTCCCAGCTTTCGTCTCTCCCTTCTGGATGAGAACCACAACCGCGAACTGCTAGCCGAGACACTCGCGTGGTTCCGTTGCGGCTGGGACGCCCGGGATGCGGCCTGAGGCGGCGACGCGCGGGCATCGACGAACAGGCGGCTCTGACAGCCCACTCGGTACTCGGTCGCCATGACGGGACGCCGTTCCTCAACGACACCGGCCTCTCGTGCTCCGCCACCCTCCCTGACGTCCGGCCCGGCACCATCGCACGCACACCCGACGGGTGAATCCCAGCTCCTCGGTTCTGGAGGCACGGTAAGCGGGCATACCGGCAGCCGAGCCCGTGACACTGGCTGCCGATCGGTCGGGATCCGCCGTCCTCGTCGGCCACTACGCGCAGGCGACGTGGCGGAGCATTCCGGGCGGGCGTCATTCGAGCGTCAAGGATCCTTGGCACCGCCACGACACTCATGCCGTCAGGACCGTGTGCTGTGCCATAACCGCAGGTCAGAATGCCGAACACCAGGACACCGTTCGCTCGACCCGGTGCAGGCAGCAAAACAGGTCGAGCGAGCCATCCAAACCGCAATCCGCAGGTCAGGAACCCTTGGCCACCGGCTCCAGAATCGCCACGCACTCCACATGATCCGTCATCGGAATCATGTCAGGACGAGCCGAGGGACATAGCTCCCGGTCCCCCGAAGCGGGCCCACCCTCACCCTCGCCCGTCGACGATCCCGGATTCCCAGGCCCAGGCGGCGATCTCCACACGGTTGCGGGCGGAGAGCTTGATCTGCACGTTGGAGAGATGGGTCTTCACCGTACCGACCGAGATGGTCAGTTCGGTGGCGATCTCGGCGTTGGTCAGCCCTCTGGCCACCAGGCGCACCAGATCGTTCTCCCGCGCGGAGAGTGCGGTGTGCGGTTCCCGGGGGGCGGGCACGGCGCTGTTGAGGCGCCGCAACAGCCGGACCGTGATGGCCGGGCTCACCAGCGCCTCGCCGGAGGCGGCCGCCCTGATGGCCTCGACGAGGAGGGCGGGGCCCGAGTCCTTGATCAGGAATCCGGAGGCGCCTTCGCCCAGAGCGCGCTGGACGTACTCGTCGTCGTCGAACGTCGTCACCACGACGACCTTCGGCGGATTCACGGTGCCGGGGCGGGTCAGTCTGCGCAGTGCCTCCAACCCGTCCATGCGGGGCATGCGGATGTCCATCAGCACCACGTCGGGCCGGTGGCGCTCGGCGAGTTCCAGCGCGTGCACCCCGTCCTTGGCCTCCCCGACGACGTCGATGTCGTCCTCCGCGGCGAGGATCATCGCGAACCCGGCACGGACCATGGCCTGGTCGTCGGCGATCAGCACACGGATCGTCATGACGCCGCCGCCTTCGCCGTGGAGGCGGCCGGGGACACGGGGACCGTCGCCTCGACTCCCCAGCCGCCGGCCGTCACCGGGCCCGCCTGGACGTCTCCGCCGATCAGGCCCACCCGCTCGGCCAGGCCCTTCAGCCCGAAGCCGCTCTGGGAGACATGGCGCGTCCGTCCGTCGTCGCTGACCCGCACGATGAGCCGGTCTCCCGAGCGGTCCACACGCACCAGCACCTCGGTGCACCCATGGGCGTGTTTGCGTACGTTGGTGAGGGCCTCCATCACCACCCGGTGCGCGGTGGTGGACACCTCGACCGGCAGGTCGTCGAAGGTCCCTTCCAGTTCGAGCCGGGCCCGGGCGCCACCGACGGCCGAGAACTCCTCGACGAGCGTCCGCACTTCACCGATGCCCGCCAGCGGCGTCAGTGTCACCTCGCCGTCGGCGTCACGCAGCATCCCCACCATGTGCCGCATCGAGGTCAGTGCCTCCGAGCCCGCCTGTTCGATCCGCTGCAGCGCGGGCGGTACGAGTTCGGGCCGCCGGCCGGCGATCGCCTGGGCCCCCTGCGCCTGCACGACGATGCCGGTCACGTGGTGGGCGACGAAGTCGTGCAGGTCCCTGGCGAACTCTGTCCGCTGCTCCAGGCGGAGGGCCGCCGCCTGCCGCCGCCGGTCCGCCAGGAGCAGGCGCATGCCGAGACCGATGCCCAGCGCCGTGACCGCTGCCAGGGCGAAGAGCAGCGCCATGATGATGGTGGACTGCCGCGCCGAGACCGACACCGGCCGCAGCACGATCGCCATGCCCAGCAGAGGGACGGCGAGCGCCGCCCACGACGGCTTCCCCCGTCGGGCGACAAGCAGCAGGAGCCACACGAGCGCCGCCGGCTCGGCGAATCCCAACGCCTGCGAGCCGGCCACCATTTCCAGGTGTAGCCAGACCGAGAGGCACAGCGACCCGACCGCGAATACGCAGGCGGCCACCGGCAGCGCCCGGCTGTCGAGCCGGGGCGAAGCGACGGCGAGAGCGACGGTCAGCAGGGCGCCGATCAGCTTGACGGAGCCGTGGTTCTGGATCCAGTAGAGGCCGCCCGCCCAGTCCAGTACGACGAGGCCGACCAGGCACCCGACGAGCAGCATCCACGCCGTGACGGGCAGTACCTGCGAACGTCCCGTCTCCCTCGTGGCCGTGGGTGTGGGCGCTTCGTTCGCCGCCTGCACCATCTCTCTCACCGTCCCTCCGGCGGACCGGCCGAAAGTCGGAGCCGGCCTCGCATGATCTGTCTTTCGCCCGATCCGCCACGAGACGCCGCGGAGGAGAGTCGTGGTCACCGGGCGGCGTTCGCCATTCATCACGCAAGGACCACGTCATGATCACGGCCGATATCACCTTAGTGGGGAGCCCCGGAGGGGCCGGAGCCCGCGTAGGCGACTTCGCGGCAGTGGTCGACCGTACACAGCCGGCCCTCTCCCCCACACGCACAGGGCCGACCCTCCCACACGTACAGGAGCCACACATGGACCACCCAGGGACGCATCGCGGAAACGGAACGGGCTTCGCACCCCCGGTCGGCGAATCGGCGATCGAGGCCCATGGGCTCGGCAAGCAGTACCGGCGCGGCTGGGCATTGCGGGACGTTTCCTTCCGGCTGCCGGCCGGGCGGGTCTGCGGCCTCGTCGGCCCCAACGGCGCCGGCAAGAGCACCCTGATGGGACTGGCCACCAACATGATCCGGCCGACGACCGGCGGCCTGCGGGTGTTCGGCGCGGCACCGGGGTCGACGGAGTCGGTCCTGCGCACCGCGTACCTCACCCAGGAGAAGCCGTTGTTCCGGCGCTTCACCGTGGCCGAGACCCTGCGCCTCGGCCGTGAGCTCAACCCCCAGTGGGACCAGGAGGTCGCCGAGGGCATCGTCCACGCGGGCCAGGTGCCGCTGAAGGCGAAGATCGGCACGCTGTCCGGCGGGCAGCGCACCCGCGTCGCCTTCGCCCTGGCTTTCGGGAAGCGCCCCGACCTGCTCATCCTCGACGAGCCGATGTCCGATCTGGACCCGCTGGTGCGCCGCGAACTCATGGCCACGCTGACGGCGGAGGCCGCCGAGCACGGCACTACGGTCCTGGTGTCCTCGCACATGCTCGCCGAGCTGGAGTACATCTGCGACTACCTCCTCGTCATCGCGAACGGAGGTCTGCGTCTCGCGGGCGAGGTGAACGAACTGCGCGCCGCACACGCCCTGCTCGACATCCCCGGGGGCGGCTCGTTCTCCTCCGTCGCACCCCACACCGTCATCGAGCACCACCGCTCCGATGGCCGACCGGGCGTCCTGGTGCGGCTGGGCGCTCCGATCACGTCCGGCGGGCCGGCCCAGCCTCCCACCCTGGAAGAGCTGCTGCTCGCCTATCTGCGTTCACCCGACGCGCCCCCGCTGATCGCCCCCAGCGCCCGCGTCGGCGACATCCACGACATCATCACCCGCGACCGGCAGAAGGCTGTGACCGCATGACCACGCTCACTCACGACCCGGCCCACACGGCGCCCGCCGGGCGCCCGCAGAACGCGCCGGGCTCCCGGCCGGCCGGCCCGCGGCTCGGCGGTACCGCGTGGCTCGTCTGGCGCCAGCACCGCGCCGCGTTCTGGACCCTCATCGCCCTCACCCTGCTGTGCGTGGTCGTGATGGTCTTTCTGCGCGGGCAGGTGGTGGACTACCTGGACGCGCAGCCGCGGAAGTCCGGCGGCCTGCCGCCCGATTTCGAGCAGTACACGTCCCGCCTTTCCAGCTTCGGCGGATACCTGGGCTACGTCCCTCTCCTCACGGGTGTCCTGCTCGGTGCCCCGCTCATCGCGGGCGACCTGGAATCCGGCACCGCCAAGCTGGTGACCTCACAGTCCGTCAGCCGGCTGCGCTGGCTCACCACGAAGCTCGCCATGCCCGCCGCGCTGATCGCACTGTCCACCGCGATACTCGCCGCCGTCTTCGACTGGTGGTGGAGCCCGGTCAAGGGGCGGGCCGACACGCTGGAGTGGACCAGCGGCGTGTTCTTCGACGTCACCTGGGTGATGCCGGTGGCCTACGCCCTGCTGACGTTCGCCGTGGGCGTGGCGTTCGGCATGGTCCTGCGCCGCACGCTGGTGTCGATGGTGGTCACGCTCGGCATCGTCGTGGCGATCGGGGTCGTCTGGGACCGGTTCCGGCTGAGCCTCGGGCACATCATGTCGGTCAGCACCGACAAGGGAGTCGGACCCGGCGCCGCACGGCCGGAGCTGCCCACCGGGGCGGTGCAGCAGGGACAGGGCACCTACTTCCTCACCAGCTCCGGAGCCCGTCTGGACTGGACCGCCTGCCTCGACAAGGTGGACAACGACCGGGCGCACACCGCCTGCCTGGAGTCCAAGCACGTCATCGGCTGGTCCATGGACTACCTCCCCATCTCGCAGATGCACACGATGCAGTGGCTCGGAGCGGGCATCATGCTCGCCGTCGCCGCCGCCATCGTCACCTTCATCATCGTCTGGGGCCGCAAGCGCCTGCTGTGACGTCCCGGCAGGGAAGAAGTCAGGGGCCCGACTCCGCGGAGTCGGGCCCCTGGGCGTCAGGTGGCGGGGCAGGGTGGGTCGAAGTCGACCGCCGCGAAGTACCGTGCCCATTCGGCTCTGGTGATCCGCGGGTGCGCACTGTCGCAGATGCGGGTGGCGACCCTGTCCAGGCCGGTGTCCCAGAGCCGGATCGTGAAGTCGTTGCCGCCGGTGGCCAGGGTGTTGCCGTGCGGGTCGAACGCCACGGCCGGTACCGGATTCGACTGGCCGGTGAGGAAGACGGGAGCGGCCGCACCCCTCACGTCCCACAGCGGGATTCTGCCGTCCGCGGCACCGCCCGCGAGTCGGTGGCCGTCCGCGGAGAAGGCCAGCGCGTAGAGCCAGGAGCCGGACGCCCGTAGCCGCGTCACCGTGACCGCCTTCACCGCCTTGACCGTCTTCATCGGGCGGCCGGTGTCGCCGATATCGATCAGCCAGACCGTCTTGTCGGGCCGGTGGACGGCGGCCAGGGTCCGGTTGTCGGGGCTGAACACGCCACCGGTCAGTGAGTCGGATCGGAACGGGGACAGGAGTTCCCTGGGGCTGCGCGGCTCGCTGATGTCCCAGAACCGCAGCGAGCCGGACTCTCCTGTGCTCGTCATCAGTGTGCGGCCGTCGGGCCGGAACGACGCCATCGTGACGTCCGGCCCGCCCTCGGTGATCCGGCTCAGCGGCCGGGGACGGCCGGGATCGGTCAGGTCCCACAGTCCGGTCTCGCCTTTCGCCCACACGACCAGTACGTGGCCGCCGGGGCCGAAGCCGGCCCCCGCGACCTCACCGGCATCGAGGGTGAGGATCGACATGAGCCGGGGTCCGCGTGGATCGGTCACGTCCCAGACGCGGACGGTGCCGTCCTCGCCGGTGGTGACGAGGGTGCGCCCGTCGAGGCTGAACGCCACGGACCGCACGAACCTGGTGTGCCCGCGCAGGAGCGCCAGCGGCCACAGGGCCCGGCCGCCGGTGACCTGCCACAGCCGTACGGTGCCGTCCCAGCTGGCGCTGGCGAGCAGGTGGCCGTCAGGGGCGAACGCCAGGGACGTGACGACGTCGTCGTGGGTCCCGAGCGACAGGTCCCGCAGGTCCAGCAGCCGGTCGGAGGCGGCGAGGGTGCGCCCGTCCGGGCTGAACGCGGCTTGGTAGACCCCACCGGGAATCGCGCTGACGCGCTTCGGGTGTGCCGGGTCGTCGACATCCCAGAGCAGAGTGGACCCGCCGACCGAGGCGAGTGTCCGGCCGTCGGGGTGGAACGCCACCGACCAGACGATCGTGGCATGGCCGGACAGAACGGCCGGTGGCCGCGTCCGCGGGCTGCTGCCGATGTGCCAGATCCGGGCGGTGTGATCCCAGCTGCCGGTCGCCACGGTCCGGCCGTCCGGGCTGAACTCCACCGAGGTCACCGTGTCGGTGTGTCCGCGCAGCACGTCGAGCCGGCGCGGATGCGTGGGGTCGGCGACGTCCCACAGCCGGGCGGTGGTGTCGCCGGTGGTCGCCAGCCTGCGGCCGTCCGGGCTGAACGCCGACGAGGTGACCGCGGCGGTATGGCCGGGCAGGGTGGCCAGCGGCCGCGGATGCCGGGGATCTCGTACGTTCCACAGCCGCGTCGCGCCGTCGGTGTGGCCGGTGGCGATGATGTCGCCGTCGGGCCGGAACGCCACCCACATCGGCGCGGCCGGCTGAACCGGCAGGGTGCTCAGCTCGACGGGCGCCCGCCGGTCCGTCACGTCCCACAACCGCACCGATCGTTCACTCGCCGCCGCAAGGACCCGGCCGCCCTGCCCGAACGCGACCGACAGCGGCCGCCGGGGCTGGTTCAGGACCGCCAGCTGTACGGGATGGTGGGCCTCCCCGACGTCCCACAGCCGGACCGTGCCGTCCCAACTCGCCGTGGCCAGGACCGTGCTCCGCGGGGCGAAGGAGGTCGAGACCACGTCGGAGGTGTGACCGGTGAGCCGACTGATGTACGGCGTCGCGAACGTGCTCATCAGCTGATCGCGGACGTCATCCGTGGCTGCCAGCCGGTACGAGGCCAGGTTCAGCTGCGCGGCGAGCGCGGGGTTCCGGTGCCGCACCTCGGCCGCGTCCGCGGCGGCCTTCCGCGCGATGGCGACGTTGCGCTGCCGGAGCGCCGAGTCGCGCGAGCCGACGGCCAGCGCTCCCGCGGTGACCGCGGTGACCACAAGTACGGTGAGAAGCGTGACCAGTTGCCGCAGCCGGACCGTCCGCCGTCTGACCGCCGCCATCTCGCCGGCCTGCGCCTCGCCGCTCGCGTCGAGGAAGCACCGCTCCCTGGAGGTCAGCCGGCCGGGGTCCGCGGCGGCCAGGTCCAGTGCCGCGGCGAGGCGGGCCCCCCGCCACACGGCGTGCGGGTCGCGGCCGTGCGCCTCCCAGTCGGCGGTCGCGTCAGTGAGCTGCCGGTGCAGGACCAGCCGGTCCCGGTCCTCGGTCAGCCAGCCGCGCAGCCTCGGCCAGCACCGGATGATCGCCTCGTGGGTGATCTCGACGCACCTCTCGTCCAGCGTCACCAGCCGTTGCCGGGCGAGGGATTCGAGCACGAAGGCGGTGTCGGGGCCCGGGTCCAGCTCGTCCCGGGTGATCCGGCGCCTGGTGTCCTCGGTACCGTCGCCCAGCGCGGTCAGCCGGAGGAACAGTGATCTGGCGAGGTTCTGCTGCACCGGCGTCAACGCCCGGTAGGCGGTCTCGGCGGTCTGCGCGAGGGCGTGCTGGATTCCGCCGGCCGCCAAGTACCCGTCCAGGGTCAGGCGACTGCCGCTGCGGCGGCGCCAGGTCTCGACCATCGCGTGTGAGATCAGCGGCAACGCACCTGGCTGACCGGTCGCGTCGGCGACCACGGCCGCCAGCAGCGGGCCGGTCACCGTACAGCCGGCGAGCTTGGCCGGCCGGGTGATGGCCTCGCGCAGCTCCTGGCTGCTCATCGGGCCGACGACGAGCTGCGCGTCGCGCATCGCCTCGACCAGCCGGGGGTCCTGGACGCAGTGGGCGTAGAAGTCGGCGCGTACGCCGAGTACCACCCGGGTCCGGCTGGTCCTCGCGGTGGCGGCGGCGATCAACAGGGCGATGAACGCGTCTCGTTCGTCCCGGTCCCGGCAGAGCGTGAAGACCTCCTCGAACTGGTCGGCCACGATCAGCGCGTCGATGTCCGGTGGGCCGTCGACCGTGGCCTGCCGGATCCGCAGGTGCAGCGCCTCGGGATCGTCGCGCAGTTCGGTCATCAGCGCGCCGGGTGCCTCTCCCGTCACCGCGGCCAAGCGGATCGCGCACTCCTCCACGGGGTGGGGCCCCGGCGTGAAGAGCATCACCGGCCACCCCGATGCCCGCGCGCGAGCGACGAGCCCTGCCCGCAGCAGCGAGGACTTCCCCGATCCGGACGGCCCGAAGACCGCCAGGAACCGGCCCTCACGCACCTTCGCGAGCGCCTCGTCGGTCAGCCGTTCGCGCCCGAAGAAGCGGTCGGCGTCCTCCGGTTGGAACGCCGACAGCCCGGCGTACGGCGTGCTCTGCCGGCTGGTGTCCGCGGGCTCGTCGCCCTGCGCGCTCGCGGCGATCTCGGCGGCGACCGCGTGCCAACGGGATTCCCATGCGCGGCGGTCGCCCTGACACGCCTCGACGTACGCGAGCGTGACACTCAGGCTGGGAAACGTGCGCCCGCCTGCGGCGTCCGACAGCGTCGTGGACGAATAGTGCGCCTTGTGAGCCATCGTCCGGTAGGGGGGCCGTCCCGTCGTCTCGCGCAGCTTCCGCAGGTCGGCCGCGAAGCGCGTCAGCGGACCGGTGTCCAGGTCAAGCGGGCGTTCGGCGCGTGGCATGCCCTTCCTCTCCCGAGCCGTTCCGCGGCCGCGATACGCGGTGATTGTCCGGCTGTTGATGTCCGGCGCCGACGGCCCGGCGCCGGACAACCCCCGGCAGGTAGCCATGGATCAGCGCAACCGCGCATCGACCATGCGGAGGGAAAGCATGAAGGCTACGAAACGACTGGTGCCGCTGCTGGCGGCGATCGCGCTCGCGGTCGGCGCAAGCCTGACGGGACCGCCGGCATACGCCGCGGCACCGCTGCTCAAGTCCAACCTGAACGGCAGGTGCGCCGACATCTTCATGTTCCATCAGGAGAACGGCGCCTCCGTCGTGACGTGGGACTGCCACGGAAACACCAACCAGCAGTGGCGGTGGGACGGTGAGCAGATCCGTTCCGGCATGAACGGGAAGTGCCTGGAGATCTACGCGGCCCATCCGGGTGACCAGGGCTCGGTGGACACGTGGGACTGCAACGGCTCCAGTACCCAGAAGTGGTTTCGCAACGGCACCGAGATCCGCAGTCGGCTGAACGGAAAGTGCCTCGACATCCTGGCCGGCCGGCCTGAGATCGGCCAACTCCTGGTGAGCTGGAGCTGCAACGGAGCGCAGAGCCAGAGCTGGGACTTCTGAAGGGTGGCCCGGCCCGGCACATGATGTGCCGGGCCGGGCCGCGGTCACCGACCGAGCCAATCCACACCTCCACGACTGCACCCGGACAGAAGGCATGTCCGACGGGGACGAGACTCGCGCACCGCGGATGCGACCGGGTCAGAACGGCCCGCAGTCACTCGGACGAGGGTCGTGCCCTGCCGGGGACACCAACGACAACGTCCTCGGGGTCGGGAGGACGCACTCGCCTCTACGTGACCAGGCGATCAACCAGTGCTGGGCTTTCGCCCGCCTAGCACGCGCGATGAGCCGTTCGCCGTATGGCATCGGGCCGCGCGTCCGGCACGTCGCTCGGCGCAGGGCAGGGCAGGGATACCGAACGCCGCCACTCGCGCGGCCCCCGGGCCACCGGGTACGGGCTACGCTTCGCGCGCCGCGAAGACCGCCGCACCTACCAGGGCCTTGTCCTCGCCGTCGCCGTGCACCGACAGGGCGAGTCGTCGGAGCCGCGGGTCGTGGTGGGTGAGGCCGGCGGTGAGGGGTGGGCCTATCAGCGGCCATGCGGCCGTGATGGAGCCGCCGAAGGCCACCGTGTCGGCCTCGAAGGCGGTCAGCCACGGGGCGAGGGCGCCGCCGAGATCGCGCAGGGCCGAGGTGATGACGTCGCGGGCGATGACGTCGTCGGCGGCGGCGAGGGCCGTCAGCTCCCGTAGTCCGTCGACGGGACGGCCGGTGCGGTTCGTGTAGTGGGCGGTCATCGCCCGGGTGGAGGCCGTGTCCTCCAGTGGACCGCCGTCGACGGTCAGCAGGTCGACGCGGCCCTCGGGCGGCACGCACGGGTCGTCCTCGACGAGTGTCCCCCGGTCCAGGAACGCGGAGCCGACCCCGGTGCCGAGAGTGATGGCGACGAGGCGCCGGCTCTGGGTGTGGGCCATGTGCCAGGCGCCGAGCGCGAAGGCGGAGGCGTCGTTGAGGAACCGCAGCCGGGCCGGAGGCCGGTTCAGACGGGGCGTCAGGAGCGTGCCGACGGCGAGGCCGTCCAGCGAGGCGAACTTGCCGACGCCGTGGTAGCGGGCGATGCCGCGCGCGTAGTCGAACGGCCCTGGGACCGCGATGCCCCAGGTGCCGCCGACCGCACGCGCGCCGAGGGCCGTCGCCGAGAGCATGCCGTTGGCGGCCTCGGCGAGCGCGGCGAGGAAGTCCTCGGGGCCGACGCCGGACGTCAGCGGCAGGCGGCGCCTGGTGCCGTCGGCGATCCGGGCGCGGTCGAGGTCGACTGCCGCCGCGGTGACATGGGAACCACCCACTTCGAGGACGGGCACGACGGGAAGCGGCACGGGACCTCCGGAATCCGCCATCGACGCCTACCGCGGTGCCGGATAGTCGACGAGTGTGGTCGCGATGGTCACGCGCCGCGGCGGCTTCGGGACGGTGCTCGCCTGGCGTTCGAACAGCAACTCCGCGGCGGCCCGGCCGATTTCGGCCGGGTCGTAGGAGACCACGGTGAGCGGCAGGTGCAGCATGTCGGCGAGTTCGATGTCGTCGAAACCCGCGAGGGCGACCGGCTCCTCGTCCTTCGCACGGCCCTGCAGGGCACGCAGCGCGCCGATCGTGTTCCGGTTGTTGGCGGTCAGCAGCGCGGTCGGCGGGTCCGGCAGGGCGAGCATGGCGCGCGCCGCCTTCTCCGCGAGCACTCTGTCGCCCCGGTGTCGGCTGATGTACCGCTCGTCGAGCGCGATGCCCGCCTCCTCCAACGCCACCGCGTAGCCCCGGAAGCGCTCGGAACCGGTCCACAGCGACGGCGGCAGGCCGAGGAAGCCGATGCGCCGGTGACCACGGGCGACGAGTCGGCGGCACGCCTCCCGGCTGCCGCCGAAGTCGTCGACGAGGACGCAGTCCACGTCGATACCCATCGGCGGGCTGGCCGCGAGGACCACCGGGAGGTCGCGCAGCTTCTCGCCGCCGAGGTGGCCGTGGTCGTGACCGGCCGGGACGACGACCAGGCCGTCCACGCCGCGGTCCACCAGGTCGGCCACCACCTCCCGTTCGGCAGCCGGGTCCTCCCCGGTACTGCCGAGCACGACCCGTGCGCCATAGCCCACACAGCTCTGTTCGAGGCCCACGGCGAGTTGGGAGTAGAACGGGTTCGCCAGGTTGGTCACGACCAAGCCGATGAGCTCGTTCGGACCGCCCGAACGCAGCCCTCGGGCACGCTTGTTGGGGCGGTAGCCGAGGGCCGCCACCTCGGCGAGCACCCGTTGGCGGGTGGCCTCGCCGATTCCGCGCTGACCGCTCAGCGCACGGGAGACCGTCATCGTGCTGACGCCGAGGCGCGCGGCCACGTCCCTCATGGTGAGGGCCTGTTCGGCATCCGAATGTGAGCTCATACCACCTGTGCCTTTACCAGACGGACCGGCTCCGGCCCTGGATTGTGCACGCGGTAGGCGGTGACCGACGCCGGAATTGCGAGAGTCTCGGCATAGTGTACGGAGTGCTGGTGCCCGGCGGCGGTGGTGATGAGCACGCCCTGCCCGTCGACGACGGTCAGCACGTGGAAGCGGCCGTCGGTCTGCTGCTCGGCGGCCCCGCCCGGCTCGACGGCTATCCGGTGCACCTGGAAGAACATCTCCGGCAGCGCGCCGAGCACCTCCTCCCGCCAGCCGTCGCCGGCGCGCAGCGGCCGTGGCCGCTGGACCAGTTCACGGGCGACCGCGGCACCCGACCGGGCCGGGTCGAGGTTGCGGAAGGCGTGCTCCACGTGCACGGCACGCTGCCGGTCCGCCGGGTCCCGCCGCAGCCAGTCGTAGAACCGCAAGGAGTACAGGTAGGGGGTGGCACTGACTTCCAGGACGACATTGCCCTCGCCGCTGCCGTGCGGTGTACCGGCCGGAACCAGGTACAACTGCCCGGCCTCGGCGGGAAATACCTGCACATACCGCTCGATGTCGAACGGTGTGCCGTGCGCGTCGGCGGTGTGCGCGCTGTGCTGGAACTCCTCGAGGTCGGCGCCCTCGCGAAGTCCGAGGAAGACCTTGCTGTCCGCCCCGGCGCGCATCAGGTAGTAGGTCTCGTGCTGGGTGTACGGCCAGCCGAAGACGTCGCGCATGTCGTCGGGTCTGGGATGGCAGTGGACGGACAGGTTGCCGCCGCCGTCGGTGTCGAGGTAGTCGAAGCGGACCGGGAACGACGCGCCGAACATCTCGTACACGGCCGGGCCGAGCACGTCCACCGGACAGAGCGCGACGACGAGCTGGAACGGCACCTCCACACACCTGGAGGCGTCGTCGCCGAGCAGGACCCCGCTCTCCGGCGCGATCAACTCGTAGCCGAGAGCCGTGTTCTCCGCGTCCGGGTTGTGACCGAGCGTCTCCTGTGCCCAGTGCCCGCCCCACGGCGTCGAGTTGAAGGTCGGTCGGGTACGGAAGGGGCGGGTGGCGAGCGACCGGCAGGTCTCGCGCAGCGCCTGCCCACCGATCGACGTCGCGGCGACGGTATCGGTAACGTCGATCCATCGGTCGATCCGCTCCGCCACGTTGTCGCGATGGCGGTCGAGCAGCGGCCAGTCGATGTAGAGCAGCCGCCGCAGGGTCGGCGGCTCGTCCTCGGGCGCCGCGAGGTTGCGGCCCCGGCCGTGCTTGACCGCCGCCTCCGCGTACCGCTTCGGCAGGTCGACCCACCACAGGACGTCGGCGTCCCCGAGCGCGGCGCCGGGCCCGAGCAGGACGCGCAGCGCGCCGTCCTCGCCCGGGTCGGCGAGCGCCGCCAGGGCGGCAGGGTCCATCAGGTCGAGGAGGTCGCCACTCGCGAGTCTCGCGAAGTCGGGGTCGTCCCGCAGCTCGTCGGAGTCCGTGAGCCGCCGCACCGTGTCCCAGTCGCGCACCGCCGTCCGGACGTCCGCGATCTCCACCCGGATGCGCCCGTCGTCGAACGCCGCGTGCAGCCCGGCGGCGACGGCGGCCCAGTCCAGCACCGCGGGGCCGTCCACGGCGAGGATCCGGGTCCCCTTCGGGAGCGTCCCGGCCGCGTCGGCCCAGCCGACGGCGACCGTGTCGGCGAGGACCGGGTAGCACGGCGTCGGTTCGTACTGCGGCACTTCCGTCTTGACCTGCGAACTCTGGCCCATGTCACCAATCCCGCGAGATACGTTAACGCGACTACTTCTCAAATTGCCTGCGTGCCACTACGTTACCGATAACTTACCAGGGTCGGTGATCGACATGCCACAGGAAATGAGCCGGCGCAAGGTGTTGGCGTCTTCTTTCACAGGCATCGCCAGTCTTGCGCTCAGCGCATGCGCACGAGGTTCGATGAGTCGGCCCGCACCGGCCGACGTGGTCTCCCTGTTCAACGACAACCCCACCTGGGCGCCGGGTTTCCAGGCGGCGGGCAGGCGGCTGCGGCCGCTGTCCGGCTTCCGGCTCGCGCCGCGGGCGGTTCCCAACGTCAGCAACTACCAGCAGATCGTGCGCATGTCGGCGCGGACCGACTCCACGGCTGATCTCATCAAGTGGTGGAACGGGTACCGACTGCGCGACATCGCCCGCGCCGGGATCCTCGCCGACGTCACCGACGCCTGGGACGAGGCGAAACGGCGCGGCTGGAGCGACGACACCGCGTTGCGCTCCACCTTCACCTACGAGGGAAAGCAGTACGGCGTCCCGCTCTACAAGTCGTACTACGTGGTCTTCTACAGTCGGCCCGCCTTCGAGCGGCTCGGTGTGGACGTGCCGACGACGTGGCAGCAGTTCCTCGACGTGGTGGACGCCGCCCACGCCAAGGGCATCACGCCGATCTCATCCGGCGGCGCGACCGACTGGACGTCGTTGATCTGGTTCCAGCAGCTGGTCAACGGGCTCGACCACGGCTTCTACCAGGAGCTCACGGCGGGCAGGGCCTCGTACACCGATGATGTGTGCCGACGCGCGATGGCCCTGTGGAGCGACCTGTACCGACGGGGTGCCTTCTCCTCGCCCGACGCGTCGACCTCTGACCTGCCGGGCCAGTTCACGCAGGGCACCACCGCGATGTGCCTCTTCGGCACCTGGAACACCGGGGCGTTCCTCGACAACGGGGTCAAGGAAGCCGACCTCGGCGCGTTCCTGCTGCCTCCGCCGCCCGGCGGCACAAGCTCGGTGATCGTCGAGAGCGGCGTACTGGCGGTGTCGGCACACGCCCACAAGCTCGACGCCGCCCACGCCGTGGCACGCGCCTGGCTCAACCCGGCGGTCCAGACGGCGTGGTCGGGATTCTTGCGGGACACCTCCGCCGACCCTGGCGTCGTGCCGAACGTCGGCACGGTGCGCCAGGTCGCCGCCCAGGTGCGACGGGAACGGCCGACGCAGGCCATCCGCTACTGGGAGGCATCGCCCCCCGTGCTGATCGAAGGGAACGTGCAGGAGTTGAGCGCCTTCATGATCGACCCCACACGCGCCCAGGCGACGAAGACCCTAACGAACATGCAGCATCGAGCCGACAAGGAGTGGAAGGTGTGGACGTCCTGACCCCTGCCGACCCGGCAGCCAGACAAACGGGGTCACGCCGGCCCCACTCCCTCGTGCCCGACCCGCGCTCCGAGCGCCGTCGCGCCGCCGCCTGGGTGGGCGCGTTCCTGACGCCCGCCGTGGCGCTGATCCTTCTGCTCCTGCTCGTGCCCTTCCTGACCACGGCATGGCGCAGCCTCTTCGACGACAACGGCGTCACCGCGCGCTTCGTCGGCCTGTCCAACTACGTCGCGCTGTTCACCGACCCCGACTTCGGCCGGTCACTGCTGAACACCGTGCTCTGGGTGGTGGGCACGCTGGTCCTTCCCGTGCTGCTGGGCCTGCTCCTCGCGGTGCTGACCCACTCGGTGCGCTGGGGCGCCATGGCCCGCACCGCCGTGGTCATCCCGTACGCGCTCTCCGGCTCGGCGACGGCGCTGCTGTGGACGTTCCTGCTGCGGAGCGACGGGGCGGTCAACCAGACGCTGAGCGCGGTGGGACTCGGCGGCTGGCAGCAGGAGTGGCTGCTGCACTGGCCGATGAACACCCTCGTCATGATCGTGGCGACGACGTGGCAGGCGACCGGGGCCTCGTTGATCCTGTTCCTGATCGGGCTCCAGACCATCCCCTCGGAAACCATCGAGGCCGCCCGGCTCGACGGCGCGCAGGGCCTCCAGCTGTTCCTGCGCGTCATCCTGCCGCAGCTGCGGCCGATGACCGTCGTGGTGGTGGGCATGTCCATCGTCAACAGCCTCAAGACCTTCGACATCGTGTGGCTGCTCACCCAGGGCGGCCCCGGAACGGCCTCCGAGACGCTCGCGCTGACGATGTACCGGCAGACGTTCACCCTCAACCGATACGGCTACGGCGCGGCCGTCTCCGTCGTGCTGACGGTCGTCGTCATCGCCGCCTCCTGGCTGTACCTGCGGCGTCAGGTGCAGCAGCGGTCTGGGGAGGGAGTATGACCGGCCGAACGGCGCGTGGCGTCCTGGTCACCCTGATCTCCGTGCTGTGGCTGGTGCCGACCTGGCTGGTCGTCGTCAACGCCTTCACCCCCACCACGGAGTACACCGGATCCCCCCAGTGGTGGTTCAGCTCCCCCGGGTTGTTCTCCAACATCCGCGCCGCGTTCGACAGCGCCGATGTCGGGCAGGGACTGCTCAACACCCTGATATACGCGGTGGTCGGCGGGGCGGTGGCGGTGGTGATCGCGGCACTGGCCGCGTTCGCCGTCACCGTGATGCCGGTGCGGCGGCCCGGACTCTGGTTCTGGTTCATCTTCGTCGGCACCGTGCTGCCCCTCCAGACGTTCCTGACCCCGCTGTTCACCGGGTACGCCACCACCAATCTCTACGACACCCAGTACGGCATGGTGCTGATCTACGTGGCGCTGACGATCCCCTTCGCGTTCTTCGTCAACCGCAACTTCATGCTCACCGTGCCCAAGGAGATCTCCGAGTCGGCCCAACTCGACGGCGTGAACTGGCTGTCGATGTTCCTGCGGATCCACCTGCCGCTGGCCAGAAGCGCGCTGCTGGCCGCGTTCATCTTCCAGTTCACCTGGATCTGGAACGACCTGCTGTTCGGCATCACGCTGTCGCTCAGCCCCAACGTGCGGCCGGTGACGGCCACGCTGGCCGACCTCAGCGGCAACTACGGCACGGTGGGGCCGCCCGTCGTACTCGCCGGCGCGCTCGTCGCCTCGGTGCCGACCGTGGTCCTCTTCTTCGTGTTCCAGCGCTTCTTCGTCAACAGCCTGCGGCTCACGGCCTGAACCGAACGACCCTGAGAGAGAAGTGACACATGACGACGCGAGCCCTCGTACGCGATCGCCGCTGGTCCACCGACAAGGCCCGGACGAACATGATCGGCCTGGCCGTCGCCGCCACCGCGCGGGCCGGCGGCACGGAACTGCGGGCCCTGCCGGAACACCTCGTACGACAGGGCGACGACGGCGCCCGGCGCAGTGTGCGGATCCTCGTCTCCGGCGACGCACCGGACCACGACGCGTGGACCTTCGAAGTAGAGGTCGCCGGCCGTGGCCGGGTGCCCGTGGAGGTGCTGCCCGCGCCCGGCGGGCCACGCCTCATGCTCCCCCTGGAACACGACCGCCGCGACGTGCGTATCACGGCCCGGCGCGGCGGCGCGTCGGCGGTGCTCGCCTTCGCGCTGGAACCACCCCGCGACTGGACGATCCACCTGGTCCACCACTCGCACCTGGACATCGGCTACACCGATCCGCAGGGCACGGTTCTCGGCGAACACGTGGCCTTCCTCGACTCCTGCCTCGACCTGACCCGGGTCACCGACGGCTGGCACGACGACGCCAGATTCCGGTGGGCCGTGGAGTCGCTGTGGTCGTTCGAGCAGTGGGCCGCCGCCCGGCCGCCGGAGCGGGTCGCGGAGTTCATCGAGCGGGTCCGCGCCGGCCAGATCGAGCTGACGGCCATGCCGTACAACCTCCACAGCGACACCTGCTCCACCGACGAGCTCCACGAACTGCTGCGGTCGGCCCGCCAGGTGAGGGACACGTACGGGATCGAGTTCCGCTCGGCCATGCAGACCGACGTACCCGGCTCGGTCGCCGGGCTGCCGGACGCCCTGTCCCCGCTGGGCGTGCGCTATCTGTCGGTGGCGCACAACTGGGCCGGACGCTCGGTGCCCACCATCAACGGCGGGGCACGGTTGCCGCGCCTGTTCCGGTGGCGTGCCCCGTCGGGCAAGGAGGTGCTGGTGTGGATGACCGACAGCCCCCACGGCCTGGCCTACATGGAAGGGCCCGTACTGGGCTTCAACACCTCCTACGCCATGGTGGACGACCTGCTGCCCGCCTACCTGACGTCGCTGGCGACCAACCCGTACCCGTTCCCGCCCGAGGAGTACGGCTCGCCGGCCCCCGCTCCGGGGGAGCGTGAGCCCTACCCGTGGGACATGCTGCATCTGAGGGTGCAGGGCCACTTCGGGGACAACGCGCCGCCCCGGCTGATCCTCGCCGAGACCGTACGCCGCTGGAACGAGACATGGCACAGTCCCAGACTGCGGCTGTCCACCAACACCGACTTCTTCACCGACGCCGAGGCCCGCCTCGGCGACGCCATCCCCGCCTTCGAGGGCGACTGGGGCGACTGGTGGGTCGAGGGCGTCGGCTCGGGCGCCCGGCCCCAGGCCATGGTGCGCCGCGCCCAGTCCACCGTCACCGACGCCGCCACCCTGTACGGCATCGCCGCCCTGGCCTCCCCCGCGGGACCCACCACCGCCCTGGCCACCGCCGCCCGCGGCGGCGCCGACCAGGTGTACGAGTCGGTGTCCCTGTTCAACGAGCACACCTGGGGCGCCGCCGACCCGTGGACCCATGGGGACGCGGGCGGCGAGTCGGGCGAGCAGCAGTGGCACTGGAAGTACGGGTACGCGCTGCGCGGCGACAACGACGCCGACACCTTCCTCGACCACGCCTCGGCCGCACTGGGCGCCGTACTGCCCGCCGCGGCGGCCGCCGACGTGACGTACTGGGCCGTCAACACCACGGCGGTCGCGCGCACCTCGGTCGTGACGGTGTTCCTGCGCGAGAGCCGTGTCCCGCTCACCAGCCGGGTGTCGGTGACGGACGGCCGAACGGGCGTGGAACTGCCGGTGGTTCAGGAGACGCAGACCAACCCGGTCCACCGGGACGCCGGGCGGTGGCTGCACGTCCATGTGCCCGATGTGCCACCGTTCGGCCTCGTACGGCTGGACGTGACCGCGACCGGCGAGAGCAGCGGCGAGGGGGCGCCCCCTCTTCCGCTCCGCCTCGACCAGGACGACGAGCACAAGGACCGCGCGGTGCCCCTGCCCACCGCGGACGACCTGATCCTGGAGAACGAGCACCTGCGCGTCCGCGTCGACCTGACCACGGCCTGCGTGGCGAGCCTCGTCGAGAAGGCCACCGGTCGCGAACTCGTCGACCAGGACGCCGTCGTCGGTTTCAACGGCTACGTCTACGACACGTACACCACCGCGGGCGGCTACAACCACCAGGCCAACAAGATGACGGTGAGCGAGGAACTGGAGCTCCTCGGCTCCCGGACCCTGGCCCGGCCCGCCGTGCTCCTCGAACGCGTCGACGACGCTCTCGGCGCGCGCCTCACCTACGAGTACGCGGCGGACGGCGTCCGCCAGGCCCGCACCACGGTCAGCCTCGGCCGCGACGACGCGCACCTGGTGATCGACAACCGGTTCGACAAACCCGCCACCATGACGAAGGAGAGCGCGTACCTCGCGTTCCCGTTCGCGCTGTCGCAGCCCACCGTGCACTACGAGATCACCGGCGCGCTGACCGGCACCGGCCTCGCGCATGTGCCCGGCGCGCCCCAGCACATGCGTGCCGTCAGGTCGTTCGTCTCCCTGTCGGACGACGACGGCCCCGTCGCCTGGATCACCAGGGACGCGCCGCTGGTCCAGCCGGAGACCATCGCCCTGCCCTACGCGCCCTTCCCCGACTCGATGTCGCCGCGACAGCCCGGGACGGTCTACTCCTGGGTCCACAACAACCTGTGGGACACCAACTTCCCGTCCCAGCAGGCGTTCCACACCACTTTCCGGTACGCGGTGGGCGTCCGCCGGAGCGGCGAGAGCATCGACGCCGACGCGCTGGCGCTGCGCACCGCCTACGAGGTCGACCACCCGCTGATCGGCGTGCCGGCCCACGGTGCGCCCGACGCGGACCGGCCGGCCGAACTCGCGCTGCTCTCCGTGGACGACGCGCGCGTCACGGTCCGCGACGTGGCCCCGGTGCCGGGTGACGACGGCGTCGACCTGCTGATAAGGCTCCAGTCCTTCGCCACGGAGCCGGGCACGGTCCGGCTCAGGTGCGGCTTCCCCGTCGCGGGCGCGGAGCGCTCCACCTATCTCGGCGACCCCGACGGCCCCGCCGCTCTCGACGGCGACGACATCCTCGTGGAGATCCCCCGCCTGGGCACCACCGCGGTGCGCGTGCGCCTTGGCACGGCGGGGTAGGGCGTCGCCCGGCACCGTGGGTTCCGCAGAATCGGGAGCGGTGGGAGCAACGTGGTCGGGGATCAGTCCGGGCAGAATGCGTGTTCGATCACGCTCGCACCATGCTCGCGGTCAAAGCACTCACCGCCCTGAGAAGTACCGACGGGGCCTGGCCGAGATCGAGAGCGTGCTGGTGCAGCACGATCCCGGAATGGCGGACCATGTGGCCAACGTGTGGTGCGTTGCCCTTCGCGTACACGAGGTGCCCGTTCTTCAGTCCTAGGGATGTGCAGTACGCCAGCATCTGGTAGAGGTCGGCATCGGGATAGCCCTGCGGTCTGCCCGCCTTGTACTTCGCGTCGGCCACAACCAGCGGAACTCCGGACTCCCCGTACCAGACGAGGTCCGGTCGCATCCGGATGGCGCCGCCTTCATCCAGGTAGATGTTCCTGGCCTGCAGCGTGGCGTGCCCGCCATATGCAGCCAGGGCCTCGCGGAGCGCGACGCAGACGAAGTCCTCGAAGACCTTGTTCATATCGAAGAGGAAGCCGTTCATCCGCAGCCCGCCCGGCAGATGCTCAGCCGACGCCCCGTCCAGCACGAGGCCCGCCAGATGGAGGGCGTGGTGGTAGCGGGCGTTGAGACGGTTCGGCTGCCATCCCGGGACCGGCTGTCCCCTCACGAGCGGGGTGGCATTCGCGAGCCTTGCCCGGTGGTGCATCAGACGCGTGCGTACGGCGCAGGGCACGCCGGGCAGGCGCAGCAGTCGTTCAACTCCGGCTCTCAGGATGCGATTCTCGGCGATGTCCGTGGTGAACTCGTCGTACGCGGTCTCAACGGGCAGCGAGGCACCGAATCGGCGCCGGATCTGCTCGGCTTCGCGGATCCTGCCTCGTACGACGAACGCTGTGGCTTCGGTGGGCCGGTAGCCCTGCAGCAGCCCCTGCTGTAGTGCCCGGTCCGTCTGCCGCTCGACTGCGTGGGCGAAGGCGGGCAGCAGTTCGTCGTGTCCGGCGATGTCGACGGCTCCGTCCCGCCAGCCGCGCGGGTCCAGGCTGTAGCCAAGAAGGAAGAACAGGCGCCCGATGGGCACTTTGGGCGTGATCCGCAGCCGGACGGTCTCGCCTCCCGGAACCTCGAGCGCTACGGCCCCGACCTTGCTTCCCGCCCGCAGCCGCCACAGCCCCGGCTCGTACGGATCGGGTACGGCGTCCACGACTTTCGAAGTAGCCAGGGCCCGCCCTGCCGAGTCCGGGAGGGACACGACCTTCGCCGGGGCGTGTTCGACGAGGTGAACTTCGGTCACGGCGTGCCGGGGCCTTCCCCGGCGTCATCCGCTTCCGGTGCCCTGCGCGCGGCCACGGCGGCCTGTAGCGCCGCCAGCCCGTACCGCTTCTCGATGTCCACGCCTTCCCCGTAATGGTGTTCTTCCAGCAGGGGCAGGATCTTTGTCCGCCAGGTGCGTTCCAGTCCGCCCTCGCGGTAGACGCCGGGTTTCATCAGGTACGACGGCCCGAGCCGGAAGTCGGCGTCGTCGATACGGGCGTTGAGAGCGTCGAGCAGGTCGGCCGGCTCGGCGTCCTTTCCCTCGCCCTCCAGCCAGCGGCGCAGAAGTCCCTTGGTGGGCTCGGTTCTCGGCGAGAGCTCCACGAAGGCGAACCGCCGTCGCATCGCCGCGTCCACCAGCGCGATGGACCGGTCGGCGGTGTTCATCGTGCCGATGACGAACAGGTTCCGGGGCAGGGCGAAGTCCTCGCCCGAGTAGGTCAGCCGGACCGACTTCTTGCGGTACTCCAGCAGGAAGTACAACTCACCGAAGACCTTGGCCAGATTGGCGCGGTTGATCTCGTCGATGATCAGGAAGTGCGGGATGTGCCCCCTGCCCTCCAGGCGGGCGAGGTCGGCCAGTTCACGAAGCGGACCGGGAGTCAGCCGGAACGCGACCTCGCGTGTGTCCGGGTCTTCCCGGGGCCGGAACCCCTCGAAGAAGTCCTCGTAGGCGTAACTGGGGTGGAACTGGACCAGCTTGACCTGCTCCGGGCCGCCGCCGAGGAACTCGGCGAGCTCCTGCGCGAGGTAGGTCTTGCCCGTTCCGGGCGGCCCGTAGAAGATCAGTTGACGTTCGTCCCAGAGCAGGTCCCGTACCTCGCTCAGCCATTCGAGTCTGTCGACGTTGAGCTTCTCGCGCAGCGCCTCGTCGGGGTGGGGGAAGTCCAGTTCACGGCGGGCGGCGATGGCCTGAATCGCCACGCCGGCGGTGTCGGCGGATTCCTCGGCTGCCTTCTTCAATTCGTCGTCGGAGAACCAGAGTCCGTCGAGGATGCCCTTGACCGCCGTCAGATCGACCAGGTCGTGTCCGGCGTTCAACTTCTGCTGGAGTTCCTCAGGGAGCTTTTCGTACGGGTAGCCCTCGCTCCACTCCACCGGGCGCCGCAGAACGCTCCGCCCGTCTTCCGAGATGACCTGCTCGGCGTTCCCGGTGACCTCACCCATGTACAGCTTGCCGCCGGGGAACACACAGACGGTGTCTCCGGGCCTCATCCGGGAGAGGAATGCGTGGAACTCGTCGACGAGTCGGGCCTTCTGGCTGTAGGCGACCGCCGATTCGTAGTCCTCGTCCACGATGGCGCGCAACTGCTCCTTGCTTACGCCCGGGGACACCCCTGGCCTCAGCCGATCCGCGGCGAGCGTCACACGGCCCTCGGTCAGCCACTCCTGGTCGACCGTAGGGAAGCCGGTGACGTTGGGGTCACGGACCAGCCAGGCGCGGCTGGGGCCGGCCGATGCCTGCTCCAGGAAGTCGGCGAGAGGCCGACCGTCGGTTGTCTTCCACTCCAACCAGCCGTTGGCGCTGCGGCCGAGGAGGATCTCTGCCGCGGCGGACGGTGAGTTGCACTCGACGTCACTGACCACCTCGAGCCACCCGGGCCAGGTCGTCGTCTCCTTGATCCTGCCCTCTTCCCTCAGTTGCTCCCGCAGCCGGTGGGAGGACGGCATTCGCAAAGGGAAGGAGGGTACGACCTCTGGGCGGGCCGGCGAACCGGCCAGGACCACCATCTTCTGGCTGCCGTTGGTCCCCTTCTCCGTGAGCAGCCGCCCGCGCGCCGACGGCCCACCGTGCGGCAGACGCAGCAGGAACTCCGGGTACTCCTCGGTCATCCGTCTCCTCAGTCGCTCAGGTCAGTGTCAGGAACTTGCGCGGGACAAGGCCCTGGCCGCCCTCAGGAAGCAGGCGGACAGTCCCGGCAAGCAGGCCCTCGGGCTCGGCTGCGAAGGCCGGGGCTGTGGTCCGGGCAGCGTCATGACACGGCATTCGGGCATTCTCCGGGCAGTGCGTGCCCGGATCACAACCGCAGTGGCTTTTCCGGCCAGCGAGCGGAGCACGGATTGCCCTCCGAAGCGTGCTGCGCCCATGATCTGTTCCGATGGGGCACGGTCATGAGGGGGAACAGTGAGAAGCGGAACGACGGCGGCGACGGGGAAGCCACAGGCGGAGGCTCTGCCCGCGGCACTGGGCATGTCCGTGTCGGAGCTCGTACATGCGGTGGGCGGCTTCGAGTGTGAGCCGGCAGAGATGGTTCGGGCCTCGGTACGGACGGCCGAGCGTGCGTTCGCCGAACTCGACGCGTGCGACGACGTGATCGACAGGGCCTCGGAGATCGGAGGGAAGGTTGCGGACCGCCTGCGCGTACATCTCTCGGCGGAGTCCGCGGCGGAGATCCCCGCCGAGCTGGTCGAGCTGGAGACTGTCGCTGCCCGGGTGCGAAGCACCGATGAAACCCGTCGGCTGCTGAACCGCGTGCTGGGCAGGGAGGACCGGGATGCGTTCGCTCCCATGGCTGTCGTCCGCCTCACCGCCGATGACCTGCCAAAGCTCCCGTCTGCCTACACCGAGCCCGACGACTATACGGACCTGCTCGCGGTGGCCGGCCGCGAAGAGCAACTGAGACCCCAGCTGAAACTCGTGCACGCGGACCGGATTGTTCGCGTTGCCTCACACCTGGTGACCGTGGTGGAACAGGTCGCCGCGGTGGGCTTCGCGGACAGGCGATTCGCCGGTGAGTCACTTCGCGAGGCACGGCGCTCGTACGAGTTGTGGCAGCGGTGCCTGGCCGAGCGCCGACGGGACCTGAGCTAGGCGTTACCGATCTGACCGGCGCCCCTTCCCTCGGGGCGTGGTCTAGCGTGACGATGAGCACCTGCCCCGGCTCGCTCGTCCCGAATGTGAGGCCTCACGTGCACATCGCGCCCCTCAGCCCCGACGACCCCGCCGAGTTGGGCGGGTACGAGTTGCTCGGGCGGATCGGGCAGGGCGGTATGGGTCAGGTGTATCTGGGGGAGTCGCCGGGCGGGGAACCGGCCGCGGTGAAGGTGATCAAGCCGTCCGTCGTGGACTACGAGACCCGGCTGAGGTTCGCGCAGGAGGTGGAGATCCTCAAGACGGTCTGGGGGGCTCGGATCGCCGCCCTTCTGGACGCCGACCCGGAGGCGGACCCGCCGTGGCTGGCGACCGAGTACGTCGAGGGGCTGGACCTGAGCAGGCATGTGGGCGCACACGGCCCGCTCGACGCCCTGCTCACCGCCTCGCTGGGCGCGACGCTCGCGGAGGCGCTGGCGACGGTGCACAAGCAGGGACTGCTGCACCGTGATCTGAAGCCGGCCAATGTGCTCCTCGGCCCCAACGGGCCCAAGGTGATCGACTTCGGACTCGCGGTGTTCGCGGAGTCCAGCGTGTCGCTGACTGCGGCCAACACGGTCGTCGGCACGCCCTCCTGCATGCCGCCCGAGCAGGCGAACGGCGAGAAGCCGCTGACCCCGGCGGTCGACGTGTACGCGCTGGGCGCCGTGCTGCTGTTCGCCGCCTCGGGTCATCTCCCGTACCGGGCCGACAACATCCACCTCCTGTTCCACCAGGTCGTCGATCCCGCGACCGCGCCGGACCTCTCGGGCGCACCGGAGGAGCTCGTGCCGCTGCTGACGGCGATGCTGACCCACCGTCCCCAGGACCGGCCCGCGCTCGACGACGTCGTACGGCGGTGCCGGACGCTGATCGAGGCACAGGGGCTGAAGGTCGCCCAGGCGCGGCGCAGGCTCACGAACTACACGGCCGCTCCGGCCCACGTCCTCGACGACCTGCTCGCCGTGGACCGCCCACCTGCGTCGGGGTCGACGCCTCGGACACGTGCTCAGACAGCCGACGTCCCGGCCGACATTCGGCCCGATCGGCAGGAGCCGGTGACGCCCACGCCCGGGTCGGCACGGCAGGAGCCAGGTGGATCCCGTCCCACTCACCAACAGCCCGAAGTACCCGCCTCGCCGATGCCGCCGACCCAGGTACCGCCGCCCACGGATCCGCGCTTGTCCTTCCTCCGTGTCGACACCCCCACGCCCCCGCCCGCCGACCGAGCGGCCGACTCCAGGACGGCCGGGCGGCGACCGACGGACGGGACAGCGGCGGAGCCGGACGGCACGCGGTCCCCGGCTCGCCCGGTGAGGCTGGGCAGCGCGGGCAGCAGCAACAGCGGCAGCGCCCAGCGGCGCTCGCTGCGGCATTCCGCGCAGGCCCGGATCACCGCGCAGCGGCTGCGTGAGGCATACGCGGCCAGTACACCCTTCTGACCCGTACGCCCCTCCGACCCGCGATAATGGGCGGGCCCTGAAAGGGGGCGCCTGCATATGTACGACCGAACCGCCTCAGGAGGCCACGGGTGACCGCCGTCCAGATCAGCGCGGAGCAGAGCGTCGCCACGACCGGCCAGGACCAGTACCCGGCAGGCGCCCAGGTGGTCGTGCGGGACGAGGAGTGGTTGGTCAGGAGCTCGATGCCCACGACCGACGACGGCACCCGGATCGAGGTCGTCGGGGTGTCGGAGTTCGTCCGCGATCAGGAGGCCGTGTTCTTCTCCGGCCTGGACCGCATTGCGCTCCTGGACCCGCGCGAGACCGGTCTGGTCATGGACGACTCCCCGAACTACCGCCGCTCCCGGCTGTTCCTGGAGGCGGTGCTGCGCCGCACCGCGCTCCCCCAGTCGGAGCGCCGGCTGGCCCTGGCCGACTCGTTCCTGATGGACCCGCTGCCATACCAGAGGCGCCCCGCCGAGCTGGCCCTGTCCGGCGCCAATCTCCGCCCGCGTCTGCTGATCGCGGACGTGGTTGGCCTCGGCAAGACCCTGGAGATCGGTCTGACCCTGGCCGAGCTGATCCGCCGCGGCCGGGGCGAGCGCATCCTGGTCGTCACGCCACAGCATGTGCTGGAGCAGTTCCAGCACGAGCTGTGGACGCGTTTCGCGATCCCGCTGGTGCGGCTGGACTCGGTCGGCATCGAGCGGATCCAGCGGGAGATCCCGGCCGGCCGCAACCCCTTCACCTCGTTCAAGCGGGTCATCGTCTCCATCGACACCCTGAAGAACACCGACCAGTACCAGCACCACCTGGAGCAGATCCGCTGGGACGCGGTCGTCATCGACGAGTCGCACAACCTGATCAACCGCGGTTCCCTGCGCAACCAGCTCGCGCGCACCCTCGCGCCCCGCACGGACGCCCTGATCCTGGCGTCGGCGACCCCGCACAACGGCGACGCGAGGTCCTTCGCTGAATTGATCGGCCTCCTTGACCCGGTGGCGATCCAAGACCCCGAGAACTACCGCGCGGCCGACATCGAGCACCTCTTCATCCGCCGTACGAAGATCAGCCCCGAGGTGCGTGAACAGATGAAGGGCCAGTGGGCGGACCGCGGCCCCTCCCACTCCGTGCGCTGCCCGGCCACCCCCGCCGAGGAGAAGGTCTTCGAGGAGCTGGCCGCCGTCTGGCTGCCCGGTGACGGCGGCACCTCGGTGAGCACGGTCCCCCTCTTCCCGTACACGCTGCTGAAGTCGTTCCTGTCCTCCCACGCGGCGCTGAGGGCCACGGTCTCCGCGCGTATCAAGACTCTGGAGAAGAAGGACGACCCGCAAGGCACCGCGGCCGAACTGGCCGCCCTCAACCGGCTGTCGGAGCTGGCCGCCGACCTCACCGAGGCGGACTCCGCGAAGTTCACCGCCCTCGTGCGTCAGCTGCGCGAAGAGATCGGTGTCGGGCCAGGTTCGGACGAACGGGTCGTGGTCTTCTCCGAGCGCGTACAGACCCTGGAGTGGCTGTCCGCGGTGCTGCCCGCCGCGCTGGGCTTCAAGGGCCGGGCCGCCCGCGACTGCGTCCGCGTCATGCACGGCGGCCTCTCCGACGAGCAACAGATGGCCTGCGTCGAGGAGTTCGGCCTGGCCGACACGCCCGTACGGGTTCTGCTGACCGGCGATGTGGCCTCCGAGGGCGTCAACCTGCACCGCCAGTGCCACCAGCTGGTGCACTACGACGTGCCGTGGTCGCTGATCCGTATCGAGCAGCGCAACGGCCGTATCGACCGGTACGGGCAGGCTCGGCCCCCCGAGTTCCGCGCGCTGATCCTGACCAGCGAGGTCGAGGGTGCCAAGGACGACACGGTGGTCGCCGAGCGGCTCCTGGAACGCGAGGACCAGGCCCACAGGTCACTGGGTACGGCGGAGGCGGTGACCGGGCTGTACCGGGCGGAGGCAGAGGAGAAGTCCCTCATCCAAGACCTGTTGCGCGGCAGGACGGTGGACGAGTCCCTGGACGCCCACCGCTCCGGCACGGACGGTGAGGACGCGGGCCTGGACGACTTCCTCGCGGACTTCTTCGGCTCGGTCGGTGAGGTCGGCGAGGTCGGTGAGGCCAGGCCCGTCGGCGAGGACACGCGACCGGCGGAGTCCGGCGCCTCGGTCCCGGCCGGTACGGAGGCGTCGTCGGCCGGCCGCACCGCCGCGAGCCCCGTGGTCCCCCGTCTCTTCGACTCGACCGCGCACTTCCTGGACGAGGCGCTGCGCGAGGTGTATCCGGACGCCCGCGGCCAGCTGGACCTGGACCGCGACCAGCAGTCGGGACTGCTCTCGTTCCGCCCGCCGACGGAACTCGTGCACCGCCTCAAGGCGCTCCCCATGGACTACCTGCGCGAGCAACGGCTGCGCGAGCGGCTGCTCGTGACCTTCAACCGCCGCCTCGCCGAGCACTCCCTCCAGCGGGCCCGGGAGTCGTCCACGTCGAGCTGGCCGGAGATCTCGCTGCTGACGGATCTGCACCCGGTCGTCGAGTGGCTCACCGACAAGGTCCTCGTCGGGATGGGCCGCCAGGAGGCCCCGATGATCACGGCGAACGTGGCGGAGCCCATCTACCTCGTCCAGGGCGTCTACTCGAACAAGTTGGGCAGGCCCACCGTCGTGAAGTGGATGGGGGTCACCTGGCTGGAGGCCGCCAGGCAAGGCCTGGTCGACGACGACATGGTGTCGCTGCTGCGCCACTGCGGTGTCGGCCCCACCATGGCGAACAAGCTCCGCTACCGCGATCCCGCGCCGCTGCGCAAGGCCCTCCCCCACGTGCTGGACACGGCCGAGGCGTTCCTCAACGCCCACCGCGACGCTTGGGACGAACCGTTGCGCGAGCCCATCGAGCAGTACAAGCGGCGGCTCGGCACCTGGCGTCAGCCCACCCTCGCCGATGAGCGCACGAAGGAACGCCTCGCCGATCTCGCCGACTCCCTGCTGACGACGGGCAGGCCGCTGCTGCGGGTCCTCGCGGTGCTCGTGCCGGACACGGACCGCAAGGATGGTGACGGCGGGCCGCCGTCCGTCTCCCTCACCGCCCCGGCCTCGTCCGCGACCGCGCTCCGGTCTCCGTCCTCGCCCGCCGCCCTGTGACCCTGGTCCCGTGACCATCTGAGAGAAGCACTGTCATGACGTACGACTCCCTGGTCAACCGCGGCGACTACTTCTCGGCCCACTATCTGGCCGAGGTGCTGCCGAAGGACCTCAAGTCGGGCCTGCTGCAGGCGTGGAAGGAACGCGAGGAGGCGGCGAAGCCGCCCGTCGGGGACGAGCGCGGCGAGGAGGCCGAGGTCCTCGTCACGGCGGCGCCCGGCGGCGGCGAGCTGCCGGTGACCCCGCGGGCCGGGCTGCGGGCGCTGCGCCGCGACTACTTCCGGGCCCGGTCGTCCTTCGCCGTCCCCAAGGACAAGGACGGCCTCCCCGTCGTACGGGAGATCGACGAGGAGAAGGCGACTTACGGCGACCCGGAGTGGCGGGAGCGGGTGCGGGCGCTCAACGCCGAGGTGTTGCGTGCCCTCGGGTACGACGCCAAGCCTCGCACGCTCACGGTGGTGCGGGCCGGGCAGACGTACGAGATCCCGGTCGCGCACGCCGAGAAGGGCCTGGTCGCGCTGGACTGCGGCTGGGCCGCCGAGCCGGACGCCGCTCTGGACAAGAAGGGCCGGGGCCGGTTGCTGGAGCCCGTGCCGCTCGACGGTCCGACTCCGGTGGAGACCGGCGAGAAGCTGGCCTCGTTCCTGTTCGCCTGCGAGGAGCCGCCCCGGTACGTGCTGCTGCTCGGCGGCGGCGTGATCGTCATCGCCGACCGAGCGGTGTGGGGCGAGGGCCGCTACCTCGGGGTCTCCCTGGACACGGCGCTCCAGCGCAACGACACCCGGGCGGGCGGCGAACTCGACACGGTGGCCGCGCTGTTCGGCGCGGACTCACTGCGCACCCCGGAGGAGGGCGGCGAGAACCCGCTCTCCGAACTCGTCGGCAAGTCGGCGAAGCACGCCGTGGGGGTCTCCAGCGAGCTGCGCGACGGCCTGCGCAAGAGCGTCGAGCTGATCGCGGGCGAAGTGCTGGAGCGGCTGCGCGAGCAGGGCGTACGCCCCGAGGACATCGGTGAACTCCCGGAACTGGGACGCCGGTTGACGCGCGAATCGCTGCGCTATCTCTACCGGATCCTGTTCCTCCTGTACGCGGAGGCCCGCCCCGAGCTGGGCATCCTGCCGGCCGACTATCCCGAGTACCAGCAGGGGTACGGACTCGGCCGGCTCGGTGAGCTGATCGCCGACCGGGAGCCGATCGGCGACACCGCCCGCAAGGGCTTCTACCTGTACGAGTCCCTGGACCTGCTCTTCAAGAAGGTGCAGGACGGCTACCGCCCGCGCCGCACCCACGGAGTGGAGCCGGCTCCCGACGACATCGACGCGAAGACCAGCGAGGACATCGGCCTGCGCTTCGAACCGCTGCACAGCAAGCTGTTCGAGCGGGAGTCGATCCGGCTGATCGGCGCCGACTGCCTGCTCGATCCGCGCTTCGACTCCGACGAGGCCCTGGCCCGTGGCGAGTCCGTCCGCCACCTCGACACCCGGCTGCGCAACGCCACCCTCCACCAGGTGCTGCACAGCCTGATGATCACCCAGGGGAAGAGGGGCGAGCGCGGCGGCTTCATCTCGTACGCGCAGCTCGGCATCAACCAGCTCGGGGCGGTGTACGAGGGCCTGATGTCGTACAGCGGCTTCATCGCGGGCGAGGAGCTGTACGAGGTCGCCAAGGGCGGTGACCCGAAGGACGGCTCCTGGCTGGTCCCCAAGTCGAAGATCGACGAGTATCCGGACGCGGTGTTCGTACGACGCCGGGACCGGCACACGGGCGAGGACGTCCGGATGCGGTACGCCCCGGGGTCGTTCGTGTACCGCCTCTCCGGCCGCGACCGGCAGACCTCGGCGTCGTACTACACGCCGGAGTCACTGACGAAGGTCACCGTGCAGCTGGCCCTCCAGCAGCTGCTCACCGACGAGACCGAGGCGAAGAATCTGCTGAACTGGAGGATCTGCGAGCCCGCCCTCGGCTCCGGCGCGTTCCTCAACGAGGCGATCAACCAGGTCGCGGCCGAGTATCTGCGGCGCAGGCAGAGCGAGTTGGGGCGCTCCATCGACACGGAGCAGTACCCCGTCGAACTCCAGAAGGCGAAGGCGTACATCGCCCTGCACAACTCGTACGGCGTGGACCTCAACGAGACCGCCGTGGAGCTGGCCGAGGTCTCGCTGTGGCTCAACACCATGCACCCCGGCATGGAGGCCCCCTGGTTCGGCCTGCACCTGCGGCGCGGCAACTCGCTGATCGGCGGGCGGCGGGAAGTGTACGGCGCCGAACGCCTGAAGAAGGGCGGCTGGCTGGGGATCACTCCGGAGCGGTTCGCGCTCGCGGACGCGGTGGAGGGTGCGTCGCTTCCGGAGGGGGCGGTCCATCACTTCCTGCTCCCCGCGAAGGAATGGGGCGCGGTCGCGGCCGAGAAGGAGGCGCGGGCGCTCGCCCCTGAAGCGGCGAAGACGCTGGGCGCTTGGCGGAAGGCGATCACGAAGTCGCCGACGGCTAAGCAGACAGCGCGACTTCAGGGCCTGGCCCGGCGGGCCGAGTACCTGTGGGACCTGGTCGTACGGCGACTGGAGCTGTCGGAGCGGGACATCTCGCGGCGGATCGCTGTGTGGGGCGCGGAGAGCGACTGGCTGCGGCGGCCCGAAGTCGCGGTGCAGCGGGACGAGGTGCTGGCCGAACTCCAGGCGGAGGACACCCCGTACTGGCGGCTCAAGACGCTCATGGACACGTGGTGCGCACTGTGGTTCTGGCCGGTGCAGAGCGCTTCGCTGCTGGACGGTACGGATGAACGGTACGCGCGAGCGGAGGCGCTGGCGAAACGGGCGGCGAAGTTGGAAGCGGCGGGGGTTCGGGCTGCGGCCGGTGACGACGACTCCGGTGTTCTGATGGCTTGGGAGGAGGACGCTCTCCCTGGTTTCATCGCCGAGCCGAAGCAGAGGACCATGACACGCGATTCGGTGTCGCGTCGCCGCACAGGCAGCCGCCCCGAGCAGATCAAGCGACAGCGCCGCGAGGTCATCCCGCTGGCGGAGCTGGACGACTGGCTCACCTTCGCGGAAGCGCTGTTGGGCACACAGGACGTGCCGAGCGAGTCGCTGGTGTCGACGTTCGAGACGCTGGACCGCTTGTCGGGGTACGAGGACGAGTTGCCCGAGTGGATGGGCATGGACCGGTTCCAGGGGTTGGAGAACCGGTTCCTGTGGGCGGCCACCGCGAAGGACGTGGCAAGGGCGCAGGGGTTCTTCCACTGGGAGTTGGAGTTCGCGCAGGTGTTTGCGCGGGGTGGGTTTGATTTGCAGGTGGGGAATCCGCCTTGGGTGCGGCCTACTTGGCAGGAGGACCAAGTCCTTGCAGAGCTGGAGCCATGGTTCGTGCTGGCAGAAAAGCCGAGCGCGGCAGAATGGCGCCTCCGCAAGGAAGAGGTGCTGGGCGCTCGCGCGGACGGCCAGGATTTCCTTTTCGATGAGCTGGCTTCCCACGCAGGGGCCGTCGCAATACTGGGCAGCCCGGCCACGTATCCGATCCTTCTCGGTACCCGCAGTGATCTTTATCGGGCCTTCATGGCTCAGGTGTGGCTTCACATCGCACCGAACGGCAGCGCGGGCCTGATCCACCCCGACACTCACTTTGGCGGCGTACGCGAGGGAGCCATTCGTGCCGCCGCGTACCAGCATCTGCGGGTGCACGCACATTTCGTGAACTCGTCGAACTGGGCCTTTGAAGACCTCAATCGCTCTGCAGAATTCGGGATGCACATCTACGGCACGCCGCAAGAGCCTGAATTCCTGCATCTCAGTGAGCTTCGCGATGCCACAGCCTTGCCCGATTCGCTGACCCACGACGGACGAGGCACGACGCCCGGCATCAAACACAATGGCGCATGGGACATCCGGCCACACCGCGAGCGCGTGGTGCATGTGGACACTGCCTTGCTGGCCAGTTGGCAGGCGTTGACGGGCGCGGCAGGCGGTGCGGCACAGGCCCCTCTGCTGTACCCAGTCCTTGTTGGCGAACAAGGGGCCATTGAGGCATTGGCTGCCCATCCCAGCAGCCTGGCCGATTTCCATCCGATGATCTCAGGCGGATACAACGAAACCAATGCAAGGAAAGACGGGCTGATCCGTTGGGGCAACCAGGCCGTCGCCGAGCTCACAGATGTCATCCTTCAAGGACCGCATTTCGCATCGGCGCTTCCCTTCTCAAAGGAGCCGAAGATCCCCTGCCGTAGCAACAGGGACTGGGATCTACTCGCACCGATGGATCTGCCCGAGGCGTGCGTCCCCGTAACCAACTACGTGCGGGCCACCGACGAGGCGACGTACCAGGCAGCCCAGGACCCCTGGCTCGGAAAGCCGTTCACCACGTTCTTCCGGCTGGCCTGGCGAGTCATGATCCCCTTCGACAGCAGTCGCTGCCTGCACGCCGCACTGATCCCACCCGGCCCCGCCCACATTCATGGGGTACACAGCATGGCCATGCCGACCAATCGCGCGACAGTCCTCAACGCCGGTTTCTGGGGTGCTCTTCCACTGGACTATCTGCTACGAATCACTGGCCGTGCCAATCTCATGACGGGCGAAGCCCTGAAAATGCCCGCCCCCGGCCCAAAGCATCCCCTCGCCCCGTCCCTACTCCTGCGCACCCTCCGCCTGAACGCCCTCACCACCCACTACGCCCCCCTCTGGACGGAGCTGTTCGACCCCCGCTGGGCAGGCTACGAGGACTGGGCCAACCCCAATTGGCCCCACCTGAAGCCCCTGGCCGCCGGCCTCAAACAGACCTGGGAATACAGCACCCCGCTCCGCACCGAGCATGAGCGCCGCGCCGCACTCGTGGAACTCGACGCTCTAGTCGCAGTCTGGCTCGGCATCACCGCCGACCAGCTCGTCGCGATCTTCAAGTCGCGATACCCGCAGCTGTACGCCTACGAGTCGGCGACCTACCTCGACGCCAACGGTCGCAAGATCGCGGGCGACTTCAACACCTACGGCCACGGCCAGACCAAACAGGACTACCTCGATCTCCTCGCCCACCTGGAAGACCCGGAGCACACCCCGCCCCCCGAGGGCTACCAGGCCCCCTTCTACAAGGCCGACCGAGAGGCCGAGATGAGAGCAGCGCACGCGCACTTCCAGGTGCGGCTGGATGCGGAGATCGCCGCTGGCCGCTGGGCTGCGCCCGTCCGCGAAGCCGTACAGGCGTAGTTGGCAAGCGTCGCCAAAAGCAGGCTGCCCCCGACACCGGTCGGGGGCAGGCCGCAGTTACCGTCGGGCAGCGTTTACCGCCCCACGAAGCCGACGAACAGGTTCCAGGCGGCAGCATCGACGGCAAGGCCCGGTCGGCTCGTGTCCTTGGAGTCCCGCACGTGGATGGCGTGAGTGAAGGTAGCCACCTCAACGCACTGGCCGCCCTCACCGCTGCTATAGCTGCTCCTGCGCCACGCAATGACTTCATCACCGTCGACGTTCATGTCTCTCCAAGCAGTTTCTCGATGAGTGTCAACGACTCGCGCGGGGTGAGAGCCTGAGCTCGGAGCAGACCGTACTGCTCCTCCAGCTCTCGGACAGTCCCCCGGTCCGTATAGAGACGGCTGTGCTTGTACGCCTCCACGTAGGCGATCCTCCGCGCATCCTGCGTCTCGATCAAGGTGAAGGGACCGGCCAAACCGGCGTGCTCGTCCCTCTCGTTCGGCATGACCTGAATCTCGACGTTGCGTCGCTGACCGCAGAGCAGAAGCTGCTCCAACTGCGTGCGCATCACGTACTCACCGCCCGTAGGGCGCGTCAGCACCGACTCCTCAATGACGAAGCTGATGGTCGGCATCGGGCTGCGGGCGAAGATCTCCTGCCTCGCGAGCCGCGCGACCACCCGCTGGTCAATCGTCTCGTCACTCAACAGAGGGCGTCGCATCGTGAACACGGCCCGCGCGTACTCCTCTGTCTGCAAGAGCCCATTGATGAGATGCGTGTCATAGACATGCAGCTCAACCGCCTCCGCCTCCAACCGCGCCGCATCCCGAAAGAACGCCGGATACTGGGCCCGCGCCACCTCCTCCTTCATCTCCTGGAGGACACCGCCCGCGTCCAGAACCTCGTCCGCCTGGTCGATGAACTTCGGAGGCGGCACCCGGCGGCCCTGCTCGTACGCGGCGATGGTCGACACGGAGTAGCCCGTCCTCGACCCGAACTCGGCCCGCTCCAGCCCCACCCGTAACCGGAACCTCTTCAACTGGCGCCCGAAGACGCGCAGGATGCCCGATCCCGCTCCCGCCTCCCGCCCGTCCCCCTCCGCACCGGACTCCTCCTCGGCAGCAGATCCCACCGGCTCACTCATGTCCCGCACCACCTCCCTCGGCCAACGCGGCCCCGCGTCGACTGTCACGCTCCGCCCCGCCTACACGCGCGGACCGGCCACGTACAGCGACCGTCCGTGTGCGCGTCGTATCTCGTCACGGTAAAACCACCACGTCAGCGTGGACCACATGAACAGCGAAACTTCCCCCTCCCTGGGGGCTCGACCGATCGCCTCGGCTCAGACGGACCCGAACCCGGCTCCGAAGCCGACCGTCGATCCAGCCCCCGCGCAACATGCCGACGAGGCGCCCCAATTCCCCCGCCCCCTCCGGGAGTTCGCGATGCGCTTCACGTCCTCCCATCGCGGCGCGCGCCTCGCCCGCCGTCTCGTCTCGCACCGACTGGACGCCTGGGGCCACCCGTACACCGGTGACGCCAACGAGACGCTGACGCTGATCACCGCGGAGCTGGCCGCCAACGCCGTACGGCACGGACATGTGGCGGGGCGGGACTTCCATGTGCGGCTGACCGAGACCGGTGGCGGCACGCGCCGGCGCGTCCTGCGCGTCGAGGTCACCGACACCCGCACCGAACGCGTACCGCTGCTCGCCTCCCAAGAACCGCCGGGGGACGAGGAGTCGGGGCGAGGTCTGCTCATCGTGGCGCGTCTGGCGGCGCGTTGGGCGGTCGCGCCGTGTGCCGACCGCCCCGGCAAGACCGTATGGGCGGAGCTGGAGCCGGCGCTGCCCGCAGAGACCCCCGTACCGCCCCCGGTCAGCCACTTTCCCGCCAACACCTGACGGGTTTTCGGAAACGCGGGCGCCCGGTGTCAGACCCGCCGACTAACGTCAGCCGCTCATCCTTCGTCAGAAGCACGGCACACCGAGGGGACGCCCTGTGACCACCACGCCCGAGGACCGGACCGGGTACCGGATCTCCATCGTCGACGAGGACCCGCTGCGTGCGCGCAAGGAAGCGCGCGAGCTGCTCGCCGGGATCGCCGACGTCGACCCGGGGGCCGCCCTGGACGTTCGCCGGCCGAGCGCGACGGCCGGTGTGACGGACAAGGGCGGGCCGTCGGCCGACACCATCGGGCTGGTGATCAGCGCTGCCTCCCTGGTCGCGACGGGAGTGCAGATGTGGCTGGCCCGCGTACCCCAACGGACGATCGTCGTCACGCGGCCCGACGGAGCGACTCTGCACATCACCGGTAAGGAGGCCCGCGAGGACGACGAGCGGATCGAGCGGTTCCTCGCGGGCGGCGGAGAGACGCCGCACCCCACGGGCGACGACGGCCTCGGCAACACCCCCGCGGCGGGCTGAGCGCGCGTGGCCGACAACGACCGGTTCGCCATGCTCGTCGGCGTGTCCACGTACGACAGCGATGCCTACCGCGATCTGCCGCCCGTACGCGCCGACTTGCACTACATGCGGGCCGTGCTGGAGAACACCGAGATCGGCATGTACAACGACTGCGCGATGGTCGCCGAGCCGACCCGCGCGGAGATGCTGCACGCCATCGAGACGTTCCTGGAGGCGCGTCAGCCGAGCGAGACCGCTCTGCTGTATTTCAGCGGGCACGGTGAGTTCTGCGAGGACGACAACCAGCTGTACTTCCTGACCCGGGACGCCGACCCCGACGATCTGCCGGGCACGGCCGTCCCGGCGGAGTTCCTGGAGCGGATGCTGCAGTCATGCCGCGCTTCGTCGAAACTGGTGCTGCTGGACTGCTGCTCCAGCGGCTCCGTCGTCCAGGGCTGGACCGCGAAGGGTCCCGCGGAGGAACCCGCGCGGCCCGCGCCGAGCACCCTGCTGCGGCCGACCGGCGTGTACTTCATCACCGCCTCCGACGCCCTCCAGTCCGCGTCCGCGATGGCGCCGCCCGGATCGAGTCTCGGCACGTCCCGGTTCACCGGGGAGATCGTGGAGGGGCTGCGCAACGGGCGGATCAAGGGCGGCGGCTGGATCACGCCTGACGACCTCTTCGACTACCTGACCGCGCAGATGGCGCGTGACGGCGTACCGGAGGAGCAGCGCCCCACCAAGTCCACGATCAGGGCCACCCGGAGCCTGCCCTTCGCCCGGTCGGTGGCGCGCCCGGTGCACATCGCGGCGCTGCCGCGTGACGCGGCCGAGGCCGCGCGGCGCTCGCCCGCTCTGCTGAAGGCCCGGGAACTGGCCGCGCTGGACGCACGGGACGGCGTCGACTGGCAGCGGCTGCTGCGGTACTACGCGCACTGCCTCACCGCGCAGGCGGCGGCCGGCATGCGGCCCGACCGTGACAGCGGGCGCTATTCCACGTACTTCCTGCTGGGACAGGGCGAGGAGACCATCCAGTCGGGGCGGGGCTCCACCTTTCCCGCTCCCGGACAACTGCCCAGGCCGCAGGGCAGGTCGGCCGGGGTGAACGGTGACGCGGGGGCGCAGCAGGAGTACTGGTACGGCTATCCGGCGATCACTCTGCCCGTGCGGGACGGGGGCCGGGGGCGCCGTACGGCGGTGGAGCTGGCGCCGCTGCTCATCCAGCAGCTGGAACTCGCGCCGGACGAGGACGGCCGGGACGTGCTGCGGCCCAGCGGTGTGCCGTCGCTGCACACCGGTGTCGTCTCGGAACTGCTGGACGCGGGTGACGCGGCCGACCTCGTCGCGCGCTGGCAGCCGACCTGGCAGGAGGGCAACGACGCGCAGATGCTGCGTGCCGTACGGGAGTTGCTGGAGGAGCTGGGCCTGCCGGAGCTGGAACCGCTCGACCCGTCGGCGCTCAGCGAGCGGACGGTGATGCAGGCGCTGCGGCCCGGCGCGCACAACGCGGCCGTGTTGCTGGTGCCTTCGGGTGTGGAGGCCATCGCCACCCAGGCCCTGGTGGACAACCTGCTGCAGATGTCGACGCGGACCGGGCAGATCCCCGGCACCGCCCTTGACGCACTGCTGAGCGGCGGAGAGGAGGGGGAGCAGGCCGCGTCCGTCGCGGTGGTGGCTCCGGGGCCGTGCAACGAGAGCCAGGAGCTGGTGATCTCTTCGGCGATGACGCGGCCGCTGACGGTGGCGACCGGGCCGCCCGGCACGGGCAAGAGCGAGGTCGTCACGGCCGTCGTCACCACCTGTGTCGCCGCCGGGCAGTCCGTGCTGGTCGCCTCCACGAACAACGAGGCCGTGAACGTCGTCGCCGAACGCTGCGACGACATCGCGCCGGGCCTGCTGATGCGCACGGGCAACGCCGAGGCGCTGGAGCGGGAGGCGGCGAAACTGGAGCGACTGCTCGGTGAGCCCGCCCAGGTCCCGCGGCGCGGATCGGCCACCGTGGGCGGGCAGTTGCGCAGCACCCGTGGGACAGCCGACGGGCTGCGGGCGGAGGCGGCGCGCCGCGTCGGTGAGGAGGGGCGGCTGCTGGAGCTGATCCGGGACCGGGAGGAGCGGGCGGCCGCGCTGGAGCTGCCGCTGCCGCTCCTGGAAGGCGTCTGGTCGGCCGACGAGGACGGCGTGGCCGCTCTGGGGCGCTGGGAGGACAGGGCACGGAAGGTGGCCGGGGCCCGATGGTGGCTGCTCGGTCCTTGGCGCCGGGGGCGGGCTCTCGGCGCTCTGGTCTCGGCGGTGGACGATGCCCCGGAAGGGGACGAGCCGTCGTGGCCGGCGTGGGCGACCGGTCGGCCGGTGCCGCCCGAGTTGCTGGAGTCGGTGGCGGACGCGGTGGCCGTGGAACGGGAGGTGCGGGAGCTCGTCCCCCGGCACACGGGGTGGGACGAGGAGAGGCTTAGGCAGTCGCGGCTGGAGACGGCGGGCGCGCTGTCCGAACTGTCGGCGGAGCTGTCCCGGGCGGGGTCCGCCGAGGCGCTGACGAGGGCACGCGGGCTCATGGGCCAGCGGCTCCAGGCACTGCGGGGCCGCTCGGGCTACCAGCGGAGCCAGAAGAACCTGATGGCCCACATCAAGGGGTGGGCCATCAGCACCCACTCGGTGCGGCAGTTGGAACTCACGCCGAGGTTGTTCGACCTCGTCGTCATCGACGAGGCGAGCCAGTGCTCCATCCCCTCGGTGCTGCCGCTGCTGTTCCGGGCGCGCCGGGCGCTGATCATCGGCGACCCGATGCAGCTGGGCCACATTCCCGGTGTGTCACCGCAGCAGGAACAGCAGGCGCGGGCCAGGACCGGGCTGAGCGCGGCGCAGCTGGAGGACCACCGGCTCACGTACCACGTGTACTCCTCGTACCACGCGGCCGAGCAGCACGGCGACTCCGCGCTGCTCCTCGACGAGCACTACCGGTGCCACCCGAGGATCGCCGACGTCGTCAACGGCTACTGCTACGCGGGCCAGTTGCGGGTGCTCACCGACGTACGGCGGCAGGTCCCGGCAGTGGACCCGGTGGGGGCGGCCGATCCGGCGCCGGTGCTGGGCTGGGTCGACGTACCGCACGGCGAGTCGGCGCGGGGCGGCGACGGGCGGTCCTGGCGCAACGCGGCGGAGGCGGAGGCCGTGCGGCGCGTGGTGGACGAACTGCTGGCGCGGCTCCCGCAGGACGCCAAGGTGGGGGTGGTCACGCCGTTCCGGGCGCAGAAGGAGGCGCTGGCGCGGGTGTGGCGCGACGACGACCGTGTCCGGGTCGGAACGGTGCACGCCTTCCAGGGCGGGCAGCGCGACGTGATGGTGCTGAGCCCGGTGGCCACGCACAACACGCCGCCGAGGACGACGTACTGGGTGGCGAGCCAGGTCAACCTGTGGAACGTGGCGGTCACCCGGGCCAAGTCGCAGCTGATCACCGTTGGCTCCCACGCGTTCTGGCAGGGGCAGAGCGGACTGCCGACACTGCTCGCGGGACGCTCGGTCCCCCTGGGGGCGGAGGCGGGTGAGGACGGCGGGCCGGTGGTGACGGCCACCGCGGTGACCGGGTTGCGCGAGGAACTCGCCGACCGGCTCCAGGAGTACCTCGCCGGGCGCGGGATCACCGATCTGGAGCGGGCGGCGGTGGTCGGCGGGCACCCGGTGGACCTGCTGTTCACCGCGGCCGGGGAGAACACGGCGGTGTTGATCGATCCCGGCCCGCCGCCCGGCGGTGACCCGGCGCGGCACCTACGGCTGACGCACGCGCGCAGCGACCTGCTGACCGGGCTGCCGTCCGGTGGCTACGGCGCGAAGGCGTGCCCCGTGGGCCGGACGGTGCGGGTTCCGGCGTGGCGGATCCTGGCGGGCGAGGAGGCGCTGGCGCCGCTGTTCGACTGAGCCCGGCCGTGTTTCCACCGGGAGGTTCAACGGCATGAGGGCGACCCGAGCGTCGATCGAGCGTCGCGGCTCCCCTCTTGGCACTGCCCGCGTGCTTTCCCTTCCCGTCAGGGTCCGCGAACGCCAAGGCGCGTGAAAGGAGAGCCCTTTCGGTCCGAATGGCTGAAGTGTGCAAGTACCTGGTGGCGGTGTGACGCAAGTTGTACTCTTCGTGAAGCTCGGTGGTCGGACGCGCCAAGTGCACGACTCACATGGGGAACTGAGCGGCACTCAGCGGCCTGCCTCGGGGCCGCCCGCCGTGCGTCGACCAGTTCGATGACCGGGTCGCTGTCGCCCGGCTGTTCCACGATGGGCGCGAGGCTTGAACCACCGCATACTCGGTCTGACAGTGCGCAATTTCCGCACACTGACCGACACGAAGCTGCCGCTCGGGCCGCTGACCGTCATGGTCGGCCCGAACGCGGCGGGCAAGTCGAATGTGTTGCACGCTCTGGAGTTCCTGGGGGATGTGACCCGCAAGGGGATCGAGCCGGCGTTCGAGGAACGGGGCGGATTCGACGTCCTGGCGTTTCGCGGCGGCCCGAAGCCGGTGTCACGGATCTCCGTCGGAGTCGAGGGCATCTGGTCCGACTTCGCGTCGGAGGAGACTCCGGACCGCTACGAGCTGAGCATCTCCCGCCGTCGGCTGGCCCCGGGCGCGCGTGGTCGCGGGCGCTACACGACGTACCGGCAGGAGCTGTTCACTCAGCATCCGGCGGAGGGCGTGGAGACATCCGTCGAGCTGACCGGTGGCTCTGTGAGGGTCAACAGTTCACTGGAGGCGGACCAGGCCTGGAGTCCCGTCGATGTCGAGCCGATGGCATCCGCCCTGCACCGGGAACAGGTACTGCACTTGGGCCTCCCCTCCGCCCTCGCCATGGAGAACGTCCGGAGTCATCTGTCCCAGATCCGGGTGTTCGACCCGGATGTACGGGAGGCCCGTAAGCCGTGGGGCATCAGCGAATCGGGGCGCTATCTGGCGAACGACGCGTCGAACCTCGCGGACTTTCTGAGAGAGCTCCAGGAAGACGGCGACGCCTGGGAGTTCCTGCTTGAGGACGTCCGGAAGGTGGTGCCGCAGATCCGCGACATCCACCTCGTGAATCCCCCCGATTTCGCCTCCCACCGAACGGCGGTGGAGTTGGAGGAAGAGGGCCTGCGGGGTCGTACCCGTCTGACGGAGGCGTCCTGGGGCACCGTTCGCATCCTGTGCATGCTCGCGATCTTCCACGACCCGAATCCCCCGCTGCTCACCTGCATCGAGGAGATCGACCACGGGATCCACCCGCACGCGCTGAGCCTCATGGCCCAACGGCTCCGAGAGGCGAGCGAGCGGAGCCAGTACCTGGTGACCACGCACTCTCCGGTCTTCGTCAACGAACTGGAGCCCGAGGAGTTCGTGCCCTGCGAACGCCGGCCCAGTGGCGCTTCCGTCATCCCCGCACGCAAGCCCGCCGACACGCGCCGGGTGCTCGAGGTGTCCGAGTACGAGCCCATCGGCAATCTCTGGTACTCGGGTTCCGTGGGCGGAACCCTGTGAGCCCCGCCCCGCGGCGGCGGCGATCCGTCATCGTCGTCGCCGGCGAGAGTGACAACGACCGGGAAGTCCTCCAGCACCTGATACCCGCCCTCTACCCCAGATGCCCCAAAGTCGTCACGATCAACGACAAGATCCGGCTCGCGCCCGCGCTGCTCCAGCTCAGCCCACGGATCGAGACGCTTCGCACCAACGCCCTGCGCAAGGCGGAGGGGTGTGGTGCCGACCTCGCGGGCGTCGTCGTCCACGCCGACCTGGACAAGGTCTCCGACGAGACGTACGACCAGGTCCGGGAAAGAATCACGGACCAACTGCGGAAATCTCTCCCCTGCCCCAGCGCACTGGCCCTCTCCGCCGTCGAGATGGAGTCGTGGCTGATGCTGTTCCCCGACGCGTTTCCGAAGGTGAGGCGCGGCTGGGCCATGCGGCCGGAGGACTGCCGGAAAGACCTCACCAAGGTGGCGAACCCCAAGGAGCACCTCAAGAAGTACCTGGGCAGACCTCCGTACCGGGAATCCGACTCCCCGAAGATCATGGCGGCGGCGGTGGAGCTCGGCAGGGTCAGCGCACGCCCGAGCGGCAACAACAGGTCGTTCCGGGACTTCGCGGACCAACTGGCCGCCTGGAGGAACAAGTAACGGATCACCACTCGCCCGGTGGGGCCGCCCGGGAGGACCGGGCCGGTGGCCGGTCACCCCGAGAGGGGCTGTCAGCCACCCCGTATACGGTCTATACGGTGGTATCGATCATCAGGGCACCGGCATCGCAAGGGGGACCGTCGTGAAGCCCACCATGGCCGCCGCGCAGCTGCGCGGCAGTCTGACGCAGTACCTCACGACGACGTACGCCCTCGCCGACGAGGGCACCCGCGGCGCCCTCGAACGCTTCCTGGGGCACCCCGAGTCCGGCATCTTCCGTGGGCCCTACCTGAGGATCAGGACGCCGTTCCACGTCGCCGACGGCGAGTGGCAGCGGGACCTGGAGTGGTCGGCCGGGTTCCCGGGGTTCGCTCCGTGGCGGCATCAGGCGAAGGCGTGGGCACGGCTGTCCACGCTGCACGGGCCCGCCAGGCCGACGCTGGTGACCACCGGCACCGGGTCCGGCAAGACCGAGTCCTTCCTGATCCCCGTACTGGACCACTGCCGGCGGCAGAAGGCCGAGGGGCGGGCCGGGATCAAGGCCGTGCTGCTGTACCCGATGAACGCGCTCGCCACCGACCAGGCCGGCCGCATCGGGGAGTATCTGGCGCGGCCGGAACTGGCCCAGGTCACGGCGGGCCTGTACATCGGTGACCGGCCCGACACGGACTTCCGGCGGGTGATGACGCGACGCGAGGAGATGCGCGTCTCGCCGCCCGACGTGCTGATCACCAACTACAAGATGCTCGACCTGCTGCTCCAGCGCGGCGAGGACCGCAGCCTGTGGGAAGGCGCCGAGCCCGCCTATGTCGTGCTGGACGAGTTCCACACGTACGACGGGGCGCAAGGCACCGACGTGGCGATGCTGCTGCGCCGGCTGGCCGCCGCCACCGGCGCGTCCCGGCCCGGCAGGCCACTGGGGTCGATCTGCCCGGTGGCGACCTCGGCGACGCTCGGTGAGGGCGCGCCGGGCAAGGGGGCCGGGGGCATCCTCGACGTGGCGGCGCGGGTGTTCGGGATGCCTTTCCCGCCGGAGGCGGTCATCGGCGAGGAGCGGATGACCGCCGACGAGTTCACCGGAACCGTCGACTACGAACTGCCGGAACCGCCGACCCCGCAGGAGGTCGTGACGGTGTCCGGCGGGCCGGACGCGGAGGCCCGGCCCGATCTGCTGGACCTCGACGCGCTCGCCGCCCTGATGCTGGGGCGTTCCGGCCTTGACGCTTTCCGCGTCGGGCGGCTGCTGAAGCGGCACGACTTCACCCATGGTGTGCTGTCGCTGCTCGGCGGTGAGCCACTGGACGAGTGGGCGCTGCGGGACCGGCTCGCCCGGTTCGGCTACGCCTGGGGCCGCACCGCGCGGGAGAACCCGCGGCTGGTGCTCCAGGCGCTGTCCCGGTTCGTGGCGCTGCTGTCGGCCGCCCGTGACCCGGACTCCGACGAGCGCAGGCCCCGGCCGCTGCTGCACATCGAGGCGCACCTGTGGGTGCGGCCCGTGACGCGGGTGCTGCGCGGCGTGGGCCGCACCCCCGAGTTCCGCTGGTACGAGGACGACCGGACGGCTGCCCGCCGGGCCGCGCTCAACGCCGCGCCGCCCGGCGACGAGGACCCGGACGCCTCGTCCGGCAGCTGGCCGTCGTTCTCCGCGAGCAGGCAGCCGCAGCCGCTGCCGGGCACCGACACCGCGCCGCGCCCCGCCCAGGTGCACCTGCCCGCCGTGTACTGCCGCAACTGCGGGCGCTCCGGCTGGGCCGCCCTGTCCCCCGAGGCCGACCCACAGCGGCTGGTGATGGCACAGGACCGGATCTGGCGTGCCGGGGTGGGCCGGGACAAGCGGCGCGTCCGGTACTTCATCTCCGCCACCGCCCGCGAGCGACAGCAGGCTCTCGACGCACTGACCGGGGCACGGCCCTCGGACGGCGGCGTAGACCCGCTGTCGGTGGTGGTCCTGGACGGCGGACAGGGCACCTACCGGCTGCCCGCCGCGGGGGACGACGGCGAACTCGTCGACGCCTGGTTCGCGCTGGCCGTGCTCGACAAGAAGACCGCCGACCGGGCCGCGAAGGACGACCGGTGCCCGGCCTGCCACACCGACAACAGCATTCGCTTCCTCGGCACGGCCCAGGCGGCCCTCGCCTCGGCGGCGGTCACCCAGCTGTTCACCGGCGGCGACATCGCGCTCGTACCGGAAGAGCGCAAGACGCTGCTGTTCAACGACTCCACGCAGGACGCCGCGCACCGGGCGGGATACGTCGCCAACGCCTCGTACAAGTTCTCGCTTCGCTCGCTGCTCGCCCACAACCTGGACGACTCGGGGGCGCCGACCGCGCTCAACGACCTGATCGGCCATGTCCTGGACTCGGTGGACGACCCGGAGGCGCTGGCCGCCGTGGTGCCCCCCGACCTGCACGACGAGCCGGGCGTCGACCGGCTGCTGTCCGGCCGCGGCACCGGCGACGCGCGGACCTGGCGGCTGATCGGCGAACGGCTGGCGTTCGCGACGGTGATGGAGTTCGGGCTGCGCAGCCGCATGGGTCGCACCCTGGAGCTGACCCGGACCGCGGCCGCCGAGGTCACGGTGGCGGAACCGGACCGGGTCACCGACCTGGCACGGGACCTGCACCTGTCGCTGCCCGGTCAGCTGCTGGCGGTCGGCGGGCTGCCCACGCCCGAACGCTATCTGGCGTATGTCCGGGGCCTGCTGGAGCGGCTGCGGCTGCGCGGCGCGGTGCGGCACCACTGGCTGGACACCTGGATCAAGGAGGCCGGCACCGACCGCAGAGTCATCTGGGGGCGAAGGCCGGACGGCATGCCCGCCTTCCCCGAAGGGGTCGCCCCGCCACGCTTCCTGCTGGACGGGCAGAAGGGCGCGTCCGAGTTCTCGTCGATCACGGGACGTCAGGGCTGGTACCAGGACTGGACCCGCAGATGCCTCGAACTGGACGCTGCCGGGGCCACGGAATATCTGCGCAGGCTGCTGCCCGCCCTGGCCGACGCGGGCGTCCTCGCGGTCCGGACCACCCTCGACCGCCAGACCCGGGTGTACGGGCTGCAGCCCGGCCACATCGAGGTGCGGCTGCTCGGCGACACCGTCGTCAACAAGGCCTTCGTCGGCTGCGAGGACTGCGGCTGGCAGCAGGTCGTGGCGCCCGAGCGGCGCACTCGCTGGTACGGGCACCCCTGCCCCCGCTACCGGTGCAAGGGCAGCCTGACCGCACCACAGCCCGGCATGCCCGGAACCGGGACCGAGGTGTCCCGGTTCGGCGCGCCCGCACAGGAGCGGGACTACACCGGCGACTACTACCGCCGCCTCTACCTGACGGGCGGCACGTTCCGCGTGGTGACCGCCGAGCACACGGGCATGCTCAGCCGTCCCGAACGGGAGCGCGTCGAGCGCACCTTCAAGGCAGGTACGCACTACACCGACCCCAATGTGCTGTCGTGCACCCCGACGCTGGAACTCGGCATCGACATCGGCGACTTGTCCGCCGTACTGCTCGGCTCCCTGCCGGCCGGGCCCGCCAACTACGTGCAGCGCGCCGGGCGCGCCGGGCGCCGGACGGGCAACGCGCTGATCGTCGCGTTCGGCGGACGCAAGGCACGCGACCTGTACTACCTGGACGAGCCGCGCGAGATGATCGCCGGCACCATCCTGCCGCCGGGCTGCTACCTGTCGGCGGTGGAGATCCTGCGCCGCCAGTACACGGCGCGGTTGCTGGACCTGGCGGCCCGAGGCGAACTGCGGACCTCCGACGGTGAGGTGCTCGCGCCGCTCCCCCGGCTGTCCTCCGCCCTGTTCGGCACCAGCGGGTGGTGCGAGGACCTCGCGGACGCCGCCCGGACACACGGCGCGGCCCTCGTGGAGGAGTTCCTGTCCCTGTTCCCCGACGGCGGCGACGGGGAGGACGCTGACGGAGCGGGCGTCTCCGCGCACGCGGCGCAGGAACTCCGGGCGTACGCGACCGGCGGGATCGCGCGGGCTCTGCAGGAGGCCGAGGAGGACTGGACGGGGCGGCGCGAGGAACTTCGCCGCAGGATCGCCGCGATCGACGAGGCCGCGGGTCAGTTGGCCCGGTCCGACGACACGCAGGACCGCGAGCGCCGCGAACTGCTGGCCGAGCGGCGGAGCGCCGGGGACCTGCTGCGGGAGCTGAGCCAGTCCAGCGCCCACGCCACCCTCGTGGACCTCGGACTGCTGCCGAACTACAGCCTGACGGACACCACCACCCAGCTGGAAGCGACGCTGTACTGGGCAGAGGCCCCGGGCGAGGAGGACAACCCCCGGGAGGCGGGAGCCCAGCAGGGCGCCGTCCGCAAGGTGTACCGCAGTGAGACCCGGGACTACGAGCGGTCCCGCAAGCTCGCCCTCACCGAACTCGCCCCCGGCAACAGCTTCTACGTCAACGGCTACCGGCACGTCGTGCGCGCCCTCGACGTCGGCAGTCCCGAGCGCCGCGCCTGGTCGGTGTGGAGGCTCTGCCCCGCCTGCGGGTACGTCCGTACCGAGGAACACAACGCCGAGCACAACACCGACCCGTGCCCGCGCTGTCGCGGGCGGGAGATCGCCGACGCGGGCTGCGTCCAGTACGTACTGCGACCCAGGCGGGTCCTGTCCCGCGACAAGCGCGACGACGCCCGGGTTCGCGACGACCACGACGAACGGGACCGCAAACGTTACGCGGTCCTCACCACCGTCGACATCGACCCCGACCGCGTGGCGCCCGGTTCCTGGCGGCACGACAGCGCCGTGTTCGGTGTGGACTTCACCCGCCACGCCACGATCCGGACGCTGAACCTCGGGCTGGACCGCGAGGACGGCAGCAGCACGGTGCCGCTCGCGGGACAGGACGTACGGCTCAACCCGTTCTACGTCTGCACCGAGTGCGGCGGGGCGACGGCCGACGGACGGCCCGCGGTGGACGTGCCGCAGCACGCGCTCACCGAGTCGGGGGCGGCGAGCACCCCGGCCGCCGCGCACCATCAACTGTGGTGCCCGCGCCGCCGCGTCCGGGGGCCGGTGACCGACAAGGGCCGACAGCAGGGCAAGGGTCAGGACGTGCCGCTGCTGCTCGCCCACGAACTGACCACCGAGGCCGTGCGCATCCTGCTGCCCGCGTCGGTGGCCCGCGTCAAGGAGCGGCTCGCGTCGTTCACCGCCGCCCTGTTCGCTGGGATCGCGGCCCGCTACGGCGGCGATCCCGACCACATCGACATCGCCGAGGCGACGATGCCCGACCACGCGGGCGACCTGGACGCGGACTGGCCGAGGCGCTTCCTCGTCGTCTACGACCGGCTGCCGGGCGGCACCGGGTACCTGCACCGGCTGGCTTCCGCCGACGGATTCCGGGAGGTGCTGCTCAGGGCGCGCGACGTCATCGAGGGCTGCGCGTGCCGTGAGAAGGGGCTCGACGGCTGCCACCAGTGCCTGCTGCGACGGGTACCGGCCGCCGACTACGACAAGGTCAGCCGCAACGAGGTCCGCCAGATGCTGGACGAGTTGCTGGGCGCCGACGGTGAACGGTGGCACACCTCACCGGTGGCGACGACGCGTCACATCCCGCTGCAGCGGCAGGCCGAGAGCGACCTGGAGATCCTTTTCATCGACACCCTCCAAGACTGGGCGAAGTCGCCGGAGTCGAAGGCCGCGGCGGACACGTACACCACCTCCGCCGGTACGTACGCCCTCGACCTGCGGCTCACCGCGGCCGACAGGACCACCGTGAGCTGGCGCGTCTCCCAGCAGCGCGCCCTGGACGGCACCCGGCCCGACATACTCCTCGAACGGCTGGACACCCCGGGCCCGCGCGTCGCCCTGTACCTCGACGGCTACGCGTACCACGCCACCCGTCAGCACAACCGGCTGGCGGACGACGCCATGAAACGCACCCGGCTCCGGGCGGACGGTCTGCGGGTGTTCCAGCTGACCTACCACGACGTGAAGGAGTGGCGTCAGCAGGTCCAGAACACCGGGTACGCGGGGGCGGGTCCCGCCGACCCGGTGTGGGAGCCGTACGGCACGGGCGGTCAGCGGCGGGCCCGCGACTACTACGACCGCGTGGGCCGGGGCCTGCCCGGTGAGCTCGCGGAGACGGTGTGGGTCAACCCGGCCCGGCTGCTGCTGTCCTATCTGCGCTCCCCCGACCCGGAGCGCTGGCGTCGGCGGGCGGAAGCGGCGGCCGCGGGGCTCAGCGGCACGGACGGGGTCCGGGCCGCCGCCCTCACCGGCGAAGGCGTCGACGCGGGCCTCCGGGAAGCGCTGAGCGGCGGCATGCCCGCCGGGGCCGCCGGGCCCGTGCGACTGCTGTCCGGCCCCGACGCGTCAGGCTGCCGTCTGGTGCTGGCCGCGGACGGCAGGCGGACCCCGCCCGTATGGACGGGACTCACCGTCCTGGACGACGGTGACGCGGCCCTGGCCAACGAGCCGGCCCACAAGCGACGCTGGCGTGCCTGGCTGTACTGGAGCAACGTGCTGCAGTTCCTGGAGCACGGCGGAGGTGACAGCGTCCAGCTGACGTCGAGCATGCTCGACGGCTTCGACACCGAGGTGCTCACGGTGACCGGCGGGGCGGGCTGGCTGACGTCGACACGTGTCCCGGTGCCCTCGCACGCGGACGAGCTCGCCTCCGTCGGGGTCGTCGCCGCGCCCTCGGTGCCCGCCGCGGGAAGCGGTGAGGCGGTCCCGTCCAGGCCCGCGGCACACGAGGTCTCCGGGGACGCTGGGGCAGAACGGGATCCCGGCTGGGACCGGGTCATCGAGCTTCTCGACCCCGAGGAACCGGGGCTCGCCGATTTGGCCCACGCACTGGCCACCGCTGCGGTGCCGACACCTCTGGACGGCCACGAACTGGACGGACACGGCTGGCAGGCCGAACTGGCGTGGCCCGACGCCCGGATCGGAGTGGTCCGCGCGCCACGCACGGACGGCGACGAGCCCGACTACGAGGCGCAGGACCGGGACAGAGCCTTCTCGGCAGCGGGCTGGACGGTCCGCACCGCCGCGGAATGGGACCGGGCGGCGATGATCGCCCGGCTCACGGAACGGCGGCAGGAAAGCGACACCACCAGCGACGGGGAGCGGAAGCGATGAATACCTCGGGCGTCACACTGCGCCTGCTCGACAAGGCGGACAAGGAGATCCTCAAGCTCCCCCGCACGGTCAAGGGCGCGTTCTTCGACTTCCAGCACAAGTTCCGGAGCAACCCTCACACCACCGGGCTCAAACTCCAGCAGCTCAAGGGCGACAGCAGGCTCTGGTCGGCGCGCGTCAACGACGAGTACCGGGCGCTGCTGCTGCGGCTCGCCGACGACGACTGGCTGATCGTCTCCGTCAAGCACCGCAAAGACGTGTACAACCGGCTGTCGTACGGCGTCAACCAGGTCACCGGCGGCATCGAGTACGTGGACCTGGAAGTGGTCGAGGACAGCGTCCTGCGCAGGCTCCCCGCCCCGCCCGCACCGGCCCCGACACCCGCTGTACCCGCTGCACCCGCGCAGCCGGAGCCGACCCGGACGCTGTTCGCCGCCTGGTCCGACCAGCAACTGTCGGACCTCGGCGTCGCCGAACCACTGCTGCCCGTCATCCGCACCCTCGCCACCGAGGACCAGCTGCTCGGTCTCGTCGAGTACGCGCCGCAGCTCACCGGCGAAGTGCTGCTCGCGCTGTTCGACGGGGCGTCGTACGACGACGTACTCGACCAGGTGACCAAGCCGGTTGCCGCCACCGAGCCGGTCGACCCGGACGACTTCGAGGCCGCCGCACAGCGGCCGGCGACGGTCGTCACCACGACGGACGACGCCCTGCGGGAGGCGTTGGAGAGCGGCGACTTCGGCCGCTGGAAGGTCTTCCTCCACCCCACCCAGGCCAGACTGGTCGAACGGCGCTACAACGGTCCCGCCCGGGTGGGCGGCGGCCCCGGCACCGGCAAGACCATCGTCGCGCTGCATCGGGTGAGGCATCTCGTGCGGCAGCTTCCCCCGGGCCGGGACAAGCCCGTCCTCCTGACCACGTACAACAAGAACCTCGCCGCCGACCTGCGCTCCCGACTGCTGGAACTGGGCGGCGAGGAGCTGCTGAGCCGGGTCGAGGTGAGCCACGTCGACCAACTGGCGCTGCGCATTGTCCGCGAGGCCGAACCGGGCAACGGCAAGCAGGCCATCGACGACAGCCAGGCCGTACGCGAATGGCGCGGACTGCTCGACGAGCTGGGAGAGAACGGCTGGGACCCGGAGTTCCTGCACGACGAGTGGACTCAGGTCATCCTCGGCCAGGCCGTGGGCACCCGGACCGACTACTTCCGGGCCCGGCGTGCCGGACGCGGCAGGAGCATCGGCCGCGGCGAGCGCGCCGAGATCTGGCAGCTCGCCGACCGCTTCACGCAGCGGCTCGACCGGCTCGGGCGGCAGACCTGGGACCAGGTGGCGGAGCGTGCCGCACGGCTGGAGATGGGCCGCGAGCAGCGCGTCCTGAACATCGCCCAGCAGCGAGAGAAGGCGGGTGGCCTCGACAACGTCCATCTCCAGGACGGCTCAGGGGGCTGGCTGCGCCACAGGTACCGGCACATCGTGGTGGACGAGGCCCAGGATCTCCGCCCCGCCCACTGGAAGATGTTGCGCGCGATGACCCCGCAGGGCGTGGACGACCTGTTCCTGGTCGGCGACACCCACCAGCGCATCTACAAGAACCACGTGACACTCGGCAGCCTGGGCATCAACATCCGCGGCCGGTCCTCGAAGCTGAGCCTCAGCTACCGCACCACGCGGCAGATCCTGCGTTCCGCCCTCGGCGTGCTGGGCGAAACGAAGTACGACGATCTCGACGGCAGCGAGGAGACGCTGGCCGGCTACCGGTCGGTGCTCAGCGGAGGGCTCCCGACGGGGCACGCGTACTCGGACTGGGCCGCCGAGCAGGAAGGTGTGGCCGCGCTCATCAAGGAGTGGGACGCCGGCGAGGACCTGGCAATCCCGCACGAACAGATCGCGATCTGCGTGCCGACCAATCAGATGGCGGCCGAGATGGCCTACACGCTCAAGCTGCACGGCATCGGCTCGGTGGAAATCCGTTCCGACGGCCCTCACGGCTCCACCGGCGTGCACATCGGCACGATGTTCCGGTTCAAGGGGCTGGAATACCAGCGCATGATCATCGCGGGCGTGGCGGACGGACTCGTGCCGCGCGAGGCCGTCAGCAGACTGCGTGACAGGGACCCGGTCCGCCACCGGCACGAAATCCAGCGGGCTCGGTCCCTGCTGTTCGTGGCAGCGACACGGGCACGCGACAGTGTGGACGTGTTCTGGCACGGAAAGCCCAGCCCGTTCCTCGACGACTCATGGGTGACGCGGAACCCGGTGTGAGCTGACGTCCCGGTGGCCCGGCTCGGCACTCCGTTGACTGTCCCGGCCTGCTTGGCCGCCCCCCCCTCCGGAGTTACGCCGGGCAACTCGGCCTGGACGACCAGCGCAACGGCCTGGGGCTGGACGTGCGGGGCACCCCGACGTTCACCGGCACCCGTGTCATGGGCGTGCGCCTCCTGTCGTACCCCGGGCCGCCAACTCCCCCGGGGGACGCGTCACGCCGTCAGCTCTTCGCCACGAGATCCTTGAGCGCGATGTTGAGTTCGAGGACGTTGACGCGCGGTTCACCGATGAAGCCGAGGGTGCGGCCCTCGGCGTGGTCGTCGACCAGCTTGCGCACCTGGGCGACGGACAGGCCGTTCTTCTCGGCGATCCGGTGGACCTGGATGTCGGCGTACGTCGGGGAGATATCCGGGTCCAGGCCCGAGCCGGAGGACGTCACCGCGTCGGCGGGCACGTCGGAGGGCCTGACCGTATAGCCGTTCACCGAGTTGTCGTGGATGACGGCCTTCTTGGCGGCGGTCACCCAGTCGATCAGGTCCTTGTTGTCACCGGAACGGTTGGTGGCGCCGGACAGGATCAGCTTGTACCGGGTGTTGACGCTGTTGGTGCCGAGGCCGTTCTGCGGGCGCCCCTGGAACCACTTCAGGTCGGGCGCCGGGGTCTGCCGGCCCTTCTCCAGCGGCAGGTTGTAGGACTGCCCGATCAGGGAGGAGCCGACGACCCTGCCGTCCGCCTTGATCTCCGAGCCGTTCGCCTTGCCGGGGAAGATCCCCTGGGCGACACCGGTGATGGCGAGCGGGTAGAGGACGCCCGTGATCACGGTGAGCACGAGGAGGGCTCGCAGGCCGGCCCAGAGCAACCGGGCGGTGTTCGTGACCGAGTTGTTCATGGTGATCAGCACGCTTTCAGGAATTACAGCCCGGGGACGAGGGAGAGGAGCAGGTCGATCAGCTTGATGCCGATGAAGGGGGCGATCAGTCCGCCGATGCCGTAGATCCCGAGGTTGCGGCGGAGCATCCGGTCGGCACTCATCGGGCGGTACCGCACACCCCGTAGGGCGAGTGGCACCAGCGCGATGATGATCAGCGCGTTGAAGACGACCGCGGAGAGGATCGCGGAGTCGGGCGAGGCCAGGTGCATGATGTTCAGCCTGTCCAGGCCCGGGTAGACCGCCGCGAACAGCGCCGGGATGATCGCGAAGTACTTCGCCACGTCGTTGGCGATGGAGAACGTCGTCAACGCGCCCCGGGTGATGAGGAGTTGCTTGCCGATCTCGACGATCTCGATGAGCTTGGTCGGGTTGGAGTCCAGGTCCACCATGTTCCCGGCCTCCTTGGCGGCCGAGGTACCGGTGTTCATGGCCACGCCCACGTCGGCCTGGGCCAGCGCCGGCGCGTCGTTCGTGCCGTCACCGGTCATGGCGACCAGCTTGCCGCCCGCCTGCTCCCGCCTGATGAGGGCCATCTTGTCCTCGGGGGTGGCCTCCGCGAGGAAGTCGTCGACTCCGGCCTCCCGCGCGATCGCCTTGGCCGTCAGCGGGTTGTCACCCGTGATCATGACGGTCCTGATGCCCATCCGGCGCAGTTCGTCGAACCGCTCGCGCATGCCGTCCTTGACGACGTCCTTGAGGTGGATGACGCCCAACACCCGTGCGCCCTCGGTGTCTTCGACGGCCACGAGCAGCGGCGTCCCGCCCGCCCCGGAGATCCGGTCGGTGAGCGCGCCGGCGTCCTCGGACACCTCGCCGCCCTGCTCCCGTACCCAGACGACGACCGAACCGGCCGCGCCCTTGCGGACCTTGCGCCCGTCGATGTCCACGCCCGACATGCGGGTCTGGGCGGTGAAGGCGATCCACTCGGCACCGGCGAGTTCGCCCTGGTGCCGCTCGCGCAGTGCGTACCTCTCCTTCGCCAGGACCACGATCGAGCGGCCCTCGGGCGTCTCGTCGGCCAGCGAGGAGAGCTGGGCGGCGTCGGCGAGTTCGGCCTCGGTGGTGCCGCGCACCGGCACGAACTCCGACGCCTGCCGGTTGCCGAGGGTGATGGTGCCGGTCTTGTCGAGCAGCAGGGTCGACACGTCACCGGCGGCCTCGACGGCCCGGCCGGACATGGCGAGCACATTGCGCTGCACGAGCCGGTCCATGCCCGCGATACCGATCGCGGAGAGCAGCGCGCCGATCGTGGTCGGGATGAGGCAGACCAGCAGCGCCACCAGCACGACCATCGTCAGATGGGTGCCCGCGTAGTCCGCGAACGGGGGCAGGGTCGCCACCGCGAGCAGGAAGACGACCGTCAGGGACGCCAGCAGGATGTTCAGCGCGATCTCGTTCGGCGTCTTCTGTCGGGCCGCGCCCTCGACCAGGGCGATCATGCGGTCGATGAAGGTCTCGCCGGGCTTCGTCGTGATCTTGATGACGATACGGTCGGACAGCACCTTCGTCCCGCCGGTCACGGCCGACCGGTCGCCGCCCGACTCACGGATCACCGGAGCCGACTCACCCGTGATCGCCGACTCGTCGACCGAGGCGACGCCCTCGACGACGTCACCGTCGCCGGGGATGATGTCGCCCGCCTCGCAGACGACCAGGTCACCGACGCGCAGGTCGGTGCCGGGGACCTGCTCCTCCTCGGAACCGCTCAGACGCCTGGCCACGGTGTCGGTCTTGGCCTTGCGCAGGGTGTCCGCCTGCGCCTTGCCGCGGCCCTCGGCGACGGCCTCCGCCAGGTTGGCGAAGAGCACGGTCAGCCACAGCCAGGCACTGATCGCCCACCCGAACCAGTCGCCCGGGTCCTTGAAGGAGAACACCGTCGTCAGCACCGAGCCGACGAACACCACGAACATCACGGGCGACTTGACCAGCACCCGCGGATCCAGCTTGCGGAACGCGTCGGGCAGCGAACCGAGCAGCTGCTTCGGATCGAACAGGCCGGCGCCGACGCGCGCCTCTGAGGGCTTGTGGCCGACCGGCACATCACTGTGCGGTGTCCGGGTCGGGGTGGCAGTGGACATGGCGTCCTCTTGATTCGTTACGTCGGTGGTCATGACGCCAGCCCCTCGGCCAGCGGACCCAGCGCCAGGGCCGGGAAGTAGGTCAGACCGGTGATGATCAGGATCGCGCCCACCAGCAGGCCCGTGAACAGCGGCTTCTCGGTGCGCAGGGTGCCCGCGGTGGCCGGCACCGGCTTCTGCTCGGCCAGCGAACCGGCCAGCGCCAGCACGAACACCATCGGCAGGAAACGCCCGAGCACCATGGCAAGCCCCAGCGTGCTGTTGAACCACTGGGTGTCCGCGTTCAGACCGGCGAAGGCCGAACCGTTGTTGTTCGCGGCCGAACTGTAGGCGTACAGGATCTCGGAGAATCCGTGCGCCCCGCTGTTGGTCATCGAGGTGCCCGGGGTGGGCAGGGCCATCGCCGCGGCGGTGAGGACGAGCACCAGCGCCGGGGTGATGAGGATGTAGCAGGCCGCGAACTTGATCTCGCGGGTGCCGATCTTCTTGCCCAGGTACTCGGGCGTGCGGCCGACCATCAGCCCCGCGATGAACACCGCGATGATCGCCATGACCAGCATGCCGTAGAGACCGGAGCCGGTGCCGCCGGGCGCGATCTCGCCCAGCTGCATGCCCAGCAGGGTGATGCCGCCGCCCAGACCGGTGAAGGACGAGTGGAAGGAGTCCACCGCTCCGGTCGAGGTGAGCGTGGTCGACACCGCGAAGATCGACGAGGCACCGACACCGATGCGGGTCTCCTTGCCCTCCATCGCACCGCCCGCGATGTCGAACGCCGGGCCGTGGTGCGCGAACTCGGTCCACATCATCAGCGCGATGAAGCCGACCCAGATGGTGGCCATGGTGGCGAGGATCGCGTAGCCCTGCCTGATGGAGCCGACCATGATGCCGAAGGTGCGGGTCAGCGCGAACGGGATCACCAGCAGCAGGAAGATCTCGAAGAGGTTCGTGAACGGGGTCGGGTTCTCGAAGGGGTGGGCGGAGTTCGCGTTGAAGTAACCGCCGCCGTTGGTGCCGATCTCCTTGATGGCCTCCTGCGAGGCGACCGCGCCACCGTTCCACTGCTGGTTGCCACCCATGAACTGGCCGACCTCGTGGATCCCGGAGAAGTTCTGGATGGCGCCGCAGGCGACCAGCACGATCGCGGCGACGACGGACAGCGGCAGCAGGATGCGGGTCACACCGCGCACCATGTCCGACCAGAAGTTGCCCAGCTCGCCAGTGCGGGAACGGGCGAAGCCCCGTACCAACGCCACCGCCACCGCGATGCCGACGGCCGCCGAGACGAAGTTCTGCACGGCCAGACCGGCGGTCTGCACGACGTGGCCCATGGCCTGTTCGCCGTAGTAGGACTGCCAGTTGGTGTTGGTGACGAAGGACGCGGCGGTGTTGAACGCCTGGTCCGGGTCGATCGCCTTGAAGCCGAGCGAGCCGGGGAGCACGCCCTGGAGCCGCTGCAGCAGATACAGGAACAGGACGCCGACCACCGAGAAGGCGAGCACGCCGCGCAGGTACGCGGGCCAGCGCATCTCGACGTTCGGGTTGGCGCCGATGCCCTTGTAGATCCACTTCTCGACGCGCCAGTGCCGGTCGGAGGAGTAGACCTTGGCCATGTAGGTGCCCAGGGGTATGTAGGCGAGCGCCAGCGCCGCTATGAGCGCGAGCAGCTGGAGCACTCCGGCGAGTACGGGACCCATGGCCTGCTCAGAACCTCTCCGGGAAGATCAGGGCGACGACGAGATAGCCCAGCAGGGTGACGGCCACGACGAGGCCGACGACGCTCTCGGCGGTCACAGCTTCGTCACCCCCTTGGCGACGAGGGCCACCAGCGCGAACACCGCGATCGTGGTGACGACGAAGGCCAGGTCGGCCATCGCGAGCTCCTAGAACTGGAAGAGGTTCGAAAGAGAACCGGACAGTTCGAGGAAACCCGCGCCTGGCCGGAATCGGTCAGTCGTTGACGACTCTCTTACGGCGGCCCGAACACCTTTGACGGGACTCTTACGGCGGCGGTCCGCCGGGGTGGCGTCCGCGGGTGTGTGCCGCCGAGGTGGCGTCCGCGGGTGTGTGCTTCACAGGCTCAGCCGGTACGGCACGACGCACACGACGACATCGGTACGGGCCCTCAGTGTGGCCGCGAGCAGGAGGCCGCGCTGGTTCTGCAGGATCTGGTAGCGGCGGTGGAGGGGCTCCACCTCGGGGATGAGGACGGCGATCTGCCGTCCCCCCTCCGCCGCCCGCTGGACGTAGTCGACGATCGGCTGCACGAGCGAGCGCTGCGGGCTGTCGATGACGTCCAGTGGTACGCCGGGATTCCAGCGGTCCCAGCTCTCCTCCAGGGCGCGGGCCTGGGCGGGATCACCGTGCACGGCGACGGCGACGACGTCGTGGCCGAGGGAGCGGGCGGCCGTCAGCGCGTGCCGGGTGAGCTTGCTGACCTCGCCGACCAACACGATGACCAGGGAGTCGGTGACGCGCGGCGGCGGCGGGATCTCGCCCAGTCCCAGCTCCCGGGCGACCGCCGCGTAGTAGCGCTGGACTCGGGCGAACAGCAGCATCAGCAGCGGAATGGCGATGACCACGACCCACGCGCCTTCGAGGAACTTGGTGGTCAGCAGGACCAGCCCCGCCACGGCGGTCAGCACCGCGCCGACGCCGTTGAGGACCGCTCGCCGCGGCCAGCCGGGCGGCCGCTGCCCCGCCCAGTGCCGTACGAGCCCGATCTGGCTGATGGTGAACCCGATGAACACGCCGATCGCGAAGAGCGGGATCATCCGGTGGGTGTCGGCGTCGAGGGCGATCAGAAGAAGTGCCGCGAGCAGGGTTAGGGCCACGACTCCCCAGCGGTACACGGGGCGTTCCTTCCGCAGCCCGAACAGATGCGGCAGCCGGTTGTCCTTGGCCAGCAGGCTCATCAGGACGGGCAGACCGCCGAAACTGGTGTTGGCGGCGAAGAGGAGGACCAGGGTGACGACGAGGTTGGTCGCGTAGTACCGCCAGCCCGTCCCGTACGCGCCCGCGGTCAGCTGAGCGAGAACGGTCACGCCGCCGCGCGGGGCCAGATGGTCACGGCGGATCAGCACGGCCAGCCCGATCAGCATCAGCCCGAGCAGCGCGCCCAGCATCAGCTCGGTGCGCTGCGCCCGCCTGACGCGCGGCGCACGGAACGTGGGCACGGCGTTGGCGATGGCCTCCACTCCTGTCAGCGCCGAGCAGCCGGAGGAGAACGCCTTGAGGAGCAGGAGCACCCCCAACGCCTCGGTGGCGTGCACGGGTTGGGCGGTCCCGACGACGGCCGCCGGGGTGCCGCGCAGCAGACCGATCACGACGATGCCGCCGATGCTCACGACGAACAGCGCGGTGGGCAGCATCAGCACCCGCGCGCTCTCGGCCACTCCCCGCAGGTTCACGACCGTGAGGAGGGCGAGCCCGGCGAGACAGATTTCCAGGAGATACGAGCCGAGCGTGGGAAAGGCGGAGGCGAGACTGGCCGCGCCGGCCGCCAGACTGACGGTCACGGTCAGCACGTAGTCCACGACGAGACTGGCCGCCGCGAGGTAACTCGTCCTGGGCCCGAGGTCCTTCTTCGCCACCGCGTACGCGCCGCCTCCGTCCGGATGTACGGCGATCACCTGCCCGTACGAGACGACGAGCACCGCCAGCAGGCCGGCGATGACCAGCGTCACCGGCAGTGTGGCGGTCAGCGCCCCCGTCCCGGCCGCGATCAGGACGAGCCGATCGCCTCGGGGCCGTACGCGACCGAGCTCAGCGCGTCCAGGGAGAGCGCGGCGAGACCTTCGAGGCTGGTCAGGTGGTGCCGATCGCCTTCCCCGTGCCGCAAGGGAACTCTCGGCCGCAGTTCGCGGCGGGCCAGGCCGTACGCCATGGAGGAACCCCGCTGTGCAGAGTGCGGCGGGAACAGGGGTTTTTCGAGGCCAGTGTGACCAGGTCCGCACGGCGAGGCGCGGCAAGGACGCGCCAGTGCGTGACGTGGACCCGGGTCCGCTCGTGACAGGCTGCGAGGGTGGCTACCTTGCTGATCGTGCATCACACGCCCTCACCGAACTGCCAGGCGCTGTTCGAGGCCGTCGTGGCCGGTGCGACGGACCCGGAGATCGAGGACGTCCGCGTCGTACGGCGGGCCGCGCTGGCCGCCACGGCGTCCGACGTGCTCGCCGCCGACGGGTTCCTGCTCGGCACGCCGGCGAACCTCGGCTACATGTCCGGCGCGCTGAAGCACTTCTTCGACCAGGTCTACTACCCCTGCCTCGATACGACGCGGGGCCGCCCGTTCGGTTACTACGTGCACGGCGGCAACGACGTCACCGGAGCGGTCCGCGGCATCGAGGCGATCACGACCGGCCTCGGCTGGCGGCGGGCAGCCGAGGCCGTGACCGTGACGGGCGAGCCCGGCAAGGCGGACGCCGAGGCGTGTTGGGAACTGGGCGCCACGGTCGCCGCGGGGCTGACGGTCTGACGGACTGACGGACCGTATGGCTGACGCCGGAGTCAGCCTGCGATCAGTGTGATGTCCTGCCGCGTGGTCCCGTGGAACGCGAACAGCGGCAGGCCGCCCTGTGGGTGCAGCTCCATCAGGGTCGCCTCGACGTTCGCCGCGCCGGGTGCCAACGCACTCGGGTAGGACTTGCCGCTGTTCTGCCAGGGGTGCTCCAGACCGTCGCACACCGCGCGGGTGCCGCCGATGCCGTGGCGGACGGACGAGGAGTTCTGGGCGACGGTCGAGCTGACGAACACCGGCCCGGTGCCGGCGGCGCAGCGGTAGGTGCCGGAGAGGGTAACGGTGCCGTCGGACGCGATACGGCCCGTCGGGTCGACGGTCACGGTCTCCGGCGGGTCGGCGGGGGGCGGGGCGGCGAAGGCCGCGGGCGCGGCCAGCAGGAACAGTGCGGCACCGGCGGCGGTGCCGAGGGTATGGCGCAAGGACATGAGAAGACCTCCTGAAGTGGGGCCCCCACTGGTACCGGGCCTACGCGTCCACAGCCGTGATCGTCACCCCTTCGGTGGCGAGTCCACACCGACGGTCGTGGAACCGTCCGGGTGTTGTCCGCGTGTTGTCACGCTTCGCGAAGGGCCGTTCCGATGAGTGCACGGCGAGAGGATGGTCTGTCCATACGGACCCGATCCGATGGTCCTACCGACGTGGAGGTGCGCCATGTGTTCCCACCAGTCCTCGACACACGCAGCCGACAGCCCGGCCCCGCACGTCGTCGCCGCCCACCCCGAGCAGGGCTGGAACCTGCTCTGCGACGGCACCATCGTCTTCGACGACACCGGCGAGCTGCTGCCGGACGGCAGGATCGTCGCCCCGCACCGGGTGCCCGTCGAGCGGCTGACGATCGCCGCCTGACCACGGCCCGTCAGGCCGGCGCGACGAGCCCCCGGCCCGGCTACGGCAGCACGGCGAAGCCGTCGAGCTCCACCGTCGCCTGCTCGTCCCACAGGCGTACGACCTCCACGACCGCCATGGCCGGATAGTCGCGGCCCGCCAACTCACGCCAGATGCGGCCCAGTTCGGGTGCGTGGATGCGGTACGCGGCGATGTCCGTGGCGTAGACGGTGACGCGTGCGAGGTCACAGGGCGTGCCACCCGCCGCCCTCAGCGCGGTCAACAGATTCGTGAGCGCCCGCTCGAACTGCTCGGGCAGGGTGTCGCCGACGACTTTGCCGCTGGCGTCGAGAGCGGTCTGGCCCGCAAGGAACACCGTCCGGGACCCGGTGGCGACGACCGCGTGGGAGAAGCCGGTGGGCGGGGAGAGGCCGGGAGGGTTGATGCGCTCGGCGGTCACCGGTCCTCCAGCCTGGAGTACAACTCCTTGGCGATGATGCCGCGTTGGATTTCGCTGGCACCCTCGTAGATGCGCGGGGCGCGCACCTCGCGGTAGAGGTGTTCGAGGAGGTGGCCGCGGCGCAGGGCGCGGGCGCCGTGCAGTTGGACGGCCGCGTCGACGACGTACTGCGCGGTCTCGGTGGCGAGCAGCTTCGCCATCGCCGCGCGCCGGGGGACGTCCGGCGCGCCCTCGTCGTACGCCGTCGCCGCCGCGTACACCATCAGGCGGGCCGCCTCGGTGCGCAGAGCCATCTCGGCGACCTGGTGGGCGACCGTCTGAAGGTCCCTCAACGTGCCGCCGAACGCGTCCCGTCGGGCCGTGTGGTCGAGCGTGGCGTCCAGGGCGGCCTGGGCCATGCCGACCGCGAAGGCGCCGACGCTGGGGCGGAAGAGGTTGAGGGTGCTCATCGCGACCCTGAAGCCGCGGTCGACCTCGCCGAGGACGTCGTCCGCCGTCACCGGCACCGCGTCGAAGTCGAGGCTGCCGATGGGGTGCGGCGAGAGCATGTCGAGGGCGGTGCCGGTCAGTCCCGGTCGGTCGGCGGGGACCAGGAAGGCGGTGACACCTCGCGCGCCGGCACCCGGGGTGGTGCGGGCGAAGACGGTGTAGAAGTCGGCCTCGGGGGCGTTGGAGATCCAGCACTTCTCACCGGTGAGCCGCCAGCGGGCGGGGCCGTCGGACTCGGCGCCGAGGGAGGCGCCGAGGGAGGCGGCGGGCGCGACGGTGGCGGACCTCGCGCTGTCGGCGGGCCCCGCTTCCGCCCGCAGCGACAGCGCCGCCGCGTCCGACCCGGCGCCGGGCTCGCTCAGGGCGAACGCCGCCACCGCGGTGCCGTCGGCCACCTCGGGCAGCCAGCGTTCGCGCTGGGCCGGGGTGCCGTGGGCGTGGACGGGATGGGCGCCCAGGCCCTGGAGGGCGAGGGCGGTCTCGGCCTCCGTGCAGGCGTACGCGAGGGACTCCCGCATCAGACAGAGGTCGAGGGCGCCGGAGGTGAACAGGCGGGCCGGCAGGCCGAGTCGGCCGAGTTCGGCGACGAGCGGACGGTTGACGTGACCCGGTTCGCCCTTCTCCGCGAGGGGGCGCAGCCGGTCCGCGGCCAGGGCACGCAGCTCCGCGCCCCAGGCGGTCTGTGCTGGTTCGAGCGAGAATGCGGGCATTGCCGGTCCTCTCTCCCCGCGGCATCGCGGCCACTCCCCCGACGGTATCGCGTACCGTTGACTGCCGTCACCAACACGATACGCTCGTTGCGCGAGCCCGCCCGGGATGCCCACCACCGATGCCCACAAGGCAAGGGGGCGAACCGTCATGAACCCCTCGGCCCACGTCGACACCTTCGCGCGCGACCACCTCCCGCCCCCCGACCAGTGGCCGGAGCTCCGCTTCGACCTGCCGGAGCTGGACTACCCTGATCGGCTGAACTGTGCCGACGCGCTTCTCGCCGGGCCGGCCGCGGACCGACCGGTGTTCCACACGCCCGCCGGGGGGACCTGGACGTACGGCGACCTCCGCGCCCGTGTCGACCGCATCGCGCACACCCTCACCCGCGACCTCGGGATCGTCCCCGGCAACCGTGTCCTGCTGCGCGGCCCCACCACCCCCTGGCTGGCCGCCTGCTGGCTGGCCGTACTGAAGGCCGGCGGGGTCGCCGTCACCGTGCTGGCCCAGCAGCGCCCGCACGAACTGAGCACGATGTGCGAGATCGCCCGGGTGCGGCACGCCCTGTGCGACATCCGAGCCCTCGACGACCTCACCAAGGCCGAGATACCGGGGCTCAGGATCACGGCGTACGGCGGTGACGCCCCCGACGACCTGCTGCGCCGCAGGACGCCCGAACAGCCGTACCCCACCGTGCGGACCGCGGCCGACGACGTCGCGCTGATCGCGTTCACCTCGGGCACCACGGGCCGCCCGAAAGGCTGTATGCACTTCCACCGGGATGTGCTGGCGATCGCGGACACCTTCTCGCACCATGTGCTGCGGCCACACTCCGACGATGTCTTCACGGGTAGTCCCCCGCTCGGTTTCACCTTCGGTCTTGGCGGCCTGGTGGTCTTCCCCCTGCGGGCCGGCGCGAGCGCCCTTCTCCTCGAACAGGCGGGCCCCAGGCAGCTGTTGCCCGCGATCGCCGAACACCGGGTCTCGGTCCTGTTCACCGCGCCCACCGCCTACCGCGCGATGCTCGGCGAACTCGACGCGTACGACACCTCGTCCCTGCGCCGTTGCGTCTCCGCCGGCGAGAACCTGCCCGCCGCCACCTGGCGGGCCTGGCACGAACGGACCGGCCTCGGCATCATCAACGGCATCGGCGCCACCGAACTGCTGCACATCTTCGTCTCCGCCGCCGACGAACTAATCAGGCCCGGGACGACCGGAGTTCCGGTACCGGGGTGGCACGCGCGCGTGCAGGACGAGAACGGTGAACCGGTGCCCGACGGCGAACCCGGACTGCTGGCCGTGCGCGGGCCGGTCGGCTGCCGGTATCTCGCCGACCCGCGGCAGCGGGAGTACGTGCGCGGCGGCTGGAACCTCACCGGCGACACCTACGTCCGCGAACCCGACGGCTACCTCCGGTACGTCGCCCGCGCCGACGACATGATCATCTCGGCCGGGTACAACATCGCCGGACCGGAGGTCGAGGACGCCCTGCTGCGACACCCGGACGTGGTGGAGGCAGCCGTCGTGGGCCGGCCCGACGAGGCACGCGGGCAGATCGTGGTGGCCTACGCCGTCCTCGAGGAGGGCGCCGCACGGGACACCGAGGCTCTGCGCGCCTTCGTCAGATCCGAACTGGCGCCCTTCAAATGCCCTCGTGAGATCGTCCTGCTGGACGCGCTGCCGCGCACGGCGACCGGCAAGCTCCAGCGGTTCAGGCTGCGCACCGCCGCATCCGGCGACGAAGGTGACACCCTTGGTGACCAGCAGTGATACCGACGACCTAAGATGATCAACGTGTCCGACCAGCATGCACCCCGGTCTCTCATCGTCACGCTCTACGGCGCGTACGGCCGCTTCGTGCCCGGCCCGGTACCCGTCGCCGAGCTGATCCGGCTGCTCGCCGCGGTCGGGGTGGACGCCCCCTCCGTACGTTCGTCGGTGTCCCGGCTCAAACGGCGCGGGCTGCTCCTGCCCGCGCGTACGGCGCAGGGCGCGGCCGGTTACGAACTGTCTCCGGATGCCCGCCAGCTGCTCGACGACGGTGACCGGCGTATCTACGGCACACCGTCCGAGGAGGACGAGGGCTGGGTGCTCGCGGTGTTCTCCGTGCCGGAGTCGGAGCGGCAGAAACGGCATGTGCTGCGTTCGCGCCTGGCCGGTCTCGGCTTCGGCACGGCGGCACCCGGGGTGTGGCTCGCCCCCGCGCGGCTGTACGAGGAGGCCCGGCACACCCTGGAGCGGCTGCGGCTCGCCCCGTACGTCGACTTCTTCCGTGGCGAGCACCTCGGCTTCGCGCCGACGCTGGAGGCGGTCGGCCGCTGGTGGGACCTGGCCGCGATCGCCAAGGAGCACGAGGCGTTCCTCGACGACCACGCGCGTGTGCTGCGCGACTGGGAGCGGTGCACGGACACCCCGCCTCAGGAGGCGTACCGCGACTACCTCCTCGCCCTGGACTCCTGGCGCCACCTCCCCTACGCCGACCCCGGCCTGCCGGCCCCGTTGCTGCCCGAGGGCTGGCCGGGTGCCAGGTCGGCGGCGGTGTTCCGGGGGCTGCACGAGCGGCTGCGGGACGCGGGAGCCGAGTTCGTCGGCGTGCGCGCCGAGGGTGCGTGAGTCACCGGACGAGATCCGCCGCTTCCTGTCTCCGAGTTGCTCGCGCTGCCGTAGGGCATTTGCCTCAAGTACCCAGCCTCAGCCGGGGCTTGGGAGCGTCCGTCCGTCCTGTCCTTGGCTGTCGGCTGCCCGCCCGGTAGGGCGCCGGCCAGCCGACGCCCGGCCCGTCGTATCCCTGCTCGGCCGCCGCGTGCAGCGTCCAGTGCGGGTCGTAGAGGTGCGGGCGGGCCAGTGCGCACAGGTCCGTACGCCCGGCCAGGATCAGCGAGTTGACGTCGTCCCAGGAGGAGATCGCGCCGACCGCGATCACCGGGACGCCCACCTCGTGGCGGATCCGGTCGGCGAACGGCGTCTGGTACGACCGCCCGAACTCCGGCCGTTCGTCGGCCACGACCTGACCGGTCGAGACGTCGATCGCGTCGGCGCCGTGCGCGGCGAAGGCCCGGGCCATCTCGACGGCGTCCTCGGTCGTGGTGCCGCCCTCGGCCCAGTCGGTGGCGGAGATCCGGACGGTCAGGGGCTTCTCCTGCGGCCACACTCCCCGTACGGCATCGAAGACCTCCAGCGGGAAACGCAGCCGCCGCGCGAGTGAGCCGCCGTAGGCGTCGGTGCGGAGGTTGGTCAGCGGCGAGAGGAAACCGGAGAGCAGATAGCCGTGGGCGCAGTGCAGTTCGAGCAGGTCGAAGTCCGCGCGGGCGGCCCGTCGGGCGGCCGCGGTGAACTGCTCACGGAGATCGGTGAGTTGGGCGCGGGTCAGTCCACGCGGGGTCTGGCCGGAGGGCTTGTACGGGATCGGGGACGCGGCCACGAGCGGCCAGTTGCCGTCCTCCAGGGGCTCGTCCATGCCCTCCCACATCAGCCTGGTCGAGCCCTTGCGCCCGCTGTGACCGAGTTGCACGCCGATCGCGGTGCCGGGCGCCCGCGTGTGCACGAAGTCGGTGATGCGTTTCCAGGCCTCGGTCTGCCTGCCGGTGTAGAGGCCGGTGCAGCCGGGCGTGATCCGGCCCTCGGGGGACACGCACACCATCTCGGTCATCACCAGGCCGGCCCCGCCCAGTGCCCGGGCCCCCAGATGGACGAGGTGGAAGTCGCCGGGGAGGCCTTCGGCGGCCGAGTACATGTCCATGGGGGAGACGACGACCCGGTTGCGCAGGGTCAGACCGCGCAGCCGGAACGGGGTGAACATCGGAGGCGTTCCGGGCGGGCAGCCGAACTCGCGCTCCACGGCCTCGGTGAAGTGGGCGTCACGCAGGCGCAGGTTGTCGTGGGTGACGCGGCGGCTGCGGGTGAGCAGGTTGAAGGCGAACTGGCGGGGTGGCTGGTCGAGATGGAGGCCGAGGTTCTCGAACCACTCCAGGCTGGCGCGGGCCGCGCGCTGGGTGGAGGCGACGACGGGACGCCGTTCCGCTTCGTAGGCCGCCAACGCCCGCTCCAGTGACGGCTGTTCCTCCAGACAGGCGGCCAGGGCCAGCGCGTCCTCGACGGCGAGCTTGGTGCCGGAGCCGATGGAGAAGTGGGCGGTGTGGGCGGCGTCGCCGAGGAGCACCACATTGCCGTGCGACCAGCGCTCGTTGACCACCGTACGGAACCTGGTCCAGGCAGAGCTGTTGGACTTGAGCGGCCTGCCGCCCAGCGCGTCCGCGAAGATCTTGGCGCATCGCTCGACGGATTCCCGCTCGTCGAGTTCCGCGAACCCGGCCGCCCGCCACACCTCCTCCCGCATCTCGACGATCACGGTGGAGGAGTCGGCCGCGTACGGATAGGCGTGCAGCTGCATCACGCCGTGCTCGGTCTCGGCGATCTCGAAGCGGAAGGCGTCGAAGGCGAAGTCCGCGGCCAGCCAGACATAGCGACAGTGGTGGGCGACCACATGGGGCTGGAACACAGGGGCGTAGGCCTCGCGGGTGGTGCTGTGCACACCGTCGGCGGCGATGACGAGGTCGTGGGTCTCCGCGAGCCAGGCCGGGTACGGCGCCTCGGAACGGAACCGCAGCTCCACGCCGAGCGAGCGGCAGCGCTCGTGCAGGACCTCCAGGAGCCGGCGTCGGCCCAGGGCGGCGAAGCCGTGTCCTCCGGAGGTGTGGCGGGTGCCTCGGTGGACGATGTCTATGTCGTCCCAGCGGACGAAGTGCTGTTGCAGGGCCTCGTAGACGACCGGGTCTGCGTGTTCTATGCCGCCGAGGGTTTCGTCGGAGAGGACCACTCCGAAGCCGAAGGTGTCGGTGGGGGCGTTGCGTTCCCAGACGGTGATCTCGCGGGCGGGGTCTAGGCGTTTGAGCAACGCCGCCGCGTAGAGGCCGGCGGGGCCGCCGCCGATGATCGCTATGCGGTGGGGGTGGCTGATCGCCGTCGGCGGGTGCGGGTTCGTGGGGGCTTGTCGCGCAGTTCCCCGCGCCCCTGAGGTGGGTGCCCCTGGGGTGGGCATCATCGGCCCCGCCACTTCGGCGGTCGCCTTTCCGTGAACGCCGCGTGGAACTCCGCGTAGTCCTCGCCGTTCATGAGCAACGCCTGGGTGGAGGCGTCCAGTTCCACTGCTGCGGCCAGGGGCATGTCCAGTTCGGCTGTCAGCAGGGCCTTGGTCTGGGCGTATGCGAGGGCTGGGCCCTCGGCCAGGCGGTGGGCCAGGGTCTGTGCGGCCTCGTCCGCCTGTCCGTCCTGCGTGAGCTCGCTGATCAGGCCGATGCGCTCGGCCTCCGGCGCCCGGACCGGCTCGCCGAGCATCAGCAGGCGGGTCGCGTGGCCGAGGCCGACGACCCTCGGCAGCAGGTACGCCGCGCCCATGTCGCCGCCCGAGAGTCCGACCCGGGTGAAGAGGAAGGCGAACCGCGCCGAGGGGTCGGCGACCCGGAAGTCCGCCGCCAGGGCCAGCACCGCGCCCGCGCCCGCCGCCACCCCGTGCACTGCCGCGATCACCGGGAAGGGGCACTCCCGTACCGCCCGTACCACCTGCCCCGTCATCCGGTTGAAGTCGAGAAGCTGAGCGGTGTCCATGGCCAGGGTGGCGCCGATGATCTCGTCGACGTCGCCGCCGGAGCAGAAGCCCCGCCCCTCCCCCGCCAGCACCAGGGCTCGCACGGACCGCTCCCGGGACAGCTCGGCGAGCAGGTCGCGCAGGTCGGCGTAGGCGCCGAAGGTGAGCGCGTTGAGTCTGTCGGGGCGGGCCAGCGTGACGGTGGCGACACCGTCGGCGAGGTCGACGCGGAGGTGCTCCCAGCGCGGGGTGCGGGCGGCGGAGCCGATGAAGGGACTCACGAGGTGCGGCCTCCTCGTTCGAGCGGCGGGCACTGCCTCACGGGGCTCTACCCTTCGAAGTTATCACCCATCCGTGACTGTCGTCACGAGTGCGCGATATGACTTCGACGCGGACTTCTCCCCGTCCGAGTCATGGGCTGTGACCCGGCCCCGTCACAGCCGTCACGGATCGTCCACATCCCGGTAACGGCGGGAGCAGCCGTGCGAGGCGGGGCGTTCACCCGGGTAAGCCGCCCGGCAAGGGGCCGAGGGTCCCGCACGGTCCCCCTCGGAGGCCTCCGAGGGGCGCGCCGTACCATGCATAAGGTTGAAAGCAGGACAGCCTGCTCATGAACGGAACCACCTTGTACGAACGCCCCTCCGCCTACGCCTCCTGGCGCATCGCACTGCCGCACTCCGCCGCGGCGGTGCCGGTGGCCCGCGCCCTGGTGCGCACCGCGCTGGCCGAGCTGGACCACGGGGCCGACAGCGACATCGCGGAGCTGCTGACGGCGGAGCTGGTGGCGAACGCCGTGGAGCACACCATCGGGGACGCGCCGATAGAGCTCGTGGTGGAGCTGCTGCCGACCGGCTGCCAGGTCGAGGTGCACGACCCGGACCCGGCGCCGCCCGGCAATCTCACCCGCCCGTTGGACACCGAGCCCGACCCCTGGCTGGAGCACGGGCGGGGTCTGCTGCTGATCCGCGCGCTCAGCTCGTCCTGCGGCCACCGCGCGACCGGCTCCGGCAAGGCAGTGTGGTTCAGGCTGCCGACGGTGCCGGTCCAGCGGCGTCCGGCGTAGGAGCCGACCCCGCTCCAGCACCGCTCAGGCGCGTGTGCGGCTCAGGCCAGCGTGGCGACCAGGACCGCCTTGATGGTGTGCAGCCGGTTCTCCGCCTCGTCGAAGACGACCGAGTGGGCCGACTCGAAGACCTCGTCGGTCACTTCCAGGGACTCCAGTCCATGGCTCTGGAAGATCTTCTGTCCGACCTTGGTGCCGAGGTCGTGGAAGGCCGGCAGGCAGTGCAGGAACTTCACGTCCGGGTTGCCGGTGGCGCGCAGGACGTCCATGGTCACGGCGTACGGGGAGAGGGCGGTGATCCGCTCGTCCCAGACCTCCGGGGGCTCCCCCATGGAGACCCAGACGTCGGTGGCGACGAAGTCGGCGCCGTGGACACCTTCGTCGACCTTCTCGGTGAGGGTGATGCGGGCGCCGCTGGTCTCGGCGAGCGTGCGGGCGCGGCCGATGATCTCCTCGGCGGGCCAGTACGCCTGCGGGGCGACGATCCGGACATCCATGCCGAGGAGGGCACCGGTGATCAGGTAGGAGTTGCCCATGTTGAAGCGGGCGTCGCCGAGGTAGGCGAAGGCGATCTGGGTCAGCGGCTTTGCGGTGTGCTCGGTCATGGTGAGCACGTCGGCGAGCATCTGCGTGGGGTGCCAGTCGTCGGTGAGACCGTTGTAGACGGGCACACCGGCGTAGGCGGCCAGCTCCTCCACCTTCTGCTGGCTGTCACCGCGGTACTCGATGCCGTCGTACATCCGCCCCAGTACGCGCGCGGTGTCCTTGACGGACTCCTTGTGCCCGATCTGCGAGCCGGACGGGTCGAGGTAGGTCGTCGACGCGCCCTGGTCGGCGGCGGCGACCTCGAACGCGCAGCGGGTGCGCGTCGAGGTCTTCTCGAAGATCAGCGCGATGTTCCTGCCGCTCAGGTACCGCGTCTCGGTCCCGGCCTTCTTGGCGGCCTTCAGCTCGGCGGCCAGCTCGATCAGGCCGCGGAACTCCTCCCCCGTGAAGTCCAGCTCCTTGAGGAAGTGGCGGCCGGCGAGGGCGGTCGGGACTGTCGCCATGGGGGCGTCTCCAGAGGTGCAGTGACAGGAACCCTCGGAAGTCTATACGATGCTCAGCATTTTTATACAGGCACCCGTACGTCTATACGGCACTCCGTTCGACCGGGCAGCTCATGCAGCGCGGGCCGCCTCTCCCGCGCCCCAGCTCGCTGCCCGGGATCTCGATCACCTCGATGCCCTGCTTGCGCAGGTGGGTGTTGGTGGTGGCGTTGCGTTCGTAGGCGACGACGACGCCCGGCTCGACGGCGAGGACGTTGCAGCCGTCGTCCCACTGCTCGCGCTCGGCGGCGTGCACGTCCTGGGTGGCGGTCAGCACCCGGATCTCGTTCAGCCCGAGTGCCGCGGCGATCGCCCGGTGCATGTGCTCCGGCGGGTGGTCGGTGACCTTGAGTTCCTTCTCGCCGACTCCCGGTTCGATGCTGTACGAGCGGAGCATGCCGAGGCCCGCGTACTGGGTGAAGGTGTCGCCGTCGACCATCGTCATCACGGTGTCCAGGTGCATGAAGGCACGGCGCTTGGGCATGTCGAGCGCCACGATCGACCGCGCGGACCCGGCGTCGAACAGCTTGTGGGCGAGCATCTCGACGGCCTGCGGGGTCGTGCGCTCGCTCATGCCGATGAGGACGGCACCGTTGCCGATCACCAGGACGTCCCCGCCCTCGATGGTGGACGGGTAGTCGGCCTGCCCCTCGGACCAGAGACGGAACGTCTCTTCCCGGAACAGCGGGTGGTGCCGGTAGATCGCCTCGAAGTGCACGGTCTCCCGTTGCCTGGCCGGCCAGCGCATGGCGTTGATGGAGACACCGTCGTAGATCCAGGCGGAGGTGTCGCGGGTGAAGAGGTGGTTGGGCAGCGGGTCGAGCAGGAACTCGTCGAGTTCCATGACGTGGAAGCGCACGGAGGTCGGTTCCTCGTGCGCGTCCAGGAACTCCCGCTTGGTCATGCCGCCGACGAGCGCCTCGGCCAGTTCGACCGCGGGCAGGGTCTCGAACGCCGCCCGGAGGTGGTCGGTGGCGAGGACTCCGTACTCCTTCTCGTCGAAGACCCGGTCCAGGACGAGCGCTCGGGCCGCCGGGATCTCCAGGGCCTCGGTGAGCAGGTCGCCGAAGAGGTGCACGGCGACCCCGCGGTCGCGCAGCACATCGGCGAACCCGTCGTGCTCCGCGCGCGCCCGGCGCACCCACAGCACGTCGTCGAAGAGCAGGGCGTCCTTGTTGCTGGGGGTGAGCCTCTTGAGCTCCAGATCCGGCCGGTGCAGGATGACGCGGCGCAGCCGCCCGGCCTCGGAGTCGACATGGAATCCCATGTCTCCATCCTGACCAACAGCGGTCGCGTTCACCCGTTCGTCGGACGTTTCGCGGCTGTCTTCTTTTCGTCGGCGTGACGACAAGCAGGCCCTGGTCAGGCCCGGTCAGCCGCTCGGCAGGGGGGCGAGCAGTTCCGGGCGGGCCAGTATGCGGCGGGCGGTGCGGCCCGGGTCCAGGGCGGCTCGGGCGACGATCCAGCCCGCCAGGGTGTGCGGTTCGGCCGGGTCGGCGGTCAGCTCGTCGTCGTATCGGACGAGGGCGGCGGCCGGGTTCCCGGCGGCGAGGTACTCGTCGCCGGTGCGCGGGGCGGTGGGGCGGATGGCGAAGGCGTGGGTGCGGACGTCCGGCCAGGAGGTGCGGTCGGGGCGGAAGCGGGGACTGTCCGGCCGGTACCCGGGGTCGGTCACCGGGACCACGTTGCGCAGCCGCCACTCGGTGCGGTGCAGCGCGGCGGCCGTACGGGCCCGGGCGAGGGCGGGCGCCGGGACCCGCTCGCGCAGCCAGCCGTCCAGGGTGCGGGCGAGGCCGGACACCAGGGCCCGGCCCTGCGGGGTGAGACGGCCCTCGGCCAGCAGGGTGCGGACCACGAGACGGCTCTGCAGGCGACGCAGGGCGAAGTGGTAGCCGGCCAGCTCGGCCGCGCCTTCGTCCCGGGTCCCCGTCCGATCGTCCCGCGCGGCCGCCAGACGGTCCCGCCAGAAGCCCGCGACGCCGGTGAAGGCGTAGGCGCCGTGCAGCAGGCCGGTGAGGTGGCGCGGGTCGGCACGCCACGGGGCGTAGTAGCGCTCCCGCCGGTCGTCGTCGAGCAACGGGAAGAGGTGCAGCAGCGCGGCCAGCTTGCTGTGCTGGAACTCGTGGACGAGCGTCTCGGCGAGGGCGAGCGCCGAGGAGGGCCGGGAGATCACCATGGCGCCGAAGGAGTCACCGCTGGACGCGGAGACCCGCACGGTCGGCGGGGCGGGCGGCACGGTGCTGGTGCGCCCCCAGGGCACCACGGCGCGGATCGCGGCCGGGTCGAACCGTCCGGGCCCGGTACCGCCCGGCTCGGCGAGCAACGCGACGGCCTCCTCGAACAGCCGCTGCCACGCCTCGGCCTCGGCCTGGTCGAGCCGGGCCGGCGGCAGCGGGTCGTCGAGGTCGCGGTAGGGGTCGAGGTCATCGAGGGGGATGGCGACGGATCCGGTGGGTGCGGAGTGGGTCAGCGTGCGCAGGGGCAACCAGGAGGCGTACGGCTGCCCGTGGCCCGCGGGGTCCGCCCCGACCGGCGCCGCGCACGCCCCGCGCTGAACTCCCCCGCCCCCCAGTGACTCCAGTGACTCCGTGGCCGGACGCACCGTCAGCGTCCTGGTGCCGCCGTCGCGCGCCGGTCCCGTGAGGGTCAGTCGTCCCTCGTCGGTGCGGGCCTGTCCCACCGACAACCCGGGTTCCGCGTCGGGGAGCCGGGCCAGGCCCAGCCCGGGCAGGGTCAGGCCGCCGTCGGCCAGGGGGACCCTGAGGTCCGTGCGGGTGCCGGCGAGCAGGGACGCCGCCGTGGCCAGGGCGCCCAGGTGGCCGGCCTCCGCCCACAGCGGCGGGCCCGTCGCCGTGCCGTGGATCCGGCGCAGCAGGTGGGCGATCCAGGCGCCGGTCGCGGGGGCGAGCAGCAGCCCGTCGACCGGCTCGGGTGCCCGCGCGGCCGCCTCCTTCAGGGCGTGCCAGGCCTCGGCGGCCGGGGTCAGCGGCGTGGGCAGCGGCCCGAGCCGGTCCAGCAGCGTGCGCAGGAGCAGCAGTCGGCGCGCCCGCTCCGCCCGTATAAGGAACCCGACGGCCGCCGCGGAGCCGCCGCCGGCGGCCAGTTCCGCGAAGATCCCTTCGGGTATCCGGAACGGGGCAGGGCGCGGCTCGCTGGACATTCCCGGGAACCTCCGTGTCTGGGCGGGCATACGGGGACCCGGCCGGGCCCTGCCGTCGAAGCGGGCGATCGGCTATTCGGCGCGGCCTCCGGTCTCACCTCCACCCTTGGTACTGCTCCGGGGGCGCAGGACCTGCTCGAGAAGGCGCGCGGTGGGGTCGAGCGGGGCGAGCCCGTCCACGGCGGTCAAGGGCAGTGCCGCGATGTCCGCCAGGTCCGACTCCCATACGTCGGTCCCGGCGATGGCGGCCGACTGACGTACCGCTGCCTCGGCGTGACGCAGAGCGGGCGGCTGGTCCAACAAGATGCTCCCCTTTCTCGCACGGTGGCACGCGATGCCCCGTGGCCGTGTCCCATTTCCATCATGGCCATTCCAGCCCGGGTCGAAAACCGTACGATCACGCCACTCGATCATTTCCGATCTCGCGGCCGTCTCGCCGAGGCCGCGAACTCACGCAGCGCGACGCCCAGTTCGTCCTTGCGTCCGGGGTCGTCGTCGACGGCGACCACCGCGTCGAACAGCTCCCACAACGCGTCAGGGTGGTGCCGGGCCAGCCAGTTGAGCATGCCGGTGGCATCCGTGCGAGCCCTGGTGTGACGGGGCAGCATCGCAGTGACATGCGGGTCCAGCGTGGCGACCACCGTCTGGCGTTCGACGGGATCACCCATCAACGGGTAGGCCAGCAGGGCCTCCACGGCCCGTTGCAACGGCGAGAGGGGACGCGTCCCGGCGGCCGGACCGACCGGGGCCAGGTACTCCGTGCGCCCGGGGCTGCGCAGCTGGATCTCGGGATGCTGCAGAGTACGTCCCGCTTCCCTGAGGGCCGCGATGCGTGTCCGTACGGCCGGAAACAGTTCCTCCGGATCGGGCGGGGCGGGCAGGAGGGCCGCCCGGTCGGCCAGCAGGGCGAGCAGGACGTCGGAGAACAGCCCGGTGGCGCGCACCGGGTCGTTGGCGGCGGCCCGGCCCCGGCCGGCGGCCCTCAGCACGGTCTGGCGATGGACGAGGTCGGGCCGTCCCACGGGCAGCGCGTCCGGCGGCAACTGCTCCCGGAAGGCGAGGTCCTCCTCGAAGGTCTCGCAGGCGTCCACGATCCACAGCTGCTCGGCGAAGCCGGGCACGGCGTCCCCGGTGTACCGGGTGAGCGCGGAGTCCAGGTCGATGCCCAGCTTGTCGGCGGCATGGGCGTCCGCGCAGAACAGCCGCAGCCGGCCGGCCCGGTCGAGGACGCCGTGCCCGCCCCACCAGACCCAGAGGATGTCGCCCTGGGCGGCGGGCAGTTCACGGACGAGGACCCGGCGCAGGGTGGCGTGGTCGGCGGGCAGGTACGGGATGTCGGGGACGTACGGCGGCAACGGGGCGAGGTGGAGCCGCAGGTGGGCGTCCGGCACCCCGGCCGCCCGCAGCAGCCGGTGGAACGCGACGGCGTCCCGGGCGGGCCCGGGCAGCTCCCAGCCGGAACCGGCGTCGTACTTCTCGACGCCGACGATCAACGCGTGCACCCGGGCGGGATCTACCCTCGACGGCAGGGCGCCCGCCATGGGGCCGGGCCCGGTCACGGCAGTCGGTCCACGATGTGGCGGTACACCTCGGGGTTGGTCCAGTAGGCGCTGTGCGCGGCGGGGAACGGCTGGCGGCTGTCGACGGCGATGTCGGTGACCCGGCCCGGGAACAGGCCCGCGCCGACGTAGGAGAGCAGGTCGCGTGGGTCGTACAGGTTGAGCCAGGCGGGGACGTGCGCCGGCAGCGGGGCGGGGTGTTCCAGCGTGGGCAGGGAGCCGGACTCGTACAGGAAGGGCCCCTGCGAGCCGGCCGTCACCAGGAGGCGGACCTGGGGCAGCGGGGCGGCGATCAGCGTGTCCAGGGCGATGATGCCGCCGAGGCTGTGGCCGACGAGGACGACGGGCGGCGCGAGCCCCGCGACGAGGGTGCGCAGGTCGGCGCGGGCCGCCTCGCCGCGGCTGAGGTAGCGCAGGATGTCCCCGGCGGCGGGGTGGGCGGCCTCGGTGAGGGCGCGCCGACGGCGCACGACGGCACGGGAGGCGGCGGATCCGGCCGTCCGCAGCAGCAGGGAGCGCAGCCCGCGTTCCGTGCCCCGGGGCGGTGCGCCGAGAGCTTCGGCGAGCCGGTCGGCGACGGCGTCACGGGTGTCGCCGACCGGGACGAGCGGCACGTCGCCGTCGAGGACGTCCGCGACGATCCGGGCGGTCAGGCTGCGGGCGGCCAGCACCGCGAGGTCCTCGGGGTCGAGCGCGTCGGCCGCGGGCCCGAGCAGCGGATGGGCGGCCAGGTCGGTGGCGGCACGGGCCAGGCCGGGGCCCAACTCCGCGGCGGGCGTGTCCCCTTGGGCGGCGAGCGCGGCCAGCCGCGCCTGGAGCCGCTGCTGGGGCGGTACGGAGCCGGGCGGGCGCTCGACGACGGGTGCCGTGCCGAGGGCGGCCAGGGCGAGTTCGGCGTACGGGTCGGCGTAGAGGGCGGCCCAGGCCGCGGTGTCGTCGTCGGCGTCGGACGCTGCCGGGGTCTCGGCGAGGCCGCGGACGGTGCCTGTGGGGTGCGCCGGGAGGCTCACCCCACCCGCGGCGAGCGTGGCGCCGTGCGCCCCTGCCCAGTAGTACGGCACGATGCGAAGTCCGTCGCGCAGTGCGGTCACACCGGCCGCCACGCGCCCCGCAAGCTTCGAGAAGTCCGGTTCGCGCACCCCTGTGCCATGAATGAAGACGAGCGCCGTCATGTGCCCCCCGTGACACCCGTGCAGCCTTGTGTACTACTCCCGTTACGACGTCAAGTTACCAGTACCATAAGGAGGTTGGGGTCGAGCAAACATGCGAAGACCCTCCCTCGGCCGGTCCCCGGCCTCACATCTGGACACAGGGGGACTCCGTGAGCCCTGACTCGATGGTCATGCACTTCGTGGGTGCCTCGGCGCTGATTCTGGTGGCCGCGCACGCGGCCGGATGGCTGGCCCGGCGCCTGAAGCAGCCGTACATCGTCGGACAGCTGACGGCGGGCATAGCGCTCGGCCCGTCTCTGCTCGGCAGTGCCGCGCCGGGCGCGTACGAGACGTTGTTCCCGGCGGGTATCTCCCCCGCGCTGACCGGGTTCGCCCAGTTCGCCCTCGTGCTGTTCCTGTTCGCGGTGGGGTACGAGCTCGATCTGAAGCTTCTGGGCGACCGGGCGAGCACGGCGGTGAGCGTGGCGCTGGCGGCCTTCGTGGTGCCGATGGCGGTGGGCAGCGGCTGCGCTCTGCTGTTCCGGGACCAGCTGGCCGACCTGGGAATGCCGCGGGACCTGACCCCCGGCATGGTGGTGTTCGCGGGGATCGCCCTGTCGATCACGGCGGTGCCCGTGCTGACGGCGATAGTGCGGGAGAACGGTCTGTCCCGGACGGTGCCCGGGGTGGTGGCGGTGTCCGCGGCCGGTCTGCTCGACGTGATCGGGTGGACGGTACTGGCCGGGACCATGCTGAACGGCGATCACTCCGGGCCCGCGCTGAGCTGGCCGTGGCGGGCGCTGCTCGCGGCCGGCTTCACCGCGCTGATGCTGGTGGGGGCCCGCCCACTGCTGCGCAGGCTGCTGTGGGGGACGCGGACGCGGATGGAGCCCTCGCTGCGGCTGGCGCTGCTCATCGGCTTCGCCCTCGGGTCGGCGTGGGTGACCCACTCCCTCGGACTGCACGTCATCTTCGGCGCGCTGCTCGCCGGGGTCGTGGTGCCGCGCGAGGAGGGCGGGACGCTCGACCCGGACCTGTTGCGGCCGCTGCACGACGTCAGTTCGCTGTTGCTGCCGTTCTTCTTCGTCGTCTCGGGACAGTCCGTCGCGCTGAACAGCATGAACGCAACGGGGTGGGTCACCCTGCTCGTGGTGACGGTCCTGGCGGTCACCACGAAGATCGGCAGCGGGACGGCGGCGGCACGCCTGAGCGGGCTGGACCGTGACGACGCGCGGACCGTGGGGGTCCTGGTGAGCGCCCGGGGCCTCACCGAGCTGATCGCCCTCAACGCGGGCCTCCAGGCGGGCCTGCTGAGCGAACCCCTCTACACGGTCCTGGTCTTCATGGCCCTGACCACGACCCTGCTCACCCAGCCCCTACTGCTCCTGGTCGACCGCCTCGCCACACACGAGGGCCGCACCACCCAACGCCACCAGCTCACACCCCTCCACCCCCCACCGGACGAACCCACGAAGGCCCCGGTACCAGACGTGAGCTGACGGCGCCACGGGGGCCTGCAAACACCGCTGCGTACCCCGCCCCTCAGGGGCGCGAGGAACGGCGCGACCAGCCCCCACCAACCCGCAGATGCTCCAGACACGGCCCCGCCGCCCCCAAGGGGCGCGGGGAACTGCGCAACCAGCCCCCACCGGCCCGCAGATGCTCGGGACACGGCCCCCGCCACCCCCAAGGGGCGCGGGGAACTGCGCAACCAGCCCCCACCGGCCCGCAGATGCAACCGACACGCCCCCCGCCCCTCAGGCCACGGGCGCCGCAAACACCCCAAGGGGCGCGGGGAACTGTGCAACCAGCCCCCCACCGGCCCGCGCAGCTACAACGGCATAGGAGCCATGTCGCACTCGATGCGACGCCGCTGCCGAGCCGCAAGCAGCCACGGATGGTCGACGCGAACCACCCGGGTGAGCCCCTCCACGGCCTTCCGCTGGAGCTCCTCCGCCTCGGGCCCCCGCCCCAGCCCCCGCAGATCGAGCGCAAGGTTCGCGGTGCACGACAGAGTCAGCGGATGGTCCTCCCCCGCCACCTCCGCCAGCAGCGGCAGGTTCGCCTCGTCGATCTGGTGCGCCCGCTCGAAGTCCAGGCGCGCGTAGGCCGTGTTGGCCTGGCCGACGGCCACCGTCAGCGTGGTGATGTGCAGGGGCCCGAGCGTCGCGGCCAGCCGCTCGGCCGCCGCGTCCTCCAGCTCCGCCGCGGCGTCGAGCGAGCCCAGCGCCCGCAGCGTGGCGGCGAGATTGGCCTTGGTCAGCAGCGTGTAGGCGTGCTCCTCGCCGAGCCGCGCGGCGTAGCGCGCCGCAGCGTCCTCGCCCTGCTTGCGGGCGTTGTCGAGATCGCCGGCGAGGCGCAGGTCGACGGAGTAGTTGAGCGCCGTGGACACGGAGTCGAAGTGGTCGGCCCCGTACCGCGCGACGAAGCGCCGCAGCGTCTCCTCGGAGAGCTTGGCGGCCTCGGCGAGGGCCCCGTCACGGCGTCGGCAGACGGCGAGGTTGCGGCCGATGCGCAGGGTCAGCGGGTGTTCCTCGCCTAGCGCGGTCCGGGCCCGCCGGTAGGCGTCCTCCTGGAAATCGCGTGCGCCGGGATAGTCGCCGTTCTCCCGCATGTCGATGGAGAGGGCGTTGAGGGAGTTGAGGGTGAAGAAGCTGGCGGAGCCGAACATCTGGTCGCGCAGCCGGGCGTTCTCCTGGTCCAGCGCCAGCGCGTCACCGAACTGGCCGCACAGGCGCAGGTCGACACCGAGGCTGTGGGCGGCACGCAGTGTCGTGGGGTCCTCCAGCCCGAACTGGGGACGCGCCAGCTCCGTGGCCTCCCGCCCCAGATCCCGGGCCTCCTGGAACCGACCCTGGTAGCGGCGGGCGTCCGCCATCTCGCACAGGGAGTCGATCATCTCCTCGGCCTCGACCTCGATACGACGGGAGACCTCCAGCGCCTTCTCGGTGAGCGGGATGGACTCGGCGACCTGCCCGATCTGGCGCAGCAGGAAGGAGAACCTCTTCGACATGCGGATGACGTAGATGTCGTCCTCGCCGGAGGCCGCGAGCCAGGCGTTCCAGGCCTGCCGGCCCAGGTTCGCGGCACCGGTGTGGTCACCCCAGTAGTAGAGGAACAGCACCGTGTCGTGGACCATTTCGCGCACCCAGTCGTCGGTGCTGGTCACCGCCTGCGAGGCGAGGACGTGCGGCAGCAGCTCCTGGTAGGCGCGCCACTCCAGCGACGAGGCGTAGATGCCGGGTTTGGCGGCCGACAGCAGCTGATGGGCGGCGCCCCGCATGCTTTCCCGCTCCTGCTGCCCCAGTTTGGCCAGGAGCACGGTCTGCAGCAGGCGGTGCATCTGCAGGGTGTCGGACCGCGGGTCCACCTTCACCAGGGAGAACTGGCTGAGGTCACGGATGGCACGGTTCAGTTTGATCGACTCACGAAGCAGTGGGTCGACGTCGGGCGTGATGCTGACGCCCCGGCTGCCGCGCAGCACGGACCGCGGGATGGGTTCGGGAGCCATACTCGCGCAGATGTCGAGGAGTTGCCGGGCCCCGGGGTTGCTCTCCGCGATCCGGGTCAGCGAGATGTCCCACGCGGCCGCCACCGACGTCGGGTAGTCGGGGGTGGCGTCGAGTTCGAGGATATCCAGGCTGCGCTGCCGCAGCAGGTCGAGGTACTCCTCGACCAGCATGCCGGTGACGGCACGCCACGCGCCCGCCTGCTCCACCGCCAGCGGCAGGTCCCCCAGCGCCTCGGCGAGCCGGTAGGCGTCCTCGGGCTCCAGGTCGGGGGAGCGCTTCTGGAGCAGCTCGACGGACTCCTCGCGCTCGAAGACGTTCACCGGCAGCGGGGTGGCCACCTGCTCCCAGTTCCGGTTGCGGGAGGTGACGATGACCTTGCCGGGACCGTTGGGCGGGAAGTACCTGCGCGCCACATCGATGTCCTCGGCGTTGTCGAAGACAAGCAGCCATTTGTCGTACGGCGCCCCGGTGCGCAACGCCTCCAGAACGGCGGGCACGGCCGTGTTGGCCGTCGGGGTGCCCACGCTCTCCTGACTCATGGGGGCGACGCCGAGCTGGGCCGCGAGGGTGGTGAGCGCGGCGAGGATGAGGCTCTCGCGTTCGGCGGGGATCCAGCAGATCACCTTGTAGTCCTGCTGGTGGGTGTAGATGTACTCGAGCGCCAGCTGGGACTTCCCGACTCCGCCCAGTCCGTGCAGGGCGTGCGGCAGCACGGCCGCGGTGTCCTGGGCGCCGAGCTGCTCCTCCACGGCCCTCAGCAGCGCCTGCCGGCCGACGAACGAGGCGTTCCGGAGCGGAACGTTCACCATGATGGCGGGCGTCCTGGTCGTGGTGCTCGTCATGAGCTGCTCGTCCTCCGAGGCATTGGGTCGGGTCTCGTCGATTACCTGACTCGGCACGAATTCTCCAGTTTCGTCGTAATTGTCCGACGCTGGATCACTGCCCTTTCCCTCGGGCGATCCCCCGCCCTCCGGCTGGTTCACCTCTGTGGGTGTACCAGCCGGGGGACCGACGGCCACCCGTTCGGTCGTGCCTGTGCCGAGCCTGGAAAGGTTGGGCTCTATACGCTTCGCGCGTTCGGAGTACGGCCCCGACAACGCGCGCATCACCGCGAGTTCACTGCGTGCCCAGCCGTGTTCCGCCGGGTCGGGCAACCGGGCGCCGAGCGGATCCCGCAGGGCGGCGCGCAGCGCGATGCCCCGCGCCCCCGCCGCGGGCAGCTCACCCACCACGCTGACGGTGCGGGCGAGTTGACTGCGGGTGGTGGTGGCGAGCAGCGCCTCACGGACTCCGTCGGCGAACTCCGGGCACCCCTGGCCGCCGCTGTCCCAGTCGATCAGGCCGCCCATCAGGATCTCGGCGAGATGGTCGGGGCCGGTCTCCGGCATGGTGCGCCGACGCAGCTGTTCCATGAGGTCGAACTCGAAGGGTACGGCGGCCAGTTGGGTGGCGAGTCGGCGCGCGGCCGGGGTGGCGAGGGTGAAGAAGCGGCGGACGGCGGCGGTGGCGGCGCGCGGGAAGCGCGGGGCGCGCAGACCGGGCGCCGGGGCGCCCTTGGTGAGGGTGCCGGCCAGCACTACGGGCAGCGAGCGCCGTACGCCGCGCTCCCCGGTGACGAGGTCGGCCCAGGCGGCGATGGAGCCGGCCTTCAGGGACAGGACCGGTACCGCGACGGAGCTGTCGCCGGTGGCGGGCAGCGGCCGCAGCGGGTCGGGGCCGCCGGGCGGGGCCCAGTGCGCCAGGCCGTCGTTGGGGGCGCCGAAACCGCCGGCCTCCAGGACCGCCTGGTACGGGTAGAGGGAGGAGCGGTGACGCAGATGCGGCGGCAGCAGATGGACGAGGGCGGTGGGGCCGGCGTGGGCGAGCCGGCCGAGCAGGTCGTCGGCGGCGGGTGCGGCCCAGCCGTGGGCGAGCCCGTCGGTGACGACGAGGAAGACACGACCGCCGCGTCCGTCGAGGAGTTCGGCGGGGTCGGCGGCGGCCCGGCCGGTGGTCCAGCGCAGGGTGGCGGCGCCGATGCGCGGCACGTTGACCCGGACCGTGCGCACGCCCCGGAAGGCGCCGCTGTGTTCGGCGGCCGCGGCGAGCCCGGCGGCGGCCTCCTCCCAGATCCGCATGGTGGGCGCGTCGTCGATGAGCAGCACCAGGTCGAACGCGGAGGTGCGGGCGGGGCGGAGGAAGGGCAGCCACATCCCGTCGACGACTCCCTGCTCGGCGGTGGTCTCCTCATCCAGTTCGAGGGTGTCGCGGGAGGGGATGCGCCGGGCCAGCCGGTGCAGGGCGCGCGCGAGCAGGGCGGTGGCCCGGCCGGGCCCGTGCTGGGGGCGGTCGTCGGAGGGCAGCAGCGGGCGGCCCACGTGCAAGGCGTAGGGACCTTCGGGGTGAGGTAACAACTCGGCCGGTGCCGCCGGTTCGCCGGGGGCACCGCTCGGCGCCGGGCCGGGCCGGTGCGTGGCGTCCGGGGCCGGGGTCCACGCACCGGACGTCCCGCCGACGGTGGGGTCGGGGTGGGGCGGCCGCGTCGGACGTACGGCGTCGGTCTCGGCGACGGGCGGGGCCGCGGGAGGGTCCCCGCCGTCCAGCGGCGAGGGCGGGGGCTGGCCCGGGGGCCGTAGGTCCTCGGCGGGCCCGGTGGATCCGGGGCCCGGGCCGGGGTGCCGGCCGCCGGCCGGGCGGCCGTGGCGGGACCAGTACGCGGCGAGCCACACCGCGTCGGCGACCTCCTGCCAGCGTGGCGCCGCGTGCTCCTCGGTGTACGGGCCGGTGCGGGCCGGTGCGGTCTGCTCCAGGTCGGCGGGGAGCCGCGCTCCGTGCTCACGCCCGTGGTCGACGGACTCGGAGAACGCCGAAGGAGGCGACGACCCCGATACGGGACCTCCGTCGCCGAGCCTGGACGCGCGCTCCCTGGGAAAGCCGGTCATTCAGCGGCCCTTCGCGAGGTCGCGGAGCAGCATTTCCACGAGCTTACGCCCGTCACCATGCACCTGGAAACCACCCGCGGTAGTCATCTGGACAGCGTTGAGTAGCTGGTCCAGTGAGTGTGTACCGCCGGCCTGGACCTGCTGTACGAACAGGTCCACCAGGTCCTCCGTGCTCTCCGGGCGGGTGCCCAGGTGTCCCTCCACCATGGCCAGAAGCTGTTCACGGGTGGGTGTGCGCATCTCCAGCGGCAGACAGCGCCGACGGAAAGCGGCGGGAAACTCACGTTCTCCGTTGCTGGTGATCACCACGACGGGGAACTCCCGGCACTCGACCCGCCCGCTGTCCACCGTGGCACGGCCGGAGGGGTCGCTGGTGTGGACGCGCGCGGCGTCCGCGGCGTCGCGCACCAGTTCCGGGACGTCATAGCTTCCGTTCTCCAAGACGTGCAGCAGGTCGTTCGGCAGGTCGATATCGCTCTTGTCGAGCTCGTCGACGAGAAGCACACGGGGACGATCGTAGGGCAGCAGCGCGGTGCCGAGGGGCCCCAGGGTGATGAAGTCGCCGAGAACCGGGGGAAGTTGACGATCACTTGACTCGGGAGCGGCGTTGACGTCCGCCTTCTGCGCGTTCCGCAGGCCGGCCTGCCAGGCGGCGATGGCCTGGGCACGGCCCATCGCGTCGTGCACGTACAGACCGTCCCGCAGGGTCGTACGGCTGACGATGTTCCACTCCAGGACCCGGCCCAGACCCAGCTCGCGGGATATCAGATAGGCCAGGGTCGACTTTCCGACGCCGGGCGGGCCGGTGATCAGCAGCGGCCGGCGCAGCAGCAGGGCGGCGTTGACGGTGTCGACCTCGTCCTGGCCGAGCTGGAGGGTGATGTCGTGCGGGCCCAGACGGCGCTGGGCGGCCTCGGGATCGTCCGGCGGGGTGGGCTGGGCGGGGGCGCCGCGGAACCGGCGCCAGGGCGGGGGCTCCGGCAGCCGGGGCGGGACGGCGGGGGCGTTGCCCGTGGCGTGGAAGACGCGCCAGCCGTTCGGGGACGTCTGCTCCTGCGCGCTCATGCCGGTGCCTCCTCGCCGGCGAGATCGCCGGGATCGATGTCAACGAGTCGATTGGGGTCGTCCCAGAGGAAGCCGATGTTGCGGCCGAGGAACCGCGCCGGTCCCTGCGTGTGCAACTCGGCGTTCTGGCGCAGTCGGTGAATGGCGATCGGGATCTGCTCGGGCGTCGGCACGGCGGCGAACACGGCGGTCACCACCTCCCGGCGTTCCTCGTCGAAAACCCCTCTGCGGTCCCAGACCGCCAATCCGATCCCCTCTGCGATGGCGGCCTTCAGAGCCTCCAGCGCCAGACGGTCGGCCGGGGCGTCCAGCACCACGGCCGTATGTCTGTTCTCCCCAGCGAGCACCGCCTGCCATGCGTTCAGGCGCGGACCATCCGGTTCACTCCAGCCGTGCACCGTGACCCCGTGCTGCCGCAGCGTGCGCCAACGCTCCCGCCACTGCTCCCGCACCTGCGCGTCGTCGCTGCGCATGCGCTCCAGGCTCCGAAGATGCACCCCGTACTTCAGGCCGATCGGCATCGGCAGTCCGTCGCCGATCCGGTACGTCAAACCGGCCACATCATGGTTCAGCAGCTCGTACGGCAGTACGAACTCGATGTACGGCGGCGGCTGGACGCGTCCACCCGGGTCCGGCTCGCGCGGGGCGGTCCAGAGCCGGGCGCCCTGCCGCAGTGCCTGGTCGACGGCCGTGCCGAGGTCGTCGAGGGTGGTGGTGGACGGCGCGCCGGGCTGGGGGTTCCAGTGGCCGGGCACGGTGTTGAGCCAGGGGCGTACGACGATCTCGCCGCTGCCGTCCCGGGCGGGCTCGACGGCGACGATCAGACAGCGCGGAACGTCGGGGTCGCTCACCGCCTCGGCCCGCGCGCCCCGGCGCCGGTCCAGTTCCTCGGTCAGGCCGGCCCGGGCGACCCAGTCGTCGACCCAGCCGGCCAGGGCGGCGCGGTGCGCGGGTACGGCGGCGAGGCGGGCCGCGCGGTCCATCAGGAGGACCGCGGGCGGCAGACCGTCGGGCTGTGTGTTCCACTCCAGGACGTGCGATAACAGCTGGTCGGGTGCCAGCCCGATGGGCAGGTCGAGGCCGTTCAACTCCTCGACGAGGTCGTCCCGGACCCGGCTCGCGGGCAGCTCGCCCTTGGCCAGGACGGCGCGGGCGCTGTTCTCGTCGTCACGGCTGAGCGGGCCGGGCGGGCCCCACGGCAGGTCGGGCAGGACGGACGGGGTCGGGGCGATCAGCCGGTCGAGTTCGTCGCCCGCCGGGGTGCCTTCGAGGATGCGGACCACGTCGACCAGTACGTGCTCGCCGCCCGCCACGTTCAGCGCGGCGCGCACCAGGGCGGCCACGTCCTCGCGCTGTCGGACACCGCGCAGGTCGACCGGCCGGCCGAGCTGTTCCGCGAGGATGGCGGCGAACTGGATGCGCGCCTGCGCGTCCTCCGTGCAGCTCAGGTCGCACAGGCCGTCGGTCAGCTCGACCATGACCTGGAGTCCCCGCGGGCGCACGGCATCGTCGATGGGCCTGTCCAACCCCGCGCCTGTCTCCACCGACTGTCCCCCATGAGCCGGTATGCCTGCCTGACCGACCTGCGAAGTTAGCACGGCAACTGGCGGTTAACCAGGGACAAGTGAGTTCGAGGGGCGTGAAGTCCGGCCGTGCGCCCCCCGGTGGGGCGACTCGGCCGGAAATCGATCCTCCCGGGCCCAGCGGGAGCCACGCGGGGCCCGGGAGTCGGCTACAGCCTCGGGTCCACCGGCTCCGACTCCAGCGCCAGCACCCCGAACACCGCCTCGTGCACCCGCCACAGCGGCTCGCCCTCGGCGAGCCGGTCGAGTGCCTCCAGACCGAGCGCGTACTCGCGGATCGCGAGCGAGCGCTTGTGGTTCAGGAAGCGGCCGCGGAGCCGGGCGAGGTTGTCCGGGCGGGTGTACTCCGGACCGTAGATGATCCGAAGGTACTCGCGGCCGCGGCACTTGACGCCGGGCTGCACCAGACGGCCCTGAGCGCCGCGCACGACGGCGTCGACCGGCTTGACGACCATGCCCTCGCCGCCGCGTTCGGTCATCTCCAGCCACCAGTCGACACCCGCCCGTACCGACTCCGGGTCACCGGTGTCGACGTACAGGCGACGGGTCGTCCGCAGCAGGCCGCTCGCGTCGTGCTCCACCAGCCGGTCGAGGAAGGCGAGTTGCTCGTCGTGCGGCAGGGCGGCGAGGCTGCGGCCCTGGGCCGCGAGGATCTGGAACGGGGCCAGGCGTACGCCGTCCAGGCCGTCCGTGGTCCAGCAGTAGCGGCGGTAGGCGTCCGTGAACGCCGAGGCCGCTTCGGCCCGTTCGCGCTGGCGGGCCAGCAGGTCCGAGACGTCCACGCCTCGTGCCGCCGCGCCCTCCAGGGCGGCCAGCGCGCCCGGGAAGACCGCGCCGGCGGCGGCGCCGACGGCCGCGTACTGACCGCGCAGCAGCCCCATCGCCTTCAGCGACCACGGCATCAGCTCCGCGTCCAACAGCAGCCATTCCGTGTCGAGTTCGTCCCAGAGACCGGCCTCGCCGATCGCCGTGCGGACCCGGCCCAGGATCTCCTCCGTGGCCGACTCGTCGTCGAAGAAGGGACGGCCGGTGCGGGTGTACAGCGCGCCGGTGGGGCCTGCCCCGACGCCGAACCGTTTCCGGGCCGTCTCCGCGTCCCGGCACACCAGCACCACGGCCCGCGAGCCCATGTGTTTCTCCTCGCACACGACCCGCGCGACGCCGTCCTCCTGGTACTGCGCGAAGGCCTCGACCGGGTGCTCCAGGTAGCCCTCGACGCCGGAGGTGGCCGTCGGGGCCATGGTGGGCGGCAGGTAGGGCAGCAGGCGCGGGTCCACCGCGAAGCGGCTCATGACCTCCAGGGCCGCCGCCGCGTTCTCCTCGCGGATGGCGACGCGGCCCTGGTGCCGGGTCTCGACGGCCCGGCGGCCGTGCACGTCCGCGAGGTCCAGCGGGCGTCCGTCGTGCCCGCCGGGCGCCTCGACCCGCAGTGGCTTGGCCGGCTCGTACCAGACCCGCTCCGCCGGTACGTCGACCAGCTCGCGCTCCGGCCAGCGCAGCGCGGTCAGCTTGCCGCCGAAGACGGCGCCGGTGTCCAGGCAGATCGTGTTGTTGAGCCAACTGGCTTCCGGAACCGGGGTGTGCCCGTAGACAACCGCCGCCCGGCCCCGGTAGTCCTCCGCCCACGGGTAGCGCACCGGCAGCCCGAACTCGTCGGTCTCTCCGGTCGTGTCGCCGTACAGGGCGTGCGAGCGGACCCGGCCCGAGGTGCGGCCGTGGTACTTCTCCGGCAGCCCGGCGTGGCAGACGACCAGTCTGCCGCCGTCGAGGACGTAGTGGCTGACGAGGCCGTCGATGAACTCCCGTACCTGCTTGCGGAACTCCTCGGTCTCCCCGTCCATCTGCTCGATGGTCTCGGCGAGTCCGTGGGTGTGCTGGACCTTGCGGCCCTTCAGGTGACGCCCGTACTTGTTCTCGTGGTTGCCGGGCACGCACAGGGCGTTGCCCGACCCGACCATCGACATCACCCGGCGCAGCACGCCCGGGCTGTCCGGGCCGCGGTCGACGAGGTCGCCGACGAAGACCGCGGTACGGCCCTGCGGGTGGACGCCGTCGACATAGCCCAACGTGCCGAGCAGTGCCTCCAGTTCGGACGCGCAGCCGTGGATGTCGCCGACGATGTCGAAGGGGCCGGTGAGGTGGGTCAGGTCGTTGAAGCGCTTCTCGGTGACGACGGTGGCGGTCTCGACGTCCTCGACGCCGCGCAGGACGTGCACCTTGCGGAAGCCCTCGCGCTCCAGGTGCCTGAGCGAGCGCCGCAGTTCGCGGGTGTGCCGCTGGACGACCCGCCGGGGCATGTCGGCGCGGTCGTCGCGGGTCGCGTTGCGCTCGGCGCACACCTCCTCGGGCACGTCGAGCACGATGGCGATGGGCAGCACGTCGTACTGCTTGGCCAGGTCGATCAGCTGGCGCCGGGCGTCCTGCTGCACGCTGGTGGCGTCCACGACGGTCCGACGGCCGGCCGCCAGGCGCTTGCCCGCGATGTAGTGCAGGACGTCGAAGGCGTCCCGGGTCGCGCTCTGGTCGTTCTCGTCGTCGGAGACCAGACCGCGGCAGAAGTCCGAGGAGATCACCTCGGTCGGCTTGAAGTGCCGCCGGGCGAAGGTCGACTTGCCCGAGCCGGAGGCACCGATCAGTACGACGAGGGAGAGGTCGGTGACGGGGAGGACCCGCCCCTGGTTCTGGGAGATCCGAGTATCGGTCATGCCGCCTTCGCCTCCTTCTCGTTCACGTTCTTGACACTGAACACGGCCATCTGGGTGGGCGGGCCCACCTCCGGGTCGTCCGGGCCGACCGGCACGAACGCCACGTCGTAGCCGTGCCGTTCGGCCACCGTGTCCGCCCAGGTCCGGAACTGTGCGCGGGTCCACTCGAAGCGGTGGTCGCCGTGCCGGACGTGGCCGGCCGGGAGGCTCTCCCAGAGGACGTTGTACTCGACGTTCGGGGTGGTCACCAGGACCGTGCGCGGACGGGCCGCGCCGAACACGGTGTACTCCAGGGCGGGCAGCCGGGGCACGTCGAGGTGCTCGATGACCTCGCTGAGCACGGCGGCGTCGTATCCCTTGAGCCGCTTGTCGGTGTAGGCCAGCGAGCCCTGGAAGAGCTGCACGCGCGAGGCCTGCCGCTCCCCCATACGATCCAGCTTCAGCCGCCGGGAGGCGATGGTGAGGGCCCGCATCGACACGTCGACGCCGACGATCTCGGTGAACCCCGGGTCCTTGAGCAGCGCCTGCACCAACTGGCCCTGTCCGCACCCGAGGTCGAGGACACGGGCGGCACCCGAGTCCTTGAGCGCGGCGACGATGGCGTCCCGGCGCCGCACGGCGAGCGGGGTCGGCTTCTCCTCGGCCTCGGTCTCCGCCTCGACGGCGTTGTCGATCTCCTCGACCTCGCTGTCGTCGGCCTCGGCCAGCCGCACCAGCTCCAGCCGCTCCATCGCCTCCCGGGTCAGCGACCAGCGGCGGGACAGATAACGGCTGGTGATCAGCTTCTGCTCCGGGTGCTCGGGCAGCCAGCCCTCGCCGGCCCGAAGCAGTTTGTCGACCTCGTCGGGCGACACCCAGTAGTGCTTGGCGTCGTCGAGCACGGGCAGCAGGACGTACAGGTGCCGCAGTCCCTCGGCGAGGGTCAGCGTCCGCGACTCCAGTACGAGTCGCACGTACCGCGAGTCGCCCCACTCCGGGAACTCGCTGTCCAGGGCCACCGGTTCGACGGTCGCCGTCCAGCCGAGCGGCTCGAAGAGACGTCGTACGAGCTCCGGGCCGCCCCGGGCGGGCAGTGCGGGCACCTCGATGCGCAGCGGCATCGGCTGCGCGGCACGCTCGGGCCGGGCTTTGCACACGCCCCGTATCGCGCTGGAGAACACGCCGCTCAGCGCCACGGCGAGCAGCGAGGAGGCGGCGTAGGGGCGGTCGTTGACGTACTGCGCGAGTGCCGCGTCGGGGGCGCCGCCGCGTCCCTTGCCCTTGCCGCGCCGGACCAGCGCGACCGCGTCGACCTCCAGCAGCAGCGCCGCCGTGCAGCGCTCGGCGTCCGCCTCGGGGTAGAGGACATGGGCTGTGCCGTAGGACAGCTTGGCCGAGAACGGGTTGTCAGGATGCTTGTGGAGGAGGAAGCCCAGGTCAGTAGCCGGGTGCTGCTCGTCGCCAGTCGTCGAGATCGTCAGGAACACGTGTCCGAGTATGAGTGTCGGCGGGCCCGTGGCGGTACTGGATTACGGCGATCGCCGGGCTTCTTGAGTCCTCCCGATACCGGGGTGTCCATCCCGTCGCCGACGTCACTCGTAGAGTTCTCCCATGACTGATGACCTCAATGTTGTCCTCGATCGTCTCGATGCGTGGCTTGAGGTGAACGCGCCGGCGGATTTCGCAGCACTGAATCCACCCGCCGCACGGAATGACATTGACGCCATTGCTGACGGTCGTTTCCCTTTGCACCCCGATCTGGTCAGGTGGCTGGAACGTCACAACGGGGTCACCGCTACGCAGGGCCACGGTGGTCCGGGCGTCATTCTCCCCGAGGGGTTCGTTCTCCATGCGGCCGAGGGCATGCGTGCCGGTCAGCGTTTGATGGAGGAGGCAATTGCCGAGTGGGTGGATGAGAATGAAGCGGAAGATCCCGATGTGAGGGACATCTACGAAGGCGTGTACGGATACGCGTTCCACGTCCGGTGGGTCCCGATCGCCACAGATCTCACGGGAGGCAAACTTCTTGTCGACCATCGCGACGGAGACCGGTTCGGCAATGTGCTCCACGGTCTGCATGGCGGAGACACGGACGGTCCCGTGAAGGTATGGGACAGCCTTTCCCACATGTTCCGCAGTCTCCTCACGGCGCTGACCGAGGGAACCACGATGCGGCTGCCTGATCATGCCGACCCCGTGGCGCCGCGTCTGTCCGGCACCGACAGCCAGGCGCATGTGACGTGGGCGTAGGACGAGGGGGCGGTCCCGGGCACGATGCCTGGGACCGCCCCCTCGCGGAACGGGTTGCTGGTTACCGGCTACGGATCACGGAGTGACGACACACACTTCGTCGGGACGGCAGTTCTCGAGGCTGGGTGCGTCGATGTAGAAGGCGTCGTCCTTGTCTACGCGTGCCTTGGTGAAGAAGGCACCGAGGCCCCGGCCGGCCGCCTCGTTCTGCTTGGCGGACATCGAAGCCCGGCCGCACACTTCCTTCCACGTCGGCGGCGCGAAGCGGTCATCCGGATACAAGCGCCACTTCCCGTCGCTGTCGCTCTTCTGCGCGTACAACTGGACGCACTGGTCTCCGTTCCCGGACTGCCCGCCGCTCTCCTTGGTCGAGGCGAAGGGGTATTCGTCGCACTGACGACCGTCCGGACTGTTCGTCGTCGCCTCGGGAGTCGCCTTCGTGGTCGTCGTGTACGACGTGGGACATACCTTGCCCCGGTTCTGAATGATCACCGACTTGTCCGTCTCCCGGTGGAGAGGTGAATTCTCCTTCTTGCTGCCCGGGTGCGACGGAAGTTCTTCTCTGAGCAGCCAGTAGTAGGCCGCGGCAGCGGGATACTTCGCGTCGTTCATGGTGAACGTCGGGATGTGGTGGTTGAAGACGCAGCCGGTCGAGTTGTTGACCGTCACCGAGTTGTCGCACCGGATCTGGTCGAACAGGGAGACCTCCGGCTTGTCGACGGGGACGAGGCCCTGCCACTGGGGACTGTCCGCCTTGAAGCTCAGGAACACGCCCCGGTCGAACTTTTGAGAGGTGCCGACTGTAGGAGCGGTCCAGGTGTTGGTCTTCGTGGCACTCGCCCAATGCTTGTCGAGCAGGCCCGTCCACGTGGCGTCGCTGAAGTTCGTGGAGTACGCGGCGTCGCAGTCGGGGGTGCAAGGCGTGTCCCAGTAGTCCAGTGAGACGGCGCCGAGGTCGGCATCCATGTCCACAGGAACGATGGACATCCGTTCCGTGAAGGTCGCCTTGTTCGTCGTCTTCGTCTCGACGAAGACGTTGAAGGCGGCGGATGCGGTCACTACGGCGCCGTCCGCGTCCTTCCTCGTCCAGTGCACGAGCGTGGTGAAGGCCAGGCAGCCCTCACGGCGTTCGAGCGTGTAGGTCTGTGTCAGACCCACTTGAGCGCACCACGTGACGAGCGTGGTGGAGAGGGCGTCGGCGGCGGAAGCGGCTGAACGCGCCGCGGCCGAGGGCTTGGTGAGCGGCTTGAACGTGACGCACTGGCGTCCTTGGCCGTTCTTGAGGCCCTCAGCACACGTGTCGTCCGCGGTGAGCGAGGCCGGGTTGGACACAAGGCCGTCGGGAGTGGGCTGTTTCTGCTGATCATCGTCGATGAAGTCGACGTCCGGGGCGTTGTCGTCCGGGTCCGGGAGTTGCAGACCGGCCATTCTGCCACCGGACACGTTGAAGTCACCGGGCACGAAGGCGACCGCGCCCCAGGCGATGTCCTTGTCCGCGGTTCCGCTGCTGGTGGTGTTGGAGAGCCTTACCTCGGGGGTTGTGTCGTTGAAGCGGAAGGCGCCGAGGGACACCCACTTGTCGGACGCGTTGGCGGACTGATCGACGGTGACCTTTTCGGTGCCGAGGGCGGTGACGACCTCGTAGACAGCCTGTTGGGTCTGTGCTCCCGTATCGGGGATGTGCACGTAGACCATGGCCTGCTTCTTGTTCAGAGGCCCGCTGAGTCTCCATCTGCCGTCGATGGTCATCTGTCCGCCCTCACCACCGAGGTGGTCGGGGTCTCGGTCGTGTGTGTACCAGAAGTGCCCGCCGTAGCCGCCGCCGATCTGGTGCAGGTCTGCTTTGGCGTTGAAGTGCGTGCCCATGGTGTCGGCGTAGAAGGTGAACTGGAAGTTGCCGTCCGAGACGACCGGCCCGCAGTCGCTCCATGTCTGTGTTCCGGCAGGGACCGAGGCGACGACTTCGGCGCCGGCGGGCGCTCCGGAGCAGACTGGGGTGCCGTTCTTCAGGCGGTAGCCACGCCCCGGCTCGGAGATCAGTGTCTGATATTTGATCAGTTCGTGTCCGCAGTCATTGGCGCAGTTCGACTTCCAACTGGTGTTGGCCTTGTTGTACCAATACTGCTTGTAGCATTCCTCCGTCCCGCAGTTGGGAGGCGTGCTCGGGTCGCAGTTGTTGTCGCTGTTGCAGAAGGTGCCCAGCGGCGGGGAGACCAGGCTGCGCTGGGCGGTGCTGACCCACCAGGCGGGCCGGAAGCCGGCCGAGGAGAACCCGGATTCGCCCTTCCAGTCCTGACGGCCGTCGGTGCTGTACGAGTAGCCGGTGTCGATGGACCAGGCGGACCAGCCCATCACCTTTTCCTCGTAGGGCCAGTCCTGCGGGTGGGCGGCGTCGTGGTTGGCCTCGGTGCCGTCCACGTCCGTGTCCATGAAGGGGTGGCCCCAACTCTTGGCGTAGATGGGGTTGGCCGGATTGTTGTACCAACCCAGGCCCCAGCGGCCGCTGTTCTCGCCGGCGGCGGAGGGTGGGTTGAAGCCGAGGTTGTAGTTCCACACCGCGGTGAACCAGTTCTCCACGAAGGAGGGGTCATCGTTGTTGACGGTGACCTTCTGCCCGGCGGTGTGGACCTCGTTCCACTTGTCGGCGAGGATCTTCATGGACGCGGCGATGTTGGTCGTGTAGTCGATGGCCACGGCCTTCTGAAGCACCGGTGACAGGCTGGTCTCGTTTTCTTTCTCGTGCCCGGCGAGGCGCATGCCGTCGGTGACCTGTCCTACTCCGTAGCCACAGTCCGACTTGTCCCAGTTGATGTTCCAGTAGGCGTTGGGGTTACCCGGGTCGGTCTGGTGCCCGTAGTAGCCGTCAACAGCCGCGAGGGGGCTGCCCATCTGGCCGGGAATGGCTCCGGACTCGGCCTGCCAGAGGTTGGACTCCTGAGCCATGATGCCGAGCATCACATTGGCGGGGATCCGTCCGCCGCCGGTCAGGGAAGGCGGTGGGAACAGGCCCTGCGGGTCGATGCTGCTCAGGCCGGTCTGACTGCGGTAGCCACCCTGACGGAGATAGCTCGCACGCAGATTGCCGCGTACGGCCATGTCGACCGCCCACTCGACCTGGTTGGGCGTCGGCTGTAGCGCCTGGGCCTCGACGTCGTTGCGGGAGACGGAGCACCAGCGGTCGGGGTCCGTCGGGTCGTGCGAGACAATGGACGTCACCGCCGCAGTGCCTGTTGGTTGCGCCGCCCCGCCGGCAGTCGAGCTTGTCTCCTGTGCGGTCAGGGCGGGCGAGAGCCGGTCGTTCCCGTTGAACGGCGCGGTCGAGATGACCTCTTGGGCGATGGCCGTGCCGGTGAGGGTGGCCGTCGACGTCACGGTCACCGGGGTGTCGGCCGGCAGGCCGGCCGTCTGAGCTGAATCATCCTGGGCCGAGGGCTCGACGGTGGTGAATCCCTTGCCTGCGTTCTTGATTCGCTCGATGCCCGCTCGCAATCCGGCGGTGAGAACCGGGTTGACGGCGAGACGCCCTTGGCTGGAAATGTCCACGTCGACCGGTGCGTCGACATGAGTGACCCCGGTGCCTCGGGTACGCGGTGCGCCGGACACCTGCCCGGTGAGGAATACCTGTGAGGCGCCCGCCTGCTTCAGAGCGAAGGCGCCGATCTGGCCGGTGGCCACGATGGCCGCGGTGCCGTGGCCGCTCCACACTCGGGCGCGGGCCTTCTTACTGCCGTTGCGTTCGACGAAAGCGATCTTCCCGTCTTGTGCCGGGTGGATGTCGAACGGCAGGCCGCCGGCTGTCAGCAGGTTCTTGACCTTGCCCGACCGGTCGAGGTGAACCAGTCGACGACCAAGGGCCGCGACCGCGCCGTCCCGGACCGGCACGGCGCTTGTGAGCTCGCCGTCGGCAGCGGCCGAACTCAGCGTCTCTCCGCCGACGTTCACGGTAACGATGCGAGTCCTGGTCTTGGCCGGGTCGTTCATGTCGCGGAATGCGGTGAACGCGGCGGTGTGGGTCGTGGGATTGCAGGAGGGATCGAAGTAGGCGAGGGACGCCGTGAAGGGCAGCTTCGTCACTTTGCCGCTCGTCAGGTTCACGATCGCGGCAAATGCTCCCCCCTGCATGAGATCAGGTTTGTTCGTGAAGCTTCGGGGGGCGTAGACGACGGCCGCGTGGTCGTGGTCGATGACGCATTGGTTGCCGATCCACGAGTCCGCCGGCATGCCTGGTTCACTCAGGGAGGCCGCGGTCTTCCACACGTACGCCTTCGCACTGTCGGCGACGAGAATCCGTAATCCCTGGGTGTCGGCGGCCGACGTCACGGCACGGTCGCTGCTGGCCTTCCACCCCTTGCCGAGTTTCTTGTCCGGCTGCGTGACCTGGCCCGGTGTGGCCGGATTTGTCAGGCCGGATGAGGGCTGAGTGCTTGACACGGCGTTCGACACGGCGTTTGACGCGGCCAGAGCGGGCGCACCTTGCAGGAGGCTGCCCGCCAGTGCGGAACAGACCACTGCGACGGCCAGTTGTATTCGAGTACGTCTTCCGGGTCTCGCGCGTCTTCTGGGGCTCACAGAAGAGTCTTCCGTTTCTCATCGAGATCGCGTGCCCTTCTGGGCACGACGGGGCCCGCCACGTCACGCTCAACTGCTCGGCGACAGGCGGGAGTTGTGAGACAGGAAATCCACACGACCGAGCACCGCGCGAAGGGCGGCGCCGCGGATCGACAGAGGGCGGGTCAGCTTCCGGGCAGAATGGGAAACGTAGTCACCACGGTGCTGCAACTCCCCCCAAGAGTCTGGCGCGTTGAGCACTGGACCGGGTTGGTTCAGTCCACTGCTGGACGCATGATCATGCTAGCCACATCATGCACACGTCACGCAGGGAAGCCAGCCGGCCGCTCCTCCCTCTTGCTTTATTTGACGTACTCTTGGCGCCGGTCTTGCCTTCCGATGACCAGAACGAGTCACAGTCAGCCGCGGATCCGTGCTCAACCAATCGATTTCGGGCACTTCTCCGTCAAAGGGGCGACATAAAGGTCGAGGCCGTCAATCTTTTCCGCTTGCCGAACAAAACACACACGATACTTTTCGAGTCGGCTCGCATCAATGATTCTGCCCGCACCCGTGCTGTCCCGCAGAGAAAACGGCAGCTCGCTTTCTGCGACTTTCTTCGCAGCCGTATCGAGCCTCTCCCCCTCAAGGTTTTCGACTTTCCCCGGGGTTGCCCGTGTCGACACATGTCCGGATTCTGAACCGCAAGCGGAAACGGTCACAAGAGTCAGCGGCAACGCGAGGACCAATGCGGCCTTGAGCTTAATAGACATGTTTTTCCTGAGATTTCCGGGCGACGCGAGTGAGTCTGGAGACGGCTCCAGCCGAACGAAACCGTAACGACCTCCCTCGCGCAAGCCGTTTTTGACTCAACGTCACATTACTCCTTGATTATCCAGTTATCACCTCGTTGCGCATCGGTTATGGGTAAAGATCGCGAATTGAGGTGTGTGACGTACGCAACTCCACGTGATATTCAATTGATCCTCACGTTCCCCTTACCGCAACATGACTGCCGTTCAGATCCGACCTCTCGTTTGGAAAAAACATGCGACGCATCCTCCAGACTGTTGTGACTGCCGCCGGCGCCCTCCTTCTTGCCCTGTCGATGACCACGTCCGCATCAGCGGGAAGCACCATCACGGCCTACGCCGAACCTGATATCGCGGAAACTCCGAATGCCGCCCACGGCGGCAAGGCGGTCTTCCAGCCTGATGGCGAGCATCTGCTCATCACCGACCTGGCAAAGGACGGACACTCCACCATCGGCCTCATATCGATCGGCTGTGACACGGCCGCGTGCAACTACTACTACTGGAACCGCAATGGGGTGGACACCACCCGCGACGTCAATCTCGACCTCGCTGAGGGAACGCACATCGGCCTGAAGGCGTGCATCGGCGACTGGTCCGGTACGCCGACCGGCGGCATCCGCTTCGGCACCTGTGCCGACCTGTGGGAGACGACCACGGCGTAAGGCCCGGCACACGGTGTGGGGTCCGCACTGACAAGGAGGCGCCCAGCGGAAGCTTGGGCGCCTTGCCCGTGCGCTCACCACAGTCCGTCAGCGCGACGTCAGGAAACAGGCGGTGAGGCTCACGGCCTCAGCTGCGACTGCACCTGGGACGAGATCAGCTCCAGGTGGTCCAGGTCGGAGAGGTCCAGGATCTGGAGGTAGATCCGCTCGGAGCCGGCCTCGGCGTAGCGGCCGATCCGCTCGACGACCTCGGCCGGGGTGCCGGCCAGGCCGTTGGCCTTCAGCTCGTCGGCCTCGCGGCCGATCGCGGCGGCACGGCGGGCGACCTCGGCGTCGTCCTTGCCGACACAGACGACGAGGGCGTTTGAGTAGGTGATCTCGCCGGCCTCGCGTCCGGCCTCCTCGGCGGCGGCGCGTACCCGGCCGAACTGGAGCTCGCTGTCCTCGATCGAGCCGAACGGCATGTTGAACTCGTCGGCGTACCGGGCGGCCAGTCGCGGGGTACGGGTGGTGCCTTGGCCACCGACGAGGACAGGAATCTTGCGCTGCGCGGGCTTGGGCAGCGCGGGCGAGTCCTTGAGGTCGTAGTAGGTGCCGTGGAAGTCGAAGGTCTCGCCGAGCTCGGTCGCCCACAGGCCGGTGACGATCGCCAGCTGCTCCTCCAGTCGGGCGACCTTCTCCTTCGGGAACGGTATGCCGTACGCCGTGTGCTCCTCCTCGAACCAGCCGGCACCCAGGCCCAGTTCGACGCGACCGCCCGACATCTGGTCGACCTGCGCGACCTGGATGGCGAGCACGCCGGGCAGCCGGAAGGTGCCGGCGGTCATCAGCGTGCCGAGGCGGATGCGCTTGGTCTCGCGGGCCAGGCCGGCGAGGGTGATCCAGGCGTCGGTCGGGCCGGGCAGGCCGTCCCCTGAGCCCATTTTCAGATAGTGGTCGGAGCGGAAGAACGCGTCGAAGCCGAGGTCCTCGGTGGCCTTGGCGACGGTGAGGAGGGTGTCGTAGGTGGCGCCCTGCTGGGGCTCGGTGAAGATGCGGAGATCCATGCTTCCATCCTGCACGCCGGGACGACGGTCGACCGCATCGGTCCCCTCGGTCACTCCCGCTCCCGGTCGACCCGGGCAGGGCGGTCGCCGCCGGGGCGTCGCTGGTCACCCGCACCGGGCTTTTCGGAGGCCTTGGGTCCCAGGAGTCCGTCATGCCCGAAGAGGTTGTCCCGGTGGCAAGGCGCCGGGTCCCTCGCCTCACGCCGGTAGAGCCTCATCCCTGTCCGCCAACCTGCGGAGCATCTCCCGCACCCTGTCCCTCGACTCGTCCGCCGCGTCGATCGCCTCCATGCACTGCCAGTACGTGCCCTCGTCGTCCGCGGCGGAGGCGAGGCCGACCAGGGCGATGCCCGCCTCGCCGAGGAGGCCGCCCAGGGAGGTGAGGGTCTGGCGGGCGTCGCCCAGTTCGGTGAGCTGGGCCGCCAGCAGGGCCTCGGTGTCGATGTCCGGGCGGTCCAGGACCCCGCATCCCCTGCCCGCCAGTTCGGTCAACCCCAAGGCCTCGCCCCGTAGTTCGGGCGGACCGGCGACCGCGAGGCGGCTGCCTATCGCCTGGGCCAGGGCCTGTGCCTGCCACACCTCCGCCATGACCTGAGGCGGGTCCCCGCCCCCCGCCAGGGCACGCCTGCTCATCACGATGAGCCGCATCGCGTCCATGCGCTGCCCCCGTCTGTCCGACGCGCCGTCGGCACGTCCGCCTGAACTCTCTTGTTCACTACCCAGAGTGAGGGCGCTTGAGACGAAAAGCCAGAGGAAGACGGAAATCTTCGGACAACGAATCGGTTTCGGGCGGGCTCTTGACTCCGGAGAGTAATAACGGAGTTGATCGCTCCCGTTGACGGCGGTCGGCTACGGCGCCGGAAACCTCCGCTCGTTCCGGTCGATCTTCGCGTCCAGCGCCGCCAGCGGGTCGATGCCGAGCACCTGGCACAGCTGGAGCAGATACGCGAGCACGTCGGCGACCTCGTCCGTGACGCGGTGCGCGGTGTCGGGGTCGGTCATGACGCGCTGCGACTCCTCGGGCGTCAACCACTGGAAGATCTCGACCAGTTCGGAGGCCTCCACGCTCAGCGCGGCGACGAGGTTCTTGGGCGTGTGGTACTGCTGCCAGTCGCGCGCCGCCGCGAACTCGGCCAGCCTGCGCTGCAGTTTCGCCACATCGAGAGGTTCCGTCACGGCTTCAGGTGTACCACCGTCACACCATCCACCCCCGCCGCCCACGACGCGTCGCTCACCGCGCCGACGAGCCGGATGTGCCCTCGGTCGCACATCCGGGCGGCGAGCCGCAGCAGCTCGGCCCGCTGCCGGGGGTCCAGGCCCCGGTCGAGGTGGTCGGCGAGCACGGTGAGCGCCTGCATGGCCGCCGGCACCTCGCCGACCGGGTCGATCTCCAGTACACCGGGCCCGGTGAACAGCACCAGGGCCAGCGCGAGGTACCTCAACTCCCCGTCGCCCAGCCGCCCGCAGTCCGTGCGGGTGCCGTCGCCCCGGTCGAGCAGCGCCTGGACCGTCCCGTCGGCGAGCGGTTCGGCGAGCACGTCGGCGACGGGTCCGGCGCATCCGGCGCGCACCGCTGTGACGAACTGCGCGTGCCGCTTGGCGCACTCCGCGCGGGTGCGCCACAGCACGTCGGCGAGGTTGTCGCAGCCGCCGAGCAGCCGTCCGGAGCCGGTGGGGACGGGGCCGCGCATCCGGCCGGGCCGCGGATCGCAGGCGAAGACGGAGCGCAGGGCGACCAGAGTCTGTTCGGCGGCGGCGAGCACCCGGCGCTGGCCGTCCGTCTTGCCGGCCACGCGCAGCGGGAGCAGGGCGGTGCCGAGCCGGTCGTCGGGCAGCGGGGCGCGGGTGACCGGCGACTGGCCCGCCGTGTGCCAGGCCGCCTGTACCTGGCGGCGGCTCGGGTCGCGCAGGGCGGTCTCCAGCAGGACCAGGCCGCCGGGCGCACTCAACCGCTCCCCCACGATGCGCAGCGTGGGCTCGGCCTGGACGGCGACATCGAGCCGGACCGGTCCCTCGGGGCCGTCCGTCGTGCAGCCGATACGGAAGCCGCGGCGGCGCTGGGCGTCGGGCCGGGCCCGCTCGGGCACACAGGCGAGCGGATCCGGGAAGACCTCGGGGAGGCGGACGCCTCCACCGAGTCGGGCGAGCGCCTCGTACGCCCGTAGCGCGCTGGTCTTGCCGCAGCCACTGGGCCCCGTGAACAGGGTGAGCGGGCCGAGCGGGAAGCCGACGCGGCGGTGTGCGGCGTAGGCGGACAGCCGAAGTTCGGTGACGCGCGGGCGCTCCGGAAGGTCCTCGTCGTGGTCGGGTAAGACCACGGGCGACGAGGGGCCCGGCAGCTGCGCGGAGGGCACGGTCATATCCGGACGGTAGGGCTCCGTCGCCGGGGCGAACCGTTCCGCCCGAAGGACCTTCCTACGAACGGGCGACCGGCAGCCCCGGCACCGGCTGCCCCGACACCAACTGCTCAGCGCCTCTGACACCGGGCGCCCGGCACCTCACACCCCGGGAACCCCCGTCCCCTCCATCAGTCCGGTCACCTCGGTGCCGGCCGGTGTGAGGAGGAACACGTTCCGGTCGACCCGGTGCATACTGCTCGCCAGTCCGAAGACGACGCCTGTGCTGAAGTCCAGGACCCGCTTGGCGACCTCGGTCTCGGCGTTGGTCAGGTCGAGCAGCACTGGTATGCCCGCCATCAGCGTCTCGGCGACCTCGCGCGCGTCCGAGAAGATCAGGACGCGCAGCACCACGAAGCGGCGCCGCAGCTCGGTCTCGGCCTCCGGCCTGGACCGGTGGCCCACCGAGGACGGCCAGGCGTCCCGGCCCCGCAGCGGCACCACCTGGGCGAGCCCCTCCCACTGTTCGTCGGTGACATCGTGGCTGTTCACCGGCATGCTCCGTCCTTGGCTCGCACTGCTGTCTGCATCGGCCAATTCTTACTCATGGTCACCCGTTCGGCCCAATGTGACACGCTCCGCGACTCCGGTGCACCTCACACCGGTCGGGGGACGGCTGTGCAGCGGGCGTAACTCCTCAAGATCAAGCCGTGTCACACAGGCGTAACGGGCAATTCGTACCGTCGACGGTATGACGACGACTCCCCGGGACCAGCGGACGCAGCAGGTGCGGACCGTCTGCTCGTACTGCGGTGTGGGCTGCGGTCTGGTGCTCGACGTCGGGATGGGGCCTGACGGCAGGCGCACCGTCCTGAAGGCGTCCGGGGACAAGGCGCACCCGGCGAACGCGGGCCGGCTGTGCACGAAGGGCGCGACCACGGCCGACATGCTCGCCGCGCCCGGCCGGCTGACCAGCGCTCTGGTGCGGGACGACCGGGGCGAGGAGCCGGTGCCGGTGCCCGCGGCCGACGCGATCGCCGACACCGCGCGACGGCTGCGCGCGATCATCGACGAGCACGGGCCGGACGCGGTCGCGTTCTATGTCTCCGGGCAGCTGAGCCTGGAGGCGCAGTACCTGGCGAACAAGCTGGCCAAGGGGTTCGTGCGGACCAACCAGATCGAGTCCAACTCGCGGTTGTGCATGGCCAGCGCGGGGGCCGGATACAAGCTGTCGCTCGGTGCCGACGGGCCGCCCGGATCGTACGAGGACTTCGACCGGGCGGATGTCTTCCTCGTCATCGGTTCGAACATGGCCGACTGCCATCCGATCCTCTTCCTGCGGATGATGGAGCGGGTCAAGGCGGGCGCGAAGCTCGTCGTCGTCGATCCTCGGCGCACCGCCACGGCCGCGAAGGCCGACCTGTTCCTCCAGGTCAAGTCCGGGACGGACCTCGCCCTCCTGAACGGGCTGCTGCACCTGCTGGTCGAGAACGGGCACACCGACCCCGAGTTCGTCGCCGCGCACACCTCCGGCTGGGAGGCGATGCCGGACTTCCTGGCCGACTACCCGCCGGCCACCGTCGCCGAAATCACCGGTGTCGCCGAGGACCACCTGCGTACGGCCGCCCGGCTGATCGGCGAGGCCGGCGAGTGGATGAGCTGCTGGACCATGGGGCTCAACCAGTCCACGCACGGCACCTGGAACACGAACGCCCTGATCAACCTGCATCTCGCGACGGGCACGATCTGCCGTCCGGGCAGCGGGCCGTTCTCCCTGACCGGCCAGCCCAACGCGATGGGCGGACGCGAGATGGGCTACATGGGGCCGGGACTGCCCGGGCAGCGGTCGGTGCTCGTCGAGGAGGAGCGGACGTTCACCGAGGACGTCTGGGAGCTGCCGCCGGGCACCCTGCGCGGGGACGGGGTCGGCAGGGGCACCGTCGAGATGTTCCAGAAGATGGCCGACGGGGAGATCAAGGCCTGCTGGATCATCTGCACCAACCCGGTCGCCTCGATCGCCAACCGCCGTACCGTCATCGAGGGCCTGGAGGCCGCCGAGTTCGTCGTCACGCAGGACGTCTTCGGGGACACCGAGACGAACGCGTACGCCGATGTCGTCCTGCCGGGCGCGATGTGGACGGAGGCCGAGGGGGTCTACGTCAACAGCGAGCGCAACCTCACCCTGACCCAGGCCGCGTCCGACCCGCCCGGGGAGGCGATGGCGGACTGGCGGATCATCGCGGCGGTCGCGCGGGAGATGGGGTACGAGAAGGGCTTCTCGTACGACAGTGCCGAGCAGGTCTTCGAGGAGATCCGGCGCTTCTGGAACCCCGTCACGGGCTGGGATATGCGCGGGGCGACGTACGAGCGGCTGCGGTCGACGCCCGTGCAGTGGCCGACCGCGACCGAGGACGGGCCGGAGCGCAATCCGATCCGGTACGTGTCCGGCGAGGGCGAAGCGCGGTTCCCGACGGCCGACGGACGCGCCGTCTTCCACGCGCGCCCGCATCTGCCGGCCGCCGAGCTGCCGGACGACGACTTCCCCTTCCTGCTGAACACGGGGCGGGTGCAGCACCAGTGGCACACCCTGACGAAGACCGGGAAGGTCGCCAAGCTCAACAAGCTGAATCCCGGGCCGTTCGTGGAGGTGCATCCCGAGGACGCGCGGGCCCTCGGGATCACGGACGACGACCGGGTGGAGGTCGCCTCGCGGCGGGGCCGGGCCGTACTGCCCGCGGTGGTCACCGACCGGGTGCGACCGGGGGCCTGTTTCGCTCCGTTCCACTGGAACGACCTGTTCGGGGAGTATCTGAGCGTCAACGCGGTGACGAGTGACGCGGTGGATCCGGTGTCGTTCCAGCCGGAGTTCAAGGTGTGCGCGGTGTCGCTGGCGAAGGTGGCCTCGCCGGTTGGGGCCGCGGGGGCGGGCGCTGCCACGGCCACCACGGCCACCACTGCGACCGCCGGCACTCCTGCCGTAGGCGCCCCGACCGCCGTCGCTCCGACCGCCGTCACCCCGGGGTCGAACCCGTTCGGCCTCGACCCCACCCCGCCGCCCGTTCTCACGGCCCAGGAGCGGCTCTATCTCACCGGCTTCCTCGGCGGCATCGGCTCCGGCGCCCCCGGTGTCCCCGTGCTTCCGCCGGACGCGCCCTTCAGCGCCGAGCACGCGCTGTGGGTGAACGGTGTGCTGGCCGGCATGTACTCGCGGGCGTCGGATCAACCGGGGTTGTCCGGTGGGCAGTCGGGCCGTGAGGTCGTCATACTGTGGGCCTCGCAGACCGGTAACGCCGAGGAGTTCGCGGGGGCCGTCGCCGACCGGCTGTCCGCCGGGGGGCACACGGCCACCCTCGTCGGCATGGACGAATCCGACCCCGGCGCACTGCCCTCCGGTGCCGATGTGCTGCTGATCACCAGCACGTTCGGCGACGGCGACGCGCCCGACAACGGCTCCGGCTTCTGGGACACGCTGACCGGACAGCAGGCCCCGCGCCTGGACGGCGTCCGGTACGCGGTCCTGGCCTTCGGCGACTCCTCGTACGACGACTTCTGCGGGCACGGGCGCCGGCTCGACGCACGGCTGGACGAGCTGGGCGCGGTACGGCTCGCGCCGCGCACGGACTGCGAACCCGACTACGAGTCCTCCGCGGGGGTCTGGCTGGACCAGGTGCTCTCGGCGCTGGACCCCGGGACGGAGACGGCCGAGTCCACCTCCCAGGCACCCCCGCAGCCCGTCCCCCAGGCCGCCCCCGAGCCCACCCGTGCCGCCAGGCCCGCGCCCACCACCGCCCGTCTGGCCGACAACCGGCTGCTCAGCCGGGCCGGCGCGGGCAAGGAGGTCAGGCGGTTCACCTTCGACACGAGCGGGTCCCCGCTGACGTACGAGACGGGGGACGCGCTCAGTGTGCGGCCGGTCAACTCGCCCGCGCTGGTGGAGGAGTGGCTTGCGGTGACGGGCCTGGACGGCTCAACAGCCGTGCGCGTGGAGGGAGTCGGCGAGGTCCCCGTCGCCGAGGCCCTGCACCGGCATCTCGACATCACCCGGATCACCCCGGACCTGCTCCGCTTCGTCGCCGAACGCGTCCGCGACGACCGGGAGTTGCGCAGGCTGCTGCGACCCGACAACAAGGACGGTCTGGCGCAGTGGAGTTGGGGGCGGCAGGCGGTGGACGTGCTCGCCGAGCATCCGGTGCGGGCGAGCGCGCAGGACTGGGCGGACGTACTGAAGAAGCTTCAACCGCGCCTGTACTCCATATCGTCCAGCCCGCTGGTCGACCCGCACCTGGTATCGCTGACGGTGTCCGTCGTGCGCTACGAGAACCTGCACGGCCGGGCGCGCGGCGGGGTCTGCTCGCCGTTCCTCGCCGACGCCGAGGCGGACACGGAGGTGCCGGTCCTCGTGCAGCGTTCGCCGCACTTCCGGCCGCCCGCCGAGGCCTCGACGCCGATGGTGATGGTCGGTCCGGGCACGGGGGTCGCGCCGTTCGTCGGCTTCCTCCAGGAGCGGCGCGCGCTCGGCCACCGGGCGCCCAACTGGCTGTTCTTCGGGGAACAGCACCGCGCCACCGACTTCTACTACGAGCGGGAGCTCACCGAACTGCTCGACGAGGGCTCCCTGACCCGCCTCGACACCGCCTTCTCCCGGGACCAGCGCAACAAGGTGTACGTGCAGGACAGGATGCGTGAGCACGGGCCCGAGCTGTGGCGCTGGCTCCAGGACGGCGCCCACTTCTACGTCTGCGGCGACGCCTCCCGTATGGCCAAGGACGTGGACCGGGCCCTGCGGGACATCGCGGTCGCGCACGGCGGGCTGGACGAGGCCGAGGCGTCGGCGTGGGTGAAGCAACTGGCGTCGGCGAAGCGGTACGTGCGGGACGTCTACTGAGGAACGCTTGCCGGGAGGGTCGTGGGTCCTGCCCGCCCTGGCGAGCGCCGGCCGCCCACCGAGGTGTCAGGCGGCCGCCCGGGTGAAGCGGAGCGTGGCGGCGACCGTCGTCAGGCCGCGGATCATGCCCATCTGGTTCCAGCCCATGCCGAACTGGTCGCGGTCCACGGGGAATTCGGCGGCCAGGGTGAGCGTCTCGGCGTCGGCTCCGACGATGCGCGCACTGAGGGACAGGGGCCTGCTGATGCCGCGCACGGTCAGCTGACCGGCGACCTGGACCGTGTCGCCGTCGCGGAGTTCGGCGCTGCGGACCACGAAGGTCAGCTCGGGGTGGTTCTCGACGTCGAAGAAGTCGGCGGAGCGCAGATGGGTGTCCCGCTTGGCGTTCTTGGTGTCCAGGGAGGCGGCGTCCAGGGTGAGGGTGCCGACGGCCGACCCGTCGGGCCGCACCTCGCCCCGTCCGGCGACACCGGCGAAGGTGCCCTTGACGGTGACCAGGCCCCACATCGTCTTGTGCCGCAGCGCGACGGTGGTGGCGGTCGGGTCGAGCTGCCAGAGTCCGGTTTCCACGGCGACGGTCATGGTCTGCCCCTGTCGTACTAGTGATTCAAATTTGGATGACCTCACGCTAACCCATTATCCAAATCTGAACAACCATGTCCTCCAAAATTGGACAACAGGTACACTCAAGACCATGACCGCCCCCGACGAGCACCCCGCCGACCTGCCCGAATGCCCCTCCGCGCAGAGCGGCGGACTGCTGCCGGACGAGCTGCGGGCCTGGATGGTCCTGCTCGCGGCGACCGGGGCCGTGGAGCAGCGGCTACGTGCGGTCGTCAAGGAGCGGCTCGACGTCTCGCACGACGAGTTCCTGGTCCTGTGCCTGCTGGCCGAGCAGCCGGCGGGCCTGCGGATGACACGGATCGCGGAGCTCCTGGGCCGCCCCAAGACCCGGCTCACCTACCAGATCGCCTGCCTCCAGCACGCCGGTCTCGTCACCCGCAAGTCGGTCTGCGGCGACAAGCGGGGCGTCGAGGTCGTCCTCACCGAGAAGGCCCGGCGCCTGCTGACGGAGGCCTCCGAGCCCCTTTCCGAGACGGTCGTCCAGGCCCTCGGCCGGATCATGGGGCCCGCCCAGCGCGAGGCGATGTGGGCGCTGCTGCCCGATGCCACGGAGCCTTCCGGCACCGAATAGGGCTCCGGACGCGAGGTACCCGTCCACCCCGTGACCCGGATCCCGCTCCGGGCACGGCCGCGGTTGCCGTGCCCGGCACCCGTCGAAAGCCCAGGTCAACGGGAAGCCCTCACCTTCATGAAGCGTGCATGGCGATCTTGCGAATGCCGGGTGTACACCGACGCGGCCCAAGAATTGGAACCAATCCATTTCTTGAACCGTTCGTGTTTGTGGGGGTAGGTTGGCCGCATGACTGCACCCCGGAGTCCGATCACCGCCGACGAGCTGCGCGGTGCCGGCCTGCGGGTGACGGCCGCGCGCGTCGCGCTGCTGGAGACCGTCCGGGTCGGTGACCACCTCGGTGTCGAGGCGATCGCCTCCGGTGTCCGCGACCGCGTCGGTCACATCTCCCTGCAGGCCGTGTACGAGGCACTCCACGCCCTCACGGCGGCCGGTCTCATACGCCGCATCGAGCCGGCCGGCAGCCCGGCCCGGTTCGAGGGCCGCGTCGGGGACAACCACCACCACGTCGTGTGCCGGTCGTGCGGTGTCGTCGCCGACGTCGACTGCGAGGTCGGCGACGCCCCCTGTCTGACCGCGTCCGAGGGCCACGGCTTCGCCATCGACGAGGCCGAGGTCATCTACTGGGGCCTGTGCCCCGACTGTTCCACCAGCCCCGCTTCCTGAGCACTTAGATCCACCCCGTTCGGAAGGATTCCCCCATGACCGAGAACCACGACGCGATCGTCACTGATCCGAAGCCCGAGGAGACGGGGGGCTGCCCGGTCGTGCACGGCCGTGCCCAGCACCCGACCCAGGGTGGCGGTAACCGCCAGTGGTGGCCGGAGCGGCTCAATGTGAAGATCCTTGCCAAGAACCCGGCCGTGGCCAACCCCCTCGGCGAGGAGTTCGACTACGCCGAGGCGTTCAAGAACCTCGACCTGCCGGCCGTGAAACAGGACATCGCCGAGGTCCTGACCACCTCGCAGGACTGGTGGCCCGCCGACTTCGGCAACTACGGCCCCCTCATCATCCGGATGGCCTGGCACAGCGCGGGCACGTACCGCATCAGCGACGGCCGCGGCGGCGCCGGCGCCGGTCAGCAGCGCTTCGCCCCCCTGAACAGCTGGCCGGACAACGCCAACCTGGACAAGGCCCGCCGTCTGCTGTGGCCCGTGAAGAAGAAGTACGGCCAGAGCCTGTCGTGGGCCGACCTGATGATCCTCGCCGGCAACGTGGCCCTGGAGTCGATGGGCTTCGACACCTTCGGTTTCGGCGGCGGCCGTGTGGACGTCTGGGAGCCCGAGGAGGACGTGTACTGGGGTCCCGAGACCACCTGGCTCGACGACCAGCGCTACACCGGTGACCGCGAGCTGGAGAACCCCCTCGGCGCGGTCCAGATGGGCCTCATCTACGTCAACCCGGAGGGCCCGAACGGCAACCCGGACCCGATCGCCGCGGCCCGTGACATCCGTGAGACGTTCCGCCGGATGGCGATGAACGACGAGGAGACCGTCGCCCTGATCGCGGGCGGTCACACCTTCGGCAAGACCCACGGCGCCGGCCCGGCGGACAGCGTCGGCGACGACCCCGAGGCCGCCTCGCTGGAGCAGCAGGGCCTGGGCTGGAAGAGCTCCTTCGGCACCGGCAAGGGCGGCGACGCGATCACCAGCGGTCTTGAGGTGACGTGGACGAACACCCCGACCACCTGGGACAACAGCTTCTTCGAGATCCTCTTCGGCTACGAGTGGGAGCTGACCAAGAGCCCCGCCGGCGCCCACCAGTGGCGGCCGAAGGACGGCGCCGGAGCGGGCACCGTCCCCGACGCGCACGACGCGACGAAGACCCACGCCCCGCAGATGCTGACGACGGACCTGTCGCTCCGCTTCGACCCGGTGTACGAGCCGATCGCCCGTCGCTTCCATGAGAACCCGGCCGAGTTCGCGGACGCCTTCGCCCGCGCCTGGTACAAGCTGACCCACCGCGACATGGGCCCGAAGTCGCTGTACCTGGGCCCGGAGGTTCCGTCGGAGACCCTGGTCTGGCAGGACCCGCTGCCGCAGGCCGAGGGCCAGACCATCGACGTCGCCGACATCGCGGGCCTCAAGGCCAAGCTCCTCGACTCGGGGCTGACCGTCTCGCAGCTGGTGTCCACCGCGTGGGCGTCGGCCTCGACGTTCCGCGGCAGCGACAAGCGCGGCGGCGCCAACGGCGCCCGCATCCGTCTGGAGCCGCAGCGCGACTGGGAGGCCAACGACCCCGCCCAGCTGGCCTCGGTGCTGCGCACCCTCGAGGGGATCCAGCGGGAGTTCAACTCCGGCGCCAAGAAGGTCTCCCTGGCCGACCTGATCGTCCTCGGTGGCGCCGCTGCCGTGGAGAAGGCCGCCAAGGACGCCGGCTTCGACGTCGAGGTGCCCTTCACGCCGGGCCGCGTGGACGCGTCGCAGGAGCAGACGGACGCGGAGTCGTTCGCCGCGCTGGAGCCGACCGCCGACGGGTTCCGCAACTACCTCGGCAAGGGCAACCGCCTGCCGGCCGAGTTCCTGCTGCTCGACAAGGCGAACCTGCTGACCCTCAGCGCCCCCGAGCTGACGGTCCTCGTCGGCGGCCTGCGCGTCCTGGGCGCGAACCACGCCCAGTCGTCGCACGGTGTCTTCACCGACACCCCGGGCGTGCTGACCAACGACTTCTTCGTCAACCTGCTCGACCTGGGCACGACGTGGACGTCGACGTCCGAGGACCAGACCACCTTCGAGGGCCGCGACGCGGCCACCGGCGCGGTCAAGTGGACCGGCACCCGTGCCGACCTCGTCTTCGGCTCGAACTCGGAGCTGCGCGCGCTCGCCGAGGTGTACGCGGGTGACGACGCGAAGGAGAAGTTCGTGAAGGACTTCGTCGCCGCGTGGAGCAAGGTCGCGGGCCTGGACCGGTTCGACCTGGTCTGATCGTCCGATTTCCCCGTCAGGGCCGGCCCACTCGGGCCGGCCCTGACGCTTTCGTCGTTACCCACTTTCGAGTGACGGTCGGCGTGCTGGTGGGGTGGCGCGCCATGGCGAGTGAGGGCCGGTTTCCCCGTGTTGTACGGGCCGCTGTCGCGTGGTGGCGTCAACATCGTGCATACATCGCATAGATGGATGTTGCAGGTGAGAGTCACGGAGATGTGGACAGGTTGTCACATGGTTCACGTCTCATCCGCATTCCCCGCACATCGAGGCCAAAGTGTGGGTGTGCGGCCAACCGGCCGCCACCGCACATCGCACACCCCCGCCGGGCCGGACGGCCGCGGGCGGGATGTGCCCGCACACGCAGGGGAATTCATGCCTGTTTCCAAGACCGTCACCGCCCGCCGTCTGGTCGCCGCCGCGCTCGCGGCCGGAGCCGTGGTGGGGGCGGTGACGCTGCCGGCGTCCGCGGCCGACCACCGCCCGCACCGGCCGAACGTGGAAATCAGCAAGGCCCAGTACGACTCCCCGGGCCGCGACGACCAGTCCAACCGCTCCCTGAACAAGGAATGGGTGGAGATCACCAACAACTCCCGCCACGGCGTGAACCTGGACGGCTGGAAGCTGTCGGCCGAGGACGGCCACACCTACACGTTCCGCCACTACCGCCTGGAGGGACGTTCCACCGTCCGCGTGCACACGGGCGAGGGCCGCGACAGCCGCAAGGACCTGTTCCAGGACCGCAGTGACTACGTGTGGGACAACCGCTCCGACACCGCCACCCTGCGCAACGACCGGGGCCGCGCCATCGACGACCTCTCCTGGGGCCGTCACCACCGCGATGGCGGCCACCGTGACGGCGGCCAGCGCGATGGCGAGCGCCACGATGGCGGCCAGCGTGATGGCGGGCGCCACTGACCCACCCCGCTGAACGCCCCTGTGGGCCCCGGATCATCCGATCCGGGGCCCACAGGGGTGTACGCGTGTCGTCACACAGACGTGGTGTTGACGCTCGCTCCCGCAGCAACACCCTCGGGCGAAGCGACGGCCAGGAGGCCGGCACCGAGGTCGCCGAGCGGCGTCTCGAGGAAGAGACCGCCGGAGCCACCGGCGGCGAGTCCACCGGAGACGTTGTCCAGGTCGGCGTCGGAGATCTCGGCTGCTTCGACCTGGAAGGCGTGGTTCATCACGTGCGGTTCCCTTCGTATGTGCTTCTTCTGAGCTTCTTCGGGGCTTCTTCGGAATGGCAGAGCTCGCCTGATTCCCGAAACGGGGCCCTCCCGGCGGCTTGCGCCACGCGCTGGATCAAAGCACGCCCATAGGGGGACGGCCAGCGGCTCGAACTTCAGCCGGGAACGCGACGTCACGGGTGTGACCGGGCGGTGACCGGCCACAACGACTCCTTCACGCGGCCCGCCTCTCCGCTGCACGCACGACGGGTCGCCGACAGGTATCCAGGGCGGGCACCCCCGTGCCGAGACCGACGTGATCCGGCACAGTCGTGACGACGGTTCAGGCACCGTGTGCCCCGCCGGTGAGCCGTGTGCAGATTTACTGGATCTTCGGCACCCGACCCGCGACCTGTCACAGCAGCCGCCCTCAGCCATCGCCCGGGGCGATGCCACTAGTCCTCGATCACGAGGCCCTTCGCCGCGAGAAGCGGCGCGAGATTGCACATCTCGACGACCGTCTTGCCGGCCCGGTACGCGGCGATGTACCCCGCCTCCGCGTCGACACGCTCCTGTGAGGCGACGACCGCCTCGGCGGCGTCCTCACGGCGAACCACGACCACGCCGTCGGCGTCGGCCCGCATCACATCGCCGGGGCGGACGAGCACGCCGCCGATGGTGACCGGCTCGCACATCGGTCCGACCGTCTCCTTGACCGTGCCCTTGATGGACACGCTGCGGGAGAAGACCGGGAACCCCAGGGCACGCAGGTCCTCGGTGTCCCGGACACCGGTGTCGGTGATCAGGCCTGCGAGCCCTTTGGACTGACAGGCGTTGGCGAGCACGTCTCCGAAGGAGCCCGCCTCCTCGTAGGCGCCGGCGGACACGACCACGACGTCCCCGGGGCGGGCGTAGGCGATGGCTGTCTGCAGCATCAGGTTGTCGCGCGGTGCGCACTGGACGGTGAAGGCGGGGCCGCACAGGGACATGCGGTGGTCGACCGGTTTGATGGCCGAGTCCAGCGCCCCGAGCCGGCCCTGTGCCTCGTGGATGGTCGCCGAGGAGAAGGCGCTCAGTCGCTCGACCACGGCGGGTTCCGGCCGCTCGAACTTGGTGCTGACGCTGATCATGATGGCCTTTCGGATGAGTCAGACGGAGGGGGCGCTGGACAGCGCGGCGCAGGCCGTCGCGATGCGCTCGCACGCCTCGGTGAGGACGTCCGTCGACGTGGCGAACGAGATACGGAAGTAGCCGGGTGCGCCGTACGCGGCTCCGTGGATCACCGCCACCTGCCGGCTGTCGAGCAGGTAGCGGGCGAAGTCCTCGTCGTTCTGGATCCGGTCTCCCGACGGTGTGAACTGCCCGATGGTGTCGTGGCAGTTGACCAGGAGGTAGAAGCCCCCGTCGGGGACGGTGCAGCTGAGCCGGGGAACGTCGTTGACGAGCTTCACGGTCGCGTCGCGGCGGGCGCGGTAGACACGCACGGTCTCCTGGACGAAGTCCTGCGGCCCCGTGAGCGCGGCGGCGGCGGCGGCCTGGCTCACGGAGGAGGGGCAGGAGGAGGTCTGGGACTGCAACGTGTTGATCGCGGTCACCAGGTCCGTCGGACCCACCCCGTACCCGATCCGCCACCCGGTCATCGCGTACGTCTTGGAGACGCCGTTGGTGAGGAACACCCGGTCGGCCAGCCGGGGTTCGACGGCCGCCAAGGACGGGGTGTCCTCCTCGCGGTACCAGATCTCGTCGTAGATCTCGTCCGTGAGGACACGCACCTGGGGGTGTTCCAGCAACACCTCGGCGAGCGCGCGCAGTTCGCCGGTGGTGTACGCGGATCCGGTCGGGTTGCCGGGGGTGTTCAGGACGACCCAGCGTGTGCGCTCGGTGAGCGCGGCCCCGAGCCGCTGGGGGGTCAGCTTGAAGCCGTCCGCCTCGGGACAGTCGACGACGACCGGGGTGCCGTCGTTCGCGCGGACCATGTCCGGATAGGACACCCAGTACGGAGCGGGGACGATGACCTCGTCCCCTTCGTCCAGGGTGGCCATCAGGGCGAGGAAGATGACCTGCTTGGCCCCGCCGCCGACGGCGATCTGCGCGTCGGTGTACTCCAGCCCGTGGCGCTCGCGGAGTTTCCCGGCGATCGCGGCACGCAGCCTCGGCGTTCCGTTCACGGGGGTGTACTTGGTCTCGCCCGCCTCGATGGCCTGGATCGCGGCGGCCTTGACGTGGTCGGGGGTGTCGAAGTCGGGCTCGCCCACGGTCAGGTCGAGGATGGTGAGCCCCTGGCTCTTGAGTTCGCGCACGCGCTGCGCCGCCGCCGTGCTGGGCGAGGGGTTGATACGCCGTACGCGCTCCGACGTCTTCATGTGCTCAGCCCTCCCTGCGTTCGAAGTTCAGTCCGCCGGGGACCTGGAAGGTGGGCAGGATCTCGACGTGGCCGATGTTGACGTGCCGGGGCGAGTCGACGGCGAACTCGATGGAATCGGCGATGTCCTCCGGCTTGAGGGACTCGTAGCCGTCGTAGAACTGCCGCTGGGCCGCCTCCATGTCGCCGAGCAGACGACCGAAGATCTCCGTCTCCACGCGCCCCGGGCAGATCTCGGTGACGCGGACCCGGCGGCCGTAGCCGTCGACCCGAAGCTGCCGGGAGAGCGTGTGCACGGCCGCCTTGGTGGCGTGGTAGACGGTGTTGCCGCCGAAGTTGTAGACGCCGGCGATGGAGCTGATGTTGACGATGTGTCCGAGGTCGCGCTCGACCATGCCGGGCATGAGCAGCCGTACGAGGTGCAGGACGGCCTGGATGTTGACGGCGACCTGCTCGTCGACGGCGAACTCGTCGGCGGTCAGGATGTTGCCGGTGCGCGAGACTCCCGCGTTGTTGACGAGGACGTCGATCTCCAGGCCGTCCAGGACGGCGGTGAGGGCCTCGGTGTCGGTGATGTCGACGGCGTGCGGGATGGCGCCGGTGTCGCGAGCGAGCGCGTCGAGCCGTTCGGCGTTGCGGGCCACGGCGTGCACTTCCAAGCCGCGCTTGACGAGTCGCTCGACGACCACGGCTCCGATGCCGGTCGACGCTCCGGTGACGAGGGCCGTCCTGTAGTCGGAGATGGGCATGCTGATGTCTCCTTGATGGGCTGGGTGTGGGGGGTGCGGGTGCGGATGTCCGTCAGGCGTCGCGCAGGGGCAGGTGGGCCCTGTCCTTCACCCGGGACACGGCGAGGAGCGTGCCGAGGGCGGTGACGACGGCGTAGAAGGCCGGCATGTTGGTGTTGCCCGTGCGGTCGATGAGGTAGGTCATCAGCAGGGGCGCGGTGCCGCCGAAGAGCGCGGAGGAGACGTTGTAGCCCAGGCCGTAGGCGGAGTAGCGCACCCGGGTGGGGAAGAGTTCGACGAGCAGGATGTGGATGACGCCGGTGTGCCCGGCGAACACGACGGCCATCAGACAGGCGCCGATCACGGCGAGGGCCACGTTGCCGGTGCCGATCAGGAGGTAGCAGGGGACGCCGACGACGGCCATGGCGATCGCCGCTCCGGCGATGACCTTCTTTCGCCCGATCCGGTCGGAGAGGCGGCCCATGTAGGGGATGGCGATACAGATCGCGACCAGGCTCGAGGCGGTGACGAGCAGGCCCTGGACCATGCCGAAGCCCAGCTCACTGGTCATGAAGGTGGGCATGTAGCTGAACAGGACGTAGTACCCGGAGCCGTTCATCAGGGGGATGAACAGGGCCAGCAGCATGGCGCGGCGGTGCTCGGCGGAGGTGAACGCCTCCTTGAGGGGGTTCTTGGACAGGCCGCCCTCTTCCTTCAGGCGCGTGAAGTTGGGCGTGTCATTGATGCGCCTGCGGATGTAGATCCCGGTGATGCCGAGCGGGACGGCGAGCAGGAACGGTATGCGCCAGCCCCAGGACTCCATGCGTTCGGTGCCGAGTCCGCTGGTCATGGCGGCGGCGATCAGCGTGCCGGTGAGCAGCGAGAGGAACGACGCGATCTGCGCGTAGCTGGTGTAGAGGCCGCGCTTGCCCTCCGGGGCGTGCTCGGCGAGGAAGCTCATGGCGCCCGACGCCTCACCGCCGACGGAGAAGCCCTGCGCGACGCGCAGCAGGATCAGCAGGGCCGGCGCCGCGATGCCGATGCTCGCGTAGGTGGGCAGGACGCCGATGGCCGCGGTGGCCGCGCTGATGAGCAGGATGACGAAGACCAGCATCCGCTGGCGTCCGATGCGGTCGCCGAGGTGGCCGCAGATGACGGCGCCGAGGGGGCGGAAGAAGAAGGAGACTGCGTAGCCGAGGAAGACGAGCTGGATGGCGTTGTCCGAGCCGGGGAAGAAGACGGCGGCGAGGGTTCCGGCCATGAAGCCGAAGATGCCGTTGTCGTAGAGCTCGGCGAAGATCCCGACGCATCCCGCGAGGGTGACTTTGCGGGCTGTTTTGGGGTCGACGGTGTTGGGGACTGGCTGAGCGGCCACGGTACTCATGGCTCTCCTGTCTGGCGCAGGCTGGGGAATGAAGGGCGTTTCGGCTCCGTGCGGGCGGGCGAAGGGGGCTGCTGAGCGGGGGTGGGGTGTCAGCTGCCGTCGGGTGCGCGGATGCGCAGCGAGTCGAAGACCGTGCGGACTCGGGTTCGCAGGGCCTCGATGGCGTCGCTTTGTGAGCGGTGGGCGATGACCGCCTGGTCGAGGGTGCGGTGGCGGAAGCGGATGGTCTGCCCGGGGCGCACCTGCCCCAGGGCGGACAGACCGGTGGCGGTGACGACGGCGAGGACGGGGTAGCCGGCCGTGACGCCGCGGCCGCGGTGCAGCACGAGGAGTTCTTCCCCTGCCGGTACTTCGACGGCGCCGATGGGGACACCGCGGGAGAGCACCTCGCCCTTGGTGACTCGGCGGGGTACCGCGCCCTGCAGCCGCAGGCCGATGTGGTTGCTCTGCGGGCTGACGGTGAAGGGTCCGTCGAACAGTCGCCGTCCCGTGTCCCCGAAGTCGGCCCGGTCGGGGCCGTCGGTGACGTCGATGGTCCACGTGCCGGGGAACATGGGGACGGGTGCGTGCAGGCGGAACAGGGGGATCCGCGAGAAGGGGTGGTCGATGGGCGGGCAGGCCATGCGCAGGACGAGTTCGTCGCCGTCTCGCAGGGCGGGGCCGAATCCCAGGATGGTGTCGGGAGCACAACTGCCCTGGAGGTAGTCCGCTTCGAACGAGCCGAGCACGGCCAGGTAGACGCGCAGCCCCCGCCGGATGCCGGTGACGCGAATGGTCTCACCGGCGCGCACGGGGACCGGTTCCCACTGCGGGCGGCCCCCTCCTTCGACGGTCAGGTCGGCGGGTGCGCCGGTCACGGCGATGAGGACGTCGCTGGAGGCGACGCAGGCGAAGTCGAGAGCCGTGATCTCCAGCAGCGGGGCGCGCTCGTCGTTGCCGCACAGGACGTTGGCGACGCGCGCCGAGTGCTGGTCGGGGGCTCCGTTGGCGGGCAGTCCGTAGCGGGAGCGGCCGACCCGGCCGAGATCCTGCACGGTGACGTGGCCCGCGGTCCGGATCGTGAGGGTGTCAGCCATGGCAATCCGCCAGGGACATGTCGGCGTAGTCGTCCCACTGTCGCCGTGTGATGGGGTGGAAGCGGAAGGTGTCGCCGGGCTGGTAGGCGGTGATCGGATCGCGGTGCAGGTCGAGGACGCGTACGGGGGTGCGACCGAGGAGCGGCCAGCCGCCGGGCGAGGGCATCGGGCAGATGACCGCCTGCCGGCCGGCCACCGCGACCGTGCCGGGATCGACGCGGGTGCGGGGCGACGCCAGCCGCGGCACCGGCCCCGGGAAGGGCGGCCCGTCCATCATCGGCGCGCCCGCGGGCGCGCCGAGACAGCGCACGGTGAGATCGGATCCGCAGTGGAGGGCGACGACCTCGCTCTCGGCCAGGTCGAGTTGTCCGGCCACGACCGGCAGATCGGGCCCGTACTCACCGCCGTAGACGACGGGTACGACGAAACGGCGGGGCGGTGCCGTCCTCGCCGGGCGCGGTCCGAGGCGGGCCGCCTCGTGCGACAGGACGCTCCGTACGGTGTCGTGGTCGGTGGCGGCGCAGTCGAACTCCACGAGCAGGGCGTCGTAGGTGGGCACCACGTCGTGGACACCGGTGAGCCGGACGGCGTCCAGGGCGTCGGCCAGGGCGTGGACGAGCCGCCAGCCGTCTTCGGCGTCCAGGCCCACGACCTTGGCGACCAGGGCGGAGTCCCCGCAGTCCGTGATCGTGACGTTGGCGTTGCTGTTGCCGTCGCTGTTGCGGTTGCCGTCCATGTCAGACGCCCCTGCCGCTCAGCACCTTGTCGAGAGAGGTGATCTGGACGCCGGCGGCGAGGAGTTCGTCACGGACGCGGCCGGCCAGCGCGATCGCTCCGGGGCTGTCTCCGTGCAGCAGGACGGTGTCACAGGTGACCGGGATGTCCGTGCCGTCGGCGCTGCGGATGAGGCCCTCAGTGACCATCCGCAGCGTCCGCCGGGCGACCTCGTCCGGGTCGTGGATCACCGCGCCGGGCTCGGAGCGGGGGACGAGCGTCCCGTCGTCGCGGTACGCGCGGTCGGCGATGCCGACGATGCCCACGCGCAGTCCGCGGGCGCGGGCCGCGTCGGCGAGCTCGCCGTCCTGCGCCAGGATGATCAGCGACTCGTCCAGGGCGGCCACGGCGTCCACGACGGCACGGGCGTAGTCGGCGCGTACGGCGACCAGGTTGCCCAGACGTCCGTGCGGGGCGACGTGCTGCACCCGGGTGCCGTGCGCGACCGCGAACGCCTGGAGGGCACCGATCTGGTACAGCACATCCGTACGGACCTCCTCCGGAGTGAGGTCCATGGCGCGGCGGCCGAAGCCGACCAGGTCGGGAAAACTCGGGTGAGCGCCCACGGCCACCTGCTGCGCCACACAGGTCCGAACGGTGGCGTCCATGATGCGCGGATCACCGGCATGGAACCCACAGGCGATATTGGCGGACGTCAGCATTTCCAGCAGGGCTTTGTCGTCGCCCATCGTGTAGGCGCCGAATCCCTCGCCGAGATCGGCGACGAGATCAACCATGGGGGTCATGACGTCCTCCGGGAGAGAATTCTGGAAAGGGAGTTGCCATCATGTCTTCGCGAAATCCTGGAAAGGATCCGCGTTTTTCCGAGAACAAGCGATCATCGTGACCGGACGGAATCCCTGGACACCGACTACACGTAGACTTTGTCGGGCGGTTCCGGCTGGATGTTCGGATCAACTTAATCCCCTGCTCATGAAACCGCCAATATGCGTTCGGTCTGGCGTTATCAAGAACGGTTATGACACGCCTCACACCCCGGGCCCACCAGGGGTGCGCTTCGGGGTGGCCCCTCCCTACGATGAGGCTCCGCTCCCCGTGGAAGGCCCGGCATGGACACCAGACGTCTGTACTCGTTCATCAAGATCGTCGATGCGGGGAGCATCACGCGCGCGGCCGACATCCTGCACATCGCGCAGCCCGCGCTCAGCCAGCAACTGTCCGCACTGGAGGCGCAGTTCGGGCAACAGCTGCTGATCCGCAGCAAACGCGGGGTCGCCCCGACCGAGGCGGGCCGGGCCCTGTACCAGCACGCTCAGCTGATCCTGAGGCAAGTGGATCTCGCCCACGCCGCCGTCGAGGTCTCCGGCCGGGCTCCCGCCGGCAGCGTGTCGGTGGGCCTCGCGCCGTACAGCCTGGGCGCGGCGCTCGCGCTGCCGCTCCTCAAGAGCGTGCGCAAGTGCTACCCGGACATCCTGCTGCACATCAACGAGAACTTCGGCGGCGTGATCAGCGAAGCGATCATGACGGGCCGGATGGACATGGCGTTCATCTACGGGGCCGGTCCGCTGCGGGGTGTGCAGTTCGAGCCCGTACGCACGGAGGACCTGTTCCTGATCGGCGCACCCGGCGAGACGGCCCCGCCGGGACAGGGCGAGGTGCACCTGGAGGAACTCACGAGCGTGCCCCTGCTGCTCCCCAGCCGCATCCACACCATCCGCCAGGTCGTGGACGCCGCCTTCCAGCAGGCGTCGCTCCAGCTCAACGTGGTGGGTGAGGTCGAGTCCGCGCTGACGCTCGTCAACGCCGTGGACGCGGGTCTCGGTGCCACGGTCCTGCCCTGGTCGGCGGCGCGCGCCATCCTCGACGTCCGTTCCCTGTCCGTGCGCCGCATCGTGGATCCCGTCATCCAGGTCAAGCTGTCCCTGGTCACGTCGGACAATCAGCCTCTCTCGGAACCCGCCTTGGCGGTGCATGATCTCTTCTTCGAAATGATCACCGCGTTCGACGGATCCCCGGACGGGGCTGACGGTTCTCCCGGCGGGGATAAGGATCGCCAATAGCGTCACACGAATCCGTTATTTGTTTCCGGTGACCGCCCGGGCTAGTTTCTTCCAGAACCAGCTCCTGCAGAACCAGCTCCTTCAGAACCAGCTCATGTCAGATCTGGATTCTTCCGGAGCCGAATTCTTCCAGAAGCAGCTTCTTTCAAGACCAGCCGCCGGTCGGCAATGCACGGCTCGTCACTGGAGACATAGATGACAAAGCGTGTCCTCACCACCCGTGAAAACCTGCCCGGCCGCGGCCTGGACCGCCTGTCCGAGGCGGCGGACGTGGTGGCCTGGCCCGGAACCGGGAAGCCCGGCCCCGCAGACCTCGCCGCGCTCGCCTCCGGAGTCAGCGGTGTGCTGGCCCTGGGCAACGACCCGGTGGACGGCGCCCTGATGGACGCGGCGGGCCCCACGCTGCGGGTCATCTCGCTGGCGAGCATGGGCTTCGACAACGTTGACCGGGCGGCCGCCGCCGAGCGCGGCATCGTCGTCACCCACACCCCCCGCGTGCTCGCGGAGACCACCGCCGACCTCACCTTCGCCCTGATCCTCGCCGCCCGCCGTCGGCTCGGCCCCGCCGGAGCGAGCCTCGCGGAAGGCTCCTGGGAGCTGTTCCGGATGCACGACTACCTCGGCCTGGACGTCCACGGAGCCACCCTCGGCCTGATCGGCTACGGCCAGATCGGCCGCGCGGTGGCCCGCCGGGCCCACGGGTTCGGCATGCGCGTACTCCACCACGACCCGTACGCCCCCGACGACGAACTGTCGGCCTCGGTGGACCTGACCACGCTGCTGGCCGAGTCCGACATCGTGTCGCTGCACGTGCCGCTCACCGCGGAGACCCGGCATCTGATCTCGGCCCGCGAACTGGCCGCGATGAAGCCCACGGCCACACTCGTCAGCACCTCGCGCGGCGGTGTCGTCGACGAGGAGGCCCTGCTCCATGCCGTCCGGGAGGGACGGATGCACTCCGCCGGGCTCGATGTCTACGAACGCGAGCCGATGGGCGCGGAGTTGTCGCCGCTGGTGGCGGAGGAGCACGTGGTCACGCTGCCCCACATCGGGTCGGCCACCGAGGCCACCCGGGCCGCCATGGTCGACCTGGCGGTCGACAACATCCTCGATGTCCTCGCCGAACGCCCCGCCCGAACGCCCCTGCCCGGCAGCCCGGCGGTGCCGGGCGCATCCGACGGCGCCCCGATCGACACCGCCGTCGGGGCCACCGGAGCACGCCCATGAGCCACCCTCTGTTCGACATCACCGGAGAGACGGCTCTGGTCACCGGCTCCAGCCGCGGTATCGGCAAGGCGCTCGCCAAGGGCCTGCTGGAGGCCGGCTGCACGGTCGTCCTCAACGGACGGAACACCACGGCCCTGCAAGCGGCCCGTGCGGAACTCGAGGCGTCCTTCGGGGACCGGGTACGGACGGCTGCCTTCGATGTGACGGACTCGGCGGCCGTCGCCGCCGGTATCGCTCGTATCGAGGAGGAGACCGGGCCGATCGGCATCCTGGTGAACAACACGGGAGTCCAACACCGCAGCCCCTTCCTGGAGTTCACCGACGACGACTGGCACCGTCTCCTCGACACCAACCTCACCAGTGCCTTCCTCGTGGGACGCGAGGTCGCACGGCGCATGGCGTCCCGACGCCGCGGCAAGATCGTCAACATCTGCTCACTGCAGAGCGAGGCGGTCCGGCCCGGTATCGCCGCCTACTCCGCCACCAAGGGCGGCCTGAAGATGCTCACCAAGGGAATGTGCGCCGACCTGGGCCCGCTGGGCATCCAGGTCAACGGCATCGGACCCGGCTACTTCGCCACCGAACTCACCTCGGCCCTGGTGGCCGACGAGGAGTTCAGCGCCTGGGTCCGCACCCGCACACCGGCCGGCCGCTGGGGCGACGTCGACGACCTCGTGGGCGCCCTGGTCTTCCTGGCCTCCCCCGCGTCCGACTTCGTCAACGGGCAGATCCTCTACGTCGACGGCGGCATGCTCTCCGTCCTCTGACAGCCGCCGCAACGGAAGGAACCCCACCATGCGAGCCTGCGTCGTCCACGCGGCGGAAGACCTCCGGGTCGAACCCCGCTCCCCCGCCCCGCCCGGGCCCGGCCAGGTGACCGTCGCCGTCGCCCTCGGCGGAATCTGCGGATCGGACCTGCACTACTACCGCCACGGCCGGGTCGGCGACTTCACCGTCCGGGAGCCGATGGTGCTCGGACACGAGGTCGTCGGCCACATCGCCGCCCTGGGAGCCGACGGCGAGGGACCGGCCGTCGGAACCCCGGTGGCCGTCCACCCCGCCACACCGTGCGACCACTGCCCCGAATGCGCGGCCGGCCGCCGCAACATCTGCGCCGACACCCGCTACCTCGGCAGCGCCGCTCGCACGCCCCACGTCCAGGGTGGCTTCGCCCAACTCGTCACCGTGCCCGCGGCGCAGATCCGCCCGTTGCCACCGGAACTCGACCTGCGTCGCGCCGTCCTGGCCGAACCCCTGTCGGTGGCCCTGCACGCCGTGCACCGGGCCGGTGACGTGACGGGCAAGCGAGTCCTGGTCACCGGGGCAGGGCCGATCGGTTGCCTGGTCACCGCCGTTCTCCGGCACAAAGGCGCTGCCGAGGTCGTCGTGAGCGACCTGCTCGACACCCCTCTGAGTATCGCCGCCGTATCCGGGGCCACCGCCACGCTACGGGCCGACAACGCCGACGACGCCGCGTGGACGGACCCGTTCGACATCGCCATCGAGGCGTCCGGAGCGCCCGCGGGGCTGCGAAGCTGCGTCGAACGAGTACGCCGCGGCGGCACCGTCGTACTCCTCGGTCTGCTGCCCCCCGGCGAGGTGCCCGTGCTGGGCAACATCGCCGTCACCCGCGAACTGGAGCTTCGGGGCGCCTTCCGCTTCGACTCCGAGTTCGACGAGGCGATCGGTCTGCTGGCCCAGGGCCTGCCCGTCGACGCGATCGTGACGCACACCTTCCCGCTCGCCGAGGCCCGCGCCGCCTTCGACATCGCCCACGACCGATCCGTCGCCTCCAAGGTCCTGCTGGACCTGAGCGGTGCCTGACAGGTCGACAGAGGTCGAGACCGACACCGCCTGGCACATCGCCCCTCAGGCGCGTCAGGCGCGGAAGTAGGACCCGGCGTCCAGGTCCTGGATGAGGCCGGGCCCGCTGGGGGCCCAGCCGAGGAGCTCCTGCGTGCGAGCGCTCGAGGCGGGGATGTCCATGGCGAAGAACTGGCCGATCCAGCCGAAGTGTTCCTGTGCGTCCTGCGGTGCGATCGAGGTCACGGGCACGTCGAGTCCTCGTCCGATGGCCTCTGCGATCTCCCGTGTGGGGACTCCCTCCTCGCTGACCGCGTGCAGGAGCGTTCCCGCCGGGGCCTTCTCGAGTCCCAGGCGGGTGATCTGCGCGGCATCCGACCGGTGGACCGCCGGCCAGCGGTTCGTGCCGTCGCCGACGTAGCCCGCGACCCCTTTCTCACGGGCGATGGCGACCAGCATCGCGATGAACCCGTGGTCGCCGTCGCCGTGCACGGTCGGCGCGTACCGCACGCTGACCGTGTTCACGCCACGATCGACGTACTCCAGCGCGAGGTTCTCACTGCCGCCTCGGGGGGACTCCAGGCCGTGGAACGGTGACCTGTCGTCCTCCGTCGCCGGCCGGCCGCCCTGCGCCGGGACGGCGACGCCGGACGCCAGCAGGAACGGACGGCCCGATCCGGTCAGGACGTCGCCGATCGCCTGTACGGCGGCCCGTTCGGCCTGGTTGGAGACGGCGATGTTGCTGAAGTCGTGCTTGTTGGCGAGGTGGAGGACGGCGTCAGCGGTCGCCGCGCCCTCCCGGATGCTGTCGAGGTCGTCGAGATCGCCGCGGTGGACCTGGGCACCCTTCGCGTCGAGGGATGCGGCAGAGGTGTCGGAGCGGGCGAGCCCGACCACCGCGTGGCCGGCGGTGAGCAGCTCGTCGACCACGGCCGAGCCGATCCACCCGGATGCTCCGGTGACGAAGACGCGCATGTGAATGATCTCCTTCGAGGTCAAGCCTGGTACACGGATCGAGCGATGTCAGTCACTGACGTCAGCGACTGCCATCACTGTAACTGTCATGTCGGCCGCTGTCATCACTAGAGTGGTGGCCATGGTGCGATGGGAGCCCGGGGCTCGGGAACGACTGCAGGCGGCGGCGATGGACCTCTACATCAGTCGCGGCTACGACAGGACGACCGCGGCCGACATCGCGCAGGCCGTCGGTCTCACGGAGCGCACGTTCTTCCGCCACTTCGCCGACAAGCGTGAGGTGCTTTTCAGCGGCCAGGAGCTGCTGGAGCAGGCGTTCCTGGACGGGGTGACCGGGGCCGCGCCGCACGCGTCGCCGCTCACGATGGTCGAGTCCGCCCTGTCGGCCGCGGCGATGCTCTTCCCGGCCGAGCGCCGCGAGCACTCCAGGCGGCGGCAGACGATCATCTCCGAAAATCCCGCGCTGCAGGAACGGGAGTTGTTGAAGTTGGCGGGGCTGGCCGCGGCGATCGCTACCGCCCTCCGATCGCGGGGGGTTCCCGAGGCGACGGCCACGCTCGCCGCGGAATCCGGGGTGACCGTGTTCGGCGTGGCCTTCGGCAAATGGATCGCCGAAGGTGAGGAGCGGTCGTTCGTCGACATCGAGCGCGAGGTACTGGGCGAACTCGTGGCGCTGACCGCCGACGCGACGTGATCAGCGTGGCGATGGATCAACTGGGTGGACTGTCCGACGACGTCCGGTCGGAGGCTGAGGTGCTTCCGAAGAGACAAGCGGGGTGTGTCAGACCGCTGAGGCAGACTGCCGGTCATGCACGCACTTGACGAATATCGCGCGGCGGCCCGCAAGCGAGACGTGCCCGAGCACCTCCTCGACAGGGCGCTGCGGCTCGCCCGCCCGCGCTTGGAACTGCGGTCGATGGACGACGACTTGGATGCTCCCGTCGTCGGACAGTACGGAGGCCATCCTCAGCTTCCCCCGGACGTTGAATGGTCCGGCTTCCCGGCGTTCATCGCGTCGGTCGACTGTGCCGCGGTTCCGGTCGGCGACCTGGACATCCAGCTGCCGGAGGACGGGCATTTACTGTTCTTCGCCAACAACAGCGAGCCGAGCTACGTCCCCGGGCCCACGAAGGAAGGCCGGGTGGTGTACGTCCCGGCCGGAACGGCAACGACGGAACGGGTCCCCTCCGAAGAGGACGCGTCCTACACGTTCGAGCCGTACCCCCTACGAGGCCGGCTCGACTGGTTCATGCCAGATACCAACAACGACACCGCCGACCAGGACACCGTGCGCCTCATCCACCCGTACCTGCTGGACTACGTGGACGAGACCATGAACGGCGAACTCACCCTGGGCGGATACTCATCCGTGATACATCACGACCCGGCCCCCTGGCCCGTCACCGATGACGAAGCGTTCATCATGCTGGCGCACGCGGACTACACGTTCGTGGATACGCCCCTCAGCTGCGCCGCATCCTGGCTGATCCGCCCCCGGGACCTGGCCGAACGAAACTTCGGAGACGTGCGGCTCGATATCCAGGCATATATGTGACAGCTACGCTGGGTGAACATACGTACGGTAACCGGCGTTCAGTGGGGGCCGGTTGGCGTCATGGCCCCAATCTGTCGAGGTCCGGGCCCAGTTCACCAGGTCAGCGACCCATACGCGGGCTCAGCGTACGAGTTCACGGGATGGACAGTAGGCGTAACCGTCCGTGACCATGGGTGGGTTGGCGGGGTTGACGGGCGTGGGTGGACGGAGGGCCTGGCATGGCGGACGGTACGGGCGGGGCAGGTGCCCTTGGCTGTGGGGGCGGCGGCGGTGAGCCCGAGGTGTCGGACAGCCTCAAGACGTTCGGCGAGGTCGTCAAGGCCTTCCGTAAACGGGCGGGCCTGACACAGGAGGAGTTCGCGCCGAGGGTGCGGTACTCGGTGCCGACGGTGGCCAGCATCGAGCAGGGCCGCCGCTTCCCGCCGCCGGACTTCGTGGAACGGGCGGAGGAAGTGCTGGACGGGTTCGGGGCGTTGCGGGGGGCGGCTCGGCATCTGTCTCGCCAACCCGGGCTGGCTAGTTGGTTCCGGCAGTGGGCGCGGTTCGAGGCGGAGGCGGTGAGCCTGTACACCTACGAGTGCCGCCTGGTCCCTGGCCTGTTGCAGACGGAAGGGTACGCGCGGGCGGTGTCGTACAGCGTGCCGCCCCTCCCGGCCGAGGAGGAGATGAACGAGCGGATCACGGCCCGCATGGCCCGGCACGAACTGCTGTCGACGAGCCGCAAGCCCCCGACCGCGTTCAGCTTCATCGTCGAGCAGGCGGTATTGGAACGGTGCACCGGCGGCGACGAGGTCACGCGGGAGTTGTACGACCACCTGCTGGACCTGATCGAACGGCACTGGAACGTGGAGTTCCAGCTGATGCCGTTACGGCAGCCGGTGCATGCCGGGTTGGACGGGCCAATGCGCTTGGCGGAGACGCCGGACAACCGGTGGTTCGGGTACTCGGAGGGGCAGGAGAACGGGCGACTCATCACCGCCTCGAAAGAGATCAGCCGACTCCACCAGCGCTATGCCAAGATGCGTTCACAGGCCCTGACCCCAGAGGACTCCCTGGGCCTGTTGAAGCGAATGCGAGGAGCGCTATGAACACGTCCGACCTGGCCTGGTTCAAGAGCAGTTACAGCGGCTCCCAAGGCGACGACTGCGTCGAAGTAGCACTGTCCTGGCACAAGTCCAGCTACAGCAGCGGTAGCCAAGGTGACTGCGTCGAAGTGGCCGCCTGCCCCGACACCATCCACGTCCGCGACTCCAAGGTGCGCCAGGGCCCCCAACTCGCCCTCACCTCGGCGGCCTGGACCACCTTCCTCTCGTACGCGACCCACGCCTGACCCCAAGAGCACGAGGGAGACCTCATGTCTCATCCGGACGGTGTCAGATCGTCGTGGATCAGGATCGTCCGTTGGCTGGAGAAGAACGCCGCTGCCAGCGCTCACGCTCTCAATCCCCCGGCCACGGACGCCGATATCCAACAGCTGCGCGACCAGCTGGGGTTTCGGATTCCCGAAGCCCTGGAGGCATGGCTGCGCCTGAACAACGGCAGCACAGCAAAGCTCGTCCCCCACGTGGACTCGATGATCTTCCCCGGCGGTGAGGTGTTCCTCGACTGCCAGAGCATCATCGACCGGCACCGGAACAATCTCCGTATCGCCGACGACATCGGTGACGAGGACTGGTGGCAGTCGTCGTGGATTCCGGTCCTGGCCGAACCCGACGCCCACTACGGGCTGGTTCTGGACGCCCGGCAGCGGGACGGGAGCGTCCCGCTGCTGGCCTATCGCGAGACCGACTACCCGAAGAAGTACGCCTCGTCGCTGGACGAGCTGCTGGCCGGCGTGGCCGACATGCTGGAGCACGGCCGTGGGGACGGTCTGCTCACCCGTGGGCGCCGGGCGTCCGTCGAGGACGGACGGGTGGTCTGGGACTGAGCCCCGTACACAACCTCCCGTCGAACGACGATGGGGCCGGGTGGTGATCCACCCGGCCCCACGCTCATGCGGCTTTCGCCTTACGGCTTCTGCGCGTCAAGCCAGTAGTCGTCGCCCTCGAGGACTCGGTTGTCCCTCCGGAACGTCGAGCGCCACGCCCCGTCGGTTGGCCAAGCCTCCGGGTGTGTGACCCGCTCGATCGCGCCGTGCGGTCGATGAGCTTTCCCGGGCGGCCGGACGGGCGGATCAGCGCAGTCCGGCGAAGAGATCGTTCTCGGGTACGGCCGCGCCGGTGGCGTCCTGGACACGTACGAAGGTCTCCATGCCCATCAACTCGCCGAACCTCTCCTTGCCCATCTTGAGGAAGAAGATGTTCTCCCCCTGGCTGGCGTGCGCGGCCAACGCGTCGAACTTCTGACCGCTGAACGCGGTGGTGTCCACCCACGTGGTGATCTCATCGTCCGGCAGGCCGATCTCGGCCATCGCGGCGGCCTCGGCAGGATCCGGCTCCGGCATGTCCGGATGAAACTCGCGCATGATCTCCCCGAACCGCTGCATCCCGGAGCGGGGCATCGTGGTCCAGTACACCTTCGGTGTCAGCGCGGTCATCTCCAGCGCCGCCATCGTGATGCGATGGGCCTGGATGTGGTCGGGGTGTCCGTAGAAGCCGTTCTCGTCGTAGGTGACGACCACATCAGGTCGGTAGTGCCGCATGAGTTCCGCGAGTCGGGCCGCTCCTTCCTCCACGGGGGTCTGCCAGAAGGACCCGGGGGCGTCGTTGCTCGGCCAGCCCATCATCCCGGAGTCGGCGTAGTCCAGCATCTCCAGATCGCTGACCTTCAGGACGTCACAGCTCGCCTCAAGTTCTTGACGGCGCATCAAGGCGACCGCCGCCGGATCGTGCCCGGGATCGCCCGGCTTGACACCCCCCGGTCCGTCACCGCAACCGCCGTCGGTACAGGTCACGAGAACCGTGCGGATGCCTTCCGCCGCGTACCGCGCGAGGACCCCTCCGGTTCCGGTGGCCTCGTCGTCGGGGTGGGCGTGTACTGCCATGATCGTCAAGGGCCGGTCAGTCATGAAACAGTCCTCCTGCATAAATACGTCTTGGTCCAAGTAGCGCGGCGGGCGTACCGCCATCCTGGGGCCCGGATCCTGGTGGGGCGAACGACCTTGTGGTCCCCGTGTTCCCCGCCCGTGCGGCGCCGGTCCCTCAGTCGATGCAACCGCGCCGGCCGGAGTGGCTGTTCCCGGCGCGGCCGTTTGGCCTTCCAGGCGTCGGTTCCGTCGCAGGGTGAGGATGTGGCGGCGGTCGTAGTCAAAGGCCCGCCACGCCACTGCGAGGTGGGTTTGCACAACGCCGCATTCGCCCTCCAGACACGCGATATACATGCTGCATGTCTCACGCACCTCACGACACCGCACGGATGTGGGAGCGTCTCGAACGCTGGCTGTCCGAACATGCCCCCGGCGAATACGCGTCCCTGCGCGCCGGGGCTTCGGAGACGGATATCTCGCAGTTGGAGGAAGGACTTGGCTTCCCTCTCCACCCGGAACTGAAGGCACTCCTGGCGCGACACGACGGCGTGACCCCGCCGCGGGGAAGCACTGATCCTGGGGCATTCGTTCTGAACTACGCACTGCTGGACACCCGGAGGATCCTGGAGCGGCAGCGCCACCTCGTGTCGATGGCCGAGGACGCGGTGGAGGAGGGCGACGAGGACCTGGTGGTCGGCAGGATCGCGCACGGCGAGTGGGTGCCGTTCGCCCAGGGCTTCTCGGGCGACATGCTGTTCGTGGACCACAGGCGAGGCGACCACTACGGCGAGGTCGGCGAGATCTCCTTCGGTGACCCCGATTACCGGGTGCTGTGGGCGAGTCAGGAGCTGATGCTGGAGGAGCTGTGCGCGGGAGTCGAGAACGGCTCCCCGGTCACCTCGCTTCCCCGGGTCCCCTCCGTGCACGAGGCGCGCAAGCTGGAGTGGCGCGTCTTCCGGGTACGGCACTGAGAAGTTGCGGCGGAGGGATACGGCGACGACCTGCCGGACCCGTGAAGGGGATCCGGCAGGCCGTCGCCGTGAGGGGGCGGGGCAGAGGGCAGGGTCAGCCGAGATCGCAGACCGAGTCGATGTCGCAGCCCTCCAGGCCCGTCTGGACGTAATACGCGTCGCTGTCCAGCAATCGCACGTCCGAGGTGAACCGCCCCAGGTCGCCGCCGGCCGCGGTGTTCTGGGGCGCCGTGATTGCTGCCCGGCCACAGATCTCGTGCCAGGTCGGGTACTCGTAGTTCTCGTCGAGCTTCAGCGTGAACGTCCCGTCAGTGTTCTCCACGGCGTACATCTGTGCGCAGTACTTGCCCGACTCAAGTTTCTGGCCGCCGCTCTCGCGCGACTTGGCGAACGGGTACTCGTCACAGCTCTCGCCGATCGCCTTCGGGTTCGGTCTCCACTCCGCGACCGCGAGTTCACACATCTTGTCGCGGTTTTCCTTCGCGTCCGCGTCGTCCGCCAACCGGTGCAGCGGCGATCCGTACTCCTCGCTCCCGGGGTGGGAGTCGAGCATCTCCATCAGCACCCAGTAATACGCGGCCGCCGCGGGGTACTTGTGCTTGTTGAGCGGCAGGATCGGGGTGGACTTGTAGAAGACACAGCCGGTGTTGCCGCCGACCTTGTTGTCGCACCGGACGTCGAAGGAGTCGGCGGCCCACTTCTGGTTCGCCGGGATGGCCGCGTTGGGAGTGGTCCACGTGGTGGTCCAGTCCAGGTCGAGCTTCGCCTCGCCGCCCACGACCTTGTTCCAGCTGTAGGTGTTGGTACGGGTGGCGGTGTGGACGTCGCCGGTCGTCCAGGTGAGGCTGCCGACCCACGAGCCGGTGGACTCGGTACAGGCGGTCGTGGGCCAGCAGTCCTCGGTCATGGTGGCGAGGCTCGTGGAGGTGATCCCCGTCATGCCGATGAGCGAGAGTTCCGTCCAGGTTGTGAACTGCTGGGACTTGGGGTCCAGCTTGATCTCCTGGACGACCTTCATCGTTGCGGTGCCGATGGGCACGCCGTCCCGCGTGGCCTCAAGGAGGATGGCTCCCTTCAGGCAGCCGTCGATGCGGGTGTACTGGTAGCTGGTCCCGGCGGCATCCTTGCACCAGTCGACCGGTCCGGCCGCCGCTGCCGCGAGCGTCCGGGACTGCCGCATGGTGGTGGGGCTGGCCGTGGTCGGGTCTGCTTCGTCCAGTGGCAGGTAGGTCGCGCACAGTTCGGTGTCACCACCGGTGGCGCAGGAGGTCGGACCGGTGTCCGAACCGCCCTGCCGCTGGGCGGACTTGGCCAGGCCGGAGGCGGCGAGACCGGAGGTGGGAGGGTCGGCGGGCCGGGCCGGCTGCGCGGCCAGGTTGTCGATGTCGGGCGCGCTGGGATTGGCCGGCCCGAACACGACGTCCGGCATCGTCTCGTAGTCGCCGGGGACGAACGCGACCGCGTCCCAGGCGATGTCCTTGTCGCCGGTGCCGTCGCTGGTGAAGTTGGACAGACTCACCTCGGGGGTCGTGTCGTTGAAGCGGTAGAAGCCCAGGTCCACCCACTTGTTGGACTGGTTGGCGTCCTGCGAGATCGTCTTCGTCCTGGTGCCGAACGCGGTCTTGATCTCGTACGTGGCCTGGGTGGTCTGCGCCCCGTGGTCCGGGATGTGCGCGTAGACCCTGGCCTGACCGCCGTCGGGGATTTTCTGGCCGAGCTTCCAGACACCGACGGCCTGCATACGGTCCGCCGTGCCCATGGTGGACTCCGGCTGCCGGGTGTGGGCGAAGTAGAAGTGGTTGCCGTACCCCGCGCCGATCTGGTGGGTGTCGATCTTCCCTGGGTAAGTGCCGTTCCACATGCTGTAGTTGAGCGCGAACGTGCCGTCGGATGTGGACGCCCCGCAGCTGCGTGAGCCCGAACCGGCGGGGATCACGCCCTTGTCGACGTCATCGACGATCAGGGCGCCCGACGGCAGGCCGCTGGAGCAGCGCGGCGGGTAGGAGTTGGCGTCCGCCTGCTCCGGGTAGCTCGTGTTGAAGCGGTGGACCTGGTTGCCGCACTGGGCGTAGGTCGTGCAGTTCTTCCACGTCACCGACTTGTTCCACCAGCAGTGCAGCCAGTGCGCGTTGGTGTCGCTGTTACCGGAGTCGAGGGTGCAGGCGCCCTGGCCGGGGTCGTTGGAGTCGTTGTCGCCGATCTTCGAGTCGTCGCAGGAGTTGGAGGAGTCGCAGAACAGGTCGATCGGGGGCTTGGCCATGGTGCGGTCACCGGGGCTGTTCCACCAGGCGGCGATGTAACCGGCCTTGATGTCGCCGGGGCCGAACATGGCGGCGAGGGGGCGGGCGGCCCAGCCGATGACCTTCTCCTCGTACGGCCAGTCCTGCGGGTGCGCGGCGTCGGAGTAGCTGTCACCGCCGGACGCGCTCTCCAGGAACGGCAGCCGGTTGGCCTTCCACAGCGGGTTGGCGGGGTTGTTGGTCCAGCCCACGCCCGAGTGCCCGGCGGAGTCGGCGGTGTCGTAGAAGCCGGAGTTGTACGCCCACAGGGCGAAGAACCAGTTCTCGATCCACTTGGGGTGGCCGTCGTTGACCTTCATGCCGGCCTTGCGGGTCTGGTTCCACTTGTCCGACAGGATCTGGGCGCCGTACGCGATGTTGGCGGTGTAGTCGAGTGCGACGGCCTCCTGCTTGAGGGTGCTCATCGCGGTCTCGCCGTCCTTCTCCTTGCCGGCCAG